>NZ_JBIDCU010000003.1:174777-570100 GCF_043204765.1 Micromonospora sp. NPDC047730 | reverse complement strand
GCGCCCGGGGGGCGCGGCGGGCGGGTTTTCCGGCCCGGGGGGGGGGGGGCCGGCGCGGGGGGGGGGGGGGCCCGGGGGGGGGGGCCCCCCCCCCGGGGGGGGCCCCCCCGGGGGGGGGGGGGGGGCCCCCCCGCTCGGGTCGGGTCCGGGTCAGTCGCGATGGTGGCGGCCGGTGGACCGCAACGACCGCCGACCGTTCTCCTGCTCGGGTTCGTTGTCCGCATTCGGGCCGCTCAGGCCGGCGACCCAGTCCACGTACTCCTCGTCCTGTGCCGTCAGCGGCTCGGACTCCCGGTCCGCCGGAGCGTCCTCGGCCCGGGGCCGGTTGCGCCGGAACAGCCCCAGCCGACCACGGTTCCGTCCCCCGGGCTGCTCGGCCGGGCCGGCCGACGCCGCGCCGTCGGCCGGCGTCCCGGGTCCCTCGGCGGCAGCGGTCCCGTTCTCCGACGCGGCGTCCACCGGCGTCGGCGCGGGGCCCCCGGGCCGCGCGGTGGCGAGGGCGTCCCAGTTCGCCGCCCGGGCCAGGTCGGGCAGCGGGGCCCGGTGTCGGGGCCGGGGCGCCGGCTCGGGCGTGGGCTCCGCGGCGGCCGGGCGGGGCGCGTCGAGGGCGTCGTCGGGCCCGACCCGGGGCGCTGCCGGCCACGCCGGTGCGGGTCGCCAGGCCGGCCGGGGCGCCGGGTCCGGCTCGCCGCCCGGACCAGCCGCCGGCTCGTCGCTGGGCAGGAGTGGCACCGCGCGGGGACCGCTGTCGTCCGGATCCGGCGCGTGGGAGCCGACCCCGGACGTCGTGCCGAACACGCCGGCGGCTGGGGCGGCCTTGTCGATCCGATCCGCTCCGGCGGCCGGACGGACTTCGGTGGTGGGACGGACTTCGGTGGTCGGACGGACTTCGGCGGTCGGACGGACTTGGGTGGTGGGACCCGCCTCGGCCGCGGGACCGACTTCGGCGGTCGGGCCTACCTCGGTGGTCGGGGCCGGTTCGGCGGCACTGCTCGCCGTCTGAGCGGTTGCGGCGGCCCCGGCCGACCGTGTCCCTGCCGCAGCGGCGGTGGCCGGTGCCGTGGCCTGAGCGCCGGCACGCGGTGCCGCCGGTGGGGTCGCCGGATCGGCGGGGGAGTCGATGACCGCGGGCGTCGGGTCGGCGCTGTTCGCCGCCGCGGCCGCCGGCTGTTTCGTCGACCGGGGCTTGCGGGTGCGGCGGGGCTTGGGGGCGGCCGGGGCGGCCGGCTGCGCGGGGGGCGCGGCGGCCTCGGCCGCAGCCGGTGGTTGCTCGGCCGCAGCCGGTGGTTGCTCGCCCGCAGCCGTAGTGGCCTGGGCGCCCTCGTCGGCGCGGTCCCGCCTGGCGGCGGGCACGGCCTCCACCGGGGGCGGCGATCCGGCCGCTCCCGTCGCGTCCGTAGCCGCCGGGACCGGCGATCCCGCCGCATCCGTTGCGGCTGGCGGCTCGGCCGATCGCGCCGCATCCGTCGCCGCCGACGGCGCGGCGGAAGCCGCCGCATCCGTTGTCGTCCGCGACCTGGCCGGTTGTGCCGTGTCGGCGACCGGCGGGGCCGGCGATCGTGGCGGCGGCGCCGTATCCGTTGCCGGGTGCGCCGCATCCGAAACCGGCGGGGGTGGCGATCCGGCAGACGCCGCCCCGTCTGTGACCGGTGCTGACTCGGCGGGTTGTGCCGCGTCCGTGACCGGTGGTGATTCGGCAGAGGCCGCCGCGTCTGTGACCGGTGGGGGTGGTGATCCGGCGGAGCGCGGGGCGCCCGTCGTCGCCGCTGACCCGACCGGGTGCGCCGCGTCCGTGACCGGCGGGGGCGACGATCCGGCAGAAGCCGCAGAGGCCGCCGCGTCCGTCGTCGCCGGTGCCCCGGCCGGGTGTGCCGCGCCCGTGACCGCCGGGGGCGGCGATCCCGCGGTCCGGCCCCGGGCCACGGACGTCGAGGCCGGAGCGGCGGCGGGTGTCGTCGGGACGGTGGTGCCGTCGGCCGGCCAGTCCCAGTGCGCCGGGACGGCCCGGGGCGGCGGGGCGTCGTCGCCGGCGGTCCCGCCGGGGTCCGTACCCCCGGGCCGGTCGGCGGCCACGCGCCCGGCGTCGGTCAGGTCGACCGTCGCCGGCTCGTCGGCGCCGGCGGCCGGCTCCGGGGCGTGCGGCAGCGCGGGACCGGTGGGCAGCGGGCGCAGGATGTCGGTCGGCTCGATGGCGCCGCCGGGGGCGGTGCGCGTGACGAGCGGCCAGCGCAGCAGCGCGGCGGCGGCCGAACCGAGCGCGCCGGCGGCCACCGCGAACAACGCTCCGTAGTACGGCGTGAGCTGGTAGCGGTCGGTCGCGTCGCCCGGACCGGCGGTCAGGTAGGCGAACGCCACCAGCACCGGACCTGCCACCCCGATCGCGCCGTTGACCAGCGGCGGGTGGCCGCGCCACCGGGCCAGCCCGCCGGTCGCCGCGCCGGCGAGCAGCGCCACCAGAGGCAGGAGCACCAGGGCCAGTCGCTGGGCCGCGCCGGCGTCGAGCCAGGCCGGCTCCAGCACCCCGAGCCGTACGCTGGGCAGCGGCCCGGTCGAGGCGACCGACGGCGCCGTCGACAGCAGCGCCAGCAGCCAGACCGCGCCCGCGACCGCCGCCATGTTCCATCCCACCGGCGGCCGGAGCAGGACGGCGAGTGCGGCGCCCGCGCCGGCCAGCGCGCCGAGGACGGCGCAGATGCCGACGGCCCAGACCGGGTCCATCGCGACGAGTTCGGCGGCCCGGGCGGGCTGCATGCAGAGCGGCGCGACGACGGTCGCGCCCAGCGCGGCGCCGCTGGCGACGGCGAGGTGGCGGCCGGTGCCGGCCACCATGCCGTCCCGGCGGGCGAGGCGTTCGGTGAGCACCGCGCCGACCACGGCGGCGTTGGCGGCGAACCAGCCCGCCCAGACGAGCTGGGCCGGCCACTGGTTGACGGTGGCGCCGGTGAAGGTGCCGGCGAGCCGGACGATGCCGAAGCCGAACGCGACGCCGAGCTGACCGGCCCCGGCCAGCAGGCTCACCCCGAGCGCCGTGAGCAGCAGTCTGCCCCAGGTCCGATAGGCCATGTCCGGCACGTTACGCACCTGTTGGGCAGGCCGCCACCGGCGCGCCGCGAGCGGGGTCGGCCCGCCCGGCCAGCGGTTACTTCAGCTCGACCAGCCGCGCCAGGTACGTCGTGTCGCCGACGTTGGTCAGCATGTGCACGGCGCCCGGGTCCCGGTAGACCACCCCACCGGTCGGCTCGTCGGCGTCGATCGTGGTCCCGTCGAGCTGCGTGTCGGTCATCGGGTGCCGTCCAGCCGGGGGAGCACCTCGGCTGCGATGAGCTCCAGGTGGTCGAGGTCCGCGACGTCGATCAGCCGCAGGTGCACCCGGGTGGCGCCGATCGCGGCGAACTCCCCGATCCGGTCGACGAGCTGCGCGGGCGAGCCGACCACCGGGTCCTCCGGCGGCAGCGCGCTCTTGACGTGCAGCGGGGCGGCCCGGCGCTGCGCCTCGGCGTCGGTACGGCCGATCGCGACCACGATCCCGGCGGAGAGCGTCAGCGGGCCGCGCCCGGACTCGGCCCGGCCGACCCGGTCGCAGGCCTCCCGCACCCGGTCGTACGCCTCGGCGGTCTCCTCGACGGTCTTGAACGGCATGTTGAACTCGTCGGCGTACCGGGCGGCGAGTTCGGGGGTGCGCTTCGGGCCGCGCCCGCCGACGATGACCGGCGGGCCGGGCACCTGCACCGGCTTCGGCAGGGCCGGGGCGTCGACCAGCCGGTAGTGGTCGCCGGTGAAGCTGTACGTCTCGCCCGGCGGGGTCCGCCACAGCCCGGTGATGACCTCCAGCTGCTCGGCCAGCCGGTCGAAGCGCTCGCCGACCCGGGGGAACGGGATGCCGTACGAGGTGTGCTCCCGCTCGTACCAGCCGGCGCCGATGCCCAGCTCGACCCGGCCGCCGCTCATCTGGTCGACCTGGGCCACCATCACCGCCAGCGGGCCGGGCAGCCGGAAGGTCGCCGAGGTGACCAGGGTGCCGAGCCGGATCCGGGTGGTCTCCCGGGCCAGCGCGGCCAGGGTCAGCCAGGCGTCGGTCGGGCCGGGCAGCCCCGGCTCGTCGCCCATCGCCTGGTAGTGGTCGGCGCGGAGGAAGCCCTCGAAGCCGCCGTCCTCGGCCAGCCGGGCGAAGCGGAGCTGGTCGTCGTAGGTGGCGCCCCGGTGCGGCTCCGTGAAGACGGAAACCCGCATGCTCATCGTCCCTCCGCGCCGGCCGGCGCCGGCAGGTCCCGTTCCATGAGGAGTTCGTGCAGGTCGGCGCTGACCCGGGCGACGTCCGCCAGGTGCGCGTTGCGGCCGAGGGTGCGCGGTCGGGGGATGTCCACGTCGACCACCTTGCGGATCCGGCCGGGCCGGGGGCTGAGTACGACCACCCGGTCGGCCAGCAGCACCGCCTCGTCGATCGAGTGGGTGACGAAGACGACGGTGGCCCCGGACGTCATGTGCACGCGTTGCAGCTCTCCGGAGAGTTCCTCGCGGGTGAGCGCGTCGAGCGCGGAGAACGGCTCGTCCATCAGCATCACCCGGGGCTCGCCGATCAGCGACCGGCACAGCGACACCCGCTGTTGCATGCCACCGGAGAGCTCGTGCGGCAGCCGCTTCTCGAAGCCGCCCAGCCCGGCGAGGTCCAGCAGCTCCCGGGCACGGTCGCGGTGCTTGGCCCGCTTCCAGCCGAACATCTCGACGGGGAGCAGGACGTTGTCCAGCACCGTGCGCCAGGGGAGCAGGGCCGGCCGCTGGAACAGCATGGCGATGTCGCGGCGGGGCTTGGTGATCGGCGTGCCGGCCACGGTGATCTCGCCGTCGGACACCGGCAGGAGGCCGGCGACCAGGCGCAGCAGTGTGGACTTGCCGCACCCGGAGCGGCCGAGGACCGCCACGAACTCGCCCTCGGCGACGTGCAGGTCGATGCCGCGCAGCGCCTCCACCCGGCCACCGCGGCCGTCGAAGGTGCGGGACACCCCGGACAGGCGGATCATCTCCGGCGGCCTCCCTGATTCGGCGATCAGCAGTCGCGGCACAGGGTAGCCGGCCTGCCTCCGTGTCGCACCGTCCGGGGTGGATCACCTGACCAACCGCGGTGGATGACGGCGAGCCGTCACAGGTGGACACGAGTTGTGTCCGTACCGCAACCCGATACGGCTGGCACCGCAAAGGTTGTTTTCTCGTACGCTGTGCCCGCGATGGATCCCCTCACGACGGTGGAGCCGGCAACCCCTCCGCCGGCCCGCCAGACAACCCCCACCGGGCGGCGGCGAGCCGTACCGGTCGGAAAGGACATGGTGCACTGATGAGAAGGCTGACCCGTACGGTCGCCACAGCCGCGCTGGCCACCGCCCTCGCCCTGGTCTCCGCGTGCAGCGGCTCGGACTCCGGCGACGACGCCAAGGGCGGCAACGGCGGGGCGCTGGAGAAGGTGACCTACCTCACCTCGTTCGGCAACTTCGGCCGTGACTCCTACGCCTGGGTGGCGAAGGAGAAGGGCTTCTTCAAGGAGGCCGGGTTCGACGTCGAGATCAAGCCGGGGCAGGGCACCGGCATGGTGATCCAGACGATCGTCGGCGGGCAGGCCCACTTCGGCCCGATCGACCTCACCGGTGGGCTGCTCCAGTTCGGCAACGGCCAGGCCAAGGACTTCGTCGCGGTCGCCGCCATCCAGCAGCGCACCATGGCCGCCATCGCGACCGTCGAGGGCAAGGGCATCGCGTCGCCGAAGGACCTGGAGGGCAAGAAGCTCGCCGACACCCCCACCTCCGTCGTCCGCAACCTCTTCCCGACGTACGCCCGGATGGCCGGCGTGGACGCGAGCAAGGTCACCTGGGTCAACGGCGACGCGCAGACCCTGATGGGCACGCTCGCCTCCGGCGCGGTGGACGGCATCGGCCAGTTCGTCGTCGGCCAGCCGACCATCGAGACGGTGACCAAGAAGAAGGCCGTCCTGCTGCCCTACAGCAACGTGATGCAGGACCTCTACGGCAACGTGCTGATCACCTCCTCGAAGATCGCCAAAGAGAAGCCGGAGATGGTCAAGCGATTCACCGCGGCCCTGATGAAGGGCCTCGAGTACTCGCTGGCCAACCCGCAGGAGGCGGGCAACATCCTGAAGAAGAACGTCGACGCCGCCAACCCGGCCTCCGCCGCCGCCGAGCTGCAGCTGATGGCCGGCTACGTGCGGTCCAGCAACTCCGGCACCCAGCTCGGCACCCTGGACAGCGGCCGGGTGGCCAAGAGCATCGCGATCCTGCAGGGCGCCGGCCAGCTCAAGCAGAACATCACCCCCGACCAGATCATCGACTTCAGCCTCGCGCCGAAGGCCTGACCGACGCCGACCGTGCCGCGGGGGTGCGACCCACCGGGATGACCGGAGGGCGCACCCCCGCCGCGTGCCGGCCCCGGCCGGCAGGAGAGGAGGACACGTGACGGAGACGACAGGTACCCGGTCCGGCCCCACCGAGGCGGGGCGCGAGTCCGCCGTCCCGGCCCCGTCCGGCGCGCCCGGAGTGGCGACGCCCACCACGCCGCCGGTTTCGGCGGCCGCCCGCCGGTCTGGCGTACGCCCGGCGGCCGTCGGTCTGCCGCTGCTCGGCGCGGTGATCGCGCTGATCGTCTGGTGGCTGGTCACGTCGGTGCTGGAGCTGGTGCACCCGGCGTCCCTGCCGCCGCCGCAGGCGGTGTGGAATTCGTTGACCGCGTCGGCCGACGTGCTGCTGCCGGCGCTGGGGGTGACCACCCTGCTGACGCTGGTCGGCTTCCTGCTCTCGGCGGTCGCCGGGGTGCTGATCGGGATGGCCCTGGCCGCGTCCCGCCGCGTCGAGCGGATGTTCGCGCCGCTGCTGGTGGCGGTCAACGCGGTGCCGAAGATCGCCCTCGGCCCGCTGCTGGTGGTCTCGGTCGGCTGGGGGGAGAAGCCCATCCTGACCATGGTGTTCCTGCTGTGCTTCTTCCCGATCGTGCTCTCCACCGCGACGGGTCTCACCACCACCCCGGCGGACCTGGCCGAGCTGGCCAGGTCGCTGAACGCGTCGTGGTGGCAGGCGTTCCGCAAGGTGCGCTTCCCGGCCGCGCTGCCGCAGGTCTTCGTCGGCCTCAAGGTGGCGATGCCGCTGGCGGCGATCGGCGCGGTGATCGGCGAGTTCTACTCGGACAAGCCGGGGCTTGGCTACCAGATCCTGCAGTACAACGGCATCGGCGACACCGCGACCGCCTGGGCGGCGATCGTGCTGATCGCGCTGATGAGCATCCTGCTCTACAGCGCCCTCTCCCTGGTCGAGCGGCTCGCGCTGCCCTGGGTCCGGGCCACCACGTCGGCCCGGTGACCGTCGCCCACGGGTGACCGGCCATCCGACGTCGACCGGTCACCCGCTAGACCAGCCAAGGTGTGGCCCGCCGTGCCCGGCGCAGGGATCAAGCCTGACCGCCCGGAGCCGGGTACGCCGGGCCACACCGCCCAACCACCCTCACCCCGCGAGGCGCCACCGGCCGTTGCGGGCGACCAGGGTGGTCAGGGCCTGGGGCATCAGGCCGGAGTGGTTGTCCGGCGTCATCCGGATCGGGCCGGACAGGCCGTCCATCTGCGACGTCTCCAGCACGTCGCGGATGCCGTCGCGGTCGACCCGGCCGGGCTCGCCGCCGGCGCGCAGTTCGGCGTCGGCGATGAGCTGCACGGCGTCGGCCGCGAACGAGGACGAGCCGTTGTAGCCGCCGAACCGGGCGGTGTAGTCCTGGAACCACTGCCGGCGGGCCGCCTTCGCCGGGGTGGTGGCGATGACGTCGTCGATCACCATGGTCTGGGTGAAGACCATGGTCGCCCGCTCGGTCGCCCGGGCGGCGGCCCCGAGGAAGAGGTCGCCGGCGGCCGCCGCGTCGAAAAAGAGTGATCCCTTGAACTTGGCCTGCTGGGCCGCGGTGGCGGCCAGCGCCGCCTGCTCCGGCGGGGTCCACACCACCAGTGCGTCCGGCTCGTCCTCGGTCAGCGCCTTGACCTGCTCGCCGACCTCGGTGTCGGTGGTCTTGACCGACTCCGCACGCGGTGGCTTGATGCCGCTCTTCGCGAACTCGCTGCGCAGCGCGGCCAGACCCTCGCGGCCGTAGTCGTCGTCGCTGTGCAGCACGCCGGCCGTCTTGACGCCGTTGCGGCGCATCTCGACGGCGAGGGCGGCGGCGCTGTCGGCCGCGTTCGGGGCGAGCTTGAACACGTACCGCCGGTCGGCGATCGGGCTGGCCACCGCGCCGGACGAGGCGAGCGCAATGGTGGGAATTCGCTTCTCGTTGATGGCCCGGACGGCGCCGACCGCGCAATCGTTGCAGCCGCCCATGATGATCGCGCTGACTTGGGAATCGGCGCTGAAGTCACCGATGTTGCGCAGCGACTCGGCCGCGTCCGACCGGTTGTCCTTCACCTTGAGTTCGATCCTCCGGCCGTTCAGCGCGCCCGAGGAGTTAAGTTGCTCGATCTTCAGTTCCAGCGCCCGCTGGTACGTCTTGCCGACGGTCGCCGCCGCGCCGGAGAGTTCGAGGTCCGCCGCGATGACGATGGGACTGGTGTCCTGCTCGTCCGCGCCGAACTGGCAGCCGGTGAGCGTGGTGGCCAGCACGGCCGATGCGAGCGCCGCGGCGGTCGCGGAGCGGATGGTGCTCAACTCAGTCCTCCAGATGCGGCCCGGGCGCTGCCCGGTCACCGCCGGTTGTTTCCGTCCTCAGTGGAGAAACGGTATCGGTCTGCCGTACGGTGTGCGCGAAGCCTGCAAAACCTTGCCAACGCCGGGCCCTGTGGTCAAGCGCGGGCGTCGGAGGCGTTTCGGGACGCGTATCCCACATGGTGGGGCTGCGAGAAGTCTGCCAGCGCTTACTAATCCGACATGGCTGACCACCCTGGAGTTACATGCCCTGTTCACGGGCGTGGAGAATTGAAGGTATTAGTTGACCGGATCACGGGATGCGTGCCCTCCGACCGTTTCCTTCCCCACTGCGACTTCCCAAACAGGATCGCTTCTGATGAAATCGCGGCCGTGCCGCGTGTGGCGCAGTCCGCTGCACCGGGCGCGAGTCGGCGGGGCAGGCGTGGAAGAAACGACGGAGGCGATGTCGTGAGCACCGGACCGACGACCCTGCCCGACGGCGGCGAGAGGGAGCAGGCGAAGCGCCGGCGCATGCCCCGGCTGCGCGACGCGCGGATCCGCTCCAAGCTCGCGCTGATCCTGGTGGTGCCGGTCGCCGCGGTGATCGCGCTGGCCGCCGTCCGGCTCATCTCCGTCGGTGAGGGCGCCTACGACGCGACCCGGGCCCGGTCCCTGACCGCGCTCTCCATCGACATTTCCGCGATGACCCAGGACCTGCACGCCGAGCGGATGGCGGCGTCCGCCTTCCTGGCCGCGCCGCAGCAGAAGGCCGACACCTACAACCTGCGGGTGCGCAGCACCGACGAGCGGATCAACGCCTACCGGGCGGAGCGCGGGCGGATCGGCGACGTCCCGGCAGCCGTCGGGGACCGGCTGGCGACCATCGACGAGCACCTGGAGACGCTGGCCGCCACCCGGCAGAAGGTGCTGGACCGCCAGCAGATGGCGGTCGCCGAGGCGGCGCTGCGCTACGGGGTCATCATCACCGACCTGGTCGCGTACGGCGACGGGCTCGCCCAGCTGCCCGGCGAGGAGCAGCTCGCCGACGCCCGGCGTGCGGTCGCCGCGTTCGCCCGCGCCAAGGCGGCCGTCGCCGAGGAGCAGTCGGTCGCCTTCACCGCGCTGAGCGCCGGCGCGCTCGACGAGGAGCAGTTCTCCTCCTTCGTCGCCACCCTGACCAGCCAGCAGGAGGCGCTGCTCGCCTTCTCCCTGGCCGCCGACCCGACCCAGCGCGCACTCGTCGACGGCACCGTCTCCGGCGACGCGGTCACCCTCGCCGACCGGGTCGCGGCCGACATCACCCGCTCGGTCGGGCAGCGCCCGCTGGTGACCGCCCAGGACGCCACCGCCGCCTTCGGCGCGGTCAACGACCTCATGCGGTGGGCCGAGATCCGGCTCCAGGACCGGCTTCTCGACCAGGCCGACCAGGCCCTCTCGGACGTCATCCGGCAGGCCGTCGTCGAGTCGGTGCTGGTGCTGCTCACGCTCGCCATCGCGGTCAGCCTCGCCGTGGTGCTGGCCCGCTCGCTCAACCGCTCGCTGCGCCGGCTGCGGGAGGGTGCCCTCTCGGTGGCCAACCACGACCTGCCGGACGCGGTGAAGCGGCTCCAGAACGTCGGCAACGTCGGCGACGGCGGCGTCGACGAGATCGTCCGGGAGGTGCGCGACCCGATCCGGCTCGACAGCCGCGACGAGGTCGGGCAGGTGGCGCTCGCCTTCAACGTCGTGCACCGCGAGGCGGTCCGCGTGGCCGCCGAGCAGGCCGCGCTGCGTACCAGCGTCTCGGCGATGTTCCTCAACCTGGCCCGGCGCAGTCAGACCCTGGTCGACCGGATGATCGGCGAGCTGGACGCGATCGAGCGCGGCGAGGAGGACCCGAAGCGGCTGGCGCAGCTCTTCGAGCTGGACCACCTCGCCACCCGGATGCGCCGCAACGACGAGAACCTGCTCGTCCTGGCCGGCGCCGACTCGGCCGTGCCGCGCCGCGACGACGCCCTCCTGGTGGACGTGCTGCGCGCCGCGCAGTCCGAGGTCGAGCTCTACAACCGGATCGAGTTCGGCACCGTCGACACCGACATCTCGGTGGCCGCGCACGCGGTCAACGACGTGGTCCGGCTGGTCGCCGAGCTGCTCGACAACGCCACCCGCTTCTCGCCGCCGACGACGACCGTGGTCGCCGACGGCCGGCGCATCCGGGACTACGTGCTGATCCAGGTGGAGGACCGGGGCCTCGGCCTGACCGACGAGCAGCTGGACTCGCTGAACCGCCGGCTGGCGGCCCCGCCGAGCGTCGACGTCGCGGCGTTCCGGCTGATGGGTCTGGCCGTGGTCAGTCGGCTCGCCTCCCGCTACGGCATCCGGGTGGAGCTGCGCCGCAACGTGGAGGGCGGCACCGTCGCCCAGGTGACGCTCCCCGCCGCGACGGTGGTGCTGCCGCAGCTTCCCAGCCGCGACCAGCAGATCACCCGGCCCCGGCAGCCGCTCGCCGTCGAGCAGACGCCGCTCACCCCCGTCGGTCTCGGCGAGCCGCTCGCCGGAACGGGACGTACCGCCACCCTCACCGACCAGTGGCGGTCCGCGCCGGCACCGTGGCAGGCGCCCGAGCAGGCGCGGGACGCCGCGTCCCCGGTGCAGGCCGGCGGCCTGACCGGGACGCCGTCGTCGGCCCCTCCGGCGACGCCGGCCCAGCCGACCTTCACCGGCGGCGGGGTCTCGGTCGGCACGCCGACCGTCGCCTACCCTGCCGTCGAGCCGCTGCCCAAGCGTGTCCCCGCGGCGGAGGCCGCCGCGCCGGCCGCGCCGGTGCTGCCGGCCGGCCCGGTCGCCGGCCAGCCGGCCGCCACCCCGCTGCCGGCCGGTCCCGCCGCGGCGGGCGGATTCGGAGCGGGTGCGGGCCGTGGCCTCGGGGCCAACCTGGCTGCCACCGCCCCGGCCGCACCGGTCACCCCGGCCGCGCCGATCACCCCGCGCGCCGAGCTGCCGGCCGAGGCGCCCATCTTCCGCGAGATGGAGGCGGTGTGGTTCCGTTCGCACGGCAACGACGCCACCGCCATCTTCACCCGCCCGGACTTCAGCCAGCCGCCGCAGGCCCAGCCGTCCGCCGGCCAGCCGGCTGCGGCCCAGCCGACGACGGGCGAGTCACGCCCGCCACGGCTGCCCACGCGTACGCCGGGCAGCACGGCCACCCCGCCGCCCGCGCAGCCGCCGCCGCCGTCGTACACCCCGCCGGCCCCGGCCCCGGCCCCGGCACGGCCCGTGACGCTGGACGCGCCCCCCGCGCCGCCGGCCACGACGCCGGCTGCGGACCCGCCGCCGGCGGCGCCCGCGACGGACGCGGACGCCTGGCGGACGGCGGCCGACGAGGGCTGGTCCCGGGCCAGCCGGGCCGCGGAGCCGGCCGCCGCCGGCACCACCCGCTCCGGGCTGCCCAAGCGGGTGCCGCAGGCGCAGCTCGTGCCCGGCGGGATCGAGCCCCAGGGCGGCCGCGACCGCAGCCGGCGCACCCCCGACGAAGTACGGGGCCTGTTGTCGGCCTACCACCGCGGCGTGCAGCGCGGCCGGGCGGCCGGAACGGACCAGAACAGCACCTCGACCAAGGAGACGAGTCGATGAACAGGCCAGCGGCCATGCAGGACATGAGTTGGTTGCTCACCAACTTCGCCGACAGCGTGGCGGGCATCGCCCACGTGGTGGCGGTGTCCGCCGACGGGCTGCTGCTCGCCTCCTCGCGGGACCTGCCCGCGGACCGGGCGGACCAGCTCGCGGCGATCACCTCGGGCGTGGTCAGCCTGACCGAGGGCGCCGCCCGGATGTTCAGCGCCGGCGGTGTGCTGCAGACGGTCATCGAGATGGACAGCGGCTACCTCTTCCTGATGTCGATCAGCGACGGTTCGTCGATGGCGGTGCTGGCGGCCCGCAGCTGCGACGTCGGGCAGGTGGGTTACGAGATGGCGCTCCTGGTCGAGCGGGTCGGCGCGGCGCTGGTGCCGCTGCCCCGG
This sequence comes from Micromonospora sp. NPDC047730, assembly GCF_043204765.1. Lineage (NCBI taxonomy): Bacteria > Bacillati > Actinomycetota > Actinomycetes > Micromonosporales > Micromonosporaceae > Micromonospora > Micromonospora sp. NPDC047730. The sequence goes on along the minus strand of NZ_JBIDCU010000003.1, from coordinate 557,445 downwards.
GACGCCGTGCGGTCGTAGCCGGGTCGCGACGCGGGCTCCGCGTCGGCGAGGGATGAGGAGACCGGTGCCAGAAGGGCCCGGCCGGGAAGGGGAGGTGATCGCGGATGGACCAACGGCGCGCGGACCCGCGCGGCGCGCTGGTACGGCCGTACGCCGTCACCCGCGGTCGGACCGAGGCGCAGATGGACATCGCCCTGGAGGCGGTCCTGTCGGCCACCCCCACCCAGGTCGCGGAGTCCCGCTTCGCGGGGCACGACAAGCACCGCATCGCCACCGTCTGCGAGGGGCGGGCGCAGTCGCTGGCCGAGATCGCCGCGTACACCCGGATGCCGCTGGGCGTCACCCGGGTGCTGGTCGCCGACATGGTGGCCGAGAGCCTGCTGACGCTACACACTGCCGCTCCCGCCGAGGGGTTCGAGGAGCGGATGGAAATCCTTGGAAGGGTGCTAAGTGGACTTCGCAGGCTATGACCCCGCCGGGGCCCGCCAGAGCCGGGGAATCATCTCCGCGAAGATCGTGGTCGCGGGCGGCTTCGGCGTGGGCAAGACGACCCTGGTCGGCGCGATCTCGGAGATCACCCCACTGAGAACCGAGGCGGTGATGACCGCGGCCGGGGTCGGCATCGACGACCCGTCCAAGGTGCCGGGAAAGCAGACCACCACGGTCGCCATGGACTTCGGCCGGATCACCATGGCCGAGGACCTGATCCTGTACCTCTTCGGCACGCCCGGCCAGACCCGGTTCTGGTTCATGTGGGACGAGATCATCAAGGGCGCGGTGGGCGCGGCCGTCCTCGTGGACACCCGCCGGATCACCGACGCCTTCGCGCCGCTGGACTACTTCGAGAACCGCCGGCTGCCGTACGTGGTGGCGTTGAACCGGTTCGACGGCGCGCCGCAGTACGAGCTGGAGGAGGTCCGGGAGGCGCTGGCCATCTCGCCGGACGTGCCGCTGGTGTTGACCGACGCCCGGCACCGGGAGTCGGTCAAGCAGGTGCTGGTGACCGTCGTGGAGCACGCCATGATCCGCCTCCAGTCCGAGCACGGCCGCGGCTTCCCGGCTCCGGTCGGCTGAGAACGGCCACGGCTGGGCGGTGCCCTTGGCCGCCCCGGTGCGGGCGGCAGGGGCCACCCTGCCGGGTCAGTCGACCCGGAGCCGGTAGCCGCGCTTGACGACGGTCTGCACCACCCGGGGCGCCCGCAGCCCGGCGCGCAGCCGGGCGACCGCCATCTCCACCGCGTGCTCGTCGGCGCCGCGCGGCAGCGTCCGCAGCAGCGCGGTCCGGGACAGCACCCGGCCGGGGGAGTGGGCCAGCGCCCGGAGCACGGCCATCGGCGCCGGGGCCAGCGGACGCAGCTCGCCGTCGACCAGGGCGGCGTGCCCGCGCAGGGTGAGCAGGTGGCCGGCCGCCTTCAGGGTGACCGTGCGGCGCGGCAACTCGTCCACGATGGTCCGGACCAGGGCGCCCAGCCGCGCCCGGGACGGCGCGCTGACCGGCACCCCGCGCCGCAGCAGCGGCTCCGCGGTGACCGCCCCCACGCAACTGGCCAGCACGTCGCGCCGGAACGCGTCCAGCACCGCGTCGCCGCGGTCCCCGGCGGCGCGCAGCAGCGCCTCCGCCGCCGGGGCCGAGGTGAACGTGACGGCGTCGACCAGCCGGCCGGCGACCAGGTCGATCAGGCGGTGCAGCGGGGCCGGGTCGGTCGGTGCCGCCCACCGGTAGACCGGCACCTCGATCACGGTGGCCCCGGCCGCCTCCAGCGCCATCGTGCACTCCGGCTGCCGCTCGCCGTGCAGCTGCATGGCGATCACCTGCCCGGCGACACCGCGCCGGCACAGGTGGTCGACCACCTCGTCGCAACTCTCCGATTCCGGTGACCACTGGTCGTGCAGGCCGGCGGCGCGGATCGCCCCGCGCGCCTTGGGGCCCCGGGCCACCACGTAGGCGTCGGCGAGGACGCCGCGCAGCGGCTCGGCCAGCCCCCAGCCCTCGGCGGCCTCCAGCCAGCCGCGCATCCCGATGCCGGTGTTGGCCATCAGGATGTCGGGTGGCCGGTCCAGGCAGGCCCGGGTGGCCTCGCGCAGGTCGGTGTCGTCGGCCAGCGGCACGATCCGCAGGGCCGGGGCGATCACCACCCGGGCGCCCCGCCGCTGGAGCAGCGCGGCGAGTTCGTCCCGCCGGCGGTCGGCGGTCACCCCGATGGTGAAGCCGGCCAGTTCGTCGCGCATTCACCCCTCCTGTCGCAGCCGCACCTCGACCAGCCCGTTCCGGCAGCGCACCTCGTGCCGGGGCACGGCGACCCCGGGCAGGTCCAGACAGACCCCGGTGCGCAGGTCGTACGCCTGCTTGTGCAGCGGCGAGGCGACCGTCGGCACCCCGCCCCGGCTGCCGACGATGCCCCTCGACAGCACGTACGCCCGGCCGACCGGGTCGAGGTTGTCGAGGGCGAACAGCCCGTCGGCGGTGCGGAAGAGGGCCACCTGCACGCCGTCGACCAGCGCCGCGACGCCCCGCTCGGGCTCCAGCCGGTCGAGCGGGCAGACGGGCGTCCAGGCGCGCGTCGCGGCGGCCGGGACCGTGGCGGTCGTCGGCATCGCGGCGGTCGTCGGCATCGCGGCGGTCGTCGTGGTCATCGCCGTACCTCCGGCAGTCCGGTCGTGGTGGTGGTCATGGCCGCACCTCCGGCATCCCGAGCGCGACCGGCGGTCGGCCCTCGGCCCCGGGCACGCGGTTCGCCGGGACCGGCTGGCCGCGTTCGAGCGCGAAGGTGATCGACGGGTCGGGCACCCCGGGGGCGTTGACGAAGGAGGCGAACCGGCGCAGCCGGACCGGGTCCTCCAGCACGTCCCGCCACTCGTCGGAGTACGACTCGACGTGCCGGGCCATCGCGGCGTCGAGTTCGGCGCACAGGCCGAGCGAGTCGTCCACGACGACGGCGCGCAGGTGGTCGAGGCCGCCGTCCATCGCCTCGATCCAGGCGGCGGTGCGTTGCAGCCGGTCGGCGGTGCGGATGTAGTACATCAGGAATCTGTCGATCAGCAGGATCAGCGCTTCCGTGGACAGATCAGTGGCGAAGAGGTCGGCGTGCCGGGGCCGGAAGCCGCCGTTGCCGCCGACATAGAGATTCCAGCCGGTGTCGGTGGCGATGATGCCGAAGTCCTTGCTGCGGGCCTCGGCGCACTCGCGGGCGCAGCCCGACACCGCCGACTTGATCTTGTGCGGGGCGCGCAGCCCCCGGTAGCGCAGCTCCAGGGCGATGGCCAGCCCGACCGAGTCCTGCACCCCGTACCGGCACCAGGTCTCGCCGACGCAGGACTTCACCGTGCGCAGCGCCTTGCCGTACGCGTGGCCGGACTCGAAGCCGGCGTCGACCAGGCGGCGCCAGATCTGCGGAAGCTGCTCGACCCGGGCCCCGAACAGGTCGATCCGCTGTCCTCCGGTGATCTTCGTGTAGAGCCGGAAGTCGCGGGCCACCTCGCCGATCACGATCAGCTTCTCCGGGGTGATCTCCCCGCCGGGGATCCGGGGCACCACCGAGTAGCTGCCGTCCCGTTGCAGGTTGGCCAGGAAGTGGTCGTTGGTGTCCTGCAACGACGCCCGCTCCCCGTCGAGCACGTGCCCGGTGCCGAGGGAGGCGAGGATGGAGGCCACCATCGGCTTGCAGATGTCGCAGCCGCGCCCCCGGCCGTGCTCGGCGATGAGCTGGGAGTACGTCCGGATGCCACGCACCCGGACGATGTCGAACAGCTCCTGCCGGCTGGCGTCGAAGTGCTCGCAGAGCGCGGTGGACTGCCGCACCCCGGCCGCGTCGAGGAGCTGTTTGAGCATCGGCACGCAGGAGCCGCAACTGGTGCCGGCCCGGGTGCACGCCTTCAGCGCCGGCACGTCCGCGCAGCCGCCGGCGATCGCGTCGTCGACGTCGGCGCGGGTCACCGCGTTGCAGGAGCAGACCTGGGCGGCGGCCGGCAGCGCCCCGGCCCCCGCGCCCGCCGCGCCGGAGGGGGCGAGCAGCGCCAGTGGGGGCGCGGGCAGCGGCCCGCCGACGCTGGCCCGCAGCGTCGGGTAGGCGCTCGCATCACCGACCAGCACCCCGCCGAGCAGGGTCTTCGCATCGTCGGAGAGGACCAGTTTGGCGTACACCCGGGTGGCCGGGTCGGTGAACGTGACGTCGAGGCAGCCCTCGGTGACGCCGTGCGCGTCGCCGAACGAGGCCACGTCCACGCCGAGCAGCTTCAGCTTCGTGGCGGTGTCCGCGCCCGGGAAGGTGGCCGCCCCGCCGACCAGCCGGTCGGCGACCACCTCGGCCATCGCGTAGCCGGGGGCGACCAGGCCGTGGCAGGTGCCGTCGACCGCCGCGCACTCGCCGACCGCCCAGACCCGCTCGTCGGCCGTCCGGCACGCGCCGTCGACCAGCACCCCGCCGCGTGGGCCGAGCGCCAGCCCGGCGGCCCGGGCCAGCTCGTCGCGGGGCCGGATGCCGGCCGCCACCACCACCAGTTCGGCGTCGACCACCGTGCCGTCGGCCAGCTCCAGCCCGGCGGCGGTGCCGTCCGGGCCGGGCCGGATCGCGGTGGTGGCGACGCCCAGGTGGGTGGTCACGCCCAGCTCGTCGACGTACCGGCGGAGCATCGCGCCACCGGCCGGGTCCACCTGCACCGGCATCAGCCGCGGCGCGAACTCCACCACGCTGGTGGCCAGCCCCAGCAGCCGCAGCGCGTTCGCCGCCTCCAGCCCGAGCAGCCCGCCGCCGATCACCGCCCCGGTGCGCCGGCCGCGCGCGTGTTCCCGGATGGCCGCCAGGTCGTCCAGCGTGCGGTAGACGAAGACCCCGGGCAGGGTCGCCCCGGCCACCGGCGGTACGAAGGCGGACGAGCCGGTGGCCAGCACCAGGGCGTCGTACGGGTGCTCGCCGGCCGCCGTGCGCACCACCCGCCGCGCCCGGTCGACCGCCGTCGCCGGCTCGCCCAGGCGCAGTTCCACCCCGTCGTCGGGGGTGTGCAGGTTCAGCTCCTCGGCGCCCACACCGTCGAAGAACGCCGAGAGCCGCACCCGGTCGTACGCCGGGCGGGTCTCCTCGGCGAGCACGGTGATCCGCCACCGCCGCTCGGGGTCGCGGGCACGCAGCGCGTCGACGAAGCGCTGCCCGACCATGCCGTTGCCGACGACGACCAGCCTGCCGGCATGCGGCACGGTCGCACCGGGCCTGCTGATTCGCCCGCTTCGATCGCTCATGACGGCACTCCGCTTCGCTGCGTGCCGTCATGCGGCACCGTCGCACCGGGCCTGCTGATTCGCTCGCTTCGCTCGCTCATTGCGCCACCTCCACCGAATCCACCTCGGACAGCCAGTCGACGATGCCGGCGACCGCGTCCCGGCAGCCGCCGCATCCGGTGCCGGCCCGGGTCGCGGCGACCACGGCGTCGACCGTCCGGGCCCCGGAACGCCAGCAGTCCACCAGCGCCCCCTTGCTGACGTTGTTGCACTGGCAGACGGTCGCCGCGTCCGGCATCAGGGCCGGGGACGCGGCGGGCGCCGCCGGGGCCGCGCCGAAGGCCCGGCCGAGCAGCAGCGAGCGCCGGTCGGCCGGCACCGGCTGACCGCGGTCGAAGAGCTGGACGACAGTGCCGACCGCCGGGTTGTCGCCGAGCAGGATCGCGGCGGTCAGCCGCTCGTCGCGGATGCGCAGCCGGGCGTACGTGCCCCGGGCCGGGTCGGCGAAGGTCAGCTCCTCGCCGGCCCCGCCGTCGGCCGGGTCGCCCATGGCGGCGAGGTCGATGCCGGCCGCCTTCAGTCGGGTCACCACCGGGCGGGGGCGGTAGCGGACCAGCGGGTCCTCGCCCGTGAGCACCTGCGCCACCACCCTGGCCTGCGCCCAGGCCGGGGCGACCAGCCCGGTGAGGACGCCGTCGTGCTGGGCGCAGTCGCCGATCGCCGAGATCCGCCGGTCGCTCGTGCGCAGCCGGTCGTCGACCAGCACGCCGCGATCCACGGCCAGCCCGGCCGCGGCGGCGAGGGCGGTGTCGGGGCGTACCCCGCAGGAGAGGACCAGCAGGTCGGCGGTGAGCGACCGGCCGTCGGCCAGGTCGAGGCGGACCCCGTCGTCGTCCGCGGCCACCCGGGTGGCCGACACGGCCAGGTAGGTGGTCACCCCGAGGCCCGCGAGCGTGCCGGCCAGCACGGCGGCGCCGGCCGGGTCGAGCTGCCGTTCCATCAGGTACGGCACCGGGTGCACCACCCCGACGTCGAGGCCCCGGGCGGCGAGCCCGCGGGCAGCCTCCAGCCCGAGCAGCCCGCCGCCGAGCACCAGGGCGCTGCGCGCGCCCTCGGCGACGGCGAGGATCCGCCGGCAGTCGTCCAGCGTGCGGAACGGGACCACCCGCGCCGGCAGGTCGGGCCCGTCCAGGCCGGACAGCGGGGGCACCACGGCCCGGCTGCCCGTGGCGAGCACCAGATGGTCGTACGCGATGCGGTCGCCGTCGTCGGTGCGGACCGCGCCGGCGGCCGGGTCGATCGCGGTGGCGGTCACCCCGGTACGCAGGTCGACGCCCTGCCCGGCGGCCTCGGCCAGTTCCACGTCCGCCTCGCCGATCTTGCCGGCCAGCAGCGTGGAGAGCATGATCCGGTTGTACGCCCGGTGCGGCTCGGCCCCGAGCACGGTGACCTTCCGCTCCCCGCCCCGGGCGTGCAGCTCGGCGGCCAGCCGGGCGCCGGCCATCCCGTTGCCGACGATCACGACCCGCTCGGTCATGGTTCGTCCACCCTTTCCAGCCGGACGGCGCAGATCTTGAACTCCGGCATCCCGGAGACCGGGTCGACGGCGTCGTTGGTGACCGAGTTGGCCCGCGCGGCGCCGCCCCAGTGGAACGGCGCGAAGACCGTGTCCGGCCGGATGGCGGTGCTGAGCCGGGCCGGCGCGCGCAGCTCGCCCCGGCGGGAGATCACGCGCACCGGCGCGCCGTCGCCGATGCCCAGCCGGGCGGCCAGGTCCGGGTGCAGCTCGACGAAGGCGTCCGGGGCGGCCCGGCGCAGCGCGTCGACCCGGCGGGTCTGGGTGCCGGACTGGTACTGCGCGAGTACCCGGCCGGTGGTGAAGTGCAGCGGGTACTCGGCGCAGACCTCCTCGGCCGCCGGCCGGTGCTCCACCGGGTGGAACCGGGCCCGCCCGTCGGGGGTGGCGAAGCGGTCGGCGAAGAGCCGGGGCGTGTCCGGGCCGTCCTCGGCCGGGCAGGGCCAGAACACGCCGTCCCGCTCGTCGATCCGCTCCCAGCTCACCCCGGCGTAGTCGGCGATCCCGCCGGCCGAGGCCCGCCGCAGCTCCTCGAACACGGCCCGCGGGTCGCTGCCGTCCACCGCGCCGACACGACCCGGGCTGGGTGCAAGGAAGGGGCCCTTCCTATGCAGAATCCGATAAGAAGGTGCCCTTCCTTGCGCCTGGAGGCGGGCGGTGAGGGCGGCGAGGATCGCCAGGTCGGTGCGGACGCCGGCGGGCGGTGGGCGCAGGGCGCGGCGGCGCAGCACCCGGCCCTCCAGGTTGGTCATCGTGCCGTCCTCCTCGGCCCACTGGGCGGTGGGGAGCACCACGTCGGCCAGCGCGGCGGTCTCGGAGAGCAGGAGGTCGGCGACCACGAGCAGGTCGAGGTCGCGCAGTCGGCCTTCGACGCGGGCGGCCCGGGGCGCGGAGACCACCGGGTTGGAGCCGAAGACCAGCAGCGCTTTCGGCCCGGCCGGCGTGCCCAACGAGTCGAGCAGTTGGTACGCCGGCACACCCGGCCCGGGCAGCTCGTCGGCCGGCACGCCCCAGACCCCGGCGACGTGTTCGCGGGCGGCCGGGTCGTCGATCCTCCGGTAGCCGGGGAGCTGGTCGGCCTTCTGCCCGTGTTCCCGCCCGCCCTGCCCGTTGCCCTGCCCGGTGAGGCAGCCGTAGCCGGAGCCGGGGCGACCGGGCAGCCCCAGGGCGAGCGCCAGGTTGACGAAGCCGGTGACCGTGTCGACGCCCTTGGCGTGCTGTTCGGCGCCCCGCGCGGTCAGGATGATCACGCGCTCGGCGGTGCCGAGGGCCCGGGCGGTCGCCTCCAGGTCGGCCACCGGCACCCCGGAGAGCGCTTCGGCGCGGGCCGGCCACCAGCCCGCCACGCTGCGGCGGACCGCCTCGAAGCCGGTGGTGCGGGCGGACACGTAGTCCCGGTCGACCCAGCCCTCGGTGAGCGCGATGTGCAGCAGCGCGTTCGCCACCGCCAGGTCGGTGCCGGGCAGGGGTTGCAGGTGCAGGTCGGCCTGCCGGGCGGTGGCGGTGGCCCGGGGGTCGACCACGATCAGCCGGCCGCCGCGCTCGCGCTGCTCGGTCAGCCAGCGCACCAGCGGGGGCATGGTCTCCGCCGGGTTCGCGCCGACCAGCAGCAGGGTGTCGGCCCGGCCCAGGTCGGCCAGCGGGAACGGCAGGCCCCGGTCGACGCCGAAGGCGCGCATCCCGGCCGCCGCCGCGGAGGACATGCAGAACCGGCCGTTGTAGTCGATGTGCCGGGTGCGCAGCGCCACCCGGGCGAACCTGCCGAGCGCGTACGCCTTCTCGTTGGTGAGCCCGCCGCCGCCGAAGACAGCCACCGCGTCCCGGCCGTGTCCGTCCTGGACGGCACGGATGCCGGCGACGATCCGGTCGAGGGCGGCGTCCCAGCTCGCGGGGCGCAGCCGGCCGGTGTCGGGGTCGCGCAGCAGCGGGGTGGTCAGCCGTTCGGGGTGGTCGAGCAGCTCGGCGGCCGTCCAGCCCTTCTGGCAGAGGCCGCCCCGGTTGGTGGGGAACTGCCGGGGGAGCACCGTCACCCGGCCGGCCTCCTCGCGCAGCGTCATGCCGCACTGGAGGGCGCAGTACGGGCAGTGCGTCGCCACCTCCCGGGGCGTCCGCCCCGGCCGAGTCGCCGCCCGTGCACCGTCCGTCATGTCGGCAAAGCGTGCCGGCGGGCGGTTTCCGGTCCGGGTCCCGTTCGTTTCGGTCCTGTCAAGAGCCCCTCACACCGCACCGGAGCGGCGGGCCGAATCGTGGCGTTTACAATATGAGACAACTGTCCCGGGATTTGGGAGTTGCGACATGGGTGTGAGTGCGGTCTTCGACGCGGTGGTCGGCAGCTACGACGAGGCCCGCCGGCGGCTGGTGCCCTGCTTCGACGCGTTCTACGGCACGGCCGTGGAGGTGGCCGCGCCGCCGCTGCGGGCCGCGCTGGCGTCGGGGCGTACCCCCGAGGTGCTGGACCTGGGCGCGGGCACCGGGCTGCTGTCGCTGCTGCTCGCGGCGGCGGTGCCGGGGGTGCGGCTGACCCTGGTCGACGCCGCGCCGGCCATGCTCGCGGTCGCCGCCGAACACCTGCGGGCCCGGTCGGTGCCACACCGCACGGTGACGGCCGACCTGGCCGACCCGCTGCCCGCCGGTCGCTACGACGCGGTGGTCAGCGCGCTGGCCATCCACCACCTCGACGACGCCGGCAAGCGCACGCTCTACCGGCGCGCGGCGGCGGCGCTGGCACCCGGCGGCGTGTTCGTCAACGCCGAGCAGGTGGCCGGTCCGACCCCGGAACTCGACCGGCGCTACCACGAGGTGTGGCTGGCGCAGGTCGCCGCGCTGGGCTCCGACGCCGAGGAGATCACCGCCGCCGAGGGCCGGATGGCGTACGACCGACCGGCGCCGGTCGCCGCACAGTGCCGCTGGCTCACCGAGGCGGGACTGGCCGACGTCGACTGCTTCTTCAAGCAGTGGCGGTTTGCCGTGTTCGGCGGCCGGCGCGAATAGCGGGTCTCGACGGGATGACTGCCGGTCATACCGCTGGGTAGTCTGCCCGGCATGACTGCCAAGGTGACCCTGTCGTTCTCCGACGAGACGATCGAGGAGGCCCGGCGGTTCGCCAAGCGCGAAGGGCTCTCCCTGTCGGCGTGGATGGACCAGGCGGCCCGGGAGAAGGCGCTGCGCGAGGTCTTCACCGCGCACGCCGCCGCCGTCGGCCGGGCCGGGCTCGACCTCGAATCCGCCGCCCTCGCCGACGCCCGCGAGGTCGGCATGGTCGACGACGTGCTCTTCGGCGGGCGCCCGCGTGCTGCGTAGGGGCGAGGTCTGGCGCATCGACGGCGCCCGGGAACGGCTCGGTCTGGTGATCAGCTCCGATGTCTACAACTCCACCGACGTGCCGATCGTCATCGTGGCCGAGGTGGTCGAGGAGGCGCTGCTGCGCGACTCGCCCCTGGCGGTGCCGATGGGCGCGTACGTGGTGATGCCCGACCGGCTCTCCTCGCCGATGAAGAAGTGGTTCACGGAGTGCGTGGACGTCGCCGACACCGAGACCATGCTCCGGGTCGGCCGGGCGTTGCGCATCCTGCAACAGCTCTGACATCTCACCGGCGTGGCCCGGCCGAGGTGCGCTCCTCGTTTCCGGCCCGACCCGCGACGGGCACCGCGGGGTAATCCCCGGTTCCTAGCGTCCCTCCAGGTCACACCGACGAGGAGGAGTCGCCGTGAGCGCACTGGCCCCCACCACACCCCTGGCCGAGGCCGCCCCGGCCGCCGCCGGGCGCCGGCACCGCATCGACGACTGGCGCCCCGAGGACCCGGAGTTCTGGCGTACGACGGGGGCGCCGATCGCGCGGCGTAACCTCTGGGTCTCGATCTTCGCCGAGCACGTGGGCTTCTCGGTGTGGAGCCTCTGGTCGGTGACGGTGCTCTTCCTCGGCCCGCAGTACGGCATCGACCCGGCGGGGAAGTTCCTGCTCACCGCCGTGCCGGCCGCCCTGGGGGCGGTGCTGCGGCTGCCCTACACGCTGGCGGTGGCCCGCTTCGGCGGGCGGAACTGGACCATCGTCAGCGCGTCGCTGCTGCTCGTCCCGGCGGTGCCGATGGCCGTGCTGCTGGAGCCGGGCGTCTCCTACACCACGCTGATGGTGCTGGCCTGCCTGACCGGCGTCGGCGGCGGCAACTTCGCCTCCTCGATGGCGAACATCAACCTCTTCTACCCGCAGCGGCTCAAGGGACGGGCGCTCGGGCTCAACGCCGGCGGCGGCAACCTCGGCGTGCCGGCGGTGCAGCTCGTCGGGCTGGCGGTGCTGGCGACGGCGGGGGCCGCGTACCCCCGACTGGTGCCGGCGGTCTACCTGCCGCTGATCGTGCTGGCCGCGCTGGCTGCGGCGCGCGGGCTGGACAACATCCCCGGGGCGCGCAACGAGCCCGGCGCGCTGCGCGAGGCCGCCCGCGACCCGCACACCTGGACGATGTCGCTGCTCTACATCGGCACCTTCGGCTCCTTCATCGGCTTCGGCTTCGCCTTCGGGCAGGTGCTCCAGCTCCAGTTCGCCGACCGCTTCCCGACCCCGGTCGACGCGGCCTGGCTGACCTTCCTCGGCCCGCTGATCGGCTCGCTGGTCCGGCCCGTGGGCGGCCACCTCGCCGACCGGCTCGGCGGGGCCCGGGTGACCTTCTGGAACTTCGTGGCGATGGCGGCCGGCGCCTCGCTGGTGCTCTACGCGGCCCGGGAGCGGTCGTTCGGGCTCTACCTGCTCGGCTTCCTGTCCCTCTTCGTCTTCTCCGGCGTCGGCAACGGCTCGACGTACAAGATGATCCCGGCGATCTTCCGGGCCCGGGCGGCCGACGCGGTGGGTGCCGGCCGGCGGGACGCGGCGGCCGCCCAGCGCTGGGCCGGGCGGATGACCGGGGCGCTGATCGGCATCGCCGGGGCGGTCGGGGCCGCCGGCGGGGTGCTGGTGAACATCGCCTTCTGGCAGTCGTTCCTCACCCTGGGCAGCGCGGACGCGGCGTACGTCGCCTTCGTCGTGGCGTACGCCGTGTGTTTCGGGGTGACCTGGTCGGTCTACCTGCGGCCGGGCCCGCGCCGGCTGGTCGGGGTGTGACCCCGGCCATGCCCTGTGGCGGGTCAGGCGGGGCGGTACCCCGTTTTGACCTGCCGACGGGGCGGCGGGTATCGTTGCCTGCTGTTGTACGACATCCAGAGGCGTGCCGCCTGAGGTACGCTTGGTCGTTCGTGCGCGCCCGGTAACCTCGGCGCGCGACCCCAGACCGACGACGAGACAAGGTATACCTGTGCGTACGTACAGCCCGAAGCCGGGTGAGATCGAGCGTCAGTGGCACGTCATCGACGCCTCTGATGTCGTGCTGGGCCGCCTGGCCACCCACGCCGCCACGCTGCTGCGCGGCAAGCACAAGCCGACTTTCGCGCCGCACGTCGACACGGGCGACTTCGTCGTCATCGTGAACGCGGGCAAGGTGGCGCTGACCGGCAACAAGCGGCAGCAGAAGATCGCCTACCGCCACTCCGGTTACCCGGGTGGTCTGAAGCAGGTCGGCTACGACGAGCTGCTGACCAAGCGTCCCGAGCGGGCCATCGAGCTCGCCGTCAAGGGGATGCTCCCGCACAACAAGCTCGGCCGTAAGCTCATCAAGAAGCTGAAGGTCTACGCCGGTGCCGAGCACCCGCACGGCGCGCAGCAGCCGGTGCCGTTCGAGATCAAGCAGATCGCGCAGTGAGCGCGGGCGAAGGAATCAGCATGACCGACATCACCGCCACCGAGGTTGCCCCCGAGGAGGCCACCGAGGCGCCGGCGCCCGTCGCCCGCGCGCCTCGTGGTGACCGGCCGATCCAGACCGTGGGTCGCCGCAAGGAGGCCATCGTCCGGGTCCGCATCGTGCCGGGCACCGGCAAGATCACCTGCAACGGTCGGGACCTCGAGGCCTACTTCCCGAGCAAGGTGCACCAGCAGCTGATCAAGGATCCGCTGGTCACCGCCGAGAAGCCGGAGGCGTTCGACGTCATCGCCAACCTGCGCGGCGGCGGCACCACCGGTCAGGCCGGCGCGCTCCGGCTGGCCATCGCCCGGGCCCTGATCGTCAGCGAGCCGGACGACCGTCCGGCGCTGAAGAAGGCCGGCTTCCTCACCCGGGACGCCCGGGTCAAGGAAAGCAAGAAGTACGGCCTCAAGAAGGCCCGTAAGGCTCCCCAGTACTCGAAGCGCTGACCTTCAGCGGCACGTTGTACTTCTGACGAACGGCCGGGTCGCCTCCCCTCGACGGGAGGCGGCCCGGCCGTTCGCCTTTCCCTGGACCGTTTCATCGGAGGTTGGCGGGTATGGGTCGGTTGTTCGGCACGGACGGCGTACGCGGGCGGGCGAATGCGGATCTCACGCCCGAGTTGGCGCTCGCGGTGGCGGTAGCCGCCGCGCACACGCTCGCCGAGTCGGACAAGAGCCATCCCCCGCTCGCCGTGGTCGGCCGGGACACCCGGGCCAGCGGCGAGATGCTGGAGGCCGCCGTCGTGGCCGGGCTCACCAGCGCCGGCGCCAACGTGGTGCGGGTGGGCGTGCTGCCGACGCCGGCCGTGGCGTTCCTCACCGCCGAGGCCAAGGCCGACCTGGGCGTCATGCTCTCCGCCTCGCACAACCCGATGCCCGACAACGGGATCAAGCTCTTCGCCGCCGGCGGGCACAAGCTGCCCGACGAGATCGAGATGCGGATCGAGTCGGCCGTCGCGGCGAACGCCACCACCGCCTGGGAGCGGCCGATCGGCGCTGGCGTCGGCCGGGTGCACGACCTGCTCGACGGCGCCGACCACTACGTGCAGCACCTGGTCGGCACCGTGCCGCACCGTCTCGACGGGATCAAGGTCGTGGTCGACTGCGCCAACGGCGCTGCCGCCGAGGTGGCGCCGGTGGCGTACCGGGAGGCCGGGGCCGAGGTCGTCGCCATCCACGCCGAGCCCGACGGCCTGAACATCAACGACGAGTGCGGCTCCAACCACATCGAGGCCCTGCGGGCCGCCGTAGTCGAGCACGGCGCGCACCTGGGCATCGCGCACGACGGCGACGCCGACCGGTGCGTCGCGGTGACCGCCGACGGCGACGAGGTCGACGGCGACCAGGTGATGGCGATCCTCGCCCTCGCCATGCGGGAGGCCGGCACGCTGACGCAGGACACGCTGGTCGCGACCGTGATGAGCAACCTGGGCCTGCGCCTGGCGATGTCCCGCGAGGGCATCCGGCTGGTCGAGACCAAGGTCGGCGACCGGTACGTGCTGGAGGAGCTGCGGGCGTCCGGGCTGGCGCTGGGCGGCGAGCAGAGCGGCCACATCGTGATGCCCGCGTACGCCACCACCGGCGACGGCGTGCTGACCGGGCTGCACCTGATGTCGCGGATGGCGGCGACCGGCAAGTCCCTGGCCGAGCTGGCCGGCGTGCTCACCCGGCTACCGCAGGTGCTGGTCAACGTTCCCGTCGCCGACCGTACGGTCGGCGCGGCCGCGCCCGCCGTCCGGGCCGAGGTCGAGCGGGCCGAGGCGGAGCTGGGCGAGACCGGCCGGGTGCTGCTCCGCCCGTCCGGCACCGAGCCCCTGGTCCGGGTCATGGTCGAGGCCGCCACGGAGCACGTCGCCCGCGAGACGGCCGAGCGCATCGCCGGCGCGGTGCGCGTCGCCAGCCCGACCGCCTGACATCCCGCTTCGGCCCGGGCCCGCCATCGGCGGGCCCGGGCCGTCGCCTTTCCCGGGCGGTCGGGAACCGGCCCTGAGTCCTCCGCCAGGGGCGGCTGCCGGCGGCCGGTCTACAGGCGCAGGCCCGCGGCGCGCTGGAAGGTGGCCGCCGGGTCCTCGCCGTCCGTGAGGTCCACGTCCTCGACGATCCGCCCGTCGCCGAGGCGGACCAGCCGGTCGCACCGGGCGGCTATCGCCCGCTCGTGGGTGGCGAGCAGGATCGTCATGCCGTGCCGGTCCCGCAGGTCCAGCAGCAGGTCGAGGATCTGCCCGCCCGTGGCCGAGTCGAGGTTGCCGGTCGGCTCGTCGGCGAGCAGCAGCCCGGGGGAGCCCATCAGCGCCCGGGCGATCGCCACCCGCTGCTGCTGACCGCCGGAGAGCTGGGACGGCAGGGCCCGCTCCCGCCCGGCCAGGCCCACCGCGTCGAGCAGCTCCCGGGCCCGGGCGGCGTGGTCGGCCCGCCCCCGGCGCGGCAGCATCGGCGCGATCACGTTGTCCAGCACGGTCAGCGCGGGCAGCAGGTGGTAGCGCTGGAAGACGAAGCCCACCCGCTGCCGGTACCGGGTCAGGGCGGACCGGCCGAGCCCGGTGATCTCCAGGTCGTCCACCGTGACGGTGCCGGCGTCGACCTGTTCGATCGCGCCGATCATGTGCAGCAGCGTCGACTTGCCGGAGCCGCTGGCCCCGGTCAGCGCCACCACCGCCCCGGGCGGAATCTCCAGGGACACGTCGTCGATCGCGGTCACCTGCTGCGGGCCGGCCCCGAACCGTCGGACCAGCCCGGCGACCCGGACCGTGCTGCCCACCGTCGTCGTCTTCATCGTCACTCCTCCGCGAGCAGTCGTGCGGTCGGCAGCCGGCGCAGCAGCGCGGCCGGGACCAGGGCGGCCATCGAGGTGACCAGGACACCGGCCACCGCCACCAGCGCGGCGACCGTGACCAACGTGCCGGGCAGGGCGCCGACCAGCCAGGCGGCCCCGGCCAGCCCGAGGCCGGCGCCGGTGACCGCGCCGAGCAGTCCGAGGGCCAGCCCCTCGTACCCGATCAGGCGACCCAGCGCGCCGTCGCTCCAGCCGACCGCGCGCAGGGTGGCCAGCTCGGCGGCCCGGTCCCGGATGTTCAGGTAGAGCACGTCGGCGACCGCGGCGGCCCCGAGCAGCACGGTCGCGACGGCGGCCATGGTGTCGGCGCCGCGCACGCTCAGCGACACCGTGTCGCCGAGCAGGCTGCCGACGATGGCACCGCGGAACGCGTACCCGGCGGCGGCGACCAGGGTCAGCGCGGCCACCCCGATGGCCAGGGCGCCGGCCCCGAGCAGGGTGCGGCCGGGCGTGCGGGCCAGGTTGGCCAGGGCCAGGCCGGCCAGGGTGCGCGGCCGGCGTACCCAGTGGGCCGTCGCCACCGCCGGGCGCAGCGCGGCGGCCGGGTGGGCCCGCGCGGCCCGCAGGGCCGGCGTCAGGCCCGCGACCAGCGCCAGCAGCAGCGCCACCGGTACGGCCAACAGCGCCTGCCGCCACCCCACGTCGATGCCGAGTGCGGCCCCGAGCGGGATCGCCAGCACCAGCGCGAGCAACCCGGCGGCCAGCCCGAGGACGGCGACCTCGCCGAGGATCAGCGCGCCGAGCCGCCGGGCCGGCCAGCCCAGGCAGGCGAGCACCGCCAGTTCGGACCGGCGGTCCCGGACGGCGGCGGCGACCGCGTTGCCGAGGAAGAGCGCGCAGACCACCAGCACCAGCACGAAGAGCACGACGCTCTTGCGGTCCACCGCCTTCGTGATCACCGAGGCGACCCCGAGCGCCGACCAGTTCTCGGTCAGCCGCAGCGCCGGCCGGCCGAACGCCCCGGCGGGCAGCTCCACGGCCTGCGGGGCGGGGGACGAGCCGAGCGTGATGTCGACGTCGAGCCCGGTGACCTGGGCGATCCGCTCGGCGACCAGCCGGACCTGTTCGGCGGCGCGTTCGCTGTAACCGTCCACGTCGGCGACCCGCACCCGGATGGCGCTGATCGGGGCCTTCGCCTGTGGACTGCCACCGCCCGCCAGCAGCGTCGGCACGCTGTCCAGGCTGGTCAGCAGCAGCGGCGGGGCGGAGAAATGGCCGGCGGGGTTGCCGCCCGGCTCCAGCGGACGACCGCCCAGGGCATCCCGGCTGCGGGCGTCCGCGCCCTGCGCCGACGGCGGCTCGTACGTCTCCAGCGGCACCCGCCCGAGGTCGCTGAAGCCGGTCAGCTTCTCCGGGTCGAAGACCCCCACGGCCCGCCAGCCCCGGTACAGCTCGCCCGGCGCGCCCTTCTTCAGCGGGAGCTTGCGCAGCGATCGCGCCCCCGTGTCCTCAGCGAGCCAGGGGCGCGGGAAGGGGTTGAACGTGAACTGATCGCCGTACACCTCCGGGTCGGCCGCCGGGAGCGCACCGACCCGCAGGGTGCCGTCGGGCAGCCGGTCGTACCGCGTCGGCCCCGCCTGGACCATCGCCTGGAGCTGGCCGAAGCAGCAGCCGGCCGGGGAGAGGCCCGCGTCGAGCCGGGTGCGCCACCCGGCGGCCACGTCGTGCCGGGCTTCGCCGGCGGGCAGCTCGGGGCCGCGCCGGAGGGCGCGCTCCAGCTCGTCGAGTCCGACGCCGGCCGGTCGGGCCGCGGGCAGCCGCGTGAAGCTGGCACGCAGCTCCTCGTCGACGAAGGGGGTGCTGGTCGCGAGCACCGGCACGTTGAGCATTTCCGCCGAGCCGGTCCGCTTGACGGTCGTGGTGTCGTCCGGGCCCAGCGCCCGCCCGTCGACCACCGCCCCGCCCAGGCCGACGAGACGGTCCTCAGCGGTCGGGTCCACGGCGGCGAGCAGGAGCGGCACCGTCAGGCTGACCGCGATCCGCAGCCGGTCCGAGGTGGACGAGGGGCCCGTACCGCCGTCGGGGAAGACGCCCCGGCCGGCCTCGAACCGGCCGTCGGGGAGCAGCCGCACGGCCACCAGCGACCACTCCTCGCGTTCCGAGTACGCGCCGGGGCTGCCCAGGGCGTATCGCGGGTCGCAGACGGGCCGGGTGCGGCCGTCGGGCAGCACCTCGCGCGGCGAGGGACCGCACATGTCGGCCCACGGATAGCTGCGCCCGTCGGTGTACGGCGTGGAGTCGCTGGAGTGGGACACGTCCGTGCGGGGGTAGATCAACGGGTGGGTGGTGACGTACACGTAGCGGGGCCGGCCTGGCGCGCCGGAGAGGCCGCGTTCGGCGACGAACCGGGGATCGACGCGGATGACCTGCCGGTCGAGCGACCGGTCCACCGCCCCGGTCAGGTCCAGCGGGGTCGGCACGGGGGCGGTGGAGTAGCCGAGCATGGCGATGGGGGCGGCGACGTCCACCCCGGTGACCGCCTTCACCTGCTCGTACTGGGCCATCGTGATGCCGCCGAAGAGGCCGGAGAGGTAGTTGGGCTGGACCAGCCGGCGTTCGGCCTCCAGCGGGGTGCGCGCCCCCTTCGGACGGACCAGGATGTCGTAGGCGGCGCGGGTCTCCCGCTCGACGGTGCCGGTGACGTCGAGTCGGGAGGTGGTGGTGGCGCCGGTCAGGACGACGAAGCCGGTGGTCGCCACCAGCACGCCGACCAGCAGCGCCACCGACCGTCCCGCACGGCCACGAAGCTGCTTCCAGATGATGTTGAGCATGTCGCGCCTCCCCGTGTGCTGAACACACTGTGCGCGATACATTGTGACAATGCAAGGCCCGTCGGGGCGGGCCAGTCCGGATCGGATCGGAGGAGACGGTGGCGATACAGCACGCGGTCCTGGCCCTGCTCGCTGGCGGCGCCAGCTACGGCTACGAGCTGAAGGGCGCCTTCGAGGAGGCGGTCGGCCCGCAGTGGGGGCCGCTCAACATCGGGCACCTCTACCAGATCCTCGACCGGCTCTCCCGGGACGGCCTGGTGGTGGCCGAACGGCATCCGCAGCCGGTCAAGCCCGACCGGGTGGTCTACGAGATCACCCCGGACGGCCGGGCCGAGCTGGACCGTTGGCTCGCCGAGCCCAGCCCGCGCAGCGGCGGGTTCCGGGACGACTTCTTCCTCAAGGTGACCGCCGCGGCCCGGTCCGGCGACCCGGCCACCGTGCGGACGGTGCTCGGCAACCAACGCGGCCACCTGATGCGGGAGCTGCGCAACCTCGACGGACTGCGCCGCCGGGCCGACGATCCGGTGGTCGGCCTGCTGCTCGCGGCGGCGAGTCGACACGTCGAGGCCGACCTGGCCTTCGTCGACGACGCCGAGGGGGTGCTGCTCGCCGACGGCGGCGCGGTGCTCGCCAGGCTTCGTACGGCCCGCTCCGAGGGGACGCCCACGGAGCGGGGGAGCAAGCAGACCCGCGCGGCCGGCTGACGGTCAGGCGTACGTGCCGGTCACCGCGTGTCGGTGAGCCGGCGCAGCCGGGCGACGGCCTCGGTCAGGACCTCCGGGCGCTTGCAGAAGGCGAAGCGGACCAGCCGGCGACCGGCCTCGGCGTCGTCGTAGAAGACCTGGGTCGGGACGGCGACCACCCCGCACCGCTCGGGCAGCGACCGGCAGAACTCCACGCCGTCGCGCCCGCCCAGCGCGGTGACGTCGGCGGTGACGAAGTACGTGCCCTCCGGCGCCAGCACCTCGAACCCGGCGTCGGTCAGCCCGCCGACGAGCTGGTCCCGGCGGGCCTGCATGCCGGCCCGGAAGCCGGTGAAGTAGTCGTCCGGCAGGGCCAGCGCCACCGCGACCGCCGGCTGCAACGGCGCGGCGTTGACGAAGGTGAGGAACTGCTTCACCCGCAGCACCGCCGAGACCAGCGCCGCCGGCCCGCTCACCCAGCCGACCTTCCAGCCCGTGCAGGAGAACGTCTTGCCGGCCGAGGAGATGCGCAGCGTCCGCTCGCGCATGCCGGGCAGGGTCGCCAGCGGCACGTGGCCGGCGGCGGCATCGGTGAAGACGAGGTGCTCGTACACCTCGTCGGTCACCGCGTACGCGCCGTGCTCCCGGCACAGCTCGGCGACCAGGGCCAGCTCGTCGGGGGTGAACACCTTGCCGGTCGGGTTGTGCGGCGAGTTCAACAGCACCAGCCGGGTGCGCGGGCCGAACGCGGCGCGCAGGGCCGCCGGGTCGAAGGCGTACCGGCCGTCGGCGGCGGGACGCAGCGTGACCGGGCGCCGGACCGCCCCGGCCAGCGCGATCGAGGCGGCGTACGAGTCGTAGTACGGCTCGAAGCAGATCACCTCGTCGCCCGGCTCGCAGAGCCCGAGGATCGCCGCCGCGATCGCCTCGGTGGCGCCCGCCGTCACCACGATCTCGCCGTCCGGGTCGTACTCCAGCCCCCAGAACCGGCGCTGGTGCGCGGCCACCGCCGCGCGTAACGCCGGGACGCCCGGCCCCGGCGGGTACTGGTTCTGCCCGGTGCGCAGCGCCTCGGCCGCGGCGGCGAGCATCTCCGCCGGCCCGTCGGTGTCCGGGAAGCCCTGGCCGAGGTTGACCGCGCCGGTGCGCACGGCCAGGGCGGACATCTCGGCGAAGACGGTCGTCCCGAACGCGCGCATCCGCGCCACCAGCGGGTCGGCATCGGCGGTGGTCGTCACGCCCGCCAGCCTACGGACTCCCGGCCCGGGTTCAACCCGTCGTCCCCTTGTTGCAGGTGACCTGCCACCGGTCGCCGTCCTCGGCTACGGCCCGGCCGTCGACGGTGATGCGGCAGCCGATCGTGCGGTTCCGGTCGGGGCCGGTGGCCAGCACCATCACCCGCTCGGCGTCGTGTGCGCGCAACCGCATCCGCCAGGGCAGGGTGACTCCTTCGGTCTGGACGAAGTCACCGTTGGCGTCGTAGTACTCCACGTCGGCTGGCCCGCGGCCGGTCACCTCGTAGACGACGGTGACCGTGCCCGGCCCGTCGGAGGGCGTCCGTGCCGGTGCGACAGTCCGTGCCGGCACGGCTGGCGGAGTCGTCGGGGCCGGCTCCGCCGTCGGCCACCCGCCGCCTGCCGGTTGCTGGTACGGGTGGGGCAGGTGGGCGAGCGGACGTTCCGGGTTGCGCTCGTCGGCGGGGCTGACGAGGCGGTCGGCGAGGCCGAGGCAGGCGCAGATGCCGAAGACGACGACGGCGCCGGCGGCGACGCCGAGGTCCACGGCGGGAGGGCGCTTGCCCGACGCACGCGGGCCGGAGGGGGCCGCTTCGGGTGCGGACGGGCCTGCCGGCGGGGTCGGCTCGGGCGGCGGCATGGCGTGGGACATGGCTGTGCTCCGGGAAGGCGGGCGGGGCGGCCGCGAAAGGGGTCCAGGTTGGTCGTCGGGGAGACGGGCGCGCGGCCGTCAGGGTGCCGTACGCGGCCGACGCGGGCAAGCCACTCCCCGTGCCGGTTTCGCCCCCGGCGTACGGGGGCGGCTGTTTGTCCTCCCGGATCCCGCCCGTTACCTGATCGCTCAAATTCAGTGATCGTTTACCCGGCTTTCGCGCACATGCGATGAGCGAAACTGGGTTAGGCTGCGGGACATGTGTGGAATCGTGGGTTACGCCGGCGCGCGCCCGGCGCTCGGAATCGTGCTCGACGGACTGCGGCGGCTGGAGTATCGCGGCTACGACTCGGCCGGCGTCGCCATCGTCTGCGACGGCGAGCTGCTGACCGAGAAGAAGGCCGGCAAGCTGGCCAACCTGGAGAAGGTGCTCTCCGAGCGGGCCGCCGAGGACCCGACGTCCTGCGCGGCCAGCCCCATCGGCATCGGGGACGGCACCACCGGCATCGGGCACACCCGGTGGGCCACCCACGGCGGCCCGACCGACCGCAACGCCCACCCGCACCTCGCCCCCGACGGCCGCGTCGCCGTGATCCACAACGGCATCATCGAGAACTTCGCGAAGCTCCGCGCCGAGCTGGAGGCCGACGGCGTCCAGTTCGCCAGCGACACCGACACCGAGTGCGCGGCGCACCTGCTCTCCGCCGCACTGGCCGACCTGCGCGCCGCCGGCCACCCCGAGGGCCCGCAGCTGCTCGCCGCCGGCATGCGGGTGGTCTGCCAGCGCCTGGAGGGCGCGTTCACTCTGCTCGCCGTCGACGCCGCGGTGCCCGGCGCCGTCGTCGGCGCCCGCCGCAACTCGCCGCTGGTCGTCGGCCGGGGCGACGGGGAGAACTACCTCGCCAGCGACGTGGCCGCGTTCATCGAGCACACCCGGGACGCGGTGGAGCTGGGCCAGGACCAGATCGTCCTCATCACCGGCGACACCATCGAGATCACCGACTTCTCGGGCCAGCCCGCCAGCGGCAAGGACTTCCACATCGACTGGGACTCCTCGGCCGCCGAGAAGGGCGGCTACGACTGGTTCATGCTCAAGGAGATCGAGGAGCAGCCCCAGGCCATCGCCGACACCCTGCTCGGCCGGCTCACCGAGACCGGCGAGATCATGCTCGACGAGGTCCGCCTCAGCGACCAGGACCTGCGCGACGTCGACAAGATCTTTATCGTCGCCTGCGGCACCGCCTACCACTCCGGCCTGGTCGCCAAGTACGCCATCGAGCACTGGACCCGGATCCCCTGTGAGGTGGAGCTGGCCAGCGAGTTCCGCTACCGCGACCCGGTTCTCGACCGGTCCACGCTGATCGTCGTGATCTCGCAGTCCGGCGAGACGATGGACACGCTGATGGCGCTGCGGCACGCCAAGGAACAGAAGGCCCGCGTCCTGGCCATCTGCAACACCAACGGCTCCACCATCCCCCGCGAGTCCGACGCCGTCCTCTACACCCACGGCGGCCCCGAGATCGCCGTCGCCTCGACCAAGGCGTTCCTGACCCAGCTCGTCGCGTGCTACCTGATCGGCCTGCACCTGGCCCAGGTGCGGGGGATCAAGTTCGCCGACGAGGTGGCCGCCGTGGTCGAGCAGCTCCACCGGATGCCGGGCAAGCTGCGCGAGCTGCTGGACCGCATCGAGCCGGTCCGCGAGCTGGCCCGCGACCTCAAGACCGAGCCGACCGTGCTGTTCATCGGCCGGCACGTCGGCTACCCGGTGGCCCTGGAGGGCGCGCTCAAGCTCAAGGAGTTGGCGTACATGCACGCCGAGGGCTTCGCCGCCGGCGAGCTGAAGCACGGCCCCATCGCCCTGATCGACAAGGGCACCCCGGTGATCTGCATCGTGCCGTCGCCCGTCGGCCGGGGCATGCTGCACGACAAGGTGGTCTCCAACATCCAGGAGGTGCGGGCGCGCGGCGCCCGGACCATCGTGATCGCGGAGGAGGGCGACGAGGCGGTCGTCCGCTACGCCGACCACCTGATCTACGTGCCGCGTACGCCGACGCTGCTCGCGCCGCTGGTCACCACCGTGCCGTTGCAGGTCCTCGCCGCCGAGATCGCCGCCGCCCGGGGGCACGACGTGGACCAGCCCCGCAACCTGGCCAAGTCGGTGACGGTCGAGTGACGCCGGCCGGCGGCGGGGCGCCCGCCGCGCCGCCGGCCGATCCCGGGATCCTGGGGACCCGCTGCGCGCCCGGGGGCCGTTCGTCGCCGAGGTCTCGCCTGGCGCCGCCACGTCAACGGCCGAGCACCACGCGGGCCATGCCGTCCAGCGCCGGGTTGTCGGCCGCCCAGTAGCCGGTGTGCCCGCGCCGGCCGCTCGGGAAGGTGCGCCCGCCGAAGCCCGGGTGGGCCGGGTCCTGGCCGAACCACAGCTCGCGTTCCGGCCAGCCGGCCAGCCGGGCGGCCCCACCGAGCGGCGACGCGGCGAGCAGGGCCTGCCGGGCCAGCTCGTCCGGCGGCCGGGCGAGCCGGATCACGTCGTCCGGCGCGGTGCTCGCCCAGACCTGCCCGGGTGGCAGGCCCAGCTCGGCGGCGTGCGCGACGCCCACCCCGGGCGAGCCGACGAAGACCAGCGCGTCGGCGGCCAGCCCGTGGTCGCGGGCGGCCGTGCCGACCACCAGCGAGCCGTAGCTGTGGCCCAGCACGGTCTGCCGGCCCGGAGGCCCGTCGTGGGTCGCCCGCAGCCCATCCTGGAACCGGTGCAGCGCCGGGCCCGCGTCCCGGGCCTGCCCCGGCCAGGCCGCCTCGTGCAGGAAGTCGGGGGCGTCGTAGTCCAGCCAGAGCACCGCGGCGGTCTCCTCCTCCGGCGCGAGGTCGGCGCAGCGGGACAGCACCCTCGCCGCCCGGCCCAGCTCGCCGGGCGCGTCGTCCAGGCCGGCGGTCATCCCCGGCACGTACGTCAGCGTCCGCGCCGCCCGGTCCGGGTTGCCCAGCGCCACGACCGCGCGGCCCTCGCCGGCGGTGTCCAGCCCCAGTAGGTACGCCCGGGGCGCCTCGCCGGCGGCCAGGCGCCCGGTCAGCGCGTCCAGCCCCGCCAGTGCCCGTTCGACCCGCAGCAGCCCGGCCAGCTCGACCGGCCCGCGCGGCACCCGCTCCAGCAGCCGGCGCCGCGCGGCGAGCAACTCCTCCCGCCGTGCTCCGAGCAGCAGGCGGTTGGCCTGGTCGCGGGCGGCCACCGGCACCCCGTCGAGGCGCCCGACGAGCGCCGCCTCGTGCGCCACCAGCCACCGCCGCTGCGCGGGAGTGAGCCCCGCCCACCACGCCCGCACCGCGGCCGGGGTGGCGCCGGGCGGGGGCCGGCCGGGTGGCGGCGGGGCGACCCACGTCGACCGGGCGGCGGCGGACAGGGCGCCCAGCCGGTCGGCCGCCTCCCGGTCGGCCGCCCCGGCCAGCGCCAGCGCCTCCCGGATCGCCGCGCCCACCCCGGCCGCGACCTGCCCCGACCGTGGGGAGGTCGGCGCGCGGGCGGGATCGGCGGCGACCCGCCCCTGCCGGTCGACCAGCAGTCCGGCGCCGTCCGCGCGTGTCACCGCGGCGGAGACCCGGGCCTTCGCCGCCGCCAGCCGACCGGCGAACTCGGCCAGCACCTGGTCGGCCTCGATCAGGGCGGGGGAGACCGTGGTCAGCTCGGTGCGCAGCGCCGCGAGCCGGGCGTCGGCGGCCCCGCCAGCGCCGCCCGACCAGTCGGCGCGCAGCGCCGCCGCCCCGGCGGACAACTCGTCGGCCCGGCGCCCGACCCGGTCGGTCACCCCCCGCCAGGCCGCCCCGGCGGCCCGCCAGGCACCCGGATCGGCCGCCCAGAGCTGCCGGTATCCCACGGCCGGCGCCCGCTCGGCGGGGTGCGCCGGCCGCCCGGACGGCCCGGCTCGGCCCGTTGCCCGCTCGGCGGGGTGCGCCGGCCGCCCGGTCGGGCCCGTTCGGCCCACCGCGGGTGGTGCCGGCGCGGCTCCGGCCACCGGTGGTGCCGACCCGGCTCCGCCCGCCGCCGGTCGTGCCGGCGCGCTCACCGGGGGAGGGCGGCGAGCCGGCCGGCCGCCCGGTCGTCCACCGACTCGTACGCCTCGGCCGCCGCCCGCACCGCACCGGCCGTCTCGGCCACCCGGGCGCCGAGCCCGCCGAACCAGGCGTGCACGGCCGACTCCAGCCCGGTCAGGGCCGCCCCGGCCGCCCACTCCGGGGCCGGCACCACCAGCCCGGCCACCCCGGCCAGCCCGTGCCCCAGCCGGTACGCGTCGTCGCCGAGCGCGCTCGCCGCCCGGCGCAGCGCGTCGGGTCGTACGGTGATCGGCTCCTCGGTCATCCTCGCCCCCGTGCCTCGCGGAACATCGACGACCGGAACGCTAGGCGGCGTCCACACCCGCGCAGGCACCCTGTGGACGACGGCCCCGGCGGACGGACAGCCGTCGTCCACAGGCGTTGCCCGGCCCCGAGCCGGCGGCTAATGTGCGGCCGCCCGCGCCGGTAGGGTGAGCCCGTGATCGTCGCTGTCGGCATCGACGTCGTCCTGGTCGAGCGGTTCGCCCGGGCCCTGGCGCGGACGCCGCTGCTCGCCGACCGGCTCTTCACGGAGGCCGAGCGCTACACCAGCTCCGGCAACCCGCGTTCGCCGGAGTCGCTGGCCGCCCGGTTCGCGGCCAAGGAGGCGGTCGCCAAGGCGCTCGGCGCGCCGGCCGGGCTGAGCTGGCACGACTGCGAGATCGTGCCGGACCCGGACGGCCGCCCCTGGCTGACCGTCTCGGGCACGGTCGCGGCGGCGGCCACCGAGCGCGGGGTCAACCGCTGGCATCTCTCGTTGTCCCACGACGGCGGGATCGCCTCGGCGATGGTGGTCGCGGAACGGTGATCGGTGCGCGCCGACCTGGCGCGCCGGGAAGCTCGGACGGGGGCGGTGGCGTGAGACCGGTGTGGCGGGTCGCGGACGTACGCGCGGCGGAGGCGGCGCTGATGGCCACCCTTCCGCCCGGGACGCTGATGAAGCGGGCCGCCGCCGGGCTGGCCCGCCGCTGCGCGCTGCTGCTCGCCGACCGGGGCGGGGTCTACGCCGCCCGGGTGCTGCTGCTCGTCGGCTCCGGCGACAACGGCGGCGACACGCTCCTGGCCGGCGCGCACCTGGCCCGTCGCGGTGCGGCCGTGTCGGCGCTGCTGCTCAGTCCCGGCCGGGCGCACGCCGAGGGGCTGGGCGCGCTGCGGGCCGCCGGCGGGCGGATCGTGGACCGGCCGCCGGCGACGGTCGACATGGTGCTGGACGGCATCGTCGGGATCGGCGGGCGGGGCGGGCTCCGGGACACCGCCGACCAACTCGCCGCCAGCCTGGTGCGGCACTGCGGGCGCGACGGAGCCCCCGCCACCGTGGTCGCGGTGGACGTGCCCAGCGGCGTCGCCGTCGACACCGGGGACGTGCCGCTGACCGCCACCGGGCGGCCGAGCGCCGTCCGCGCCGACGTGACGGTCGCGTTCGGCGCGCTGAAGCCCGCGTTGGTGGTGGGCCCGGCCGCCGCGCTCGCCGGTCAGGTGGAACTGGTCGACATCGGGCTGGAGCCGTGGCTGCGCGGCAGCCCCGCGCTGCGCGTGACCGAGTGGTCGGACGTTGTGGACTGGTGGCCCCGGCTCGGCCCGGCGTCGGAGAAGTACACCCGGGGCGTGGTGGGCCTGGCCACCGGCTCGGCCACCTACCCCGGCGCGGCGGTGCTCTCGGTCGCCGGGGCGCTGGCCGGCCCGACCGGCATGGTCCGCTACGCCGGCTCCGCCCGGGCCGACGTGCTGCACCGGCACCCCTCGGTGATCGCGGCCGGCCGGGTCGCCGACGCGGGGCGGGTGCAGGCCTGGGTCTGCGGCTCCGGGCTGGGCACCGGCGAGGAGGCGGCCCGGGAACTGCGCGCGGTGCTCTCCGCCCCGGTGCCCGTGGTGCTCGACGCCGACGCGCTGACCCTGCTGGTGGACGGCTCGCTCGCCGACCGGCTGCGCAAGCGGGACGCCCCGATCGTGGTCACCCCGCACGACCGCGAGTTCACCCGGCTCTGCGGGGAGACGCCGGGCGCCGACCGGGTGGCGGCCACGCTGCGGCTGGCCGCCTGGATGAACGCCGTGGTGCTGCTCAAGGGCGACCGCACGGTGATCGGCACGCCGGACGGCCGGGCGTACGTCAACCCGACCGGCACCCCGGCGCTGGCCACCGGGGGCACCGGCGACGTGCTGGCCGGGCTGCTCGGCTCGCTGCTCGCGGCCGGGCTGGCGCCGGAGCGCGCGGCGGCCTCGGCCGCGTACCTGCACGGGCTGGCCGGTCGGGAGGCGGCCCGGGGCGGGCCGGTGACCGCGCCCGACGTGGCCGACGCCCTCCGCCCGGTCCTCGCCCGTCTCGGCTGATCGCAGCGGCTCCGCTCTCGGCCGACCGCAGCGGTTCCGCCGGCCTGGGCCGGGGAGATCAGCGCGGAAAGTAGGCTGGGGGCATGTGGCAGGCCGAGGTGCGGGTGGATCTGGACGCGATCCGCGAGAACGTGAGCCGGCTGCGGGCCGGCACCGCCGCCGAGCTGATGGCGGTGGTCAAGGGCGACGGCTACGGCCACGGCATGGTCCCGGCGGCCCGCGCCGCGCTGGACGCCGGGGCGGACTGGCTGGGCGTCTGCACGCTGGACGAGGCGCTGACGCTGCGCCGGGCCGGGATCACCGTGCCGGTGCTGGCCTGGCTCCTCGCGCCCGGGCTGCCGCTGCACGAGGGGGTCGCCGCCGGGGTCGACCTCGGCGCCGCCAGCCTGCCCCAGCTCGACGAGATGGTCGAGGCGGGCCGCGCGGCCGGGCGACCGGCCCGGCTGCACCTCAAGATCGACACCGGGCTGTCCCGGGGTGGCGCGACCGTCGCCGACTGGCCGGCCCTGCTCGACGCCGCCGCCAAGGCGCAGGCCGACGGCCTGGTCGAGGTGGTCGGGGTGTGGAGCCACTTCGTCTACGCGGACTCGCCCGGCCACCCGACCATCGACCGCCAGCTCGCAGTCTTCCACGAGGGCGTCGGCATGGCCGAGCAGGCCGGCCTGCGGCCCCGCTACCGGCACCTGGCCAACTCCGCCGCCACGCTGACCCGACCGGACGCGCACTTCGACCTGGTCCGGCCCGGGCTCGCCGTCTACGGGCTCTCCCCGGTGGCCGGCGAGAGCTACGGGCTGCGCCCGGCGATGACCGCCCGGGCCCGGGTGATGCTCGCCAAGCGCGTCCCCGCCGGCTCCGGCGTCTCGTACGGGCACACCTACACCACCGAGCGGGAGGCGAACCTGGCCGTGGTGCCGCTCGGCTACGCCGACGGGGTGCCCCGGCACACCTCCAACAGCGGGCCGGTGCAGCTCGGCGGCCGGCGGCGGCAGATCTCGGGCCGGGTCTGCATGGACCAGTTCGTGCTCGACTGCGGCGACGACCCGGTGGCCGCCGGCGACGTGGCCACGCTCTTCGGCAGCGGCGCCGACGGCGAGCCCACGGCCGACGACTGGGCCGAGGCGGCCGGCACCATCAACTACGAGATCGTCACCCGGTTCGGCAGCAGCCGGGTGCCCCGCGTCTACGACGGCGAGCGCCCGTGACGTCCCGTTCCCGGATTCCGCTGCCCCGCTCCGGGCACGCCCGGGCCGCCGTGGGCGCGCTGGCCGCCGTCGGGGTCGCCGCCGCCGGGCTCGCGGCCGGCGTCGCCACCGAACGCGCCCTGGTCCGCAAGCTCAAGTCCGACCCCACCGACCGGTACGCCGGCGAGGTCTTCGGCGAGCAGCGGTACGACGAGGCGTTCCGGCTGGAGATGCCCGACGGTACCGACATCCACGTCGAGGTGGTGGAGCCGACCCGGCCGAGGCCCGGCAACCCGACCGTGGTGCTGGTGCACGGCTTCTGCCTGGACATGGGCACCTTCCACTTCCAGCGCAAGGTGCTCGCCGAGCGGGGCGAGCACCGGATCGTCGTGTACGACCAGCCGGGGCACGGCCGGTCCGGGCGGCTGGAGACGGGCGAGTACGACCTCACCGCGCTCGGCCGGACGCTGCGCGAGGTGATCGACCGCGTCGCCCCGGAGGGGCCGCTGGTGCTCGTCGGCCACTCGATGGGCGGCATGACCATCATGGCCTTCGCCGAGCTGTTCCCGGAGCTGTTCGGCGACCGGGTCGTGGGCACCGTGCTGATGGCCACCTCCGGCGGCCTGCTCGCCGAGACCAAGCTGGTGGCGCCGGCCCTGCTCGGCCGGGTCGGGGCGCCGGTGCTCTACATGGTCGGCAACGTCACCCGCTACGGCGGCACGGTGATCGACCGCGCCCGCAAGTCCACCACCAACGTGGCCTGGCTGCTCACCCGCAGGTACGGCTTCGGCACCCGCCACCCCAGCCCGGCCCTGGTGTCGTACGTCGAGACGATGAACTCGCGCACGTCCGCCGACACGGTGACGCGCTACCTGCGGACGCTGGCGACGCACTCCCGGTATCCGGCGCTCGCCGCGTTGGCGGGCACCCCCGTGCTGGTGGTCGTCGGCGACAAGGACATGATCACCCCGGTGACCCACTCGGAGGAGATCGTCCGGCGGCTGCCGCACGCCGAGTTCGTCAAGATCTCCGACAGCGGGCACGTGGTGATGCTGGAGCACGCCGACGAGGTCAACGCGGCACTGACGCGCTTCCTGGAGGAGCTGTGACGCAGGTCGTCGAGCTGCCGACGGTCGACGACACCCACGGGTTCGGGCGGCGGCTGGCCGGGCTGCTGCGCGCCGGCGACCTGCTGCTGCTCACCGGGCCGCTGGGCGCCGGCAAGACCGCGTTGACCCAGGGCATCGGGGCCGGGCTCGGGGTGCTCGGCGACATCACCTCGCCCACCTTCGTGATCGCCAGGGTGCACCGGCCGGACCCGGCCCGGGGCGGCACGGTGGCGCTGGTGCACGCCGACGCGTACCGGCTGGGCGACGCGGCCGATCCGCGCGCCGAGATCGACGACCTCGACCTGGACGCCTCGGTGGACGAGTCGGTGACCGTGGTCGAGTGGGGCGAGGGCCTGGTCGAGCAGCTGGTGGAGGCGCACCTGCGGGTGCGCGTCGACCGGCGCGACGACGACACCCGGGTGGTCGAGCTGGAGCCGGTCGGCGGCGACTGGGCGCAGCGGCTCGCCGCCCTCGGGTGAGCGCTGTCGTACCGTCTGCCTAGAGTGCGCGGGACGGATTCGACAGGCGAAAGGTTGCCGATGCCCGACGACGCCCCCACCCTGGACCTGCTGGCGCTGCTGCCGGAGGACTGGCGTGCCGTGCTCACCCCGCACCTCGACCCGGCCCGCACCGCCGAGCTGGCCGCGTTCGTCGCCGGGGAATACGCGACCCGCACCGTCTTCCCGCCGGTCGACGACCTCTTCTCGGCCTACCGGCTCTGCGCGCCGGCCGACTGCCGGGTGCTGATCCTCGGGCAGGATCCCTACCACAAGGCGGGGCAGGCGCACGGGCTCAGCTTCAGCGTCCGCGAGGGCGTGAGCGTGCCGCCGTCGCTGCGCAACGTCTTCAAGGAGCTCGGCGAGGACGTCGGCGTGCCGAAGCCGCGCAGCGGCAACCTGAGCGGCTGGGCCGCGCAGGGCGTCCTGCTGCTCAACTCGGTGCTCACCGTCCGCGAGGCCACGCCCGGCTCGCACGCGAACCGCGGCTGGGAGGAGTTCACCGACGCCACCATCCGGGCGCTCGACGCGCTGGACTCCCGGGTGGTCTTCCTGCTCTGGGGCGGCTACGCGCGCAAGAAGGCCGCGCTGGTCACCAACCCGCAGCACGTGGTGCTGGAGGCCGGGCACCCCAGCCCGATGAACCCGCGCGGCTTCCTGGGCAGCCGGCCGTTCAGCGCGGCCAACAAGGCCCTCGCCGACGCGGGCCTGCCCACGGTCGACTGGGAGCGTTCGGCCGGCTGACGAAGTCCGCAATCTGCGCGTCACCGGGCGGTGACCGTGCGCTGTAGCCTGTTGCCTCCAGCGGTCGGCGAGCCGGGAGGCGGCGGATGACGGCGACGGTCAGCGACGAACGGTGGCGGGTGGCGCGGACGGCCCTGGCGGACCAGACCGACCGCTTCGTCGATCTGGTCCGCGCCGCCCCGCCGCAGGCCATGGCCACGGCCCACTGGTCGGTGGCGGACACGCTCGCCCACGTCGGCACCATCGCCTGGTTGTACGTCTGCCTGGTGGATCCGGAGCGCCCGCTCCCGCCGGTGCCGGGCTTCGACGGGCTGCTCCCCGAGACCAGCGTCGACACGGTGGCGGGCTTCAACGACGTGCTGCTCGGCCACCTCACCGAGCGCGACCCGCAGTTCCTGCTCGACCGGTTCCAGGCCGACGTGAAGCAGTTCCTGGCCGCCTGCGAGGAGCGGCGCCCCGACGAGACGGTGTCGTGGCTCGGCGGGGCGCAGGTCCCCCTCGCCGGTCTCTGCGCACACCTGGTCAACGAGGTGCTCATCCATGGCCACGACATCGCCCGCGCCACCGGGCTGCCGTGGGAGGTGCCCAGCCCGCACGCCGCGCTCTTCCTGGAGCTGTTCCTGGCCGGCGTGGTCCGGCACGGCTACGGGCGGCTGATCGACGGCGGCCCGCCGCCGAGCGAGCGCCGGGTCGTGGTCGAGTTCCGCTCGGCGTACGCGGCCCCGGTCCGGCTGCTGCTGCACCGGGGCCGGGTGTCGTTCGCCGAGCCGGACGCCCGGCCCGACGCCGTGGTCGACCACGACCCCGCCACGCTCAACCTGATGATGTTCGGCCGGATCAGCCGGGCCCGGGCGGTGCTCACCGGCAAGGTGCGCGTGAGCGGGCGGCGCCCCTGGCTCCTGCCCGCCTTCCTGCGCAAGTTCCGTACCCCGAGCTGACCCGCGTCGCCGGGGCCGACGAGGGGGCCGGCTAGGCTGGCATACCGTGCTCGTACTGGTGGTGGACAGCTCGACGCCCGCGGTGACGGCGGCGCTGGTGGAGGTCACGGCGGACGGCGTCGCGACCCGGGCGCACCGCTGCACGGTCGACGCCCGCGCCCACGGCGAACTGCTCGCCCCGCAGGTCGACGCGGTGCTCGCCGACGTCGACGCCCGCCCGGCCGACCTGGGCGCGATCGTCGCCGGGCTCGGCCCCGGCCCGTTCACCGGGCTCCGGGTGGGGCTGGTCACCGCCGCCACCATGGGCCAGGTGCTGGGCGTGCCGACGTACGGCGTCTGCTCGCTGGACGCCGTCGGCCACCCGGCGGCCGCCGGCGAGCCGGTGCTGGCGGCGAGCGACGCGCGGCGCCGGGAGATCTACTGGGCGGTCTACGACGGCGCGGGCCAGCGGATCGTCGGGCCGGAGGTGTCGGCCCCGGCGGTCGCCGCCGAGCGCGCCCGCGGCCTGGCCGTCACGGTCGCGGTCGGCGACGGCGCGCACCGGTACGCGGACACCCTCGGCCTGCCCGTGCGGGCCGAGCCGCGCTACCCGGACGCCGGCGCGCTGGCGACCCTGGCCGCCGAGCGGATCCGGGCCGGCGCCCCCGGCGAGGCGCTCACCCCGCTCTACCTGCGCCGGCCGGACGCCGTGGCGGCGGCGGCCCGTAAGCCGGTCCTGCCATGACCGGGGTGCGCCTGCAACGGTTCCGGTGGTGGCACATCGACGAGGTGCTGCCGATCGAGGCGGACCTGTTCGGCGCCGAGCAGTGGTCGGCGGCGATGTTCTGGAACGAGCTGGCCAACGGGCACTTCTACCTGGTCGCCACCGACGACGACGGCACGGTGCTGGGCTACGCCGGGCTCACCGCGGCCCCGCCCGACGAGGCGTGGGTGCAGAACATCGCGGTGCGCCGGGACGCCCAGCGGCGCGGGGTCGGCCGGCTGCTGCTGGAGGCGCTGCTCGCCGAGGCGGCCCGGCTCGGGTCCCGCAGCACCCTGCTGGAGGTCGCGGCGGACAACGCCCCGGCCCAACTGCTCTACGCGGCGTACGGCTTCGAGCCGATCGGCGTGCGGCGCGGCTACTACCAACCGAGCAACACCGACGCGCTGGTCATGCAGCGCACCCGGGAGGTGGGCGATGACTGACGAACCCCTGGTCCTCGGCATCGAGACGTCCTGCGACGAGACCGGCGTCGGCATCGTGCGGGGGCACACGCTGCTGGCCGACGCGCTCGCCTCCAGCGTCGAGCAGCACGCCCGGTTCGGCGGGGTGGTGCCCGAGGTGGCCAGCCGGGCGCACCTGGAGGCCATCGTGCCGACCATGGACCGGGCGCTGAAGGAGGCGGGGGTGACCCTCGCCGACATCGACGCGATCGCGGTCACCTCCGGCCCGGGGCTGGCCGGCGCGCTGCTGGTCGGGGTGGCCGCCGCCAAGGGCTACGCGCTCGCCGCCGAGAAGCCGGTCTACGGCGTCAACCACCTGGCCGCGCACGTCGCCGTGGACACCCTGGAGCACGGCCCGCTGCCCGAGCCGGCGATCGCCCTGCTGGTCTCCGGCGGGCACTCCTCCCTGCTCCTCGTCGACGACCTGGCGCGGGGCGTCACCCCGCTCGGCGCCACCATCGACGACGCGGCCGGCGAGGCGTTCGACAAGGTGGCCCGGCTGCTGGGCCTGCCGTTCCCCGGCGGGCCGTACATCGACCGGGAGGCCCGGGCCGGCGACCCGGCGGCCATCGGCTTCCCGCGCGGCCTGACCGCCGCCAAGGACCTCGCCGCCCACCGCTACGACTTCTCCTTCTCGGGACTGAAGACGGCGGTGGCCCGCTGGGTCGAGGCGCGGCAGCGGGCGGGCGAGCCGGTGCCGGTCGCCGACGTGGCCGCGTCCTTCCAGGAGGCGGTCTGTGACGTGCTGGTGCGCAAGGCGCTGGACGCCTGCCGGACCAACGGCGTCGAGACGCTGGTGATCGGCGGCGGCGTGGCGGCCAACTCGCGGCTGCGGGCGATGGCCGAGCACCGCGCCGCCAAGGACGGCATCCGGGTCCGGGTGCCCCGACCGAAGCTCTGCACGGACAACGGCGCGATGGTCGCCGCCCTCGGCTCGCACCTGGTCGCCTCGGGTGTCGCGCCGAGCCGGCTGGACCTGCCCGCCGACTCGGCCATGCCGCTGACCACCGTCAGCGTCTGAAACTCGGGGACGGATGACGTGATCGTGCGGATGTGGGAGGCGCGGGCCGAGCCGTACGGCGTCGCCGACCTGATCACCTGGGTCTGCGACACGGCGCTGCCGGAGTTCGAGCACGACCCGATGCACCTGTCCAGCGAGGTGTTCTCCTCCACGGACCACCGGGTGGTGGTCATCTCCAAGTGGCGCAGCAATCCCCGCCCGCTGCCAGAGCCGCCGGCGATGCTGCTCGCCCGCCCGGCACACTCGTGGGACTTCACCCAGGTCGACCGCTGACCGGCGGGCGCCGCCGTCCGACGTGGATCGGGGCGCGCCGCCGGTCGACGTGAGCCGGGGCACGCCGCAGCGGTAATTGGTTGGCGGTGCTGCCCGTGGCCCGCCTAGCGTCGGTGGGCCATGCGTTTCTCACCGGCCGGTGACCCCGGCGTACCCGACACCCGCTCGGCGACCCGCTACCTGGTGTGGCTGGCCGGGCGGCACAAGGTGCTGTTCACCGTCGGCATCCTGCTCGGCGTCGTCTGGATGGTCGCCCAGGCGCTGGTGCCGGCGGCCGTCGGCCGGGCCGTCGACGGGCTCACCCGCGGGGACGAGGACGCGCTGCTCACCTGGGGGCTGGTGCTGCTGGGCCTGGGCGTGCTCCAGGCGGTCGCGGGGATCCTGCGGCACCGCTGCGCGGTGCACAACTTCCTCGCCGGGGCGTACCGGACGGTGCAGTTGACCGTGGGCGCGGCGAACCGGCTCGGCGCCGCGCTGCCGCGCCGGGTGGCCGCCGGCGAGGTGGTGAGCATCGGCACGGCCGACATCAACCAGATCGGCTCGGCGATCGACATCACCGCCCGGGGCACCGGCGCCGTCGTCGCGATCGTGACCGTCGGGGTGATCCTGCTCGGCGCCTCCCTGCCGCTCGGGCTGGTCGTGGTGCTCGGCGTGCCGCTGCTGATGGCGGTGGTCGGGCTGCTCATCCGGCCCCTGCACCGGCAGCAGCAGGCCTACCGGGACTCCGAGGGGGCGCTGACCACCCGGGCCGGCGACATCGTCTCCGGGCTGCGGGTGCTGCGTGGCGTCGGCGGCGAGCCGATGCTCTCCGCCCGCTACCGCGCGCGGTCCCAGGCGCTGCGCGCCGACGGCCTCCGGGTGGCCCGGGTCGAGTCGCTGCTGGAGGCGGCGCAGGTGCTGCTTCCCGGCGCGTTCCTGGTGCTGGTCACCTGGCTCGGCGCCCGGTTCGCGCTGCGTGGCGAGATCAGCGCCGGCCAGCTCGTGGCGTTCTACGGCTACACCGCGTTCCTGGTCAGCCCGCTGCGGCAGCTCACCGAGGCGGTGGACAAGCTGACCCGGGGGCACGTCGCCGCCCGGCGCGTGGTGCGGCTGCTGCGGCTCGATCCGGAGCTGGTGGACCCGCCCCGCCCGGCGGCGCTGCCGGACGGCCCCGGTGAGTTGGTCGACGTGGAGTCGGGCGTGACCGTGCGGCCCGGCCGGTTCACCGCGCTCGCCGCGACCGCGCCCGAGGACGCGGCGGCGATCGTGGACCGCCTCGGCCGGTACGTCGACTCGGACGCGATGCTGCACGGCGTACCGCTGCGGGCGCTGCCGCTGGCGACGGTGCGGGAGCGGATCCTGGTGGCCGACAACAACGCGCACCTGTTCACCG
The DNA here is from genome assembly GCF_043204765.1 of Micromonospora sp. NPDC047730. Classification (NCBI taxonomy): domain Bacteria; kingdom Bacillati; phylum Actinomycetota; class Actinomycetes; order Micromonosporales; family Micromonosporaceae; genus Micromonospora; species Micromonospora sp. NPDC047730. The sequence goes on along the minus strand of NZ_JBIDCU010000003.1, from coordinate 521,963 downwards.
GCCCGCTGCGCGCGGAGCTGGACCCGCACGACCGGGCCGACGAGGCGGCGATCGCGGCGGCGCTGGCGGCGGCGAGCGCGACGGACATCGTGGAGGCCCTGCCCGACGGGCTGGCCAGCGCCGTGGCCGAGCGGGGGCGGGAGTTCTCCGGCGGCCAGCAGCAGCGGCTGCGGCTGGCCCGGGCGCTCGTCGCCGACCCGGAGACCCTGCTGCTGGTCGAGCCGACCAGCGCCGTGGACGCGCACACCGAGGCCCGCATCGCCGAGCGGCTCGGCGCGGCCCGGGCCGGCCGGACCACCCTGGTCTGCACCACCAGCCCGCTCGTGCTGAGCCGCGCCGACCATGTGATCTTCGTGGAGGACGGCAAGGTGGTGGCCGAGGGGGCGCACACCGCACTGCTCGACGGCGAACCGCGCTACCGGGCGACGGTCAGCCGGGGGGAGGACTGATGGCCACCGCACTGCCGGTCGCCGACGCAGGCCAGGTGCGCCGCTACGCCCGTGCGCTGGTGCGCCGGCACCCGCGCGCGCTCGGCGTGGCGCTCGGCCTGCACGCGCTGGCCGCGGCGGCCGGCCTGGTCGCGCCGTGGCTGCTCGGCGACCTGGTCGAGGGGATCTCCCGGGGCACGACGGGCGTCACCGTCGACCGGATCGCGCTGCTGATCGCCGGCTTCGTGGTGGCGCAGTCGGTGCTGGTGCGGTTCGCCCACCTGGCGTCGGCGCGGCTCGGCGAGCGGGTGCTGGCCGAGCTGCGCGAGGAGTTCGTCGACCGGATCCTGGCGCTGCCGCTGGCCACCGTGGAGCGGGCGGGGACGGGCGACCTGCTCACCCGGACGTCCCGGGACGTCTCCGCGCTGTCCCGGACGGTCCGGTTCGCGGTGCCCGAGACGCTGATCGCGGTCGTCACCGGCTGCTTCATCGTCGGCGCGCTGCTCCTGGTCAACCCGCTGCTCGCGGTGCCCTGCCTGGTCGCGGTGCCGCTGCTGTGGGCCGGCACCCGGTGGTACCTGCGCCGCGCCCCGGACGGCTACCTGCGGGAGAACGCCGCCTACTCCGACATCACCGACGGGATCAGCGAGACCGTCGAGGGCTCGCGCACCACCGAGGCGTTGCGGCAGGAGGCGCGCCGCCGGGCCCGCACCGACGCCGACATCCGCCGGTCGTACGCGGCCGAGCGCTACACCCTGCGGCTGCGCACGGTGTTCTTCCCGGTCACCGAGATCGGCTACGTGGTGCCGGTGGTCGCCACGCTGATCATCGGCGGCTGGTTCCACCTGAAGGGTTGGGTGAGCCTCGGCGAGGTCACCGCCGCCACGCTCTACGTTCAACAACTGATCGACCCGGTCGACCGGCTGCTCTCCTGGCTGGACGAGCTGCAGGTCGGCGGCGCCTCGCTGGCGCGCCTGCTCGGGGTGGCCGACGCCGACGCCCCGACCACGTCCCCGGCCCCGGCCGGGTCGTCGACGCGAGCCGGCGTCAACGTGCCGACGGGCGACCGGCGGCTCGCCGCCCGGGACGTCCGGTACGCGTACCGGACGGGGCGGGACGTGCTGCACGGGGTGACCCTGGTGCCGGAGCCGGGGGAGAAGCTGGCGATGGTCGGCCCCTCGGGCGCCGGAAAGTCCACCCTCGGCCGGCTGCTCGCCGGGGTGCACGCGCCCCGTTCCGGCTCGGTCACCGTGGCGGGACGTCGGCTCGACGAGCTGCCCCTGGCCGAACTGCGGACGCACGTCGCGCTGGTCACCCAGGAGCACCACGTCTTCATCGGCACGCTGCGGGACAACGTGGCGATGGTCCGGCCGGGCGCCGACGAGGCGGCCGTCCGGTCGGCGCTGGCCGCCGTCGACGCGCTGGACTGGGCCGACGCGCTGCCGGACGGGCTCGACACGGTGGTCGGGGCCGGTGGGCACCCGCTGTCGCCCGCGCAGGCGCAGCAGTTGGCGCTGGCCCGGCTGGTGCTGGCCGACCCGCACACGCTGGTGCTGGACGAGGCCACCTCGCTGATCGACCCCCGGGCCGCCCGGCATCTGGAGCGCTCCCTCGCGGCCGTGCTCCAGGGCCGGACGGTGATCGCCATCGCGCACCGCCTCTTCTCGGCGCACGACGCCGACCGGGTCGCGGTGGTCGAGGACGGCCGGATCATCGAGATCGGCCCGCACGACGAGCTGGTCGCCGCAGGCGGTTCCTACGCGGCCCTCTGGCGCTCCTGGCACGGCACCCGCTCCTGACGCCGACCGGCCGCCACCGGCCCTGACGTCGCGCCGCCCGCCACCCGCTCCCGACGTCGCCGTCCGGTCACGCGGTCTTGACGTCGCCGTCCGCCACCCGCTCCTGACATCGCCGTCCGTCACCCGTTCGACGGTTCGGCCGTGCCGCGTCCGCGTGCCGTACCACGATGTTGCCAGTGGCAGGCGACCGCGCGCCCGCCACTGCGGCGCGGCCGGCGGGTGACGGGGGAGCGACGTGGGCGGTCTCGAACTCATCGTGGTGCTGGGCGTCACGGTGCTGGTCGGCACCACCCTCGGCGGGCGGTACAGCGTGGCGCCCCCGGTCCTGCTCATCACGGCGGGCGCGCTGTTGGCGCTCCTGCCGCCGCTGTCGCACGTGGTGCTGGAGCCCGAGGTGGTGCTGCTGCTGTTCCTGCCGGCGATCCTCTACCGGGAGAGCATCACCACCAGCCTGCGCGAGATCCGCACCAACCTGCTGGCGATCACGCTGCTGGCGGTGGGGCTGGTGGCGGCGACGATGGTCGCCGTGTCGCTCGTCGCGCAGCGGCTCGGCATCGACCCGGCCGCGGCCTGGGTGCTCGGCGCGGTGCTCGCGCCTACCGACGCCGCGGCGGTCTCCGGCCTGGCCAAGCGGATGCCGCGCCGCATCCTCACCACCCTGCACGCGGAGAGCCTGATCAACGACGGCACCGCGCTGGTGCTCTTCACCGTCGCGGTGGGCCTGATCGTCGGGGGCACCGAGCCGAGCGCGCTCGGGCTGGCCGAGCGGTTCGTCGGCGCGTCGGCCGGGGGCGTCGTCGCCGGCCTGCTGGTCGGCTGGGCGGTGATCGTCGTCCGGCGACGCCTCGACGATCCGCTGCGCGAGGGCGCGCTGAGCGTTCTCACGCCGTTCGTCGCGTTCCTCCTCGCCGAACTCGTCCACGCCAGCGGGGTGCTGGCCGTGGTGGTCGCCGGCCTCGTGCTCTCCTACGCGGCCCCCCGGGTCGTCCGGGCCCGGTCCCGAGTGCTGGCGTACGCCTTCTGGGACCTCGCCACGTTCCTGGTCAACGGGGGGCTCTTCGTGCTCCTCGGGATGCAGATCCCGCGCGCGCTGCGCGGCCTCACCAGCCTGTCGACGGCGCGGGCGCTGGCCATCGCGGTCGTGGTGACCTGCGTCGTCGTGGCGACGCGGATGCTCTGGATCCACCTGGCGGCGTTCGGTTTCCGGGCCGCCAACCGCCGCCCGTCGCTGGCGGGCGAGCAGGTCGACTGGCGGGTGCGTACGGCGGCCGGGTGGGCGGGGTTCCGGGGCGCGGTGTCCCTCGCGGCGGCCCTCGCGGTGCCGGTGACGACCCCCACCGGCACGCCCGTCCACGGGCGTGACCTGATCATCTTCACGACCGCCGTCGTCATCCTGACGACGATGCTGATCCAGGGCACCACGCTGCCGGCCGTCGTCGGGTGGGCGGGCCTGGTCGGCGACACCCGGCGCGTCGACGAACGGCGCCTGGCCCGGACGCGGGCCACCGAGGCCGCCCTGGCGGCGCTGCCCGAGGTCGCCGACCGGCTCGGCGCCGGGCCGGACGCGGTCGACCGGATCAGGGCCGACTACGAGCAGCACCTCGACGACGTCCGCTCCGCCGACCGGGGCCGGTCGGCGGAGCAGGCCCGGGACCTCGACCGGCGGCTGCGGCTCGCCGTACTGGAACACAAGCGCCGCGAGATCACCAGGTTGCGGGACACGAACCAGATCGACGACATCGTGCTCCGGGACGTGCAGGCCGTCCTCGACATCGAGGAGATCCGGCTACTGGGACCGGAGCCGAACGAGTAGCGGGCAGTGGTACGGACCGGGCATCCCATCAGTTCACGGAACCGGTCCTCGGCCTTCCTGGTGACGCTGCGTCTTCCCGGCCTGGCGTGACCCTGGGCGTGCCGGCGGCCGGCCGACCGGTCAGCCGACGTCGAGCGGGTCGGCGAGCAGCCGTTCGAAGGCCAGCTCGGCGGCGCCGATCAGCGCCGCGTCGTCGCCCAGCTTCGGGGTGCGCAGCCGGACGTGCTCCAGGCAGGCCGGCAGGGCGATCGAGTTGAGCCGGCTGCGCACCTGGGCGGCGGCGGCGAGGTAGAGGTCCCGCATCGTGCCGCCGAAGATGACCATCTCCGGGTTGAAGATGTTGACCAGGTTGGCCACCCCGAAACCGAGCCAGTCGCCGGCCTGGCGGACCGCCGTCTGCGCCCGGGCGTCACCGCGGTCGGCGGCGTCGAAGACGGCCAGCAGCGCGTCCCGGCCCCGCGCGTCGGTGCGTCCGGCCGCGCGGAGCAGCCCGTGCTCGCCGATCTGGGTCTCCCAGCAGCCTCGCGAGCCGCACTCGCAGGGCGGGCCGTCGCGGACGACCACCATGTGTCCGACCTCGCCGCTGTAGCCGCCGTGCCCGGTCAGCCGCCGCCCGCCGGCGATGATGCCGGCGCCCACGCCCACGTCCCCGTACAGGTAGATGACGTTGTCGCAGCCGGCCGCCACGCCGCGCGCGTGCTCGGCGAACGCCGCCACGTCGGCCACGTTGCCGACCGTGACCGGCACCTCGCAGCCCAGCTCGGCGGCGAGCGCCGCGCCGATCGGCTCGTCCACCCAGCCGGTGGTCGGTCCCAGCCGGACCAGGCCGTCGTCGCGGCGGACCATGCCGCAGACCGCGACGCCCGCGCCGACGCAGACCGAGTCCGCCGGCACCGTCTGCTGCATCTCCTTGACCGCGCCGGCCAGCAGCGGGGCGGCCTCCGCGGCGGTCAGACCCCGGGGGCGGGCCAGCTCCCGGCGGTCGAGCACCGCGCCGCCGAGGCCGACCCGCGCCGCCCGCAGCCGGTCCACCTCGATGCTGTACGCGTACGCGTGCACCCGCTCCGACTCGGGCCGGACGACCAGCGACGGTCGCCCGGCCCGGCCGGTCTCCTTCGGCGCCCCCTCGCTGACCAGCCCGGCACCGGCCAGGTCGGCGGTCAGCGCACCGATGGTGCTGCGGTTGAGCCCGAGCGTGGTGGTGAGTTCCGCACGGGTGGTCGCCCCGTGCACGTGCACGTACCGCAGCAACGCGCCCAGGTTCTGCCGGCGGATCTCGTCCTGGCTGGGGCCTGCGCGCATCGCTGTCGTCACTTCCGGTGCCGCGCGTCAGCGGTTGCCGGTGGCGGCGGAGCGCCGGCGGGAGAACGCGTCCACGCTCGCGGCGAGCAGCAGCACCACGCCGGTGACCACGTACTTCACCCCCGAGCTGTATCCCATCAGGCCCATCCCGTTGTCGATGACCGCGACGACCGCGCCACCCAGGACGGCGTCGAGCACCCGGCCCTTGCCGCCGAAGAGGCTGGTGCCTCCGATGACCGCCGCGCCGACCGCGTAGAGCAGTACGTTACTGCCACCCGTGTTCGGGTCCACCGAGTTGGCCCGGCTGGCGGCGACGATGCCCCCGACGGCCGCCATCGAGGAGCAGATCACGAAGACCGAGATGCGGATCCGGTCCACGTCGATGCCCGCCCGGCGCGCCGCCTCCTTGTTGCCGCCCACCGCGTAGACGTGCCGGCCGTAGCTGGTGCGCTGGAGCACGAACGTCCAGAAGACCAGCAGCACCGCGATGATCGGCACCACGATCGGCACGCCCTTGAGCGAGCTGATCACGACGTTGCGGCTGCGCTCCAGGTTGAGGATGAAGACCGCCGTCCCGAGGACGAGCGCCAGCCCGCCGATCCGGGCGAACACCACCGCGATCGGGTCGGTGACCAGCCGCCGGGAGGCCCGCGTACGGTGCCGGAGCAGCTGCACGGCCGCGTAGCCGGCGACCGCCACGGCGGCCAGCAGCCAGCCGAGGACGGGGGAGAGGTTGCGGTTGGCGATGGCCACCAGCACCTCGTCGCGGACGGAGATGTTGGTGCCCTCCTCCATCAGCATCAGCACGATGCCCTGGAAGGCGAGGAACCCGGCGAGGGTCACCACGAAGGACGGGATGCCGATCTTCGCGACCAGGAAGCCGAGGACGGTGCCGATCACCACGCCGGTGACGATCGCGGCGAGCACGGCCACGTACCACGGGTGGCCGAGCACGGTGACGACGTTGGCGAGGATGGCGGCGCAGACCCCGCTGGCGAAGCCGGCGGAGAGGTCGATCTCGCCGAGCAGCAGGACGAAGACCAGGCCCATCGCGATCAGCGTGACCGCGGCGCCCTGGGTGAACAGGTTGGCGAAGTTGCCGGCGGTGAGGAACGACGGCCGCATGATCGAGAAGACCGTGCAGAGCACGACCAGGCCGAGCACGGCGGGCAGTGCGCCGATGTCGCCGCCGCGGACCCGGCTGACGTAGCTGCGGACGTGGCTGCGGAGGGTGGGCGGTGCGGTGACGGCCGCCCGGCCGTCCTTCCGCACGACGGTCGTGATCATCGGAGGCCTCCTGCGTTGCTGCCGGCCGGCCCCGCGCCGTGGCCGTTGCCGCCGTTGGCCGGGTCGGCGGCGAGCCCGTGCCCGCCGGAGCGGCCGGCGGTGATCAGCTCGACCACCTGCGCGTGGGTGATGTCGGTGGTCTTCACCTGGGCGACCATCTGGCCGAGGTAGAGCGCGGCGATCCGGTCGGAGACGGCGAAGACGTCGTTCATGTTGTGCGAGATGAGCACCACGGCCAGGCCGTTGTCGGCGAGCCGGCGGACCAGTTCGAGCACCTGGGCGGTCTGCGCGACGCCGAGCGCGGCGGTCGGCTCGTCGAGGATGACGAGCCTGCTGTTCCAGAGCACGGCCTTGGCGATCGCGACGGTCTGGCGCTGGCCTCCCGAGAGGCTGGAGACGTGCTGCCGCAGCGACTTGACGGTCCGTACGCTCAGCCCGGCGAGGGTGTCGGCGGCCATCTGCTCCATGGTCGGCTCGTCGAGCACGATGCCGTTGCGCTTCTCCCGGCCGAGGAACATGTTCTGCACGATGTCGAGGTTGTCGCAGAGCGCGAGGTCCTGGTAGACGACCTCGATGCCGAGCGCGGCGGCGTCGCGGGGGCTGTTGATGGTCACCGGCCGGCCGTCGAAGAGGAACTGGCCGGCGTCGGTGGGATGGATGCCGCTGATGCACTTGACGAGGGTCGACTTGCCGGCGCCGTTGTCGCCGACCAGCGCGGTCACCTCGCCGGGGTGGGCGGCGAAGGCGACGTCGCGCAGGACCTGGACGGGACCGAATCTCTTGTCGATCCCGCGTAGTTCCAGCAGGGGGGGTGCGGACACGGGGGTCTCCTTCAGACGGAGGGGAGGTCTCGGGTCCCGTCGGCGCGAGCCGCCGCCCGGCACAGGGGCCGTGCCGGGCGGCGTGCGCGTGGATCGGGTACGGGTCAGCTGATGCCGGCGTCGGCGCAGAGCTTGGCGTACGTCCCGGCGCAGACCTCGTCCTTGGTGACGTAGCCGTCGGCGATGACGTCCTTGACGTTCTCCTTGTAGATCGCCTTCGGGGTCAGCAGCACCGCCGGGACGTCCCGGCCGCCCTCCGGGTCCTTGACCGTCTGCGGGGTGTCCTTCTTCACACCCTTGGCCACCGCGATGGCCAGCTCCGCGGCGGCGTCGGCCTCCTGCTTGACCGCCTTGTACACGGTCATGCACTGGTCGCCGGCGAGGATGTGTTGCAGGCCCTGCGGGGTGGCGTCCTGGCCGGTCACCGGGACCTTGCCGTTGAGCTTGTTCTTCTTCAGCACCGAGATGGCCGCGTTGCCGAGGCCGTCGTTGGCCGCGAGCACGCCGTCGATCTTGCCGCGGGTCTGGGTGAGCATCTGCTCGAAGATGGTGGCGGCCTGGGCGTTGTCCCACTCCGGGACGTTCTGGTCCGGGCCCTTGGTGTATTCCTTCGAGTCGAACTTCGGCTTGAGCACCGAGTCGTACCCGTTCTTGAACAGGGTCGCGTTGTTGTCGGTCGGGGAGCCGTTGAGGTAGGCCACGACCGGGTTCTTGGCGCCCTTGTCGGTGAGGCACTTGCTGAGGCCCTCGCCCTGGAGCTTGCCGACGGCCTCGTTGTCGAAGCTGACGTAGTAGGTGGCCGAGCCGCCCAGGGTGAGCCGGTCGTAGTCGATCGTCGCCACGCCCTGGGACTTGGCCTTGTCGAGCACGGCCTTGCCGGTGCCGGAGTCCAGGTTGACGATCATCAGGGCGGTCACGCCGTTGGTGATCATCTGGTCGGCGATGGTCTGGAACGCGTTCTTGTCGCCCTGGGCGTTCTGGATGTCGTACTCGACGCCGGCGGCCTTGAACGCCTCCTCCAGGAACTTGCGGTCCGCGCCCTCCCACCGGGCGGAGGACTTGCTGTCCGGCAGGATCACGCCGATCTTCGGGGCCTTGTCGCTGCCGCCAGCCTGGTCACCGCTGCCGGAGTCGTCGCCGCAGGCGGTCATGCCGCCGGTGGCGAGCAGGCCCACGGCGGCGAGGGTGAGGAAGCCCTTGCGCATGTGCAGGGTCCTTTCGGGGGTGGGGGATGATGCTGGTTTGTTGTGTCCGGCAACGTATTCCGCGTCACACTGTGGGCACAAGAGTGCCGAGGTGGCGAGTTTGTTGTTGGCAGTAACAATTCAGCAACGTCCCTGTCACCCGGCCGTCGCCCCACGCGGGAGCGCTCTCCCGCCGGCTCGGGGAGCGGCGCAGCTCAGCGGGCGGACAGCGGGGCCGTGGCCGCCCCGGTGAGGGCGACCAGATCCTGCGGGGCGAGTTGGAGCTGGAGGCCGCGCCGGCCCGCCGAGACGTAGACGGTGGGGTGGTCGAGCGCCGACGAGTCGAGCACCGTGGGCAGCCGCCGGCGCTGGCCGAGCGGGCTGATCCCGCCGCGCACGTAGCCGGTGACCCGTTCGGCCACCGCCCGGTCGGCCATGGCGGCCCGCTTGCCGCCGACCGCCGCGGCGAGCGCCTTGAGGTCCAGCTCGCCGGTGACCGGCACGACCGCCACGGTCAGCGCGCCGTCGACCTCGGCGACCAGCGACTTGAACACCCGCTCCGGGGGCACCCCCAGCGCCGCCGCGACCAGCGCGCCGTAGTTCGGCGCGTCGGGGGAGACGTCGTACGGATGCGTGCTGTGGGCGATCTTCCGCTTCGTCAGCAGCGCGGTCGCCGGAGTGCCCTGTCCCGCCATGACCGTCAAGCTAACCCGGGCCCGGGTGGCCCGCGAGCCGATAAGGCCGGCTACCCGACCGGCCGGCAGACCAGCGCCGTCGGCGCCCCGGCGACCCGGGTCAGCACCAGGCTGGCCGCCTCGTCGCCGGCCAGCCGCAGGTCCCGCCGCAGCTTCTCCGGCTCCAGCGCGGAGCCGCGCTTGAGGATCTCCACCCGCCCGACCCGGCGGTCCCGCAGCAGCGCCCGCAGCCGCTTGAGCGAGAACGGCAGCACGTCGGTGACCTCCAGGCAGCGGGCGAACGGGGTCGCCGCCGGGGCGTCCGCGTAGAGGTAGGCGATGCTCGGGTCGGCCAGCGTCGCGTCGAGGGCACCCGCCAGCTCCGCGACCAGGTGCGCGCGGACCACCGCCGGGTCCGGGTCGTACAGGAAGCGGCGGACCGGCCCGACCGGCGCCTCGGCGTCGCCGGAGCCGGTCACCTGATAGCAGGGGACCCTTCCTCTACCGGAGGCGTTAACAGGGGGCCCTTCCTTACCGCGCAGCAGGGTGGCCCGGCGGGGGACCTCGGCGAGCCGGCCGCACCACAGCGCCGCCTCGACCAGGTCGCCGTCCGCGCTCACCCACTCCGCCTCGGCGCCCGCGGGGATCAGCGCGTGGTCGATCCCGGGCGCCACCTTCACCACCGTGTACGGCACCCGCGCGGCCAGGCCGATGACGAAGTCCCAGGGCGGGGAGTAGGCGTTCGGGTCGAAGACCCGCCGCCCAGTGCCCGCCTTCCGCCGCGCCGGGTCGCAGAACACCCCGTCGACCCGGCTGACGTCGAACGCCGTGGCGTCGCCGCACTCCACCGTGAACAGTTCGGCCAGCCCGGCCGCCTCCGCGTTGGCGGCGGCCATCGCGGCGGTCACCGGGTCGGCCTCCACCCCGTACACCCGGATGCCGGCCCGGGCGGCGGCGAGCGCGTCCGCGCCGAGGCCGCACCCGAGGTCGGCCAGGGTACGCACGCCGGCGGCGCGCAGCCGGCGTGCGCGCCGCGCCGCGACGGTGCCGCGGGTGGCCTGCTCCAGCCCGGCCCGGGTCAGGAACATCCCCGCCGCCGCCGGCCCGAACTTGCCGACCGCCCGGCGGCGCAGCTCGGCCTGGGTGAGTGCGGCCGCCGCCAGCGCGGGCGGCATTCCGGCCGAGCGGAGCGCGGCCGCCGCGGCCAGCGGGTCGCCGCCGGCCACCCGCGCGGCCGCGTCGAGCGCGACCGACCCCTCGGGCGTACGCAGGGCGGCGAACTGGTCGAGGTCCACGCGGTCATTCTGGCCGCCCGGCCCGACGCGCCGGCCGGCGGGTTGGCACTCTCCTTGACGGAGTGCTAGCCGAGGAATAACCTGCGATTAGCACTCTCACCCCGAGGGTGCCAGCTTCCGGGCTGTCAGGCCCGGGCGCTGAACGCCAGGCGGACCGGCACCCGCGACGACGGCCCCGCCCGGTGGCATGTGGCAGATTGACGCCGGTCGGCATGCCGACCGGTAACGAAACCAGTACCCCAGGAGGGTATGCCCGTGACTACCGCGACCAAGGTTGCGATCAAGCCGCTCGAGGACCGGATCGTGGTCCAGGCGAACGAGGCTGAGACCACCACGGCGTCGGGCATCGTGATCCCCGACACCGCCAAGGAGAAGCCGCAGGAGGGCACCGTCCTCGCTGTCGGCCCGGGCCGGATCGACGACAAGGGTAACCGCGTGCCGGTCGACGTCAAGGTCGGCGACACCGTCCTCTACTCGAAGTACGGCGGCACCGAGGTCAAGTACGCCGGCGAGGAGTACCTGGTGCTCTCCGCCCGCGACGTCCTCGCGGTCATCGAGAAGTAAGCAACCGATCAGTGTCGTTGCCCCGGTCCGGCTCGCCGGGCCGGGGCAACGTCGCTTCGAAGGGACATTCATGGCGAAGATCCTGAGCTTCTCGGACGACGCCCGGCACCTGCTCGAGCATGGTGTCAACGCCCTCGCGGACGCGGTCAAGGTGACCCTCGGCCCGCGCGGGCGCAACGTCGTCCTGGACAAGAAATTCGGTGCGCCCACGATCACCAACGACGGCGTGACCATCGCCAAGGAGATCGAGCTCACCAACCCGTACGAGAACCTCGGCGCGCAGCTGGTCAAGGAGGTGGCGACCAAGACCAACGACGTCGCCGGCGACGGGACCACCACCGCCACCGTGCTGGCCCAGGCGATGGTCCGCGAGGGCCTGCGCAACGTGGCCGCCGGCGCCAACCCGACCGGCCTCAAGCGGGGCATCGACGCGGCGGCCGCCAAGGTCTCCGAGGCGCTGCTCGGCCGCGCGGTCGAGGTCGCCGACAAGAAGTCGATCGCGCACGTCGCGACCATCTCCGCGCAGGACGCCACCATCGGCGAGCTGATCGCCGAGGCGATGGAGAGGGTCGGCCGCGACGGTGTCATCACCGTCGAGGAGGGCTCCGCGCTCACCACCGAGCTGGACGTCACCGAGGGCCTCCAGTTCGACAAGGGCTTCATCTCGCCGAACTTCGTCACCGACGTGGAGGGGCAGGAGTCGGTCCTGGAGGACCCGTACATCCTGATCACCACCCAGAAGATCTCGGCGATCGAGGAGCTGCTGCCGCTGCTGGAGAAGGTCCTCCAGAACAGCAAGCCGCTGCTGATCATCGCCGAGGACGTCGAGGGCCAGGCGCTGTCCACCCTGGTGGTCAACTCGATCCGCAAGACCCTCAAGGTCTGCGCGGTCAAGGCCCCGGGCTTCGGCGACCGCCGCAAGGCGATGCTCCAGGACATGGCGATCCTCACCGGCGCCGAGCTGGTCGCCCCGGAGCTGGGCTACAAGCTCGACCAGGTGGGCCTGGAGGTGCTCGGCAGCGCCCGCCGCGTGGTGGTCGACAAGGAGAACACCACGATCGTCGACGGCGGCGGCCAGGCGGGCGAGGTCGCGGACCGGGTGGCCCAGATCCGCAAGGAGATCGAGGCCTCCGACTCCGACTGGGACCGGGAGAAGCTCGCCGAGCGGCTGGCCAAGCTGTCCGGCGGCATCGCGGTCATCAAGGTCGGTGCCGCGACCGAGGTCGAGATGAAGGAGCGCAAGCACCGCATCGAGGACGCGATCGCCGCGACCAAGGCCGCGGTCGAGGAGGGCACCGTCCCGGGCGGCGGCGCCGCCCTGGCGCAGATCCTGCCGGCGCTGGACGACGACCTCGGCTTCACCGGTGACGAGAAGGTCGGCGTCTCGATCGTGCGCAAGGCGCTGGTCGAGCCGCTGCGCTGGATCGCCCAGAACGCCGGCCACGACGGCTACGTCGTGGTGCAGAAGGTCGTCGGCAAGGAGTGGGGCCACGGCCTCGACGCCGCCAGCGGCGAGTACGTCGACCTGGCGAAGTCCGGCATCCTCGACCCGGTGAAGGTGACCCGCAACGCGGTCAGCAACGCCGCGTCGATCGCCGGCCTGCTGCTCACCACGGAGAGCCTCGTGGTGGAGAAGCCGGAGAAGGCCGAGCCGGCCGCCGCCGGTGGCCACGGCCACGGCCACGGTCACGGCCACCAGCACGGCCCGGGCTTCTGACCCTCGCCGTACGCCTAGTCGGGGCGCACCGTCCGCGTGACGGTGCGCCCCGACGCCTTTCGGGGGCGGCGCGCCGTCGTGGACCGGGGACGGCGCGACGCCGCGCCCCGGGCGGGGGCGCGGCGTCGGTGTGGTCCTCGGGTGGCCGGGCTCAGGCGATCTTGCGCTGGGCCGGGACGGTCGACTTGTGCGGCCGGCCCAGGCGAGCCTCCAGGCGGGCGATGTCGACCCGGGTCTGCCGGCGGTCGGCCAGGTCCTCCCAGCCGACGGCGAGCAGCCGCAGCCGCTCCGACTCGCTGAAGCCGCCCCACACGCCGTACGGCTCCCGGACGGCGAGGGCGTGCGCGGCGCACTCGGCCCGGACGGGGCAGGTGCGGCAGACGGCCTTGGCGCCGGACTCGCGGCGCAGGCGCGACGAGCCGCGCTCGCCGTCGGGGTGGAAGAACTGTGCGCTGTCCCGGCCCCGGCAGGCACCGAGCCGCTGCCAGTCCCAGAGATCGACGATGGGTCCGGGCAGTCTACGTACGTTCGACATCAGCACCCCTCCTCCCGCGCGGCACCGCGGAGATCCATGTGAACCGGCGTCCGGGCGGCGGTCCGCGCAGGCGCGCCGTTTCCGGCCTGGATGCTCCCTACCCGAGCTTTCCCCGGCTCACACTTCTGTGATCGAAAACCTTGGGCAACTAGCGGCATATGCCCTACTTGTCGGAAAAGTTCGGAGGATTGCCGGGAACCTCCTCGCGACCGGACTCGGTCATGGTCTGCTCGTGGGCGGAGAGGAGACCACTGTGCGTACGGTTCTCGTGTGCGTTCGGACACCGCTTGCGGCGCAGCATCTGACGTCCGCGGCGGCCCGGCTCGGGCTGTCCGCCGTCGTGCGGACCGCTGTCTCCGATCCCGAGGTGATGTTGCGTCTGGCCGAGCGTCCGGCCGACGTGGTGCTGGCGGACACGGCCCTCACCCGGCCGGACAGCGCGGGCTTCGTGCGCCGGGTGCTCGCCCGCGCGCCGCAGGCCTCGGTGCTGCTGCTCGGCACCGAGGAGTCGGAGGCGGCCGCCGCCACCATCAGCGCCGGCGCCCGGGGCCTGATCCAGGGCGCGGACCACGACCTGACCAGCGCGGTCGCCAAGGCCCTGCTGCTGCTCGTCGCCCCCGGCCGGGCGACCCGGAGCCGGGTCACCGACCCGGCGCGGGACACCGCGGCGGTCGGCGGGCTCGCCCGCGCCACCCCGGCCGGCCGGCCGCCGGCCGACCCCGGCCCCGCCTGGTCGGCCCCGTCCGCAGACGGCGCGGGCGGTGCGCCGACCGTGGTGCCGGCGCAACGCGGCGACGACCCGGCCGACCCGGCCGGTGAGCCGGCGGAGGCGGTGCCCGCGGGGCAGCGGGGCGCGTCCGGCGCGCGCGGCGGCCGGTCCCAGATCGGGCTGACCGAGCGCGAGCTCCAGGTGCTGCTCGGCATGGCGGAGGGCAAGAGCAACGCCGAGATCGGCCGCGAGCTGTTCGTCTCGGAGGACACGGTGAAGACCCACGCCCGCCGGCTGTTCCGCAAGCTCGGCGCCCGGGACCGCGCGCACGCCGTGGCCGCCGGTTTCCGCGCCGGCCTGGTGGCCTGAGCCCGGGATGCCGGGCTGGTGGGCTGAGCCCGGTGCGCCTGGCCGATGGGCTGGCGAGCGCGACCGCCGGCTGCCGCTCGGTGCCGAGCGCGCGGCGCCGGGCCGGTGAACTGCCGGGTGTGGCCGGCGGCCGGTGCCCCCGCGGCGGCGGCCGTGCCTCAGCTCTCCGTGCCGGGCTCCTCGTCCGAGCCCTCGGTCAGGGTGTCGTGCACGCCGTCCGCGTAGCCCCGGGCGTAGTCCCAGGTGACGTAGTGGTCCGGATCGGGGTCGTAGGCCGGCTCGTGCACCCGGGGCCGCCCGGAGCTGAGCAGGTGACGCAGGTTGCCCCGGAGCAGGTCCCAGTCGAAGTAGTGCGGCTCCCGGCAGTCCTCGCACTCGATGACCAGCCCGCGCACCCCGATCGGCGCCAGCAGCGCCTGGTAGATCTCCAGGTCGGCGAGGTCCTCCAGCACGTCCTGCCGCTCGACGTCGGTCAGCGGGTCGAGCGGGGCGTCGTCGCCCGGATCGTGCAGACCGGCGGCCGGGTCGGCCGGGTCGCCGTTGAAGGGGTCGATGGGCTCGTCGTGCACCCCCTCACCGTAGACCCAACGCCGGGGCCGCGTCCGCCCCCGGGCCGTCGGTGACCTGCGCCGCCACCGGCGGAGGCGGCCCAGGTCAGTGGGTACGATGGGACGACGCGCAGTCACCCGGCGTGCGCCGGCGCCCGCCCGCGCCACCTCGCTGAAGCCCGTCCGAGCAGCTCAGGGGAGCAATAGTGGAAATTTCGCCCAGCACCGATCTGCCGACCGCCGCCGACAGCGGCGAGCTGGGCGGCCATCTGCCGGAGTTGCCCGCCGGCTCGGCCCGGGTGGTCCCGCTCGGCCTGACCTTCGACGACGTGCTGCTCCAGCCGGGCGAGTCGGACGTGGTGCCCAGCCGGGTCAACACGGTGACGAAGCTGACCCGCAACATCAACCTGAGCGTCCCGCTGCTCTCCAGCGCGATGGACACGGTGACCGAGGCGCGGATGGCGATCGCGATGGCCCGCCAGGGCGGCATCGGCGTGCTGCACCGCAACCTCTCCCTGGAGGACCAGGCCCTCCAGGTCGACCTGGTCAAGCGCTCCGAGTCCGGCATGATCACCAACCCGGTGACCGCCAGCCCCAACGACACCCTGCGGGACGTCGACGCGCTCTGCGGGCGCTACCGCATCTCCGGCGTGCCCGTCGTGGACGGCGAGGGCCAGCTGGTCGGCATCGTCACCAACCGCGACATGCGCTTCGTCTCCGACCCGGCCACCCCGGTCCGCGAGATCATGACCCGCACCCCGCTGGTCACCGCCCCGGTCGGGGTGAGCAAGGACGACGCCCTGGGCCTGCTGCGCCAGCACAAGGTCGAGAAGCTGCCGATCGTCGACGAGTCGGGCCGGCTGCGCGGGCTGATCACGGTCAAGGACTTCACCAAGAGCGAGCAGTACCCGAACGCCACCAAGGACGACGCCGGCCGGCTGCGGGTCGCCGCCGCCGTCGGGGTGGGCGACGACGCGTACAAGCGGGCGCGGGCACTGGTCGACGCGGGCGTCGACGTGCTGATCGTGGACACCGCGCACGGCCACCAGCGGGCGGTGCTGGACATGGTCCGCCAGCTCAAGAAGGACGTCACGATCGACATCGTGGGCGGCAACGTGGCCACGTACGCCGGCGCGAAGGCGCTGGTCGACGCGGGCGCCGACGGCGTGAAGGTCGGGGTCGGCCCGGGTGCCATCTGCACCACCCGGATCGTCGCCGGGGTGGGCGTACCGCAGATCACCGCGATCATGGAGGCCGCCCGCGCCGCGCGGCCGGCCGGCGTCCCCGTCATCGGCGACGGCGGCATCCAGTACTCGGGCGACATCGCCAAGGCGCTGGTCGCGGGTGCCGACACGGTGATGCTCGGCAGCCTGCTGGCCGGCTGCGAGGAGAGCCCCGGCGAGCTGATCTTCATCAACGGCAAGCAGTACAAGGCGTACCGGGGCATGGGCTCGCTCGGCGCGATGCAGTCCCGCGGGCAGGCCAAGTCCTACTCGAAGGACCGCTACTTCCAGCAGGACGTGCTCGCCGAGGACAAGCTGGTCCCCGAGGGCGTCGAGGGCCAGGTGCCCTACCGCGGCCCGCTGTCCGCCGTCGCCCATCAGCTCATCGGCGGGCTGCGCGCCGCGATGGGGTACGTCGGCGCGGAGAGCATCCCCGAGCTGCACCGCCGCGGTCAGCTCATCCGGATCACGGCGGCCGGGCTCAAGGAGAGCCACCCGCACGACATCCAGATGACGGTCGAGGCGCCCAACTACCACTCCCGCTGACCATCCCCCTGTGACAACTGGAGTCCCCATGCGTGACGTGGTCGAGATCGGGCTGGGCAAGACCGCGCAGCGCGGCTACCACCTGGACGACATCGCCATCGTGCCGAGCCGCCGGACGCGGGACGTCGACGACGTCTCCACCGCCTGGCAGCTCGACGCGTACCAGTTTGGCATCCCCTGCGTCGGGCACCCCTCCGACGCGACGATGAGCCCGGCGTCCGCCGTCCGGCTCGGCCAGCTCGGCGGTCTCGGCGTGCTCAACGTCGAGGGCCTGTGGACCCGCTACGAGAACCCGACGAAGGTCCTGGAGGAGCTGTCCGCGCTGGGCGAGGACGCCCGTGCCACCAAGCGGCTCCAGGAGGTGTACGCGGAGCCGATCCGCCCCGACCTGATCGCCGAGCGGGTCCGTGAGCTACGCGCCGGCGGCGGGACGGTGGCCGTCCGGGTCAGCCCGCAGCACACCCTGGCGCTGGCCCCGGTGATCCTCGACGCCGGCGTGGACATCCTGGTCATCCAGGGCACCATCGTCTCGGCCGAGCACGTCTCCACCACCGAGGAGCCGCTGAACCTCAAGGAGTTCATCGCCGACCTGGACCTCCCGGTCATCGTCGGCGGCTGCACGGACTACAAGACGGCGCTGCACCTGATGCGCACCGGCGCGGCCGGCGTGATCGTCGGCATCGGCGGCGACGACTGGTCGACCACGGACTCCGTGCTCGGCATCCGGGTGCCGATGGCGACCGCGATCGCCGACGCCGCCGCGGCCCGCCGGGACTACCTCGACGAGACCGGCGGCCGGTACGTGCACCTGATCGCCGACGGCGACATCCAGACCTCGGGCGACATCGCGAAGGCCCTCGGCTGCGGCGCGGACGCGGTGATGCTCGGCGAGCCGCTGTCGCTCTGCGCGGAGGCGCCGGCCGGCGGCGCCTGGTGGCACTCCGCCGCCAGCCACCCGTCGCTGCCCCGGGGCGCGTTCGAGGTGGCCGGCGAGCCGCTGGGGTCGATGGAGCAGCTGCTCTTCGGCCCGGCGGACGAGCCGGACGGCCAGCTCAACCTCTTCGGCGGGCTGCGCCGGGCGATGGCCAAGTGCGGCTACCGCGACCTCAAGGAGTTCCAGAAGGTCGGCCTGGTCCTCGACCGCTGACCGCACGAAGAAGCACCGCACGCACCGGTCGCGCCGATAGGCTCGGCCGGTGCGTCGTACTCCTGACCGGATCCGCCCGACGCTCGTCGCCGTGGCGGCGGCGCTCGCGCTGCTGGTCGCCTGCACCACCGATGCCGCCGACCGGCGGGGCGGGCGCGACGGCCTGCGCCCGGGCAGCGTCGACCTCGCCGACCCGTACGTGCCGGGCGCCGGCAACGGCGGGTACGACGTCTCGCACTACCGCCTGGCGGTCCGGTACGACCCGGCGACCGACCGGTTGACCGGGCGGGCGAAGGTCGTGGCGACGGCGGTGCACGGGCTGTCCCGGTTCACCCTCGACCTCGCCGGCCTCGACGTCGCCGCGGTCACGATGGGCGGCGCCCGCGCCGAGCACCGGCGCGACGGCGACGAGCTGGTGGTGACCCCGCGCGACGGCCTCCCGCAGGGCCGGCAGTTCGCGGTCGAGGTGGACTACTCGGGCGTGCCGACCGCGAAGGCCGACGGGCAGCTCGGCACCGGTGGGTTCCTGCACACCGCCGACGGCGCGGTCGCGCTCGGGCAGCCCTGGTCGGCGGCCACCTGGTTCCCGGTCAACGACCACCCGTCGGACAAGGCCACGTACGACATCGAGGTGACCGTCCCGGACGGGCTGGCCGCGCTGAGCAACGGGGTGCCGGGGGAAAGGACGAGCGCCGACGGCTGGACCACCTGGCGGTGGGCCGAGCGGGCCCCGATGGCCAGCTATCTCACCACGCTGGTGATCGGCGCCTACCGGGTGCAGACCGGCACGCACGCCGGCAAGCCGATGGTCACCGCCGTGCCGGCGCGTCTGCTGGCCACCGGCCCCGAGGCCGCCTCGCTCGCCCGTACCGGCGAGATCGCCGACTTCCTGGCCAGCCGGTTCGGGCCGTACCCGTTCGACGCCTACGGTGGGGTCGTGGTCACCGACGACCGGGTCGGCTACGCGCTGGAGACCCAGTCCCGGCCGGTCTACGGGCCCGGCTTCTTCCGCAACGGCCGCCCCAACCCGGGGGTGGTCGCGCACGAGGTGGCCCACCAGTGGTTCGGCAACAGCGTGACGCTGACCCGGTGGAGCGACATCTGGCTCAACGAGGGCTTCGCCAGCTACGCGGAGTGGCTGTGGGAGGAGCACGACGGCGGTCGCACCGCGCAGCGCACCTTCGAACTGGAGTACGCCGCCACCGACTGGTCCCGCCCGGTCGTCGACCCCGGACGGTCGGGGCTGTTCGGCACGGCCGTCTACAAGCGCGGGGCGCTCACCGTGCACGCGCTGCGCCGCACGGTCGGCGACGACGCGTTCTTCCGCATCCTGCGCACCTGGACGGCCGAGCGGCGGGGCGGCAACGCCACCACCGAGGACCTGGTCACCCTGGCCGAACGGGTCTCCGGGAAGTCCCTGCGCCAGCTCTTCGACGCCTGGCTCGTCGGCGACTCCGCCCCCGCCCTGCCCTGACGCGACTCTCAGGGCCGCTCGGTAGGCTGCCGCCGGACCGGCCGGGCGCGGGTCCGGCACGGGGTCGCCGGCGGGGCAGCCGGCGGCACAGGGGAAGGGACGAGGCGATGACGCTGTCGCGGAGGCTTCTGCGCGCGGGCACCGGCCTGCTGCTGACCGGGGCGCTCGGGTTGGCCGGGTGCGGGTCGGCCGACGAACCGGCCCCGGCCCCGGCCACGGACGCCGCGTCGCCGAGCGCGGCCCGCCAGTTCAAGCCCGGGGCGGCCGGCGTCGGCGACGAATATTTCCCGACCTACGGCAACGGCGGGTACGACGTCAGCCGCTACACGGTCAAGGTCCGCTACCACCCGGAGCAGGACCGGCTCACCGGCACCACCACGCTCCAGGCGGCGGCGACGAAAGACCTGTCGGCGTTCAACCTGGACCTGGCCGGGCTGACGGTGCGGTCGGTGACGGTGGACGGCGCCCCGGCGAAGCACAGCCGCAAGGACGACGAGCTGGTGGTCACGCCGGCCAGCGGCCTGATCGCGGGCAACGGCTTCGTCGCCGAGATCGCGTACGAGGGCGAGCCGGAGCCGCTGCGCAACGAGACCCTCGGTGTCGGGGGCTTCCTGCACACCGACGACGGCGCCATCGCACTCGGCCAGCCCGAGTCGGCGAGCACCTGGTTCCCGGTCAACGACCACCCCTCGGACAAGGCCACCTACGACTTCGAGATCACCGTCCCGAAGGGACTGACGGCGGTCAGCAACGGCGTGCCGGCGGGGAGAAGCACGGCCGGCGACTGGACCACCTGGAAGTGGGCGGAGCGCAGCCCGATGGCGAGCTACCTCAGCACCGTCGTGATCGGAAGGTTCCGGATCACGGAGGGCGAGCACAAGGGACGGCCGGTGTTCCACGCGGTCACCACCGACCTGCCGGAGGGCGCGGCGGACCGGTCGATCGCCGACACGGTCGAGGTGGCCGACTATCTGGAGAGCGTCTTCGGGCCGTACCCGTTCGGGGCGTACGGGGGCGTGGTGATCTCCGACGCCCGGATCCGGTACGCCCTGGAGACGCAGAGCCGCCCGGTCTACTCGGCGGGCTTCTTCCGGGGCGGCGAGAACACCGGGGTGGTCGCGCACGAGCTGGCCCACCAGTGGTTCGGCAACAGCGTGTCGCTGGCGAGGTGGCAGGACATCTGGCTCAACGAGGGGCTCGCCACGTACGCCGAGTGGCTCTGGGCCGAGCACGACGGCGGGCGCACCGCCCAGCAGGCGTTCGACGACCGGTACGCCGGCTCGTCCGACCAGGTCTGGCGGACGCCGCCCGGCGAGCCGGGGGTGGCGAACCTGTTCAGCGAGTCGGTCTACCAGCGCGGCGGGATGACCGTGCACGCGCTGCGGGTGGCCGTCGGCGACAAGGCGTTCTTCGAGATCCTGCGGACGTGGGCGGCGCAGAAGCGGGACGCCAACGCCACCACGGCCGAGTTCGTCGCGCTGGCCGAGCGGGTCTCGGGCAAGAAGCTCGACGACCTCTTCGACGACTGGCTGCGCGGCACCGAGCGCCCCGCCCGGCCCGAGCCGCTGTGACGGCGGTCAGCCCTTGACGCGCAGCTCCGGGTGGGCGGCGAGGTACGCGTCCGCCCGGCCGGCGCGCAGCTCGGTGAGGAACTTCCGGCCGGTCGGCTCGAGCTGCTCGCCCCGGTAGGCGCTGCCCTGGCCCACCCCCTCGCCGGGCAGGCCGACCAGCACGAACCGGTCCGGCGACAGCCCGCCGAGGGCGTACGCGACGTCCACGATCCGCGGCCCGCCCGCGTAGACCAGCGTGTCGCCGAGCGCGTCCACCACCTGCTGGACGCGCTCCGGCTGCCGGGCCAGGTCCTCGTCGAGGATCTTGGTCACCAGCGCCTTGACCAACTGCTGCTGGTGGCGCTGCCGGGCGTAGTCGCCGCCGGTGATGTAGCGCTGCCGGGCGTAGTCCAGCGCCTGCCAGCCGGTGAGGTGCCGCTCGCCCTTCTCGTAGACCATCTGCGGCCCGACGTAGCCGCCGCCGCCCGGGGCGGGCTCCCGGTGCCGGCCGTCCGGGCGGCGGTGCAGCGAGACCACCCGCTGGTCGACGTAGAGGTCCACCCCGCCGAGAGTGTCCACCAGCTTGTCGAAGCCGTTGAAGGTGAGCACCGCGCCGGCGTCGATGCGCAGCCCGGTGTAGCCGCTGACCGTGCTGCGTAGCAGCTCGAACCCCTGGGCGGTGCTCGGCTGCTCGGGTTTGCCCGGCACCCGGCTGCCGTAGCTCATCGCGTGGGTGAGCTTGGTCTTCCCGCCGCCGTAGTCGGCCTTCGGGAAGGCCGGAATGTCGACCAGCAGGTCGCGGGGGAGGGAGAAGAGGTACGCCCGGTCGAGCCCCTTCGGCACGTGGGCCACCAGCACGGCGTCGCCGTGCGGCTCCCAGCCGGGCACGCTGACCCGGGTGTCCACCCCGACCAGCAGGAGGTTGAGCGGGCCGGTGATGCCGGCGCCGGGCGGCGCCGTGGGGCTCGGGGTGGGTTCCGCGCGCGGCGTGGCGCTCGCGGTCGGCGTGGCGGCGGTCGGGCCGGTCCGCCGCGACCCGTCGTCGCCGACGAGGCGGGTGACCACCAGCACGCCGGCGGCCACCAGCACCGCCGCCGCGAGGGCGGCGAGCCCCAGCACCCACCTCGGGCGCTGCGCCCCTGTCCCCTGAGCCATGCGACACCCCCGTGTGAGACAACGTTCGGACTCCGGGCCCGGGTTCGGGCGGGCGTCCCCGGATCGACGGACCGGAGCATGATCGCGCGGAAACCCGTGCTGGCGCGATGGCTACTCAGCGGTAATGATGCGTGCATGCGGTACGACGTGGTCGTCATCGGGTCCGGCTTCGGCGGCAGCGTCACCGCGCTCCGGCTGGCCGAGAAGGGCTATGCGGTCGGTGTGCTGGAGGCCGGGCGTCGCTTCGCCGACGACGAGTTCCCGCAGACCTCCTGGCGGCTGCGCCGTTTCCTCTGGGCGCCCCGCCTCGGCTGCTACGGCCTCCAGCGGATCACCCTGCTGCGGGCGGCCGACCGGAAGGCCGGCGGTGGGGTGCTGGTGCTCTCCGGGGCCGGGGTGGGCGGCGGCTCGCTGGTCTACGCGAACACCCTCTACGAGCCGCTGGACGCCTTCTACGCCGACCCGCAGTGGCGGGGCATCACCGACTGGCGCGACGAGTTGGCCCGCCACTACGACCAGGCGAAGCGGATGCTCGGCGTCACCGCGTACCCCGTCGTCACTCCTGCGGACCGGGCGATGCGGGCGGTGGCCGAGCGGATGGGGGTCGGGCACACCTTCCGCGCCACCCCGGTCGGCGTGCACATCGGGCGGCCCGGTCAGCGGGTCGCCGACCCCTACTTCGGCGGCGCCGGCCCGGAGCGCACCGGCTGCACGCACTGCGGCGCGTGCATGACGGGCTGCCGGTACGGCGCGAAGAACACCCTGGTCAAGAACTACCTCTGGCTGGCCGAGCGGCTCGGCGCCCGGGTGCACCCGCTGACCACGGTGACCGCCGTGCGCCCGGTCGACGGCGGCGGGTACGCGGTGCACACCGTGCGCACCGGGGCCTGGCCGCGCGCCCGGCGGCAGGTGGTCCACGCCGACCAGGTCGTCTTCGCGGCCGGCGCCCTCGGCACGCAGCGGCTGCTGCACGCGATGCGGGCCGAGGGGGCGCTGCCCGCGCTCTCGCCCCGCCTCGGCGAGCTGACCCGGACCAACTCGGAGGCGATCCTCGGCGCCTCGGTGTCCCGCCGGCGGGCCCGCGCCGACGGGCTCGACTTCACCGAGGGGGTGGCGATCACCAGCTCGTTCCACCCCGACCCGCAGACCCACGTCGAGCCGGTCCGCTACGGGCGGGGCTCGAACGCGATGGGGCTGCTCCAGTCGCTGCTGGTCGACGGCGGCCCGCACCGGGTGCGTCGCTGGCTGGGCACGCTGCTGCGCCAGCCCGGCCCGGCGGCCCGGCTGCTGTCGGTGCGCGACTGGTCGGAGCGGACGGTGATCGCCCTGGTCATGCAGTCGGCGGACAACTCGCTGACCACCCGGTTGCGGCGCGGCCCGCTGGGGCGGCGCCTGGTCTCCGGGCCGGGGCACGGCGTGCCCAACCCGGCGTGGATCCCCGCGGGCAACCGGGCGGCCCGGCTGCTCGCCGAGGAGATCGGCGGTACGCCCGGCGGGGCGCTGACCGAGCCGTTCGACATCCCGATGACCGCGCACATCCTCGGCGGGGCGGTGATCGGCGCCACCCCGGCCGACGGCGTGGTCGACCCGTGGCACCGGGTCTTCGGCCACCCGGGGCTGCACGTGGTCGACGGCGCGGCGGTCTCGGCGAACCTCGGGGTGAACCCGTCGCTGACCATCACCGCCCAGGCGGAACGCGCCATGTCCTTCTGGCCCAACAAGGGCGAGGAAGACCCCCGCCCGCCCCTGGGCTCCCCGTACGCCCGGATGGACCCGGTGCCCCCGCGCCACCCGGCGGTGCCTCCGCACGCCCCCGGCGCCCTCCGCCCCTGATCTCCCGCGATCGTGCACTTTCGGCCCCCGTTGTGCGGCTTTGGGCCGCATGTCCGGGCGGAAAGTGCAAGATCACGCGCGGCGGGGGTGACGTGTGGCGGGCCGTCGTGGGCGCGGGCGTGACGGTGGGTAGGCTTTCTGCACATGAGCACGCCTCGCCCCGTCCTCGTGGTGGACTTCGGAGCCCAGTACGCCCAGCTCATCGCGCGCCGGGTGCGCGAGGCCAACGTCTACTCCGAGATCGTGCCCCACTCGATGCCCGTCGCCGAGATGCTGGCGAAGGACCCGGCCGCGATCATCCTCTCCGGTGGTCCGTCCAGCGTCTACGCGCCGGACGCCCCGCAGATCGACGCCGGCATGTTCGACTCCGGGGTGCCGGTCTTCGGCATCTGCTACGGCTTCCAGGCGATGGCCCAGGCCCTCGGCGGCACGGTGGCCCGCACCGGCAACCGCGAGTACGGCGGCACCCCGCTGCGCGCCCGCCCGGAGGCCGGCGTGCTGCTCCGCGAGTTGCCGGACGACCTGCCGGTGTGGATGAGCCACGGCGACTGCGTCACCGAGGCCCCGGCGGGCTTCGCGGTGACCGCCGAGTCGGCGGGCGCGCCGGTCGCCGCGTTCGAGGACCTGGCCGGCCGCCGGGTCGGCGTGCAGTTCCACCCGGAGGTCGGGCACACCGCGCACGGCCAGGAGATGCTGCGCCGCTTCCTCTACGACATCGCCGGCATCGCGCCGACCTGGACGCCCGAGAACATCATCGACGAGCAGGTCGCCCGGATCCGCGAGCAGGTGGGCGACAAGGAGGTCATCTGCGGCCTGAGCGGCGGGGTCGACTCGGCCGTCGCCGCCGCGCTGGTGCACCGGGCCGTCGGCGACCAGCTCACCTGCGTCTTCGTCGACCACGGCCTGCTGCGCGCGGGCGAGGCCGAGCAGGTGGAGAAGGACTACGTCGCCGCCACCGGCATCAAGCTGAAGGTGGTCGACGCCGCCGACCGGTTCCTGGGCGCGCTGGCCGGGGTGACCGACCCGGAGCAGAAGCGCAAGATCATCGGCCGGGAGTTCATCCGGGTGTTCGAGGCCGCCGCGCGGGAGATCGCCGCCCACGGCGACGTGGAGTTCCTCGTCCAGGGCACCCTCTACCCGGACGTGGTCGAGTCCGGCGGCGGCACCGGCACCGCCAACATCAAGAGCCACCACAACGTCGGCGGCCTGCCGGAGGACCTGAAGTTCAGCCTGGTCGAGCCGCTGCGCACGCTGTTCAAGGACGAGGTCCGGGCGCTCGGTCTCCAGCTCGGGCTGCCGGAGGCGATGGTCTGGCGGCACCCGTTCCCGGGTCCCGGCCTGGCGATCCGGATCATCGGCGCGGTCGACCGGGAGCGTCTCGACCTGCTCCGCCAGGCCGACCTGATCGCCCGCGAGGAGCTGACCGCCGCCGGGCTGGACCGGGGCGTCTGGCAGTTCCCGGTGGTGCTCCTGGCCGACGTGCGCAGCGTCGGGGTGCAGGGCGACGGCCGCAGCTACGGGCATCCCGTGGTGCTGCGGCCGGTCTCCAGCGAGGACGCGATGACCGCCGACTGGTCCCGGCTGCCGTACGAGGTGATCGCCCGGATCTCCACCCGGATCACCAACGAGGTCGCCGAGGTCAACCGGGTGGTGCTCGACGTCACCAGCAAGCCGCCGGGCACCATCGAGTGGGAGTGATCCGGCCTCACGCCACCGGCGGGTAGGTCGGCGGCGTGGGCTGCGCCACGGTCGGCTGCGTGGCGGTCGGCTGCGTCGCCGTGGGCGGCGCGGCCTGCGCCGGGTGCGGCCAGGCGGGGGCGTCGGCCGGCTCCTCGGGCATCAGGAACCACATGATCGGGTACGCGAGCAACGCGACCCCGGCGGTGAGCAGGCCGGTGACCGCGAAGACCACCCGGACGAGGGTGGGGTCGACGGCGAAGTAGCGGCCGAGGCCGCTGGCCACCCCGGCGACCATCCGGTCCGTGACGGGGCGGCGGAGCTGCTTGTACGGGGGCTGGGAAGAGGCGGTGGAAGTCATGCCTCCACCATCCGCGCGGCCGACCCGGCCGACCTCGGTGACCGCCCGGAGCCTTACCCTGACCTGCCCCTGAGGCGCGAGCATTGAGTCAGGAATCTGACTCTTTTCGATGCAGGTAACCGGGGCGGGGGAGAATTTGGCCCCGTGACCACCATGCTGGAGCCGCTCCGCAGGATCGCGGCATACGCAGTTTGTGCTGATTCAGTCGGCCGAGTGTTGCTGGTCCGCGCATCGGAGCGCTCCGGCACTCCCGGCACCTGGTCGCTGCCCGGCGGGGCGGTCGATCACGGTGAGGACCCGAACCACACCGTCGTCCGCGAGACCGCCGCCGAGACCGGCCTCTCCGTCACCGTCGACGGCCTGCACGACGTGCTGGCCGACATGCGGGCGCTGCCCGACCGGGGCATCACCATCCACACCGACCGCCTGATCTACCACGTCTCCGTCCGGGGCGGGACCCTCACCGACCGGGTCGACCGGCCGACCGACCTGGCCCGCTGGTGCACCCCGGAGGAGGCCCGCGAGCTGCCGCTGCGGTCGTTCACGGCGCGCGCCCTCGGGGTGCCCGCCTCGTCCGCCGACATCGTTCCGGAGGAGCCGCCGGAGTTCCCCTCGTTCTACGCCGTGCCCGGTCCGGACGGGCTGCACCGGGCCCAGCGCTTCGCCGCGTACGCCGTGGTGACCGACCCGGACGGGCGGGTGCTGCTCACCCGGGTCTCCGACGGCTACCCGGGCGCGGGCTGCTGGCACCTGCCCGGCGGCGGCACGGACTACGGCGAGCAGCCCGGCGCGGCCCTGATCCGGGAACTGGTCGAGGAGACCGGGCAGACCGGCCGCCTCGTCGAGCTGCTCGGCGTGGCCAGCCACCGGGACGCCGCGTCCCTGGGCCCGGAGGGTTACCCGATCGACTGGCACGGCGTCCGCGCGTTCTACCGGGTCGTGGTCGACAAGCCGGCCCCGCCCACCGTCGCCGACGTCGGCGGCTCCACCTGCGAGGCCCGCTGGTTCGCCCGCGAGGAGCTGGGCGCCCTCCCCACCGACCGCCTGACCGAGGTCACCGCCGAGGCCGTCCAGGCCGCCCGCCTGGCCTGACCCGCGCGCCCCCTTCTCCCACCCGTCCGCCGATCACGAGGTTGACCGGGCGGCACGTCGGCTCCGCTGCCGCTAACCTCATGATCGACGGAGCGGGTCGGCGCGGGCGGGAGTGCGGGCGGGTGGAGGAACGGCGGCGGGTCGGGGCGTACGGGGTGTGTCGGGGCGCCGACGGTCGGGTGCTGCTGGCCCGGGGTTCGGCCTCGTGCCCGTTCCCCGGTGTCTGGCAGCTGCCGGGCGGCGGGCTGGAGCACGCGGAGGATCCCGCGCACGCCGTGGTCCGTGAGTTCGCCGAGGAGACCGGCCTCACCGTGGAGGTGACCGGGCTCCGGGCCGTGCTCGCCGACGTGGCCACGTTCCATGACTCCGGCGTCGCGGTGCACACCGACCGCCTCGTCTTCGACGTCACGCTGCGTGGCGGCGAACCGCGGCCGGAGCCGGCCGGCGGCAGCGACGAGCTGGCCTGGTTCGCCCCCGACGAGGCGGCGGCGGTGCCGCTGATGCCGTTCACCGCCGAGGTGCTCGGCCTCCCCGTCACGCCCCTGCCGGCCGGCCTGCCCCGGGCGCTGCCCCGCGAGGGCGCGCCGTCGGCCGACCGGCGGCAGCGCTTCGGGGCGTACGGGCTGGTGACCGACCCGGCCGGGCGGGTGCTGCTCGCCATGATCGCCGACGGCTACCCGGGGGCCGGCCGGTGGCACCTGCCCGGCGGCGGCACCGACCACGGGGAGCAGCCGGTCGCCGCCCTGCTGCGCGAGCTGGTCGAGGAGTCCGGTCAGCTCGGCCGGGTGGTCGAGCTGGTCGGTGTCGACAACCTCCACAACCCGGCCGCGCTGGGCCCGGAGGGGCGCCCGCTGGACTGGCACGGCATCCGGGTGGTCTACCGGGTGGCGGTCGACGCGCCGACCGAGCCGCGGGTGACGGAGCTGGCCGGGGGCTCGACCGCCCGGGCCGCCTGGTTCACCCCGGAGCAGCTCGCCGGGCTGCGGCTCACCGAGATCGCCGCCCTGGCGCTGGGCCGGCTGTCCCGCTGACGACGGTCGCCGGCCCGCGCCCGGTGCGCCCGGCCGGCTGTGACATCGATGACGGTCCGTAATCGGACATCGGGGCAGGCGGTGGTCGCTCGCCGAGCCGGTGGCGAGGGCGTCCGGTACATTCGATGTGGGGTTGGTGGAGGAAATGGGCGATGGAGCCCGGGTTGGGAATAAGAGGCGGTTCGCGCGGTTTAAGGGAGATATAAGTACCGCCGGCAGCTATCGCCAATCCCCGTTCCCCTATGCGATGGTGTACTCCGCAAAATGGCTGCCGGGCCAGAAAGGTCCGGCACGAGACAGCCGGACACCCGCCCCCGTGGCGGTCAGCCGATCCGGTGATGGAGGAAACGTGCCGAGAGCCCCATGGCGCCGGCGTCGTACCACTGACAGTCCGCGCCCCGCAGGGCGTCGCTGGGCGGGCCCCTTGCGCCGCAGCAGCACGTTCGCCCGGCAGGTGCTGCTGGTCCGGGTGGGCCGCCGCGACGGCGACCTGCGTGGTGCCACCGACCTGTCGCTGCCCGAGCACCGGTACGCCGACCGGCCGCGCCGCCGCTACGGTCTGAACCGGTTCGAGCGCGGCGACGTCGCGTCGATCGCCCCGGTCAGCCCCGCCCTTCCGCCGGCGGCCCCGGTCGACGAGCCGGCGATGGCGATCCCGCTGCTCCCCGGCGAGCGGACGGTCGCCCGCCGGATGAAGTTCGCGGTGGTCAACGCCTGCACGCTCAGCAGCCTGATGCTCGGCATGCTGGCGATCTTCCTCGCCATGCAGGGTGAGGTGCGGGTGGCCGCGCTGTGCCTGATCGCCTGCGTGGTGTTCGACGGCCTCGACGGCGCGCTCGCCCGCAAGTTCGGCGTGGCCAGCCCGTTCGGCGCGCAGATGGACTCGCTGGCCGACATGTGCTCGTTCGGCCTGGCCGCCCCCGTGGTGGTCTACGCCTCGCTGGCCGGGTCGGTGTCCACCGCGGCGGCGGCGGTGGCCTGCGCCCTCGTCGCGGCGTGCGCGGCCATCCGGCTCGCCCGGTTCAACGTCTCGCCGAAGGACGGCCGGTTCTTCTGCGGCGTGCCCACCACGATGGCGGCCGCCGTCCTCGCCCTCACCGTCGCCATCGGGCTGCCGGTGCCGGGCACGGTCCAGGTCGCCGGCGTGGCGCTGCTCGCCTTCGCCATGGTCTCCAGCTTCCCGTACGCGAAGCTGGCCCGCCTGGTCAAGCTGCCGCCGTGGGTGTGGCTGGCCCCGGTGATCGGCGCGCTGGTCGACATCCGGCTCACCTTCGCCCTGATCGTGGTCGGTTACCTGGTCAGCGGCCCGGTGCTCTGGCTCCGCCAGCGTCGCACCGCCTGACCCCACGTACGCCGAAAGGGGCGCCGCGATCCCGCGGCGCCCCTTTCGTGTCTGCCCGTGCCCGCCGGGTCAGCGCCAGCGGGCGATGACGGTGGAGCCGCCGACCACCTTGTCGCCGGGCCCGACGAGCGGCTCGGCGGCGTCGGCCGGCAGGTAGACGTCGGTGCGCGAGCCGAACCGGATCAGCCCGAACCGCTCGCCCCTGGCCAGCAGCGCGCCGATCGGTGCCCGCTGCACGATCCGCCGGGCGATCAGGCCGGTGCGCTGCGCCACGACCACCGTGCCGTGCGCGGTGTCCAGCACCGTGTACGCGGCGACGTTGTGCTCCGCCGCCGGCTTCATCGCGTTGGCGAAGCCGCCGTCGGCGACGAAGTAGTCGACCACCTTGCCGGCGACCGGGGCGCGGTTGACGTGCACGTCCAGCACCGAGAGGAAGACCGCGACCCGCAGCCACTCGCCCTCGCCGAAGCGCTCGTCGTGCAGCCGCTGGACCGACAGCACCTGGCCGTCGGCCGCGGCGACCACCGCCGACGGGTCCTCCGGCACGTCGCGCTCCGGGTCCCGGAAGAAGGCGGCCACCGGCGCGGCGGCCAGGGCGGGGAGCAGCCAGAGCTTCGACTTCGGCCGGGCGAGCCGGGCCAGCGCGGCCAGGCCGAGCGTGATGCCGGCGGCAGCCACCCCGTTGGAGTCGATGTGCATGCCGCGGGTCAGCGGCACGCTCGACGGGCGGTGCGCCGGGGCGAGCGACGCCGCCGAGGCGGCGTCGGCCGGGGTGAAGCGGAGCCGGTACACCCGCAGCGGCGGGTTGTTGCGCAGCACCAGGTCGGCGCCGACGCCGTACAGCGCGCCCTGCCGGTCCAGCTCCGCCGCCGCGCCCGCCGTGCGTCCCGGTGTGGCGGTCGTCGCCACGCTCAGCACCGCACCGTCGGTGAGGTACTTCGTCAGGCCCTCGACGGCGCCGCGGGTCTCGTCGGCCGTGCCCGTGAACGGCTCCCCGGCGATGACCACCGCGGCGGGCTCGGCCTCGGTGAGCGTGTCGACCACGCGGACCCGGTCGGCGACCCAGCGGCCCTGGGCGGTGACGTGCTCCCGCAACGCCCCGGGGCTGGTCGACCCGGCGGGCACCAGCGTGAGGGTGTCGCCGGGCAGCAGCGCGTCGATCGCCGCGGCCAGCACCGCGGACTCCGGCGTCGCGCCGACCAGCAGGGCGGCCTTCGGGTCGTTCATCCGGGCCAGCTCGGCGACGAGGGTACGGGCGGCTCGCTCGCCGATGCGGACCGGACCGGAGCGGCCGGCGGGGCGCACGGCGGGGGACTGCGTCATGTCGGACGGGCTCCTGACGGGGTAGAGACGGGAATCGCGGCGGGACCGCCACGGCGGCGCGGTCCGGCCGGCTCGGCGGCCAGGTCGGCGCGGGCCGGCCGGCGGAGGCGAGATCTCCACCGGCCAGCATAGGCGGCTGCGGAGGCGGGCCGCACCGCTGTGGTCAGCCGCGCGGGCGCTCCTCGCCGGACGGCACGCCGCCGACCGGGCCCGGCCGGTCGTCCTCGTCGGCGGGCCGGTCCTCGACCGCGTCCGCGCGGGCGTCGGTGACCGCCTCGGTGGGCGACTCGTCGGCGTCGTCCCCGGTCCGTGGGCCGGCCGTCGGCGCGCCCGACATCGGCGCGGACACCTCCCACTCGGACGGCCCGCCCCATTCGGACCGCTGGCCCCAGTCGGACCGCCCGGTGCCCCATGCCGCCGGCTCGTCGGCCGGGGCCGGCCGGTCGAGGTCCCACCGGGTCGGGTCGACGTCGGCGGTGTGCCGGTCCGGCTCGTCACCGGCGGGTTCGGCGGCCGGCTGGGCGGAGGTGGGCCCGACGCCGTCCGGGGTGGGGGCCGCGTCCTTGCCGGTCGTGGCGGAGCGCCCGGAGCGCAGCGCGCCCACCAGGCCCAGGAGACCGATCACGATCAGCGCGCCGGCCAGGAACCAGCCGACGGGTGGCAGGGCGAGCCCGAGCAGCTTGGCGAGCAGCCACCACGCGGCGAGCCCGACGAAGATCAGCCCGAAGGCGAACGACACGATGTCGGTGCGGTGGGCCTTCACCGGGTCACCTCCAGGTTGCCGGCGTTCACGTGGACGTAGAGGCGCAGCGTGCCGCCGCCGGCGCCGTCGGCGCCCAGGTCGGTCGTTTCCCGGAGCGGGCCGTCCAGCCCGCCGGAGCGCTTGCCGAAGACGACCGCGTCTCCGGCGTTGACGTCGGTCACCGTGGTGACGTCGACGTTCGGCGGCACCACCACGGTGCACTCGCCGAAGTTGACGGAGACCGTGATCTCGGTGTTCTTCTTGTCGAAGTCGACCGCCCGCAGGTCGAGGGTCGCGTCGCCGAAGCTGTTCTCGTAGCGGACGGCGAGGTCACGGTGGTCGGTGGGGGCCCAGGTCACGTTGCCGTCGACGCCCCGGACCCGGTCGTAGGACTCGGCCACGGTGGCCACCCCGAGGGCGGCGGCGGCCACCACGCCGAGCGCGATCAGCCACCGGGCCCGCCCGAACCAGGTGCCGACCAGCAGGCCGAGCCCGATGGTGGCCAGGGTGGCGGCGAAGTACGCCGACGCCCCGACGTCGAAGACGTCCAGCAGGTCGACGACGGCGACCACGCCGAGGGCGAGGAAGATCAGCGAGAAGGTCACCGCGCCGAGCGGGGAGCGCTCACGCGGGCGCTTCGGCGGCTTCGCCGGTCGCGGCGGCGGCGGTGGCAGCGGCGGGACGCCCGCCTGGCCGGCGTACGGGCCGTGCGGGGCGAACGGGGGCCGGTAGCCCGGCGGCAGGGGCGCGGGGCGAGCCGGTGCGCCCCCCGAGGTCGCGGCGGGCCAGCCCGACGTGGGCGCGGCCGGCGTACCCGCGGGGAAGGGGGCGGGCGCGGGCGGGGCGGCCGGCGCGGGCGGGGCGGCCGGCGGCCAGGCGGGCAGCTCGGCGGTCGGCTCGGCCGGCTGGCCGGCGACCGGGAAACCAGTGGCGTGCGCGGCCGGGGCCGGGGTCCCGCCGGGGGCCACGGCCACGCTCGGCGGGGCCTGGTACGCGGCCGGCGCGGGATAGCTGACCGGCGGCACCGGGCCGGGCGGGGCGGCCGGCGCGGGCGGGACCGTACCGGCCGGCGTGGCCCCGGTGCCCCGGTTGTCCCGGTTGAGCATCAGCGCCCCGCCGATCAGGATCGTGGCGCCGAGCAGCACCGCCCGGAACGCGTCGGTGACGATGTAGCCGAAGCTGACCGCGACCAGGATGCTGAGCACGATCACGGTGATCGGGGACATGCTGGAGCGGCCCCGACCGAGCATCGACTCGACGGGGGAGGCGCTGTCCCCCTCGCCGGGGATGATCAGCCAGGCGGTGACGTAGACCAGGATGCCGATGCCGCCGAAGAAGCCGAGCACGGCGAGGAGCACCCGCCAGAGCACCGGGTCGGTGTTGGTGGCCCGGCCGATCGCCGCGCAGACGCCGGCCAGGTAGCGGCCGTCGCGGGGGCGGACCAGCCCGTACCGGGAGGTGAAGCCGACGCCGCCGGACGGCGGCTGCGGCCCGGCGCCCGGATCCACGCCCGGCCCGGCGCCGGGCGGCGGCGTCCACCCGACGGCGCCCGGCGCGGCCACCGGCGGCGGCGCCCCGGAGGCGGTGGACGCGGTCCCGTCGGCGGGCGTCGCGGCGGGCGGCGGTCCACCGGGCTGTGCCGCCCCGGGACGGGGGGACTGGGCAGCTTCCTCGGTCATGCCCTCGATCCTGCTGCCCCGACCGCCCGGACGGCCTCAGGACCCGACCCTGACCCCACCCTGAGATCCCGGCGGCCGGAATGTCGGGGGCGTCCCCGTGGTCGGGTGGCGGCGCAGCGTGTGACGATCGAACCGGCGCCGGCAGCGGACGGTCGCCCGCCCCGTGCCCGTCGTGACCAGGGAGCCTCCGATCGACGCCGTGACCCAGCCACCTCGCCTCTACCGCGCCCCCGAGCACCGGATGGCCGCCGGGGTGGCCGCCGGCATCGCCGACCACCTGGGCATCTCGGTGCGCCGGGTGCGGGTCGCCTTCATGGTGCTGCTCGGGTTGAGCGGTCTCGGCCTGCTGCTCTACGCGGCCTTCTGGGCGGTCGTGCCGCTGCGGCCCGGCGACACCGCCGCACCGCCCCGCCGGGACGTCGCCCAGCTGCTGCCGTTCGTGGCGATCGGCCTCGGCGTGCTGCTGGCGCAGATGGTGGTCTTCGACTCGGTCGGCGCGGCGGGCACCGCCGGGTGGCTCGTCGCGATCATCGCGGTCGGCGCCGGGGTGATCTGGCACCAGTCGGCCCCGGAGCGGCGGCGACAGTGGGGCGACTCCATGCCGGTGCCGTGGCTGGGCGCGGTGGTGGAGGAGAGCGACCGGCGGGCCTTCGTGCTCCGGTTCATCGGCGGCGGGGTGCTGGTCGCGGTCGGCATCATCGGCGTCGCCGCGGTCTACTCCCCGGCGCAGAACTTCGACGCGGTGCTCAACGGCGTGATCTTCGCCCTGGTCGGGCTCGCCGGGGTCGGGGTGGTGGCCGCGCCGGTGCTGTGGCGGACGTTCAACCAGCTCCGCTCGGAGCGCGAGGGGCGCATCCGCGAGCAGGAGCGGGCCGAGCTGGCCGCGATGGTGCACGACCAGGTGCTGCACACCCTCGCCCTGATCCAGCGCAACGCGGCCGACGTGAAGACGGTCCAGCGACTCGCCCGGGGGCAGGAACGCTCCCTGCGCAACTGGCTCTACAAGCCCACCGGATCGCCGACCGAGCGCTTCGCCGCCGCGCTGGAGCAGGCCGCCGCCGAGGTCGAGGACACCTTCGCGATCACCGTCGAGGCGGTGGTGGTCGGCGACCGGGAGACCGACGAGCGGGTCGGCGCGCTGGTCGCGGCCGGGCGCGAGGCGCTGGTGAACGCCGCCCGGCACGCCGGGGTGCAGACGGTCTCGCTGTACGCCGAGGTCGAGCCGGACCAGGTCAGTGTCTTCGTCCGGGACCGGGGGAAGGGCTTCGACCCGGATACGGTGGAGGATCACCGGCACGGCGTCCGGGGCTCGATCATCGGGCGGATGAAGCGGCACGGCGGCCGGGCGGAGATCCGGTCCGGGCCGGGGGAGGGGACCGAGGTCCGGTTGATCCTGCCGATCTCCCGGGACTCGTCCACGGCGGAAAGGGACAAGTGATGACCGAGCAGTCGATGGAACCGGTCGAGGGAGCGGGTGCCGGCGCGGAGCGGCTGCGGGTCTTCCTCGTCGACGACCACGCCATGTTCCGCGCGGGGGTCCGGGCCGAGCTGGGCGCGCACGTCGAGGTGGTGGGGGAGGCGAGCACGGTCGGCGAGGCGGTCACCCGGATCGCCGCCACGCTGCCCGACGTGGTGCTGCTCGACGTGCACATGCCGGACGGCGGCGGTCGCGCGGTGCTGGAGGCGATGCGGCGTACCCATCCGCAGGTCAAGTTCCTGGCGTTGAGCGTCTCGGACGCGGCGGAGGACGTGATCGGGCTGATCCGGGCCGGCGCGCGGGGCTACGTCACCAAGACGATCTCCCCGGAGGAGTTGGCCGCCGCGATCCGCCGGGTGGCCGACGGCGACGCCGTGTTCAGCCCCCGGCTGGCGGGGTTCGTGCTGGACGCGTTCGCGGCCCGTCCGGACGCGCCGGTGGCCGATCCGGAGCTGGACCAGCTCACCAACCGCGAGCGCGAGGTGCTGCGGCTGCTCGCCCGGGGGTACGCCTACAAGGAGATCGCCAAGGAGCTCTACATCTCGATCAAGACGGTCGAGACGCACGTGTCGAACGTGCTGCGCAAGCTCCAGATGTCCAACAGGTACGAGTTGTCCCGCTGGGCGGCCGACCGTCGGCTCGTGTGATCCACCTCTTTTCCCCACCATTTCGGGCGGAAGCGACGAATCTGGCCGGCAGGGGCTGACAAACGATCAATTCCCGTCCCATAATGCCCCGTCGCGTTCTCGCGTGCGGGTGGTGCGAACCCGCGGGAACGGCGGCTTCGCTCACCCGCCGTTCGGCGGGTCACCCCTGGGGAGAGGTACGCGAATCTGATGTTCGGACAACGAGGACGGCGCTGGGCGCGGATCGCCCTGGCGACCGTCGCCGGTGGTGCGCTGGCGCTCGGCTTCGCCGCGCCGGCCGCCGCCGCCGAGACGACCGGCGTGGCCAAGTCGGTGGGCGTCAGTGTCAAGCTGCTGCTCGACGGAAAGCCGAAGAGCGCCGGCGCGCTGGCGCTGAAGATCGACGGGAAGCTCGTCCCGGCCTTCTGCATCGACTACCACACCAATGTGGCGATCGACGGCAGGTACAAGGAGGGCACCTGGGACGAGTCCCAGGTGAAGAACCTCGGCAAGGTGCAGTGGGTGCTCACCCACGGCTACCCGAACGCCGACTCGGCGACGCTGCTGGCCGCCGCCGGCGCCACCGTCCCGGAGAAGGCCGACGCCAAGAAGCTGCTCTACTTCGGCACCCAGACCGCCATCTGGCACTTCAGTGACGGGATCACGCTCGGTGACTGGGTCAAGGACAAGGGCCTGCTCGGCAAGCAGCAGTACGACGTGGTCAAGAAGGTCCACGACCACCTCGTCGCCAACGCCACCGACCAGCCCGAGCCGAAGGCCGAGCTGAGCGTCGACCCGGCCAGCGCCAAGGCCACGGTCGGCGACAAGGCCGGCCCGTTCACGGTCAAGGGCCCGGCCGGCGACATCGCCGTCGCGGTCAGCGGCGGCTCGGCGGTCGACGCCGAGGGCAAGCCGGTCACCACGATCACCAACGGTGGGCAGTTCTGGCTGACCGCGGACGGCGCGGGCGAGGTCGAGGCGACCGTCTCCGCCAAGGGCTCGGTCTCCTTCGGCCGGGTCTTCCTCTTCACCGGCGAGAAGGCCGCGCAGAAGCTGATCCTCGGTGGCAGCACCGGTGAGACCGTGACCGCCAAGGCCCAGGCCACCTTCGCCGCGGCCCCGACCGAGTCGCCGTCGCCGAGCGCGCCGGCCGAGTCGCCCTCGCCGAGCGCGCCGGCGGAGTCGCCGTCGCCGAGCGCCCCGGTCGAGAGCCCGGCCCCGTCGACCTCCCCCGCCAGCAACGGCGGGGACCTGCCGCTGACCGGCTCCCCGATCGCCGCCGCGATCGCGGCCGGTGTGGCGCTGCTGGCCGCGGGTGCGGTCACCGTGCTGGTGGTCCGCCGCCGCAAGCTGCGCTTCACGGCCTGACCGACGTCCGTTCCGCGGCTCCGGCCCCGGCACCCGCTCCGCGCGGTGCCGGGGCCGGACCCGTCCGGCGGTCAGGTCACCCGGTACGCAGCACGGTGAACGCCTCGGCCAGCCGGCCGGCCGGCAGCCCGGCCTCGTCGGCCGCCGTGGTGAGCTGGTCCCGAACCCAGGTCTCCACGTCCATCCGCGCGGTCTGCGAGCGGTGCGCGCGCATCGCGGCGACCTTGCGCGCGTACTGCCCGGTGACGTCGACGGTGTGGTCCGGCGCCGGGCCGCCGGCGTACCAGATCTCCCGGACCACCCACGGCTGGAGCCCCTCGGCCAGCAGCTCGGGGTGGGCGCACGGGTTGCGCGCGTCCGGGTAGACCGCGCAGGTCGTGGCCTCGCCCACGGCGAGGTGGTCGGGGTGGCCCGGCCCGGCGAGGTGTTCCCATCGGCGCAGCGGCGAGCTGGTCAGCACCCGGTCGGGCCGGTGCCGGCGGATCGCCGCGGTGACGTCCCGGCGCAGGTCGAGCGTCGGGGCGAGGGCGCCGTCGACGTACCCGTCGAGGAACTCCACCTGCCGTACGCCGACCGCGGCGGCCGCCGCCCGCTGCTCCTCCTCCCGCAGCCGGGTCACCGACCCGCGCCCGGTGCCGTCGCACCCGCCCGCCTCGCCCCGGGTGACGATCAGGTACGCGACGTCGATGCCCTCCTCCACCCAGTTGGCCGTTGTGCCCGCACAGCCGAAGTCGATATCGTCCGGATGGGCAAAAACTGCCAGCGCCCGGACGACGTCCGAAAGTGCGGGTGCGGACGCGGGGAAGCTCACAAGCGTCGAGCGTACGCCCGGGGTGTCGATCCCGCAGAACCGTGTCTTTCCTGCTCAGAGCAGTACGACCGGCACCGATCATGATCTTTTTTCAAGTATCGGCAACGTGGCAAGCAACTAACGGCTTGATAACGGCACCTTCACGGAACGGGCCGGTAAGTGTCACAGTGGCAGCACCTCACCCCTCGAGTGAGGCACTCCGTACGGCCTGACGACCACGGCCGCCGTCTGTGAACGGTGTTCCGTGGTGGTCTCGCGTGCGCGGTGCCGAGCCCGGCGGGCGGGGCGGCCCGGCGGATCGGTACAACATCTTGTCCCGTTTCACTGCGGTGAAACCGGCGTCCCGCGCTGCGGGCCGGCGGACGTGTCACCCCCTTGCGTGCGTGAAACCCACGACGGAACCAGGTTAGAAAGAGGAGGCCCCTCGGAATGAGAGTCTCGAAGCGGGCAAGCAGCGCGGTCGCGCTGGGCGCGGCGTTCGCGCTCGTCGCGTCCGGTTGCTCGAGCAGCGACAGCGACGGCGGCGACGCCGGCGCCAGCGCCGACGGCGCGATCACCATCGAGGGCACCCAGCCGGAGAACGGCCTGGTCCCGTCGAACACCACCGAGACCGGTGGCGGCAAGATCATCGACTGGATGTGGACCGGTCTGGTCGAGTACCCGAACGACGGCAGCGCTCCGCGCAACGCTCTCGCCGAGTCGATCGAGACGACCGACTCCAAGGTCTACACCATCAAGATCAAGAAGGACACGAAGTTCCACGACGGCACCGTCGTCAAGGCCAAGAACTTCGTGGACGCCTGGAACTGGGGCGCCTACTCGCCGAACGGCGCGCAGAACGGCAGCTTCTTCGCCGACATCCAGGGCTTCGGGGACGTCAACACCGAGGACCCGGACGGCGCCGAGGGCCCGCAGAAGGCCCCCGAGCCCAAGGCCAAGGAGATGTCCGGCCTGAAGGTCGTCGACGACTGGACCTTCGAGGTCACCCTCGCCGCGCCGACCGCCGTGTTCCCGACCAAGCTCGGCTACAGCACCTTCATGCCGCTGCCGGACGCGTTCTTCACCCAGGGCGCCGAGGCGTTCGGCAAGAAGCCGATCGGTAACGGCCCGGTCAAGTTCGTGTCGTGGGAAGACGACGTCCAGATCAAGCTGACGCGCTTCGACGACTACACGCTGCGCGACAAGATGAAGATCAAGGACGTCACCCTCAAGATCTACCAGGATGACACGGCGGCCTACAACGACCTGCTCGCCGGCAACATCGACTTCATGCAGCAGGTTCCGGTCTCCTCGCTCGCGGGCGACAAGTGGAAGCAGGACCTGACCGACCGGGCGATCTCCTCGACCACCCCGTCGACCGGCATCATCGCCTTCCCGATCTACGACAAGCGCTTCCAGAACGCCAAGCTGCGCAAGGCGATCTCGATGTCGATCAACCGCCAGGAGATCAGCGACAAGATCTTCTTCGGCAACCGGAAGCCGGCCGACAGCTGGGCCAACCCGCTGACCCCGGGCGCCAAGCCGGGTAACTGCACCGCCTGCCAGTTCAACGTCGACGAGGCCAAGAAGCTCCTGGCCGAGGCCGGCGGCTTCACCGGCGAGCTGGTCATGTACTACAACGCCGACGCCAGCCACAAGGAGTGGATGGAGGCCGTCGCGCAGCAGGTCAAGACCAACCTGGGCATCAACGCCCGCGCCGAGGGCATGCCGACCTTCGCGGTGTTCCGTCAGAACATCAACGCCCACAAGATGAAGGGCATGTACCGCGCCGGCTGGCAGCAGGACTACCCGGACGTCGAGAACTGGGTCAACCCGCTCTACGTGAAGGGTGGCTCCTCGAACGACGGTC
The DNA here is from genome assembly GCF_043204765.1 of Micromonospora sp. NPDC047730. NCBI lineage: Bacteria > Bacillati > Actinomycetota > Actinomycetes > Micromonosporales > Micromonosporaceae > Micromonospora > Micromonospora sp. NPDC047730. The sequence goes on along the minus strand of NZ_JBIDCU010000003.1, from coordinate 482,612 downwards.
TGTACAGCAACCCGCAGGTCGACGCCCTGGCCAAGGAGGCCAGCTCCGCGCCGAGCCTGGAGGCCGCGCACGAGAAGTTCGCTCAGGCGGTCGCCCTCATCGACCAGGACGTTCCCACGGTCCCGATCTACTTCGGCGGCCAGCAGTCCGGTCACTCGGAGAAGATCAAGAAGCTCGAGCTGACCAACGTCGGCGAGCTGGACCTCACCTCGGTCGAGCTCTGATCCGAACGGTCTGACCCCGGGTCGGGCTCACCTACCGGTGGGCCCGACCCGGGCCGTTCCGTGAGGGAGTGTTACAACAGTCCCTCGCCACGTCCGTCATCCCCGTGTCGGCCGTCCGACGCGCCCCCTGTCTGGAGGACCACCCCATGGGCCGTTATCTGTTGAGACGGCTGCTCCAACTCATCCCGGTCTTCATCGGAACGACGTTCCTGATCTACTGGCTGGTCTGGTCGGTGCCCGGCGACCCATTCGCCGGCAAGTGCGGCGAACGCGCCTGCCCGGACGCCTACGTCAACATGATGACCGAGAAGTTCAAGCTGGATCAGTCCATTTGGGTGCAGTACGGCAACTACATGCAGAACCTGTTCCGGGGCGACTTCGGGCAGACGTTCGGCGGCCGGGAGATCGGCGACATCATCGCCACGTCGTACCCGAACACCTTGAAGCTGGCCCTGGTGGCCCTCGTCATCGAGGCGGTCATCGGCCTCACCGCGGGTGTGCTGACCGGCCTGCGCCGTAACGGCTTCCTGGACAACCTGGTCCTGGTCTCCAGCCTCTTCCTGATCGCGCTGCCGATCTTCGTCATCGGCTTCGTGCTCCAGTGGGTGCTCGGCGTGCAGTGGGGCGTCATCAAGCCCACCGTCTCCAGCGAGATGCGCATCTCGGAGCTGATCGTGCCCGGCTTCGTGCTGGGTAGCGCCTCGATGGCGTACATCGCCCGGGTCGCCCGGACGAGCATCGCGGAGAACCGGCGCGCCGACTACGTCCGCACCGCGATCGCCAAGGGCCTGCCGATGCGGCGGGTGGTCGGGGTGCACCTGCTGCGCAACTCCCTCATCCCGGTGGTCACCCTGCTCGGCACCGACCTCGGTGCCCTGATGGGCGGCGCGATCGTGACCGAGGGCATCTTCCAGATCAACGGGATCGGTCGCCAGGTCTTCCGCGCGATCGTCACCAAGGAGAGCGCTACGGTTGTCTCCATCGTGGTGGTCCTGGTGCTGGTCTACCTGGTCATGAACCTCGTGGTGGACCTGCTCTACGCCGCCCTGGACCCGAGGATCCGCTATGAGTGAGCGCAGCGAACGAAACCTGGTCATTGCAGCGTGCCCGGGCACCCACGCCCGGGTCGAGCGGAGCGAGGTGCCGGCATGAGCGACCCCAGTGCCGCGTCGATCGTCAGTACGCCCCCGGCCACCGCGCCGACCGAGCTGGGCGCGCCCACCAACGCGGGCCAGCCGGAGAACGCCCGCAAGGAGAAGCCGCGTGGCCTGCTCGGCGACGCCTGGCTCATCCTGCGTCGCAAGCCGCTGTTCTGGATCTCCGCGACGTTCATCGTCATCTTCCTGGTGATGACCGCCTTCCCGTCGCTGTTCAGCTCCGGCGACCCGGCGAACGGCGACCTGAAGAACAGCCTCGTCGGCCCGTCGTCGGAAGCCTGGTTCGGCTACGACTTCCAGGGGCGCGACGTCTACGCCCGGGTGATCTACGGCGCCCGCGCCTCCATCGTGGTCTCCGTGCTCTCGGTGCTCGGCGTGCTGCTGATCGGTGGCGCGATGGGCATCATGGCCGGCTACCGGGGCGGCTGGGTGGACGCCCTGCTCTCCCGCGTCGCCGACGTCTTCTTCGGCCTGCCTTTCGTGCTGGGCGCCATCGTCATCCTGACCACCTTCAACGGGTCGGGCACGAGCAACAGCAAGGCCGAGATCATGGCCCTGGTGAGCATGTCCCTGGTCGTGCTGGGCTGGCCGGTCGTGATGCGGCTGATGCGCTCCTCGGTGCTGGCCACCAAGGAGGCCGACTACATCGTCGCCGCCCGGGCGCTGGGTGCCGGCACCGGCCGGATCATCCTCAAGCACCTGCTGCCGAACAGCCTCGCGCCGCTGCTGGTCTACGGGACGATCCTGGTCGGCTCGTTCATCGGCGCCGAGGCGACGCTCTCCTTCCTGGGTGTCGGCCTGAAGAGCCCGGTGGTCTCCTGGGGCATCATGATCAACGAGGCCCAGTCCCTCATCCGGGTCGCGCCGTACCTGCTCTTCTTCCCGGCCGCCTTCCTCGTCACCGCCGTGCTGAGCTTCGTGGTGCTCGGTGAGACGGTCCGCGAGGCCCTCGATCCGAAACTCCGCTAGGGGCGATTCAGTTGTCCGACATTCTCGTGTCCGAGCAGTCCGCGGCGGGTACCTCCGGTCGCCCCTCCGGCCGTCTGCTCGAGGTCGACGACCTCCGCGTGGAGTTCCGCACCCGGGACGGCGTCGCGAAGGTCATCAACGGGGTCACGTACCACGTCGACGCGGGGGAGACCCTCGCCGTGCTCGGCGAGTCCGGCTCCGGCAAGAGCGTCACCGCGCAGACCATCATGGGCATCCTGGACACGCCGCCCGGTTTCGTCACCGGCGGCCAGGTCCGCTTCCACGGCAAGGACATGCTGAAGATGTCCTTCGAGGAGCGTCGCCGCATCCGCGGTGAGGGGATCGCCATGATCTTCCAGGACGCGCTCTCCGCGCTCAACCCGGTTTTCACCGTCGGCTTCCAGATCGCCGAGCAGTTCCGGGTGCGGCGCGGCATGAGCCGTGCCGACGCCAAGAAGCGCGCGATCGAGATGCTCGACCAGGTCAAGATCCCGAACGCCAAGGGCCGGTTCAGCAACTACCCGCACCAGTTCTCGGGTGGCATGCGGCAGCGCGCCATGATCGCGATGTCGCTGGCCCTGGACCCGGAGGTGCTGATCGCGGACGAGCCGACCACCGCGCTGGACGTGACGGTGCAGGCCCAGATCATGGACCTGCTCGCCGAGCTCCAGCGGGAGCGGCAGATGGGCATGATCCTGATCACCCACGACCTCGGTGTGGTCGCCGACGTCGCGGACCGGATCGCGGTCATGTACGCGGGTCGCATCGTCGAGGAAGCCAATGTGTACGACCTGTACGCCAAGCCGGCGCACCCGTACACGATCGGTCTGATCAACTCGATTCCCCGGCTGGACGAGAAGGGGCAGCAGCTCCGGACCATCAAGGGCCTCCCGCCGAACCTGATGAACATCCCGCCGGGCTGCCCGTTCAACCCGCGCTGCCCCATGGCGCAGCCGGTCTGCCGGGAGAAGATCCCGCCGCTGCTGCAGGTGGGTGCCGGCCGGGCCAGCGCCTGCCACTTCGCCGAGGAGCTGGTGAACCGTGACTGAGAAGATCCTCGAGGTCCGTGACCTGGTCAAGCACTACCCGGTGACCCGGGGTGTGGTCTTCAAGAAGACCATCGGCCAGGTCAAGGCGGTGGACGGGGTCTCCTTCGACCTCAAGGCCGGCGAGACCCTGGGTGTGGTCGGCGAGTCCGGCTGCGGCAAGTCGACCCTGGCCCGGGTCCTGATGAACCTGGAGCGGCCGACCTCCGGCAGCGTGCTCTACAAGGGCCAGGACATCTCCAAGCTCTCCGGCGGGGCGCTGCGGCGGCTGCGCCGGCAGATCCAGCTGGTGATGCAGGACCCGTACACCTCGCTGAACCCGCGGATGACGGTCGGCGACCTCATCGGCGAGCCGTTCGAGATCCACCCGGAGGTGGCGCCGAAGGGCAGCCGCCGGGGCAAGGTGAAGGAACTGCTCGACCTGGTGGGCCTGAACCCGGAGCACATCAACCGGTACCCGCACCAGTTCTCCGGCGGTCAGCGGCAGCGCATCGGCATCGCCCGGGCGCTCGCCCTGCGGCCCGAGATCATCGTCTGCGACGAGCCGGTGTCGGCCCTGGACGTGTCGATCCAGGCGCAGGTGATGAACCTGCTGGAGCAGCTCCAGGGCGAGTTCGGCCTGTCGTACGTGTTCATCGCGCACGACCTGTCGGTGGTCCGGCACCTGTCGGACCGGGTCGCGGTGATGTACCTCGGAAAGATCGTGGAGATCGGCACCGAGGACGAGATCTACGAGCGGCCGACCCACCCGTACACCCAGGCGCTGCTGTCGGCGGTGCCGGTGCCGGACCCGACCGTCCGCGAGAACAAGGCGATCATCCGCCTCACCGGTGACGTGCCGTCGCCGGTCAGCCCGCCCTCGGGCTGCCGGTTCCGGACCCGCTGCTGGAAGGCGCAGGACGTCTGCGCCGAGCAGGTCCCGCTGCTGGAGATCCGGTCGGGCTCGGACCACCCGAGCGCCTGCCACTTCGCCGAGAAGCGGGAGATCGTGCAGACGCACGAGGTGTGACACCCACGGGACCGCCTGCCGACGTCACCGCGACGACGGCAGGCGGTCCCGTCGTTTCCGGGGCGGGCGCGGCGGCCGGCGGCCAGGACGCGACCACCGCGCCGCACGGCCCGCCCGCCGCGCCGCCCCCGTACGCCTCACAGGGGGCCGCGGCCGGCGCGGAGCAGCAGCAGCGCGAGCTGCGTGCCGTCGGCGCCGAGGGCGACTCGGAAACGCTCCAGGATCTCCCGTTCCCGGGAGAGCACGAGCCGGGTGCCGCCGGAGGCCATCCGGGTCGCCCCGACCTCCTGAGAGAGGCGGGCCCGCTCCTGCCACAGCTCGATGAGCGCCCGGTCGATCTCGTCGATCCGTTCCCGGATCTCCACGATCCGGGCGGCCGCGCCCGGCTCCGCGGTGCCGGTGCGCGCCTCCGGCTTCGCGTCGTCGGCGCCGCCCGCCGCGTCGACCTGGCCGGATGCCCCCGGGTCGGGCCGGCCCGCCCCGGGCCGCGTCAGGCTGCCGTTGGACTCCACCACGTCTGTCATCATCGGGTACCCCTCGTCGTCAGGTGCCGGGTGCCCGGATCCCGGGACGGAAAAGCCCCGGGCTCCAGGAGCCCGGGGCTTTTCGTAGGTCTGTTGATCAGGCGCGACCCACGGCTGCCGGACTCCCGGTGCCGTAGTAAAAGTAGAAGCGCTGCCCGAACACGTCGTCGAGTATGCCGACCCAGGGCCGGCGCGCGCAAGGATTCGGCCGGACACGTGGCCGGCGGCACGGTCCCGGCGCCGTCGGCGACGCCGGGACCGTGCCCGGTCAGCCGAGGCGGGTGATGCGGTCGGCCGGCCCGGGGGCGACCGGCTCGCCGGCACCCAGGTACGCGATCAGCGCGTCGACGTCGAAGCCGGGGGCCGTGGTGCGGCCGGTGCCGGCGCGCAGCTCGGTGAAGCCGTCCCCGCCGTTGGCCAGGAAGTCGTTCGTGGTGACCCGGTAGCTGGCCGCCGGGTCGACCGGCACGCCGTCGAGCGCCAGGGCGCTCACCCGCGAGCCCGCCGGGGCGGTGGTGTCGTAGGAGTAGGTCAGCCCGGCGGAGACCTGGAGGATGCGCTGGGTGGTCTGCCCGTTGAAGCCGACGAACTGCTGCTCCAGCACGTTGCGTAGCTGGGCGCCGGTGAGCGTCTGGGTGACCACCAGGTTGTTGAACGGCTGGACGGTGAACGCCTCGCCGTACGTGATCTCACCCGGCGCCTCGCCGCCGGCGGAGGCGGCGTACGGCAGCGACGCCCGGATGCCGCCCGGGTTCATCAGCGCGATCTGCGCCCCGGCCGACCGGGTGTACGCGAGCTGCGCGTCGGCGATCACGTCACCGAGCGGGCTCTCGCCGTTGGGGCGGGCGTCGCGGACGACGTCGGCCGACACCCGTCCCACCACCCGGTTGGCGATGGGCGCCACGGCCGTCCGGTACTTGTCGGCCAGCGCCTTGGCGGCCGGGTCCACCAGGTCGGGGTTGCGCACGTACGTGCCCGGCGCGCTCTGCTGCCAGGTGCCGTCCGGGTTGCGGACGCCGTTCTCGACGACCACGTTGCGGGCGGAGATGCCGGTGAACCGGCCGGTGCGCCGGTCCAGCGAGTAGTCCACGTCGGTGATCAGCTGGCCGTTGTTGCCGGCGCTGGTGACGACGCTCTGCGCGCCGGAGGAGTTCGGCAGGGAGCAGGAGTAGAAGCGGTGCGTGTGGCCGGAGACGACCAGCCCGAACTCCGGCCGCAGGCCGCGGACGATGTCCACGATCGGGCCCGAGAAGTTCGCACAGTCCGAGACGCCCGGGGTGGCCGGCGGCGGCGACTGCGCGCCGCCCTCGTGCACCAGCAGCACCATCGCCTTGACGCCGAAGAGCTTGAGCAGCCCGCCCCACTTGTTGGCGGTCGCCACCTCGTCGGTGAACCGCACCGAGGCGATGCCGGCCGGGTTGACGATGTCCGGGGTGCCCTCCAGGGTCACGCCGACGAAGCCGACCGGCACGCCGCCGACGAACTTCACGTCGACCGGGGGCAGGATCGGCAGCCCGGTCTTCCTGCTGACGGTGTTGGCGGCGAGGTACGTGAACTTCGCGCCGGCGAAGCCGTCCCCGTCCTGGCAGCCGTCGACCGGGTGGCAGCCGCCCTTGTTGATCCGGATCAGCTCGTCGACGCCCTCGTCGAACTCGTGGTTGCCGACCGAGCTGACCTCCAGCCCGATCTCGTCCATCAGCTCGATGGTCGGCTCGTCGTGGAAGGCGGCGCTGACCAGCGGGGTGGCGCCGATCAGGTCGCCGGCCCCGACGGTGGTGGTGACCCGCCCCTCGGCGGCGGCCTCGGCGCGCAGCCGCTTCAGCCAGGTGGCGAGGTACTCCACCCCGCCGGCCGGGGTGCCGTTGACCACCGCGCCGTTGCCGCCGGGCGGGTCGATGGCGCCGTGGAAGTCGTTGTAGCTGAGGAAGTTGCCCTTGACCTCCCCGCCCGTGGGGGTGGCGTAGGAGACCGAGACGGGGGCGAGGGCGGCCCACGGGTCGTCGGCGGGGGCCGGGGCGGGCCGGGAAGCGGTGGGCAGCGTGGCGACGACGGCCAACGCGAGGGCGGGCGCGGCGAGGTGACGCAGCGCCGCCCGACCGCGCGAACGCGGCTGAGTCATGGTCGTTCTCCCAGTCGTGTGCGGGGGAAGGAGCCGGATTTCACCGTCATCGTTCTGTACCCGGGCCGGCGGCACCAGATGGGACAGGGTGACATCTTCGTCTCAACCTGGCCCGCCCCGCCGGATCCGCCTGGCCGCCCCGCCGGATCCGCCTGGCCGCCCTGCCGGATCCGCCTGGCCCGCCGCGCCGGATCGGCCCGCCGCGCCGGATCGGCCCGCCCGGTCGCTCGGGCGGTCGCTCGGGCGGGTCCGGGCCCTCGGCGCGGCCGGTCCGCCGATGACGGCTCGGTCGCGCCGGGGTCCACGCGGCGGGGAAGTGTCCGGCCGGCGGCATAGACTCGCCGTGCGATGCATCCTCTCTTCGACATCCCCGTGTCCCCGCCCGCGCCGGCGCCTGCCCCGACCCCGCCGCACCGGCCGGGGTCCGCCGCCGCCCGCCTCGACCCGCAGGCCCTGGTCGAGGGCCTCAACGGGCCGCAGCGCGACGCCGTCACCCACGCCGGCTCGCCGCTGCTGATCGTGGCCGGCGCCGGTTCGGGCAAGACCCGGGTGCTCACCCACCGGATCGCCTACCTGCTGGCCGCCCGGGACGTGCACCCCGGCGAGATCATCGCGATCACCTTCACCAACAAGGCCGCCGGCGAGATGAAGGAGCGCGTCGCGCACCTCGTCGGCCCGCGTGCCCGGCTGATGTGGGTGTCGACGTTCCACTCCGCGTGCGTGCGCATCCTGCGCGCCGAGCACGAGCACGCCGGGCTGAAGTCGACCTTCTCGATCTACGACGCGGACGACTCCCGCCGGCTGATGCAGATGGTCGCCCGGGAGCTCGACCTCGACCCGAAGCGCTACCCGGCGCGCGGGCTCGCCGCCCAGGTCTCCAACCTGAAGAACGAGCTGGTCGACCCGGAGGAGTTCGCCGGCCGCGCCAAGGGCCCCAACGAGCGGGCGCTGGCGGAGGCCTACACGCTCTACCAGCGGCGGCTGCGCGAGGCGCACGCGCTCGACTTCGACGACCTGATCATGACGACGGTGCACCTGCTCCAGTCCCACCCGCACGTCGCGGAGAGCTACCGCCGACGGTTCCGGCACGTGCTGGTCGACGAATACCAGGACACCAACCACGCCCAGTACGTGCTGATCAAGGAGCTGGTCTCGGGCACGGAGGGGGTCGAGCCGGCGGAGCTGTGCGTGGTCGGCGACGCCGACCAGTCCATCTACGCGTTCCGCGGCGCGACGATCCGCAACATCCTGGAGTTCGAGCGCGACTTCAGCGACGCCCGCACGATCCTGCTGGAGCAGAACTACCGCTCGACCCAGACCATTCTCAACGCCGCCAACGCCGTGATCGACCGCAACACCTCGCGCAAGCCGAAGCGGCTGTGGAGCGAGGCGGGCGCCGGCGAGCGGATCGTCGGCTACGTGGCGGACACCGAGCACGCCGAGGCCGACTGGGTGGCCCGGGAGATCGACCGGCTGGTCGACGCCGACGAGACCCGCCCCGGTGACGTGGCCGTCTTCTACCGCACCAACGCCCAGTCCCGGGTCTTCGAGGAGGTGTTCATCCGGGTCGGCCTGCCCTACAAGGTGGTCGGCGGGGTGCGCTTCTACGAGCGCAAGGAGGTCCGCGACGCGCTGGCCTACCTGCGCGCGGTGGTCAACGACGACGACACGGTCAGCCTCCGCCGGATCCTCAACACCCCCCGACGGGGCATCGGCGACCGCGCCGAGGCGTGCGTGGAGGCCCTGTCCAGCCGGGACCGGATCTCCTTCGGCGCGGCGCTGCGGCGGGCGAAGGACGCGCCGGGCATCTCCACCCGGGCGGCCAACGGCATCGCGGACTTCGTCGACCTGCTCGACGGCGCCCGCGAGCTGGCCGAGACCGGCACCCCGGAGGAGGTGCTGGAGGCGCTGCTGACCCGCTCGGGTTACCTCACCGAGCTGGAGGAGAGCCTCGACCCGCAGGACGCCGGTCGGGTCGACAACCTCCAGGAGTTGGTCAGCGTCGCCCGGGAGTACACGGAGCGGATCGAGGCGACCGGCGAGGAGGGGGAGCGGGCCACCGTGGCCGGCTTCCTGGAGCAGGTCGCGCTGGTCGCCGACGCCGACCAGGTGCCGACCGACGACCCGGACCACCAGGGTGTGGTCACCCTGATGACGCTGCACACCGCCAAGGGGCTGGAGTTCCCGGTCGTCTTCCTGACCGGCCTGGAGGACGGCGTCTTCCCGCATCTGCGCTCGCTCGGCGACACCCGGGAGCTGGAGGAGGAGCGCCGGCTGGCGTACGTGGGCATCACCCGGGCCCGCCAGCGCCTCTACCTCTCCCGGGCGGTGACCCGCTCGGCGTGGGGGCAGCCGTCCTACAACCCGCCGTCCCGGTTCCTGGAGGAGCTGCCGCCGGAGCTGGTCCGCTGGGAGCGCACCGAGGGGTCGTACACCTCGTGGGCCGGCGGGGGCGGTGGCGTCGGGGGCCGCGCGGACCGGGTGCCCGGCGGGCGCGGCGGCTTCAACGGCGGCACCCCCAAGGCCGCCCAGTTGGCGAAGCGGCTCGGCGTCGACGCCAGCCGGCTGACCACGGCGAGCGAGCTGCCGCAGGGGCCGAAGGTGTCCGCCGGCGACCGGGTCAACCACCAGCGCTACGGCCTGGGGCGGGTGCTCGCGGTGGAGGGGCACGGCCCGGGCGCCCGGGCGCAGATCGACTTCGGCGACCAGACGATGTGGCTGGTGCTGCGGCACGCGCCGATCGACAAGCTCTGAGACGGCCACGGCCCGGCCCGGCGGCGCGCCGGACCGGGCCGTCCCGGTCGGGTACGGGTCAGCAGGCCACGTCGATGCCCCGGGCGCGCAGGAACGGCGCCGGGTCGATCTGGTTCCACATCTGGCCCTGGTGGACCTCGAAGTGCAGGTGCGGCCCGGTCGAGTCGCCGGTGGAGCCCTCCAGGCCGATGGTCTCGCCGGCGCCCACCTTGTCGCCCACGCCCACCTTGGCGGTGCTGAGGTGGGCGTAGTGGGTCAGGTAGCCGTTGCCGTGGTCGACGACGACGGAGATGCCGTACCCGTCGCCGACGTCGCCGGCCTTGGTGACCGTGCCGCCGAAGGCGGCGCGGACCGGGGTGCCGGCGGGCAGCGCGAAGTCGATGCCGGCGTGCAGGGTGCCCCAGCGCGGGCCGTAGCAGGAGGTGATCGCGGCGCCCTTCATCGGGACGACCCAGCTCGGCTTCGGCTTGCTGGTCTTCTTCGGCGTCGGCTTGGCGGTGGTCGCCTTCGGGCTGGGCTTCGCCGACGGGCTGGCCGTCGTGGGGCTCGGCGTCGGGCTGGCCGGGGCGGCCGACTCGCGCGCGGACCGGTCGGCGCGGTCGGCAGCCTCGGCGCGGGCCTGCGCGTCGAGGGAGACGGCGGCCGGGACGGAGGGCTCGTCGTTGCCGGTGGCCGCGAAGGCGGCGCCGCCGAGACCGAGGCCGACCAGGGCCGCCGCGGCGACGATCACTCGGGTGCGGCCGCCGGCCCGCAGCCGGTGCCGGGCGGGGGCGTCGGGGGTGTTCTCGTTCTGAATGTCTTCCTGCACGGCGGACCTTCGCTGATCGAGGGGGCACTTGACCTCGAAATACTGGTGTCGGCGGGGTCGGCAGCGGGTAGGGGGATCGGGTCGGGACGGAGCGACGGTGGCCGGTGCCGTCCGTTAACTCCCAATTTGGGGCTTTGATAGCGATAAGTGATCATGGTCGGCCGTGGCGCCGGTCACACCCGCGCCTGTGACCCGGTAGACTTTCGCCTGTCGCCGGCCGACGAAAAACCGCCCGGATCGACAGATCCGGGCGGTCAACGGTCGGTACGCGGCGTCAGGAGGCGGCTACTTCGCCGTCAGAATGCCTCGGTTTGTAGCTTGATGTCCACGTTGCGCTCCTGGAGCCACGGCACCGGGTCGAGCGGCTCGCCCTTGACATGCACCTCCAGGTGCAGATGGGAGCCGTAGGAGTGGCCGGTGTTGCCGACCAGGCCGAGCTGGTCGCCCGCCTTGACCTGCTGCCCCTCCTGCACGCTCAGCGCGGAGGAGTGGCCGTAGATCGCCTCGCTGCCGTCGGCGTGCTGGACGATCACGGTGTAGCCGTAGCCGCCGAACCAACCGGCCTTCGTGACCGTGCCGGCGTGGATGGCGACGTAGGGCGTGCCCTCGGCGGCGACCAGGTCGATGCCGGTGTGCAGCTTGCCCCAGCGCATGCCGTAGGGGGTGTTGAACTCGTAGTCCTGGAGGGGGAGCCGACAGACCTCGGTCTCGGCGGTCTCCTTGGCCCCGGCGCGGTCGCTGTCGCGAGAGGCGCGGTCGGCGGAGTCGGCGCGGGCCGCGGCGTCCTGGTTGACGGTCGAGGCGGCCTTGAGCTCGTCGAGGACCGACGGGCTGACGCTCTTGGCGTCCGGCATGGCTCCCGCGCCGAGAGCGACGATGCCGGCCCCGACGAACGCGGTGGTGACGACGGCGGCGTAGCGGCTACGCGGGGGGGTGGGTACGCGGCGGCGACCGCGATATCGATCGGGCTCAGACGACAGGCGCTGGCGCACGCACACCCTCCGTTGTCGGGGATCCGATGCGGCTTCCTCGACGCTCGTGAAGCTCCGATGAACGTCGGCTGGCCGCGTCGTCACCCGTCCGTGGACCTGATGACAACCGTGGACACGTTAGCCAACCACCAGGCCCGTCACAAGCCGAAGCGCCGAATTGCTACTGCGTTCTGTCCCTTTGCGTCCGTGATTGTCATGCCTCGTTCCCGTCGAACGGCGCCCCCGTAACTGCCCGTTCGTCGCGCAGCGTGACCGAACGGCGGAGTCGTCCGGCTTGACGGCGGTGATCATCTACGGCAGGCGTACCGTCTGCGGCGGCAGCCTCCCCCGGGTGCCGCCGGCCGGTGTGCCGTGCGCTTCGCCGCCCGGATTTCCCGGGCCGGGCGGGGCGGGTTACCGTTCGTTCAGGTGAAGCCGCGGAGCCGGTGAAAGGGATGCGCAGATGAGCTCTCGTGTTCGGGTCGTCGTCGCCAAGCCGGGCCTGGACGGCCACGACCGTGGCGCCAAGGTCGTCGCGCGTGCCCTCCGGGACGCCGGTATGGAGGTCATCTACACCGGCCTGCACCAGACCCCGGAGCAGATCGTGGAAACCGCGATCCAGGAGGACGCCGACGCGGTCGGTCTCTCCGTGCTGTCCGGGGCGCACATGACGCTCTTCCGGCGGGTGGTGGAGCTGCTCGGCGAGCGGGACGCCCGCGACATCGTCGTCTTCGGCGGCGGCATCATTCCCGACGCCGACATCCCCGAGTTGCAGAAGCTGGGCGTCGCCAAGATCTTCACGCCGGGCGCCACCACCGCCTCGATCGTGGAGTGGGTCCGGGAGAACGTCGCGCAGCCGGTCGCCTGACTGTCGGTCGGCATCCCGCCAGAGGGCGAGGATGCGCTGTTCGCGGACTCAGGCGGTCGACGGGTCACGGACGACTCGGGCCGGTCGACGGCTGACGTCGGACAGGGGGAGGGGCCGGACGCACCCCTCACACGTCCGGCCCCTCTATGCACGATGCCCCGCCGCCACCCCTCGACCGACAGGGCATCGGCCGTCTCCCGTCGCCGCGCTGCATCAGCGCTCCGACACCTGACTCAACGACGCCCCCGCGGAGGGGTTACGCAGCCCGGACAACATCGTCCGGACGGCTGACGTCGGGGGCCGAAGTCGCGGAAAGGCCGCGCGACGCCGCCGGCTGTGCATTACCGCACACCGCGCACCCGCTCGGTTGCGGCCGGTGTCCACCTCGCTAGGCTGCGCCCAATGGCCTGTTTCAACTGATGACAGGCGTCAAACTGTTTTCCATAACGCTGGTGGCGGCGCGACGGCGCGCCGCGGAGACGGGACGGGACGCGCAAACGTGGACCTGTACGAGTACCAGGGGCGGGACCTGTTCGAGCGGCACGGCTTGCCCGTGCTCGCCGGCGGCGTCGCCACGACCCCGGAGGAGGCCCGCGCGATCGCCGAACGCCTCGGCGGTCGGGTGGTCGTCAAGGCGCAGGTGAAGGTCGGCGGCCGGGGCAAGGCCGGCGGCGTGAAGCTGGCCGAGGGCGCGGATGAGACGGTGGCCCGGGCCACCGACATCCTCGGCATGGACATCAAGGGTCACACGGTCCACAAGGTCATGATCACCGTGACCGCGGACGTGGCCGAGGAGTACTACTTCTCCTACCTGCTCGACCGGGCGAACCGCACCTTCCTCTGCATCGCCAGCGTCGCGGGCGGCATGGACATCGAGCAGGTCGCCGCCGACACCCCGGAGAAGGTCGTCAAGGCCCCGATCGACGCCAACACCGGCGTCGACGAGGCGAAGGCGCGCGAGATCGTCGCCGCCGCCGGCTTCCCGGCCGAGGTCGCCGACCAGGTCGTCGAGGTCGCCGTGGGCCTCTGGAAGGCCTTCGTCGCCGAGGACGCCACGCTGGTCGAGGTGAACCCGCTGGCCAAGACCGGCGAGGGCAAGCTGCTGCTGCTCGACGCCAAGATCACCCTGGACGAGAACGCCGGCTTCCGGCACCCGGACCACGAGGCGCTCGTCGACCAGGCCGCGGTGGACCCGCTGGAGCAGGCCGCCAAGGAGAAGGACCTCAACTACGTCAAGCTCGACGGTGAGGTCGGCATCATCGGCAACGGCGCGGGCCTGGTCATGTCGACCCTCGACGTGGTCGCGTACGCCGGCGAGCGGCACGGCGGCGTCAAGCCGGCCAACTTCCTCGACATCGGCGGCGGCGCGAGCGCCGCGGTGATGGCGAACGGGCTGGAGATCGTCCTGTCCGACCCGTCGGTGAAGAGCGTCTTCGTCAACGTCTTCGGCGGCATCACCGCCTGCGACGAGGTCGCCAACGGCATCGTGCAGGCGCTGGCCCTGCTCGAGCAGCGCGGCGAGAAGGTCACCAAGCCGCTGGTCGTCCGCCTCGACGGCAACAACGCCGAGGCCGGCCGGGCGATCCTCGACGGCGCGAACAACCCGCTGGTCCAGCGGGTGGACACGATGGATGGCGCGGCCGAGCGGGCCGCCGAGCTGGCGGCTGCGGGGGTCTGACAATGGCTATCTGGCTGACCAAGGACTCGAAGGTCATCGTCCAGGGGATGACCGGTTCCGAGGGTTCCAAGCACACCCGGCGGATGCTCGCCGCGGGCACCAACGTCGTCGGTGGCGTCAACCCGCGCAAGGCGGGCCAGACCGTCGACTTCGACGGCACCGAGCTGCCGGTCTTCGCCAGCGTCGCGGACGCGATGGCGCAGACCGGTGCCGACGTGACCGTGATCTTCGTTCCGCCGCAGTTCACCAAGGGCGCGGTCGTCGAGGCGATCGACGCCGGGATCGACCTGGCCGTGGTGATCACCGAGGGCGTGCCGGTGCACGACACCGCCGCGTTCTGGGCGTACAACGTGGCCAAGGGCGAGCGGACCCGGATCATCGGGCCGAACTGCCCGGGCATCGCCTCGCCGGGCGCCTCCAACGCCGGGATCATCCCGGCCGACATCACCGGCACCGGCCGCATCGGCCTGGTCAGCAAGAGCGGCACCCTGACCTACCAGATGATGTACGAGCTGCGCGACATCGGCTTCTCGACCTGCGTCGGCATCGGCGGTGACCCGATCATCGGCACCACCCACATCGACGCGCTGGCCGCGTTCGAGGCCGACCCGGACACCGACGCGATCGTCATGATCGGTGAGATCGGCGGCGACGCCGAGGAGCGGGCCGCCGAGTTCATCAAGGCGAACGTGACCAAGCCGGTGGTCGGCTACATCGCCGGCTTCACCGCGCCTCCCGGCAAGACCATGGGGCACGCCGGCGCGATCATCTCCGGCTCCGCCGGCACGGCCGAGGCCAAGAAGAGCGCGCTGGAGGCCGTCGGCGTCAAGGTCGGCAAGACGCCGACCGAGACCGCCAAGCTGATGCGGGAGATCATGTCCGCCGGCTGATCCAGGCTGGTGTACGACCAGGGGGCCGACCGTTCGCGGTCGGCCCTCAGTCGTTGTAGAGCGGGTAGTTGCCGCCGGCCCAGAGGATGCCGCTGCCGATGATGTTGAGCACGCCGAACGCGATCGCCAGCCAGCCGAGCACCGGCGACTGGCCGAAGCGCTTGGCGTCCCGGATCGACAGGTAGCCGAAGACGATCCCCAGGATGCCGCAGCAGAGCAGGCCGAGGATGATGCCGAGCACGCCCCAGAGCGTGGTGCGGTCCTGGCCGGCCGCGGGCGGTGGCGGCGGGGGCGGCGGGTACGGAGCGTTCACGGCTTCCCTCCGGGCGTCGGTGCCGCGACTTCGGTCGCGTCCCTGGGCCGAGGCTAGACCGGATCGGGGGCGGGAGACGGTGGATCACGGAACTCGCCGCCGCTCGGGGGCGGTATCGGACTGCCACCACGCGCGCGGCATGCCAGAGTAGACCCGATGTCCTCCGTCACCCCTGATCAGCCGAGCCGCCCCGGCGTCGAGGCCGGCACCGACGCCCGGCCGGCCGCGCCCGCCGGGCGAGGCCGGCGGGTGCCCGCGCCGCGGAGCGGCGAGCCCCCTCGCAGCCGCGCCCCGCTGGCCGTCGCCGCGGCGGTCGCCGCCGGCTGGGCGGCGCTCACCTCGTGGCTGCCGGTGGTGGTCGTGCTCTGGCTGTTCCAGCTCAGCGAGGACGCCGCCTCCGTGCCGGGCGCGCTCCGCGCCGGGCTGGCCGGCTGGCTGCTCGGGCACGGCGTCCCACTCGACACCGGCGCCGGCCCGCTCGGGCTGGCCCCGCTGGCGCTGACCGCGTTGGTGGTCTGGCGACTGACCCGGGCGGGCGTGCACACCAGCCGGGCGATCGGCGCGCGCGGTGGGGGGTCGCCCCGGCAGGCGCTCGTCGCGGCCGGCGCGGTCGGCATCGCGTACGCGCTGATCGGCGTGCTCGCGGCGGTGCTGGCCGGTGCGGGCGGCCCCGGGGCGTCACCGGTCCGCGCCGGGGTCACCCTCGCGGTGCTGGGCACGCTCGCCGCCCTGGTCGGTTCGGTCCGGACGACCCGCGTCGCCGGCCTGCTGGCCGCGCGGTCCCCGGAGCCGCTGCGTGACGGGATCCGCACCGGGCTGGTCGCCGGGCTGCTGCTGCTCGCCGCGGGCGGCGGGGCGGCGGGGCTCGCCGTGGCCACCGGAGGCGGTGACGCCGCCGACCTCATCGGGGCCTATCGCACCGGGGTCGCCGGGCAGGCCGGGATCACCCTGGTCAGCCTCGCCTACGCGCCCAACGCCACCATCTGGTCGGTCAGCTACCTGCTTGGGCCGGGTTTCGCCGTCGGCACGGACACGGCGGTCCGCACCAGCGAGGTGTCCGTCGGCGCGCTGCCGGCCGTCCCGCTGCTGGCGGGGCTGCCGCGCGGCCCGGTCGACGGCATCGGGGCGGTCCTGCTCGCGGTGCCGGTCCTCGCCGGGATGGCGGCGGGCTGGCTGCTGGCCCGCCGGCTGCTCCGGCTCGCCGCCGACGACCGGACGCCGCTGCGCTGGGGCCCGCTGCTCGGGCCGGCGGCGCTCGCCGGGCCGGTGGCCGGCGTGCTGCTGGGCGCCGCCGCGGCGGCCTCCGCCGGGTCGTTGGGTGGCGGCCGGCTGGCCGAGGTGGGGCCCGTCGCCTGGCAGGTGGCCGGCGTGGCGACCGCGGTCATCGCGGTGGGCGCGCTGCTGGGCGCCGCCGTGACCCGGGCGCTCTCCCGCCCCGCCGACCCGCCCCGCGCCCGCTGAGGCCCGCCGGTACGCGGAAGGGGCGCCCCGGCCGAACCGGGACGCCCCTTCCGTGCCGTGCCGGTCAGGGCTGGTAGGTGACCCCGAAGATCAACAGGGCGATCTGGAGCAGGCCCAGCGCGGCGCCGATGGCGCCGCAGATCAGGCCGGCGAGGGCCTGACCCTGGTTGTCGGCCAGCCCCTGGGCGGCCTTCTGCTTGCCCATCCAGCCGGTCACCCCGGCGGCGATGCCCAGCGGGATGCCGAGATAGCAGCAGACCAGCGGGATCGACGCGATGCCGAGGATCATCGACACCAGGCCGAGGGTGTTCTGCTGCTGCCCCGGCCCCTTGCCGGCGAACCCGGCGTTCGGATACATGGGCGGCGGCGGGTACGCCTGCTGGGCGTACGGATCCTGGTACGGCTGCTGCCCGTACGGCTGGCCCGAGGTCGGCGGCTGGCCGTAGGGCTGGCCCGAGGTGGGCGGCTGGCCGTAGGGCTGGCCGGAGGTGGGCGGCTGGCCGGAGGTCGGCGGCTGGCCGTACGGCTGGCCGGAGGTCGGCGGCTGCCCGTACGGCTGGCCCGAGGTGGGCGGCTGGCCGTAGGGGTTCTGCGGTGCGGCGTACGGGTCGTTCGGCTGCCCGGAGGTGGGCTGCTGACCGTACGGCGCCGCCGCCGGCGGGGCGTACGGGTCGTGGTGCGGCGCGGTCGGGTCCTGGTGCGGCTGCTGACCGTAGGGATCCTGACCGGGGTAACCGGGCTGCATGCGAACTCCTCGCAGTTCTGTCAGTAGGTGCTGGCCGAGCTGCCGCCGCCAGCCAATCCGGCGAGGCCACCGAGCAGGCAGCACACCAGAACGATCACGTACCAGCTGATGCCGACGATCAGCGCCCACTTGGACCACTTCTTCGACTCGGCGGCCGCGGCCTGGGCCCCGGCGTAGTCGCCCTGCTGCAGCAGGGTGTTCACCTTCGAGGCGTTGATGATGGCCGGGATGGCCAGCGGCCAGAAGAGGAAGATGGCGACGATCGACATCGCCATGTTGTTGTTGACCGGCGGTTGCTGCTGCGGCTGGTATCCGGGCTGCATCTCGGCGTACTCCTCATTCCACTCGACACCCCTGGGGTGCCGGATCACTGACGGGTGCGGGCCGGACGCGTGCGCCGGTCCCGAGCGACCGGCAGCGTACCCGGTTCTGCCCAATCACGTCGTCGGTGAATGTCGCGCTGCCCAGCGGATGGAACCGTCGGCCTGCCCGATAGGCTGGTCAGGTGACCGAGCCCGCGTCCGCCGCCCGCATCGTCGTCCTCGTCTCCGGCTCCGGGAGCAACCTCCAGGCCCTGCTTGACGCCTGCGCCGATCCGGCGTACGGGGCCCGGGTGGTCGCCGTCGGGGCCGACCGCGACGGCATCGCCGGGCTGGACCGGGCCGCCGCGGCGGGTGTGCCGACCTTCGTCGAGCGGGTCGCCGACCATTCCACCCGCGAGGACTGGGACGCCGCGCTGACCGCCCGCGTCGCCGAGTACCGGCCCGACCTGGTCATCTCCGCCGGCTTCCTCAAGCTGGTCGGCCCGCGCTTCCTGGCCGCCTTCGGCGACCGCTACCTGAACACGCACAACACGCTGCTGCCGGCGTTCCCCGGCATCCACGGTCCGCGCGACGCCCTCGCCTACGGCGTGAAGGTCACCGGGGCGACGTTGTTCTTCGTCGACGCCGGAATGGACACCGGCCCGATCGTCGCGCAGGTCGCCGTGCCGGTGCGCGACGACGACGACGTGGAGACGCTCACCGAGCGCATCAAGGACGCCGAGCGGCACCAGCTCGTCGAGCAGGTGGGCCGCCTGGTCCGCGAAGGTTGGACGATCACCGGAAGAAAGGTCACGGTCCCGTGAGTTCCACTCAGGACGAACGCCGCCCGATCAGGCGGGCGCTGGTCAGCGTCTACGACAAGACCGGCCTGGTCGAGCTGGCCCGGGCGCTGCACGCGGCCGGGGTGGAGATCGTCTCGACCGGCAGCACGGCCTCGACCATCGCCGAAGCCGGAGTGCCGGTGACCCCGGTGGAGGCGGTGACCGGCTTCCCGGAGATCCTCGACGGCCGGGTCAAGACGCTGCACCCGAAGGTGCACGGCGGGCTCCTCGCCGACCTGCGCAAGGACTCGCACGCCGCCCAGCTCGACGAGCACGGCATCGCGGGGATCGACCTGCTGGTCTCCAACCTCTACCCGTTCCAGGCCACGGTCGCCTCCGGCGCGGGCGTCGAGGAGTGCGTCGAGCAGATCGACATCGGCGGGCCGGCGATGGTCCGGGCGGCTGCCAAGAACCACGCCTCGGTCGCCGTGGTGACCGACCCGGCCGCGTACCCGGCCCTGCTCGCCGCGCTCGACGAGGGCGGCTTCACCCTGGCCCAGCGCCGCGTGCTGGCCGCCCAGGCGTTCGCGGTCATCGCCGATTACGACGTGGCGGTGGCCGAGTGGTGCGCCGCCGTGCTGGCGCCCGAGCAGGACGGCTGGCCGGGCTTCGCCGGGCTGGCGCTGCGCCGCTCGGCGGTGCTGCGCTACGGCGAGAACCCGCACCAGGCGGCGGCCCTCTACGTCGACCCGTCCAGCCCCGCCGGGCTCGCCCAGGCGGAGCAGCTGCACGGCAAGGAGATGTCGTACAACAACTACGTCGACGCGGACGCCGCGTGGCGGGCGGCCAACGACTTCGCCGACCAGCCGGCGGTGGCGATCATCAAGCACGCCAACCCGTGCGGCATCGCCGTCGGCGCCGACGTGGCCGACGCGCACCGCAAGGCGCACGCCTGCGACCCGGTGTCCGCGTACGGCGGGGTGATCGCGGTCAACCGGCCGGCCTCGGTCGAGCTGGCCCGGCAGGTCTCGGAGATCTTCACCGAGGTGCTGGTGGCGCCCGGTTTCGACGAGGGCGCCGTGGAGGTTCTCCAGGGCAAGAAGAACATCCGGCTGCTGCGCGCGCCGGCCTTCGACCCGCTGCCGGCCGAGTGGCGGCAGGTCACCGGGGGCGTGCTGGTGCAGATGGCGGACCGGATCGACGCCGACGGCGACGACCCGGCCAACTGGCGACTGGCCGCGGGCGAGGCGGCCGACGAGGCGACCCTGCGTGACCTGGCCTTCGCCTGGCGGGCGGTGCGCGCGGTGAAGAGCAACGCGATCCTGCTGGCGAAGGACGGGGCGACCGTCGGCGTCGGGATGGGCCAGGTCAACCGGGTCGACTCGGCGCAGCTCGCGGTCAGCCGGGCCGGGGCGGAACGCGCCCGCGGCGCGGTCTGCGCCTCCGACGCGTTCTTCCCGTTCGCCGACGGTCCGAAGATCCTCATCGACGCGGGCGTCCGAGCGATCGTCCAGCCGGGCGGCTCGATCCGTGACGAGGAGGTGATCGCCGCTGCCAAGCAGGCCGGCGTCACCATGTACTTCACCGCCACCCGCCACTTCTTCCACTGACCACCCCCCAGCCCTTACCTCCCTTGCCCCTCGCTTCCCGCCGGTGCGGGTGCGGGGGCGAGGTGGGTCAGGGGGTGGGGCGGAGTTCGGCGAAGTGGCACGCCGAGGGGTGCGGGTCCGCGGCGCGGAGCACCGTGTGCGGCTCCTCGCGGGCGCAGACCTCCTGGGCCTTCCAGCAGCGGGTGCGGAAATGGCAGCCGCTCGGCGGGTCGGCCGGGCTCGGCACGTCCCCGGTGAGCCGGATCATGGTGCGCCGGTCGCGGGCGTCCGGGTCCGGCACCGGCACCGCCGACAGCAGCGCCTGCGTGTACGGGTGGGTGGCCCGCTCGTAGATCTCGTCCTCGGTGCCGATCTCCACGATCTTCCCGAGGTACATCACCGCGACCCGGTCGGAGATGTGCCGGACCACCGACAGGTCGTGGGCGATGAAGACGTACGACAGGCCGAACTCGTCCTGGAGCTGCTCCAGCAGGTTGATCACCTGCGCCTGGATGGACACGTCGAGCGCGGAGACGGGCTCGTCGCAGACGATGATCTCGGGCCGCAGGGCGAGCGCCCGGGCGATGCCGATGCGCTGCCGCTGACCGCCGGAGAACTGGTGCGGGTACCGGTTGATGTGCTCCGGGTTGAGGCCGACCACGTCGAGCAGTTCCTGCACCCGCTGTCGCCGGCTGCCCTTCGGCGCCGCGTCGGGGTGGATCTCGAACGGTTCGCCGATGATGTCGCCGACCGTCATCCGTGGGTTCAGCGAGGTGTACGGGTCCTGCATGACCATCTGCATGTTGCGCCGCAGCCGGCGCAGTTCGGCGCCGGAGGCCTTGAACAGGTCCCGGCCCTTCAGGGTGGCCCGGCCCGCGGTCGGCGTCTCCAGCCGCATCAGCAGCCGGGCCAGGGTGGACTTGCCGCAGCCGGACTCGCCGACCACCCCGAGCGTCTCGCCGCGGCGCAGCTCGAAGCTGACCCCGTCGACGGCCTTGACCGCGCCGACCTGCTTCTGGAACAGCACGCCCTGGCGGATCGGGAAGTGCTTGACGAGGTTGTCGACGGCGAGGATCGTCTCGCCCCGGACCTTGGTCGGGCTAGCGGGCGCTGTCATCACGGACCTCCTGCGCGAAGTGGCACGCGCTGGTCCGGCCGTCGCCGAGGACCAGGTCGTGCGGCACCACGTCCACGCAGACCTGCTGCACGTACGGGCACCGGGGGTGGAAGGGACAGCCGGACGGGATCCGCATCAGGTTGGGCGGCAGCCCCTTGATGGTGGAGAGCTGCTGACCCCGCACGTCCATCCGCGGAATCGACTCCAGCAGCCCCTTCGTGTACGGGTGGGCCGGCGCCCGGTACAGCGAGCGGACGTCGGCGTGCTCGACGATCCGGCCGGCGTACATGACGGCGATCCGGTCCGCGACGCCGGCGACCACGCCGAGGTCGTGGGTGATCAGGATCATCGCCATGTCGAGATCGCGACGCAGGTCGGCCAGCAGGTCCATGATCTGGGCCTGCACGGTGACGTCCAGCGCCGTGGTCGGCTCGTCGGCGATCAGCACCTTCGGGTTCATGGCCAGCGCCATCGCGATCATGACGCGTTGGCGCATGCCGCCGGAGAACTGGTGCGGGTAGTCCCCGAGCCGGTTGGCGGCGGCCGGGATCTTCACCAGGTCCATCAGCTCGACGGCCCGCCGGCGGGCGTCCGCCTTGGACATGCCCTCGCGTTGGCGCAGCGTCTCGCCGATCTGCCAGCCCACCGGGAAGACGGGGTTCAGCGCGGAGAGGGCGTCCTGGAAGATCATCGCGATCTCCTTGCCCCGCACCTGCCGGCGCTGCTCCTCCGACAGCTTCAGCAGGTCCCGACCCTGGTAGAGGATCTGACCGGAGCGGATCAGCGCCGGGGGAGTGTCGAGGATGCCCATGATCGCCTGCGCCGTGACCGACTTGCCGGAGCCGGACTCGCCGAGCACGGCGAGCGTCTCGCCGGGGTCGAGGTGGTACGAGACCCCGTTGATCACCTTGGCCACGCCCTCGCCGGTGCGGAACTCGACGTGCAGGTCCCGTACGTCCAACAGGTGCCCGCCCTCGGGCGTCGGGGAGGCCGGCGTCGGCCGGACAGCGGACTGGCTCACGGTGCCTGCCTTTCGCTCGCGACTGCGGGGCTCGCTCCGCTCACTCCTCGCGCTCGCACGGGTTCCTGCCTTTCTTTGCTCGCGACTGCGGGGCTCGCTGCGCTCGTTCGCATCCGTCACCGCAGTTTCGGGTCGAACGCGTCGCGGATCGCGTCGCCGAGCATGATGAACGCCAGCACGGTCAGCGCGAGGAACGTCGAGGGGACGACCAGCGGGGTGGCCGACTCCCGCATGTGCACCCGGCCGGCGTCGATGTCGATGCCCCAGGAGATCGTCGGCGCCTTCAGGCCGATGCCGAGGAAGGAGAGCGTCGCCTCGGCGGCGATGAACGAGCCGAGCGCGATGGTCAGCACCACGATCGCCGGGGCGAGCGCGTTCGGCAGGATGTGCCGCAGCATGATCCGGCCGTCGCCGGCGCCGAGCATCCGGGCCGCCGCCACGTAGTCCTGCTCCTTCGCGGTGATCACCGAGGAGCGGACGACGCGGGCCGCGGTGGTCCAGCCGAGGATCGCCAGCACGAAGATCACCGCGCCGATCCGGACCGCGGAGCTGTCGCTGTTCACCCGCTTCAGCAGCACGATCGCGGCGAGCAGCAGCGGGATGCCGAGCACGATGTCGATCACCCGGGAGAGCACCGCGTCGACCCAGCGGCCGAAGTAGCCGGCGACCATTCCGACGACGAGCGCGATCAGGCCGGTGAGCAGCGCGGAGAGGGCACCGACCAGCAGCGACGCGCGGGCGCCGTAGACCGCCCGGGAGTACGTGTCGCAGCCCTGGAAGTCGTACCCGAAGATCGCCCCGCCGGACGGGCCGGCGTGCTGGCGGGCCAGCACGCAGTCGCGGGGGTCGTTCGTGGTGAACAGGCCGGGCACGGCGGCCATGGCGGCGACCAGCACCACCAGGGCGAGGCTGATCCAGAAGATCGGGTTGCGGCGCAGGTCGCGCCAGGCGTCGCCGGCCAGGCTGCGCGGCTTCTGCGGTACGCCCGCCTGACCGGGCGCGCCCGGCTCGCCCGACGGCCCCCGCCGCGCGGCCTGGTTCTCCGAAGCAGCGACAGTCTCGAAGTCACTCATGCCAGCACCTCGCTGCGCTCGGCGCCGGCACGGAACGCCGCGTTGATGATTCGTTCGCTGCGCTCACTCATAGCGGATCCTCGGGTCGAGTACGGCGTACAGGACGTCCACCACCAGGTTGGAGACGAGATAGACCACGACGAGCACGCTGACGATGCCCACCACCAGTGGGCCGTCCTCGGTGCGGATGCCGCGGAAGAGGTTGAAGCCGACACCGGGGATGTTGAACACGCCCTCGGTGATGATCGCGCCGCTCATCAGGTTGCCCAGTTCGACGCCGAGGAAGGTGACCACCGGGATGAGGGAGTTGCGCAGCACGTGGACGCTGACGATGCGCCGCCTGGCCAGCCCCTTCGAGCGGGCGGTCCGGACGTAGTCGGCGCGCAGGTTCTCCGCCACCGAGGTCCGGGTCAGCCGCAGCGCGGTGGCCAGCGAGAGGGAGCCGAGCACGATGCCGGGCAGCAGCAGCGCGTACAGGTCGGGGTCGGCGCCGGCGGTGGGCGGGAAGAGTTGCCACTTGACGCCGAGCAGGTACTGGGCGAGGGGGGCGAGCACGATCGTGGGGATGCCGAGCACCAGCAGGGTCAGCAGCAGCGTCGAGTTGTCGAAGATGCTGGCCCGCCGGATGCCGGCGAGGACACCCGCGGTGACCCCGAAGGCGATGGTGACGGCCATGGCGATCAGCGCCAGCTTGACCGTGACCGGCCAGGCGGCGGCGAGGATGTCGCCGATCGAGCGCCCGGTGAGCGACTGCCCGAGGTCGCCCTGCAGGAGGTTCTTGATGTAGTCGAAGTAGCGGTAGAAGAAGCCGCCGACCCCGGTCTCGTCGAGGTGGAACTTCTCCGTCAGGTATGCCCGCTGCGCGGCCGTGACCGGGCGCTCCCCGGCCAGCGCCTGGATGGGGTCGCCCTGGCCGGCGAACATCAGCGCGTAGACGATCAGCGTGGTCCCGAAGAACGCGAGGACCATCTGGAGCAGACGCCTCAGGATGAAGCGGAACATACTTGGCAGTCTCTCTGAAAAGGGGTGAAGAGGATGGCGGGTCGGGTCACCGTCCGTCGGTGACCCGACCCGTCGTGCCGCGCTGTTACTTGACGGCCTCGATCTTCAGCAGGTCGACCCGGTCGAAGAGGTCCATCTCCACGTTCTTGACCTTGGTCGAGTGGCCGAAGTTGTTCTGGCCGTACCGCAGCGGGATGACCGGCAGGTCCTTGGCGAGCAGGTCCTCCGCCGCCTGGTACTTCTTGACCGCCTCGTCCTCGTTCGCGGCGCTGGCGCCCTCGGCCAGCAGCTTGTCGAACGCCGGGTTGCTGTAGCCGTAGTAGTTCGACGAGCCGTTGCTGCTGTACAGCGGGCCCAGGTAGTTCTCCATGGACGGGTAGTCCATGACCCAGCCCATCCGGAACAGGCCGACCGGCTGCTTGGCCTTGAGCTTGGTCAGCAGGTCCGCGAACTTCGGCTCGGCGTTGCCCACGCAGTCCACGCCCAGGTTGGCCTTGAGCTGGTTGCAGGTCGCGTCGATCCAGTCCTTGTGGCCGCCGTCGCCGTTGTAGGACAGCTCGATCTTCGCCGGGCCGCCCGCGGCCTGGTACAGCGCCTTGGCCTTGGCCGGGTCGAACTCGCCGGCCTCGCCGATGGTGTTGTCGCGGTAGCCCGCGACGACCGGCGAGACGAACGAGCGGGCGGGCTGCTGCGAGTCCTTGAAGATCGACTTGGTGATCTCGTCCCGGTCGATCGCCATCGAGATCGCCTTGCGCACGTCCGGGTTGCTGAATTCCTTCTGGAACGTCGGGAACGCCAGCACCTGGAGCGACGAGGCCGGGCTCTGCTTGAACCGGTCACCGAGGTCGGTGCCGGCCGTCGACAGGTTCTCGGTCGGGATGGTCTTGATGACGTCCAGGTTGTCCGACAGCACGTCCGCGTACGCGGCGGTCGGCTGCTGGTAGATCCGGAACTCGACGCCGGCCACCTTCGGCTTCTCGCCGGGGAAGGCATCGTACTTCTCGACCTCGACCTTGGCGTCGTGCTGCCAGGTCCCCTTCATCTTGAACGGGCCCTGGCCCACCGGCGCCTGCTCGTACCCCTCGGCCAGCACGCCGGGCGCGGAGAACGCGGCCTTCGGCATCGGGTAGAAGGCGGTGTAGCCGAGCATGGTCTTGAACTCGCTGTACGGCTCGGAGAGCGTGACGGTGAAGGTCAGGTCGTCGACCTTCTTCAGGCCGGTCAGCGTCTTGGCCTTCGGCGTCTCGCCCTGCAGGTCCTCGTAGCCGGCGATCTTCTCGAAGAAGTAGCTCGAGTTCTGCCCGTTCGGCGCGTAGGCGCCGTAGTTCCAGGCGTCGAGGTAGTTGTCGGCGGTGACCTTCTCGCCGTTGTGGAAGGTGTAGCCGTCCTTGAGCTTGACCGTCCAGGTCGTGTTGTCCTCGGACGTCACCGACTCGGCCGCCACCTCGTACGGCTTGTTGGCCTCGTCGTAGTCGACCAGCGGGCTGAACAGGGCACTGAGCACCTGCGAGCCGCTCGTCTCGTTGGTGTTGGTCGGCACCAGGTGCTGCGGCTCGGCGATCTCGATCCGCACGGCCGCGTCGGGGTTGCTCTCGCCGGATCCGCCGTCGCCGCCCGAGCCGCAGGCCACCAGGCCCAGGGTCACCGCGAGCGGGAGGGCGGTCCAGGTAGCGAGCCTGCGCACGCGCATGTAGCCTCCTCATCTCCTCACGCTGCGCAGTCAGACCCGGCGCTGGGTTTACGCTACGCAACGTTGGGCAACGGTAGGTCGCGGGTTGGCGTTCGACAACGAGCGCGTTGCGAAGCGATAACGGAGCGGCCCCCGGGGCCTTGCGGCGGCCAATCTCTCCTGCTATAGCCGTCGGGTCGACAAATGTCGCCTCACCTGCGGGCTGTCGTGAGGCGGGTGGCTGTCGCCGCCGCCTCTCGACCCTCCCGCGCCGCCCCGTCCCTGCTGTCCGGCGCCGTCCCCGTCGCGGTCGCGGCGTCCGGATGCGGCTGTGACCGAACCCACGCGCAGTAACTCACAGTGATGAAATGCACGTCACTCTTCGTGATCGGCCGGCTGGCTGGCGCAGGTCGTCGGATCACCGGGCTTCGACCGTGAGACGATCTGGGCGTGACGGCGACGCTTCTGGACGGCAAGGCGACCGCGGCCCAGATCAAGGACGAGCTGCGGACACGGGTCAAGGCACTGGCGGAACGCGGCATCACTCCCGGGCTGGGCACCGTCCTGGTCGGCGCCGACCCCGGGTCCCAGGCGTACGTCAACGGCAAGCACCGCGACTGCGCCGAGGTGGGCATCGCCTCGATCCGCCGGGAGCTGCCGGCCGACGCCACCCAGGAACAGGTCGACGCGGTGCTCGCCGAGCTCAACGCCGACCCGGCCTGCCACGGCTACATCGTCCAGCTGCCGCTGCCGGGTCACCTCGACACCCAGCGGGTGCTGGAGCTGATCGACCCCGACAAGGACGCCGACGGCCTGCACCCGGTCAACCTCGGCCGGCTCGTCCTCGGCTACGAGGGCCCGCTGCCCTGCACCCCGCGCGGCATCGTCGAGCTGCTCCGCCGGCACGACGTGGCGCTGCGTGGGGCGAAGGTCGCCGTGGTCGGCCGGGGCAACACGGTCGGCCGCCCGCTCGGCCTGCTGCTGACCCGGCGCAGCGAGAACGCCACCGTGACGCTGTGCCACACCGGCACCCTCGACCTCGCCGCGCACACCCGCGCCGCCGACATCGTCATCGTGGCCGCCGGGGTGCCGGGCCTGCTCACCGCCGACATGGTCACGCCGGGCGCGGTGGTGGTCGACGTGGGCATCACCCGGGTGATCGGCCCGGACGGCAAGGGCCGCTACACCGGCGACGTCGCCCCGGAGACGGCCGAGGTGGCCGGCAAGCTGGTGCCGATGCCGGGCGGCGTCGGCCCGATGACCCGCGCGATGCTGCTGACCAACGTCGTCGAGCGCGCCGAACGCGACTGAGGCGTTAGGAAGGGCACCTTCCTAACGCCTGAGGTAGAGGAAGGGTCCCTTCCTTACACCTGCGGGGGCGACTGCGCCCGCGCGTACGGCCCATCGGGGTCATAACCGTCCGCCCCTGACCGGATCGGTGCCAGGATGACTGATACGGTCCGGAAAACCGACTGGTAGCAGGGAGTGGGACGACCATGGGTAAGAAGGTCACTGTCGTCGGGGCCGGCTTCTACGGCTCCACCACCGCGCAGCGCCTGGCCGAGTACGACGTCTTCGACACCGTCGTGATCACCGACATCGTGGAGGGCAAGCCCGCGGGTCTCGCCCTGGACCTCAACCAGTCGCGCGCGGTCGAGGGCTTCGAGACCAAGGTCGTCGGCGTGACCACGGGCCCGAACGGCGAGGGCTACGAGGCGATCGAGGGCTCGGACGTCGTGGTGATCACCGCCGGCCTGCCGCGCAAGCCGGGCATGAGCCGGATGGACCTGCTGGAGACGAACGCGAAGATCGTCCGCCAGGTCTCCGAGAACGTCGCCAAGTACGCCCCGAACGCCGTCGTCATCGTCGTGTCCAACCCGCTGGACGAGATGACCGCGCTGGCCCAGCTCGCCACCCAGTTCCCGAAGAACCGGGTGCTCGGCCAGGCCGGCATGCTGGACACCGCCCGGTTCACCAACTTCGTCGCCGAGGCGCTGAGCGTACCGGTGAAGTCGGTGAAGACCCTGACCCTCGGCTCGCACGGCGACACGATGGTGCCGGTGCCGTCGAAGAGCACGGTGAACGGCAAGCCGCTGCGCGACGCGATGCCGGCCGAGCAGATCGAGGAGCTGGTCGTCAAGACCCGCAACGGCGGCGCCGAGGTGGTCGCGCTGCTCAAGACCGGCTCGGCGTACTACGCCCCGTCCGCCGCCGCCGCCCGCATGGCCAAGGCCGTCGCGGAGGACTCCGGCGAGGTCATGCCGGTCTGCGCCTGGGTCGACGGCGAGTACGGCATCTCCGGCGTCTACCTGGGCGTCGAGGCGGAGATCGGGGCCGAGGGCGTCAAGCGGGTCGTCGAGACCGACCTGGACGCCGACGAGCTGGCCAGCCTGAAGGAGGCCGCCGAGGCCGTCCGCGCCAAGCAGGCCGACGTCGCCAACATGTGATCCGTCACGCGACGAGGGGGCACGCCGGTCCGCCGGCGTGCCCCCTCGTCGTCGCGCCCCTACAGCGCCACGAACGCCTCGCCGAGGTGCGGGGTGGCGAGCACCGCGGGGCCGCGCGCGGCCAGGTCGCGCAGCAGCGCCACCCGCGACGCGCGGGCCGCCGCGGCGTCCTCCTCGTGGGCGTACGCCAGCTCCGGGGCGACCAGTTGCACGGCGTGCACCAGCAGGTCGCCGGTGACCAGCAGCCGCTCGTCGTCGACCTCCAGCAGCACCGACTGGTGTCCGGGCGTGTGCCCCGGCGTCGGCAGCAGCCGTACCGTCGGATCGAGCCGCACCTCGCCGTCGACCACCCGGAGCTGGCCGGCGGCGCGTAACGGCGCGACCAGCCCGGCCGGCAGCCCGGGGTTGATGCTCTCCACGGCGGCCAGCTCGGCCCGTTGGAGCACGTAGTCGGCGTTCGGGAAGTATGGCGTGCCCGGCGAACCGGTGACCGCCCAGCCGATGTGGTCGGTGTGCAGGTGGGTGAGCACCACCGTGCGCACGTCGGCCGGGTCGATGCCGGCGGCGGCGAGTTCGGCCGGCAGCCGCCCGGGCACCGGCGCCCAGCTCGACGCGGGGGCGTCGGCCGGGCCGATCCCGGCGTCGACCAGGGTCACCGGGCCGTCCCCGGCGCGGATCGCGAAGCTGCGGAACGGCAGCCACCACCGCCCGTCGGCGGTCACCGTGGCCGGGTCCCGCCGGTCGGCCGCGCGCCAGTGTTCCGGCGTGGCGTCCGGGAACGCCTCGGCGCGGGGCTGGAAGAACGGGCCCTCGCCGTCGGTGAGCGCGGTGACCGTGATAGACCCGAGGGTGCGGCGCGGTGGCATCGGGCGATGGTGCCAGCGCGGTCCCGTGCCGTGCCACCCCGTTTTTCCGGCCGACCGAGGCCGGCTGGGGACTGCAAGCCAGTTTCCAGTACGCTCGTACTGCTTGAGCACGAGTCCCCCGAGAGGAGCGCCGGCCGATGGCGAAGATCAAGGTAAACAACCCGGTCGTGGAGCTCGACGGCGACGAGATGACCCGGATCATCTGGAAGCAGATCCGGGAGCAGCTGATCCTGCCCTACCTCGACGTCGACCTGCACTACTACGACCTGTCGATTCAGTACCGCGACGAGACCGACGACCAGGTCACCGTGGACGCCGCCAACGCCATCAAGCAGCACGGCGTCGGCGTCAAGTGCGCGACCATCACCCCCGACGAGGCCCGGGTCGAGGAGTTCGGCCTGAAGAAGATGTGGCGGTCGCCGAACGGCACCATCCGCAACATCCTCGGCGGCGTCGTCTTCCGCGAGCCGATCATCATGTCCAACGTGCCGCGGCTGGTCCCCGGCTGGACCAAGCCGATCATCATCGGCCGGCACGCCCACGGCGACCAGTACAAGGCCACCGACTTCGTCGTCCCCGGCCCGGGCACGGTGACCATCACCTACACCCCGACCGACGGCTCCGCGCCCGTGGAGATGGAGGTCGCCAACTTCCCCGGCGGCGGCGTCGCCATGGGCATGTACAACTTCGACGAGTCGATCCGGGACTTCGCCCGCGCCTCGATGCGCTACGGCCTGGACCGCGGCTACCCGGTCTACCTGTCGACGAAGAACACCATCCTCAAGGCGTACGACGGCCGGTTCAAGGACATCTTCGCCGAGGTGTTCGAGAACGAGTTCAAGGCCGAGTTCGAGGCCGCCGGCATCAGCTACGAGCACCGGCTGATCGACGACATGGTCGCCGCCGCGCTGAAGTGGGAGGGCGGCTTCGTCTGGGCCTGCAAGAACTACGACGGTGACGTGCAGTCCGACACCGTCGCGCAGGGCTTCGGCTCGCTGGGCCTGATGACGTCGGTGCTGATGACCCCGGACGGCCGTACGGTCGAGGCCGAGGCCGCACACGGCACCGTCACCCGGCACTACCGGCAGTACCAGAAGGGCGAGAAGACCTCGACCAACCCGATCGCCTCCATCTACGCCTGGACCCGGGGCCTGGCCCACCGGGGCAAGCTGGACGGCACCCCGGCGGTCACCGAGTTCGCCAACACCCTGGAGCAGGTCATCATCGACACCGTCGAGGGCGGCCAGATGACCAAGGACCTCGCGCTGCTCATCTCGCGGGACGCCCCGTGGCTGACCACCGACGAGTTCATGAACGCCCTGGACGAGAACCTGGCGCGCAAGCTCTCCGCCTGATCCTCCAGGCGCCCCTTGGCGGCACCGTCGTGGTGCTGCCGCCGGGTCACACAGGAGCCCGCCGGCACCCGCCGGCGGGCTCCTGCCCTTCCTCCCGGAGCCCTCTCCGCCTGTCGCTCTCCCCGCCTTCCCGACTCTTCGCCCAGGGAGGGGCGGGGTCGGGAGTGAGTCGGGCCGGGCCCGTGGCGCCGGAGCCTGGTCGAACAACCGGCCCACGGCGAGCCACAACGATCAGTTGTGCGCGCCTAGGGTGAACCGGTGGACACCGAGGCGTTGCGATCGTTCGTCCGGGCGGCCGAGCTCGGACAGTTGCAGCGCGCGGCCGAGGAACTGGGCGTCACGCAGCAGGCAGTCTCCAAGCGGATCGCCGCCCTGGAGCGCGAGCTGGAAGTCCGTCTGTTGACACGTACCGCCCGAGGGGTCGAGCTGACGCTCGACGGTCGGGCGTTTCTCCCCCACGCGCGGAGCATCGTCGCGGGTGTCGAGCGCGCCATCACCGCGGTCAGGCCGGGCTTCCGGGCCCTTCGGATCGACGTTCTCGGCCTGCGAAGCGCGCAGGCCGTCGTGCTGCACGACTACTGGCGGTCGCATCCCGAGATCAACCTCGACGTGGTGACCCTCCGGGTCGACGACCCACGCGTGGCGGTCGCCGCCGTCGAAGCGGGCGACGTCGACGCCTCGTTCCGTTCCGTCACCGCCCTGGACGCACTGCCGCCCGACGTGCAGATGATCCACGCGTTCGACTCTCCGCTGGAACTTCTCGTCGGCCCGGGGCATCCGCTCGCCTCCGCGCGAAGACTGACGCCACCGCAGTTGCGCAGGCACCGGATATGGGTGCCGGGGATCGCGCCCCGAAGCGAATGGGCGGATTTCTACGATCAGCTCACCACCGAATTCGACCTGCGCATCGACGCGGCAGGCCCGCACTTCGGCGACGAAGTGCTCCTGGACACCCTCGCGGCCTCCGCGGACGTGGCCACTCTCGTGGGGGCACGCGACCGGTATGTCTGGCCGACGAACCACGACCTACGCCGCATCCCTGTCGTGGGTCCGACCCTCGCGTACCCGATCTCTCTCATCCTCCCCAGAACGAATCCACATCCCGGGCTCCGGGGAGTCATCACCCATCTCCGAGCCCTGCCCGCGCTCCCTGGGACGGTCTGGCGCCCGTCCTGGGCGACGACGTCACGCAGCGGCGACAGCGGCAGCGCAAATGCTCGCCGGTCCCGGCCCCGACAAGGGTGACCCGATCGGCTGCTGGCAGCAGTCGTCGCGCCACCAGCGCGCCCGGTGAGTCCTGTCCGGTCACCGGTACACCAGAAAGGATCCTGCATGTCCAGCGACCGTCTCATGCGCATCCACGGCGCCGAGTTCCAGGCCATGGCCGAGAGGGTCCTGCGGGTCACCGAACTCACCTCCCGCCTGAACGTCCTGCCCTTCGACGACGAAGCGGGCAGGGCGGAACTGTTCGAACAGATCTTCGGCAGGCCGCTGTCGAGGAGAGTCACGATCTATCCGCCCTTCTACACGGACCACGGCCTTCACCTGGACCTCGCGGAGCGCGTGTTCATCAACCAGAACTGCACGTTCCTGGACTACGCCGGCATCCGGCTCGGCGAGCGCGTGATGGTCGGACCAAGGGCCACGTTCATCACCGTCGGTCATCCGGTCGATCCTGAGGAGCGACGGGGGTGGCTGAGCGGCGGGCCCATCGATGTGGCGGAGAACGTGTGGATCGGCGCCGGTGCCACGATCCTTCCCGGCGTCAGCATCGGCCGTGACGCCGTGGTCGCCGCCGGCGCGGTCGTGACCGACGACGTTCCGGCGGCGAGCCTGGTGACCGGCCGGAAGGCAACCGTACGACGACGGTGGTGACGACCTGTCCGGGGCCACACCGAGCCCCGCTCACCGCCGAGTTTCCGCTGCCGACGACGCCGTGGTCAGCGACATCCGGGGCCCTGGGCATTCGGGGCGGCGGCGTGTCGGGGGGTGACACGCCGCTGGCGTCACCTGCTTCGGCGCGCCTCGTTGACCTGGGTGGACGAGATGCCAGTCGCGTCCAGGAAGGTTGACCGCGGTCGCCTCGCGGCAAGCGTGCCGATCAGCCAACCTTCCCGGCTGTCGCGCACAGCCAGCCGTCCCTTCCCTGCGGGGGGCCCTGTCCCGGGCCCCCCGCGCCCTGTCTGCACCACCTTTTGCCTGACGCGCTGGTGCCACCAGACGTTAGGAAGGGGCCCTTCCTCTACCGTGGGCGTTAGGAAGGTGCCCCTCCTTTCGAACGGTGCGCAGGAGTTCGGCGGCGCGTTCCGGGGCGATGTCGTTGATGAAGACGCCCATGCCGGACTCCGAGCCGGCCAGGTACTTCAGCTTGTCCCGGGCCCGCCGGATGCTGAACAGCTGCAGGTGCAGGTGGCCCAGCTCGCGGTCGACGCGTACCGGGGCCTGGTGCCAGGCGGCGATGTAGGGCATCGGCAGGTCGAACAGCCCGTCGAAGCGGCGCAGCACGTCGAGGTAGAGCGGGCCGAAGGCGTCCCGCTCGGCGTCGTCGAGCGCCGGGATGTCCGGCACCGGCCGGTGCGGGGCCACGTGCACCTCGAACGGCCAGCGCGCCGCCGCCGGGACGTACGCGGTCCAGTGTTCGTTGGCGGCGACCACCCGGTCGCCCGCGGCCCGTTCGGCGGCGAGCACGTCGGCGTAGAGGTTGCGCCCGCCGGTGCGGTCGGCGTGCCGGCGGGCGGCGGCCAGCATCGCCCGGGTGCGTGGCGTCACGAAGGGGTACGCGTAGACCTGACCGTGCGGGTGGTGCAGCGTCACCCCGATCTCCACGCCCCGGTTCTCGAACGGGAAGACCTGCTCCACGCCGGGCAGCTCGCTCAGCACGGCGGTCCGGTCGGCGAGCGCGTCCAGCACGGTACGCACCCGGCGCGGCGGCAGGCCGGCGAAGGAGGCGTTGTGGTCGTCGGTGAAGCAGACCACCTCGCAACGGCCCCGGCCGGGCCGGACCGGGGTGAACGGCGTGATCTCGGCCGGCTCGTCGGCCACCCGGCCGCTCAGCGAGGGGAACCGGTTCTCGAAGACGGCGACGTCGTAGTCGGGGGCGGGGATCTCGCTGAGCCGACCGGCGGTGGTGGGGCAGAGCGGGCACTGGTCGGCCGGCGGGAGGAAGGTGCGGGTCTGCCGGTGCACGGCGACCGCCACCCACTCGTCGGTCAGCGGGTCGTGGCGCAGCTGCGACGCGGGCGGCGGCGGGGGCAGTTCGCGCCGGTCCGGCTGGTCGCGGACGACGTCGTCCCGCTCGTCGAAGTAGATCAGTTCGCGGCCGTCGGCCAGCTCGATCGCGGTGCGTTTCATCGCGCCACCCCCGTCGGCGTGGCCGCCCGCGCCCCGTCCGCCGCCGGCACGACCACCAGTTCGCCCACCCGGTCGCCGAGCGACCGCCGCGCCTCGGGAGGCAACCGGTCGTCGGTGACCAGCACGTGGGCGGCGGAGAGCTCGACGATGGCGGAGATGCCGACCGTGCCCCACTTGGTGTGGTCGGCGAGCACCACCAGCCGGTCGGCGGCGGCCACCAGCGCCCGGTCGGTCTCCGCCTCCATCAGGTTGGGCGTGGTGAACCCGGCCCGCTCGCTGATCCCGTGCACCCCGAGGAAGAGCAGGTCCAGGTGCAGCGACCGGATCGCGCCGACGGCCAGCGGCCCGACCAGGGCGTCGGAGGGCGTACGCACCCCGCCGGTGAGCACCACGGTCTGGTCCGGGCGGCCCCCGACGTGCAGGATCTCGGCCACCGGCAGCGAGTTGGTGACCACGGTCAGGCCCGGCACGTCGACCAGCCGGCGGGCCAGCTCGGCGGTGGTGGTGCCGGCGGACAGGGCGATCGCCGCGCCCGGCCGGACCAGTTCCGCGGCCCGCCCCGCGATGGCCGCCTTCTCCGCCAGCTGCCGCACCGACTTGGCCCGGAACCCCGGCTCGTCGGTCGAGCCGGGGCCGGCGACCGTGGCGCCGCCGTGCACCTTGGCCAGCAGGCCACGCTCGTGCAGCGCCTCCAGGTCGCGCCGGATGGTCATGTCGGAGACGCCGAACTCGACGGCCAGGTCGGTGACCCGTACCCCGCCCGTGGCGCGTACCCGGTCCAGGATGGCCGCCTGGCGCTGCTGAGCCAGCATCCGTCGCACCTCCGTGCTCCCCGCGCGCCCTCACGCGGTCAAACGTGTTCGAACAAAGACGAACACTAGCGCGGAGGAATGACCCACGGAAGGAACAGGGGCGGATCAACGGAAGGAAACGGGGGCGGCTCAGATGGACTGGAGCCGGGGTTCCACCCAGCCCGTCTCGGTCAGGTGGTGCAGGACGGCCTGGACCGCCTCGTCGACCGTCAGGTCACTGGTGTCGACCACCAGGTCCGCGTCGGTCGGCTCCTCGTAGGGGTCGTCGATGCCGGTCATCCCGGTGAGCAGGCCCGCCCGGGCCCGGGCGTACAGGCCCTTGCGGTCGCGCTGCTCGCAGACCTCCAGCGGGGTCGCGACGTGCACCAGCACGAAACCGGCCCCGGCGGCCAGGGCCATCTCCCGGGCGGTCGCGCGCGCCTGTGCGTACGGGGCGATCGGGCAGCAGATGCCGACACCGCGGTGCCGGGCGATCTCGGCGGCCACCCAGCCGATCCGCCGCACGTTGAGGTCGCGGTCGGCCTTGCCGAAGCCCAGGCCGGCGGAGAGCTCCCGGCGCACCACGTCGCCGTCGAGCAGTGTGATCGTCCGGTCGCCCTGCTCGCGCAGCGCGTCGGCGAGGCCGCGCGCGATCGTCGACTTGCCGGAGCCGGAGAGCCCCGTCAGGAAGACCACCAGGCCCCGGTGCCGTCGGGGCGGACGGGCCCGGGCCAGCTCCCTCGCCACCGCCGGCGGGGTGTGCCACTCGGGCAGCGGGAAGCCCCGGTCCAGCAGGTCGTCGATCTCCGCCTGCGTCAGGGCCAGGCGCCGGTTGCGCGGCGGGATGTCCTCCCGCCAGCGCCACTGCCCGTCGCGGTTGTCGTAGGCCAGCTCGCGCGGCACCAGCACCCGCAGGCCCGCGCCCGAGAGCATCTCACCGGTGGAGAGCAGGTGCGTCACCCCGTACGCCGCCGACACCCGGGCCCGCAGCAGCGCGTCGCTGATCTCGTCGCGGCGCCGGCTGAGTGGCACGGCGACCAGCGTGGCCGGCGGCATCCGGTCCCGGGCGGCGAAGATGCCGCGCACCAGCGCCTCCGGGGGCAGCCCACCGACGCCGTCCTCGCCGACGGGGATCATCACCAGCAGGTGGGCGCCGAGGGTGCGGGCGGCGTGGGCGATCTGGGCGAGCTGCGGCCGGTGCAACGGGCGGTCGGCGACCACCCCGAGCACCCGGCCGGGCGGCAGCAGCGCGCGTACCTCCTCGGGGGTGCGGCGCAGCCGCTGGAACGGGCCATGACCGCCGTCGCCGAGCCGGCGGACCGTGCCCCCGACGCCCGCCACCCCGTCGCGGACCTGCCAGGCGTCGGCGACCTCCAGCGCCGCGACCGGCGCGCCCTCGCCGTCGGTCAGCACCAGGGTGCGGCGCGCCTCGTCGCGCGGGTCCAGGCCCTGGGCGAGCGCCGAGGGCACCTGGAGCGTCACCGGCACCGGCCACGGGGTGCCGTCGGCGAGCCGGCCCCGGCGGCTCACCGAGACCAGGTCGGCGCGGGTCATGAAGCCGGTCAGCGGGGCGTACGCCCCGGTCAGCAGCAGCTCCAGGTCGGCGAGCTCGCCGGGGCGCGGCGTGTACGCCGGCGCGTCCCGGAGCACCTCGTCGGGCACCACCCAGCCGTTGCTCATCCATCCCCCAACCCGCTGACCGGCACACAGTTTCTCAGCCTGTCGGCGATCGGTCGAGAGCGCCACTCCACGCCACGCCACGCCACGCCGCGCCGCGCCGGCGGCCGGCGGCCGGCGGATCAGCGGAGCGGAGCCAGCGGTGCCGCGCCGAACGAGACGGCGAACCGCTTGCACCAGATCGAGACGCTGGTCACGCCGGTCAGGTCGACCTCGGCCGGGATGTCGTACCCCTGGTCGCCCCTGTTGCCCTTGAGCCGGCCCAGTTCGACCCACCGGCCGTCGTCGAAGACCCGCCAGCCGGCGGTGCCGCTCCGCACCGGTTGGTCGGTGAGCCAGACCCGCAGGTCCGGGCCGTTGGAGGTGGCCAGCCCGACCAGTTCCAGCCGGTGCCGCCCGTCAGGGGTACGGACGATCCGGGCGGTGCCCGAGGTGTCGTGCTCGTGGGTCACGAACTCGCCCCGGCTGACCAGGACCGGCCCGGTGGGGGAGGCCGTGGCGCCGGTGGTGGGAGCCGTCGGGCCCGGTGCCGCCTCCACGGTCGAGAGCGTCTCGTCGACCTCGTCGTCGGTGACCAGTTTCCAGGGCTGGAACCAGTAGAGGCCGAACGCCGACCCGGCGACGAGGACGACGGCCACGACCCAGGTCAACGGTGTGCGGAGCAGTCGCGTGAGCATGTGGACAGTCTGTCGGGCCGGTGCCGTCCTGTCACCGGTCGATGTCCTGCCGACCCGCCCGAGCCGGCCTCAAGCTGCCCCGGCCGGTCAGCGCCGCCTGATCCGGCGCCGCACGGCCCGGCGCAGCCGGTGCCAGAGCGCCCGCTCGTCCTCCACCACCGGGGCGGCGCCGTCGGCGGCGCAGCGCAGCAGCAGCGGCAGGCGGGCGTCCTCGGTCCAGCCGGCGCTGGTGACCCGGGCCTTCAGCGACCAGGTGCCCGCGGTGCGGCCCCCGTTGAGGGCGGTGAAGTCGATCGTGGCGGTGGCCCGGTGCACGACGTGCGCGGTGCCGTCGCCGGCGGGCACCCGCTCCGTGGCGAACGACACCGGCAGGAAAACCTCCTCGCTGGTCTGCCCGCGGCGGGCGACGACGTCCAGCCTGCTGCGGCCGAGCGCCCCGGTGAGGTCGCGCAGCTCCCGGTCCAGCCCGTCGACCGGGAGCACCAGCAGGTCCCGGCCGCCGTCCTCGGCGAAGGCGAGCGGCCGCCCGGCGGACACCAGCCGGGCGGAGACGTCGACGGTCAGCGTCCTGCCGGCCCGCTCGATGCGGTCGACGGCGCCGACGGCGCGGACGCCCGTCTCCCACTCGGCCAGCCGGCGCAGGTCCGCGACCCGGCCCTGCTCGGCGAGGTGCGCCAGCACCCGTTGCAGCGGGGGCAGGCCGGCGGCGACCCCGGGCGCGAACCGCTCCCGGATCACCCCCTGGATCTCCCGGACGACCTGGGCGAGCCACTCCTCGGGGGCGTCGAGCATCCGCCGGCCGCGTACCCGGTTGAGCATCTCGTTGCGCAGCCATCGCCGGTGCAGCCGGTCGCGCAGCGGCCCCGGCTCGGTGTGCGCGTCGACGATGTCGATCGCCTCCCGCAGGCTGGCGTAGTACTCCGCCGGGTCCAGCCGGCTGGCCGTGACGTTCCCGGCGTCGCCGCGGCGGGCGTGGTGGTAGCAGGTGTAGTCCGACAGCACGCACGTCCGCCTCGACAGGAGGTACGACCGGACCACCATCCGGTGGTCCTCCAGGCGCCGCGGCGGCCCCTCCGGGAACCGCAGCCCGTGCTCGTCGAGGAAGGCGCGGCGGAACATCTTGTGGCAGGTGAGGCTGTCGATCAGCGGCGAGTTGGCGAGCGTGGCGTCGAACCGGTTTCGCCGGAACAGCTCGCGCGGCACGCCGCGCCCGTGCCCGGCCATCCGGCCGACCACCACGTCGGAGTCGTGGGCCCGCGCGCAGCCGTACATCCGTTCGAGCGCCTCGTCGCCGAGCCAGTCGTCGTCGTCGGCGAACAACACGTACTCGCCCCGGGCGTGCGCGACGCCGAGGTTGCGCGGCCGGGACGGCCAGCCCGAGTTCTCGATGCGCAGCACCCGGAAGTGCGGGTGCTCGGCGGCGATCTTCTCGAGCCGCTCGGGCGTGTCGTCGGTCGAGCCGTCGTCGACGAAGACCGCCTCGAACTCCGTCGCAGGCAGCGACTGGCGCAGCAGCGAGGCCACGAGTTTCTCGATGTGCGGCCCGCTGTCGTGCGTGGGAACCACCACGCTCACCTTGGGCAACGGCGTTTCGCCGGTCATGATCCTCCCCGTGTGTCGGTCGCCGGCGGACCCCGGTCCGTCCCGGCCAGCGGTGACCCCGCTCTAGAGTGGACGCATCACCGGCCGTCGAGGTTGCGGGCGGATTTCCGTGAGGTTCCCGGTCACGGGGACCGGACCCTAGGGGACTCGGGCCGCGAGGATCAGGGGAGCGCCGGGGGCGTGCCGCTCCCAGCAGGGGCGTCGGCCTCCTACGCTGGACGTCGTGACACTGATCGCGACCGAGTCGCTGACCAAGACGTACGGGGGTGGGGTCACCGCGCTGGCCGACCTGACCGTCGCGGTCGAGCCGGGGATCATCGGACTGGTCGGCGCGAACGGCGCCGGCAAGTCCACGCTGATCAAGATCCTGCTCGGCCTCCTCGCCCCGACCAGCGGGCGGGTCCGGGTGCTCGGGCTCGACCCGACCACCGACTCCGCCGGGGTCCGCGCCCGGGTCGGCTACATGCCCGAGCACGACGCCCTGCCGCCCGACCTCTCGGCCGCCGAGCTGGTCACCCACCTTGGCCGGATCAGCGGGCTGCCGCGTACGGTCGCCCGCGAGCGGGCCTCCGAGGCGCTGCGGCACGTCGGGCTCTACGAGGAGCGCTACCGCCCGGTCGGCGGCTACTCCACCGGCATGAAGCAGCGGGTGAAGCTCGCCCAGGCCCTGGTGCACGACCCCGACCTGCTGCTGCTCGACGAGCCGACCAACGGCCTCGACCCGGCCGGCCGGGACGCCATGCTGGCCCTGGTGCACCGGATCGGCACCGAGTTCGGCATCTCCGTGCTGGTCTGCTCGCACCTGCTCGGCGAGGTGGAGCGGATCTGCGACACGCTGGTCGCCATCGACGGCGGGCGGCTGCTGCGGGCCGACCACATCTCCGCCATGACGTCGGCCACCGACGTGCTCGCCGTCGAGGTCAGCGAGGGCACCGAGGAGTTGGCCGCCCGGCTCGCCGCGCTGCGCCTGCCGGTACGCCGGGACGGGCGGCTGCTGCTCGTCGAGCTCGCCGACGACGCCACCTACGACCTCATCCTCGGCGCGGTCGCCGAGCTGGACCTGCCGCTGCACCGGCTCGACCAGCGCCGGCACCGGGTCGCCGAGCTCTTCGCCACGAGGGAGCCCAGCCATGCCTGAGCCCACCGGTGTCATCCACGACATCGGCTACCAGCGCTACACCGGCCCCCGCCTGGGGCGCCGGCAGGTCTTCGGCGCGCTCTACCTGCACGGGCTGCGTACGGCGTTCGGGTTCGGGCGCAGCGCCAAGGCCAAGATCTTCCCCTGGCTGGTGGTCGGCATCGTCACCGTGGTGGCCGCGGGCCTCACCGCGGTGCGCAGCCAGATCGGCGAGGCGGTGATGACGTACGCCCAGTTCGCCGACAACATGAGCTGGCTCGTCATCTTCTTCGTCGCGGTGGTCGCCCCCGAGCTGGTCTCCCGGGACCTGCGCAGCGGGGTGCTGCCGCTCTACTTCTCCCGGCCGCTGCCCCGGTCGGACTACCCGCTGGCCAAGCTGCTGGCGCTGGTGACCGCGCTCTGGCTGCTGCTCGGCGGCCCGCAGCTGGTGATGTTCCTGGGCGCCGCCTTCACCACCGACGACGGCATGCGCGGGGTCTGGAACGAGCTGCTGGACCTGCTGCCGGGCCTGCTCTACGCCGGGCTCTGGGCGGTGGTCTTCGCCTCGGTCGGCCTGCTCGTCGCGTCGCTGACCGGCAAGCGGGCGTTCGCGGCCGGCGGGATCGTGGCGGTGTTCCTGATGACCACCCCGGTCGTCGGCACCCTGTCGATCATGCCGTCCCGGACGGTCAACGAGCTGGCCTTCCTCGCCTCGCCGTCCACGCTGGTGCGGGGCGTCGGCGACTGGGCCCTCGGCGACCTGCTCCCCAAGGGACAGGAGGGGCTCATGATCGGCGACTTCGGCCCGGTCTACGCGGCCGCCGCCGTGCTGCTCGTGGCCGGCTGCGTCGCCCTGCTGCTGCTGCGATACCGGAAGGTGGCCGCCCGATGACCACGACGAGCGCCGAGCCCGCGGCGGGGGCCGCGACCGCCGCCAGCACCCTGGACCTCGCCGGCGTCTCCCGCTGGTACGGCAACGTGGTGGCGGTCAACGACGTCAGCATGACCCTCGGGCCCGGCGTCACCGGGCTGCTCGGCCCGAACGGCGCGGGCAAGACCACCCTGCTGCACATGATGGCCGGCTTCCTGGCCCCGTCGCGCGGCGCGGTGACCCTGGACGGCCGGCCCACCTGGCGCAACCCGGAGGTCTACCGCCGGTTGGGCCTGGTGAGCGAGCGGGAGGCGGTGCACACCTTCCTCAGCGCGTACGAGTTCGTGCTGGCGAGCGCGAAGCTGCACCGGCTGCCGGACCCGGCGGCGGCGGCCCGCCGGGCGATCGCCCTGGTGGAGATGGAGGGGGCGCAGGACCGCCGGATCGGCACGTACTCCAAGGGCATGCGGCAGCGCGCCCGGGTGGCCGCCGCGCTCGTGCACGAGCCGCAGGTGCTGCTGCTGGACGAGCCGTTCAACGGGATGGACCCGCGTCAGCGGCTGCACATGATGGAGCTGCTGCACCGCCTCGGCGACGCCGGCCGGACGATCCTGTTCAGCTCGCACATCCTGGAGGAGGTCGAGCAGGTC
This sequence comes from Micromonospora sp. NPDC047730, assembly GCF_043204765.1. NCBI lineage: Bacteria > Bacillati > Actinomycetota > Actinomycetes > Micromonosporales > Micromonosporaceae > Micromonospora > Micromonospora sp. NPDC047730. The sequence continues at coordinate 441,117 of NZ_JBIDCU010000003.1, read as the reverse complement.
TCCGGCACCGTCCAGGTGATGGTCGCCGGCCGGCTCGCCGCCTCCGGCGACTTCCGCACCATCCGCCGGCTGATGACCAACCGGCCGCACGTCTTCGCCGTCCACTCCACCGACGACCGGGCGCTCGCCGTGGCGCTGATGGCGGAGGCGTCGGTGACCGGGGTGGAGTTGGGCCGCGCGGGGCTGACCGTGCGGGCCGGCGACTACGGCGCGTTCACCCGCGCGCTGCCGAAGATCGCCCTGGCGAAGGGCATCCGGGTGCGGCAACTGGTGCCCGAGGACGAGTCCCTGGAGAGCGTCTTCTCCTACCTGGTGGAGGCCTGAGCATGTCTACCGTTTCCTGGATCACCGCGCGGGGGCTGTTCGGGCGTCGCCGGTTCCTCCTGCTGGTGCCGCTTCCGGCGGTACTGGTGCTGCTCGCCGTGCTCTCCCGCTCGCTCGGGGTGGACCCGGGCGAGTGGGGCCCGCCGGTGCTGGTCGGCCTCGGCCTGGCCGTGGTGCTGCCGGTGGTCGCGTTGATCGTCGGCACCGGCGTGCTGGGGGCCGAGATCGACGACGGCACGGTCGTGCACATCCTGACCAAGCCGCTGCCGCGCTGGCAGATCGTGCTGCCGAAGCTGGCGGTGGCGACCGGCGTCACGGCGGTCACCGTCGCGGTGCCGCTCTACGTCGCGGGCGTGCTCGCCCATTCCGTACGCCTCGGCCTGGCGCTCGCCGCCGCCGCGGCGGTCGGGGCGCTGGCGTACTCGGCGCTGTTCGTGGCGCTGAGCCTGCTCACCCGGCGGCCCGTGCTGCTCGGCCTGGTCTACGTGCTCATCTGGGAGGGGCTGCTCGGCAACTTCGTCAGCGGCACCAAGGTCCTCTCCATCCAGCAGTACGTGATCGCCCTCGCCGATCGGCTGGCCCCCACCGGGCTGCTGGAGACCAGCGTCTCGGTGCCGGTGGCGGCGGTGATGACCGTGCTGATCAGCGTGGGCTTCACGGTGCTGGCGATCGACCGGCTCCGCTCGTTCAGCGTGGCTGGCGAGACGAGCTGACCCCCGCGTGACGGCCGTCCGGGCGGCCCGACCCCCGATGGTAGGGCTGGCCGGATGGACCGGGCCGCGCCACCCGGCGAGGCTGTGGAAGTGAGTGCGGAAGCGGGTCTGGTCATGTCGCGCGATTCCTACCCCGGTGCCGGCCGGCACTGGCTGGTCAGCCTGGCGGTCGCCGGGCTCGCGGCGGCGGCGACCACCACGGCCGCCCAGGCCAGCGGCCACTTCCACTGGTGGGCGGGGTTCGTACTGATCCCCGGGGCACTGATCGCCGCCGTCGGCGGGCCGCTGCTGGCCCGGGGCGGCGGGCGCGCCTTCGCCGGCTACGTGATCGCCTGCCTCGGCACGCTGGTGTTCGCGGTCGGGGCGCTGCTGATGTTCGGCGCCTTCGGCAGGGGCTGGCCGCTGATGGTCATCCTGCCGTGCCTGGCGGTCGCCGGCACCTACCACTGGCGGCCGCTCCACCCGCTGGCCCGGGGGTTGCACCGGGCGGTCGCCCTGCTGGCGCTGGCCGGCGCCCTGCTGCTCGGCGGGGCGCTGCAACTGACCCGCGTCGGCCTGGTCGACGTGGGGACCGCCCCGATGTGGGGCGCGTTCCTGATGCTGGCCGGGGTGATCGTGCTGGGCAACGCCGTCGAGCTGACCCGGCACCGGATGCCGTACCGACTCCAGGCGATCACCCTGCTGGTCGGCCCCGCCGTCGTCGCCTTCCTCCTCGGCCTGCGCCTGCTGCGCGGCTGGTGACCCCGCCGCGCCCCGTCGGGCGCGGCGGGGCCGCGCTCAGAAGGCGCAGGCGATCACCAGCTCGGTGGTGCGGTCGGGGAGCAGGTCCAGTTTCGTGATCCGGCCGGCGGCGCGGAGGTCGTCGGCGATCACGGTGAGCTGGTCCAGCAGGGCCGCCGGGCCGAGCGCCTCGGCCAGCGGCACCTCCGCCCGCATCGACAGTTTCCGCTCCGACTTGGCCCGGCGCACCTGGCTGAGCGCGTCCCCGGCCAGCCGCAGCAGCTCCGGCTCGCCGGCGCCCTCGATCGCCCGGCCCACCTCGTACGTGGTCGGCCAGGGCGCGCGGTGCACCGAGCCGTAGCGCCACCAGGACCAGACCTCCTCGGTCGCGTACGGCAGCACCGGGGCGAACAGCCGCAGCTGCACCGAGAGCGCGGTGGCCAGTGCCGCCCGGGCCGAGTCCGCCCCCGGCCCGGAGCCGTAGGCGCGCTCCTTCACCAGCTCGATGTAGTCGTCGCAGAACCGCCAGAAGAACGACTCGGCCGCCTGCAACGCCGCCGTGTGGTCGTACGCCTCCAGCGCGGCGGTCGCGGCGGCGACCACGCCGGACAGTTCGGCGAGCATGGCGCGGTCCAGCGGCTCGGTCGCCGGGGCGCGCAACGCGTCGGCGGCGCCCAGCCCGAGGGCGAACCTCGACGCGTTGAGCAGCTTGGTGGCCAGCCGCCGGCCGACCTTGATCTGGGCCGGGTCGAAGGCGAGGTCCATGCCCGGCTTGCCGTTCGCCGCCCAGTACCGCACCGCGTCGGAGCCGTGCTGCTCCAGCAACGCCATCGGGGTGACCACGTTCCCCTTGGACTTGGACATCTTCTTGCGGTCCGGGTCCAGGATCCAGCCGGAGAGCACCGCGTCCCGCCAGGGCAGCACCCCGTGCTCCAGGTGCGAGCGGACCACGGTGGAGAAGAGCCAGGTACGGATGATCTCCTGCCCCTGCGGGCGCAGGTCCATCGGGAAGACCCGCGCGAACAGGTCCGGGTCGGTCTCCCAGCCGCCCACGATCTGCGGGGTCAGCGACGAGGTGGCCCAGGTGTCGAGCACGTCCGGGTCGCCGACGAAGCCACCCGGCCGGCCGCGCCGGGACTCCTCGAACCCGGGCGGGGCGTCGCTGGACGGGTCGACCGGCAGCGCGGACTCGTCCGGCGTGAGAGGGTGGGTGTAGTCCGGCTCGCCAGCGTCGTCGAGCCGGTACCACACCGGCACCGGCACGCCGAAGAAGCGCTGCCGGCTGACCAGCCAGTCACCGGTCAGGCCGCCCACCCAGTGCTCGTAGCGGTGCCGCATGTGCTCCGGCACCCAGCGCAGCTCCCCGCCCCGGGCCAGCAGTTCCTCGCGCAGGGCGGCGTCCCGGCCGCCGTTGCGCAGATACCACTGCCGGGTCGAGACGATCTCCAGCGGCCGGTCGCCGCGCTCGTAGAACTTCACCGGGTGGGTGATCGGGCGCGGCTCGCCGACCAGGTCGCCGCCGTCGGCGAGCAGCTGCACCAGCGTCCGCCGGGCACCGTTGACGGTCTGCCCGGCCAGCGCCGCGTAGGGCTGCGTCGGCACCCCGGCGGGCGCCTCCGGCAGCAGCCGGCCGTCCCGGCCGATCACCACCCGGGTGTCCAGCCGCAGCTCCCGCCACCAGGTCACGTCGGTCAGGTCGCCGAACGTGCAGACCATCGCGATGCCGGTGCCCTTGGCCGGGTCCGCCAGCGGGTGCGCCCGCACCGGCACCTCGACCCCGAAGACCGGCGTACGCGCGGTGCCGCCGACCAGGTCCGCGTACCGCTCGTCGCCGGGGTGGCAGACCAGCGCCACGCAGGCCGGCAGCAGCTCCGGCCGGGTGGTGTCGATCAGCACCTCGCGCCCGGCCGGCCCGGCGAACCGCAGCCGGTGGTACGCCCCGGGCCGCTCCCGGTCCTCCAGCTCCGCCTGGGCGACGGCGGTGGCGAACCCGACGTCCCACAGTGTCGGGGCCTCCGCCTGGTACGCCTCGCCCCGGGCCAGGTTGCGCAGGAACGCCCGCTGCGAGGTCGCCCGGGCCACCCGCCCGATCGTCGTGTACGTCAGCGTCCAGTCCACGGACAGCCCGAGCCGCCGCCACAGCGCCTCGAAGACCTGCTCGTCGGCGACCGTCAGCCGCTCGCACAGCTCGATGAAGTTGCGCCGGGAGACTGGCGTCGGGTCCCGGCGGGCGGCGTCGTCGACGGGGGCGGCTGGCGGCACCCACGACGGGTCGTACGGCAGCGTCGGGTCGCAGCGCACGCCGTGGACGTTCTGCACCCGGCGCTCGGTCGGCAGGCCGTTGTCGTCCCAGCCCATCGGGTAGAACACCGCCCGCCCGCGCATCCGCTGGAACCGGGCCACGATGTCGGTGTGCGTGTACGAGAAGACGTGGCCCATGTGCAGCTCGCCGGATACGGTCGGCGGCGGGGTGTCGATCGCGTACACGTCCGAGCGCTCCTTCGAGCGGTCGAACGCGTACGTGCCTTCCTCCTGCCAGCGGCGCGCCCAGGTCTCCTCGAGCCCGTCCAGGGTCGGACGCTCGGGGACGCCGGCGCGGGCCGTCCTCGCCGTATCAGTCATCCGTCGATGGTAGGCACCGGCCAACGGCCGGACCACGGGTTAACCGGCGTGCCACGATGGATGTCGTGCCGACACTCCCGCTGAGCCCCGACGAGCTGCTCACCACCACCCGCTCGGTCCGCAGGCGGCTGGACCTCACCCGGCCCGTGCCGATGGAACTGGTCCGCGAGTGCCTGGAGATCGCCCTCCAGGCGCCGTCCGGGTCGAACCGGCAGGGCTGGCAGTGGATCTTGGTGACCGAACCGGCGAAGCGGGACCTGATCGGCCGGATCTACCAGCGCGCGGCGCACGGCTACCTCGCCTCGGAGCGCTCGGCCGCCCGGCTCTTCGCCGACGACCCGGAGCGGGCCGAGGTGCAGCGCCGGGTGGGGGAGAGCGTGGCCTGGCTCGCCGACCGGATGGGGCAGGTGCCGGTGCTGCTCGTCCCGTGCATCCAGGTGGACTCCGGCGAGCTGCCGGCCGGCAACCAGGCCGGGCTCTGGGGGTCGGTCCTGCCGGCCGCGTGGAGCTACATGCTCGCCGCCCGGGCGCGCGGCCTCGGCACCGCCTGGACCACGCTGCACCTGGCGTACGAGGCGGAGGTCGCCGAGCTGCTCGGGCTGCCCGCGACCGTGCGACAGGCCGCGCTGATCCCCACCGCGTTCCACACCGGGGAGGGCTTCCGGCCGGCGCGGCGGCAGCCCCTGGACGAGGTCCTGCACGTCGACCGCTGGTGAGCCGCCGGCGCGACGGTCGATCGGCCCGGTGCCGGCGACCCGGTCACCGGGCCGCCGGCCGGGTCAGCGGGGGACCGGGCCGCTCAGCGGGCCCTTGGTGGCCAGCCGGATCCGCAGGCCCCCGTAGGTGCGGGCGTTCGCCCGGTCGAGGATCGTGGAGACCGGGGCGTAGGAGTTGCGCTCGTTCGGGTTGGTGCACGCGCCCTGCCCCGGGTCGCCGTGCGACAGGATGCCCAGCGCCTTGCCGTCGGCCTCGGTGAAGAGCGGGCCGCCGCTGTCGCCCGGGCGGGCGCAGATGCGCACGTCGATGCCGCCGCTGGTCTTGCCGATGATCTCCCCGCAGCGGGTGCCGGGCACGTAGCCGGCCCCGGCCCCCGAGTCGACGTACTGCTCGCCGGCCTTCGGCGTGTACGCCGCCCCGGTGGCGCAGACCACCCAGCCGGGCTGGATGGCGCTCCACGGCACGTGCCCGGTGATCGCCACGTCGCGGCTGCCCCCGGTGGCGCACCGGGGGTTGTCCGGCACGCACCAGTAGTTGACCAGGCTGGGCACCTGCGTGGCCCCCGCCGGGTACGCCCACCGCCCGATCGCGCCCGGCTGGTACGGCATGATCGCGTAGTCGTACGGGTAGGCGTTCTCGGCCAGCCCCGACCTCGACGACTCGACCGTCATCGGCACCTTCGGGCCGAGGAACTGGTGCCAGGTGCGGTCCACCAGCTGGTGCCGCCCCCCGACGACGCAGTGCCCCGCCGTCAGCACGTACGGGTCGCGCAGCCCGACGAGCACGTTGAAGCCCGTCGTGCAGCCGCCCACGGTGCCGTCGTCGCGCGGCACGTCCAGCCGGATGCCGCCGCGCATCGGCGCCCGCGCGCAGTCGCGTGGGTCGCAGGCCTTCTGCACCACGCTGTCGGCGACCCGGGCCTGCGCGCGGGCCGGCACCCCGGCGGCGCGCAGCGCGTCGGCCAGCCGGGGATCGTCGGCGGCGATCCGGTCGCCGGTCAGCACGACGACCTCGTTGGCCCGCTCGTCCACCACCACGTCGGCGCCAGCCGTGGCGTCGAGCGCGGTGGCCAGCCGGGTCGCCGCCTCGGTGAGCTGCCGCAGCGGGTGGCGCACCGACACCACCCGGACGTGTGCCGCGTCCGGCATACCGGTCAGCGCCGCCCGGACCGGTTCGACGCCGGTGGCGGCGACGGTCAGCACGCCGCCGGCGGCCTGGTCCAGCCACATCCCGCCGTACGCGGCGGGGAACTCCGTGGCGAGCCGGGCGGCCAGCGGCGCGGACAGCTCCTGGAGGGCGAGCCGCCGGGCCGCCTCGTCGGCGTCGACCCGGTAGCGGTCGCGCAGGTAGGAGACCGAGGCGGGGCTGTCGGCGGCGACCTCGGCGGCCGGGCGGGCCCGGAGGGTCGCCGCCGCCCCCGGCGTGGCGCCACCTCCGGGGCGGCTGCCGAGCCCGCTGTCGGCGGCCGGCGCGCCCGTCGGGGCGGCGCCGTCGCCCGGCGACGCCGGGGATTCCTGCGCGGTGGGCGTGGCCGGCGTCCGGCCGGCGTCGCCGAACGGCATTCCGGCGACCGCCGCCGCCCCCAGCGCGCAGGCGACGACCACCCCGGCCACCATCACCCGTCGTCCGAACCGCACTCGCAACCTCCCCCGTCGCCGCCGTCGGGACGACCACCCGGTGGACCGCTCCGCTCGGCGCGGTGAGTCTAGTGGCACCGGTGATCTTCGTGGGGCCCGCCGACCGCAGGCGGCGGGGCGGCGACCAGAGCTCACACCAGCGAATCGCGCCACTGCCGGTGCAGGGCGGCGTAACGGCCGCCGGCGGCGGCGAGCCGGCCGGGCGGGCCGTCCTCGACGATCCGGCCGCCGTCGAGCACCAGCACCCGGTCGGCCGTCTCCACCGTGGAGAGCCGGTGCGCGATCACCAGGGCGGTGCGGTCGCGCAGGACGGTGCCGAGGGCGCGCTGCACCAGCCGCTCGGTCGGCACGTCCAGCGAGGAGGTCGCCTCGTCCAGGACCAGCACCACCGGGTCGGCCAGGAACGCCCGGGCGAACGCGACGAGCTGCCGTTGCCCGGCGGAGAGCCGGCCGCCGCGCCGGTGCACCTGCGTGGCGTACCCCTCCGGGAGGGCCGCGATGAAGTCGTGCGCGCCGATCGCCCGCGCGGCGGCCTCCACGGCGGCGTCGTCGGCGCCGGGACGGCCGAACCGGATGTTCTCCGCGACCGTGCCGCCGAAGAGGTGCGTCTCCTGGGTCACCAACACCACCGCGCGGCGCAGCTCCGCGTCGGCGACCTCGCGCAGGTCGACGCCGTCCAGGCTGACCGTGCCGGCGAGCGGGTCGTGGAACCGGGCGAGCAGCTTGGCGACGGTCGACTTGCCGGCGCCGGTCGGCCCGATCAGCGCCACGGTCTGCCCGGCCGGGACGGCGAGGTCGAGCCCGGCGAGGATGGGCGCGTCCGGCCGGTAGCCGAAGGTGACCGCCCGGAAGGCGACCGCCCCGCGCCCCGGCCCGGCGGGCAGCGGCACGGGCCGGGCCGGCTCGGCCACCGAGGGCCGCTCGTCGAGCACCCCGGCCAGTTTCTCCAGGGCCGCCGTGGCCGACTGCAACGAGTTGTAGAACTGGCTCAGCTCCTGCATCGGCTCGAAGAACCGCCGCAGATAGAGCAGGAACGCGGCCAGCACCCCGATCCCGGTCGCCCCGCCGAGCACCCGCCAGCCGCCGTAGCAGAGCACCACCGACACGGTCACGTTGCCGATCACCTTGATCCCCGGCGAGTACGTCGCCATCAGCCGGAACGCGTGCCGGCTCGCCACCCGGTAGTCGTCGTTGACCGCCGCGAAGATCCGCTGGTTGCGCGGCTCCCGGCGGAACGCCTGCACCGCCCGGATGCCCCGCATGGACTCCACGAAGTGGACGATGACCAGCGCCACGGTCTCCCGGGTGCGCCGCCACGCGTCTGCCGACGCCCGCGCGAACCAGCGGGACAGCCAGAACAGGAACGGGAACGCGAGCAGGGTCACCGCGGCCAGCGGCGGGTCCAGCCAGAGCAGGATGCCGGCCACCGACAGGATCGACAGCACCGCCAGCACCAGGCCGTCGATGCCGCCGCCGACCAGTTCCCCGATCGAGTCCAGGTCGCTGGTGAGCCGGGAGACCATCCGGCCGGAGGTGTACCGCTCGTGGAACGCCACCGACAGGCGCAGGAAGTGGCCGTACACCCGCTGGCGGAGGTCGAGCAGGATGGCCTGGCCGATACGCGCGGAGAGGGCGAGGAACCCCCGGCGGGCGGCGTACTCGACGACGGTGGCGGCGGCGAACGCGGCGGCGACGGCCAGCAGCGGGCCGGGCTCGCCGGCCCGCAGCGGCGCGATGGCCCGGTCGATGCCGAGCATGACGAGGTACGGCCCGGCCATCGCGGCGGCGTTCTGGCCGAGCAGCAGCACGACGGCCAGCCCGAGCCGGCGCCGGTGCGGGCGCAGCAGGTCGCGCAGCAGCACCCGGCTGCGGGCCCGGAGCCGGGCCACCGCCTCCGGCGCGGTGTCCTCGGCGTGGCTGCGGTCGGCGTCGGGGTCGGTGGCGACGCCGCGCCACCGGGCGAGGTCCGCCCCGCCCGGGTGGGCGGCCCCGCCGGTCACGACCGCACCAGGCCGCGACCGTCGGGCGGCACCGGGGCCGGCTCGGCGGAGAGCACCGCGCGGTACGCCGGCACGTCGGCGAGCAGCTCGGAGTGCCGCCCGACGGCGGTGATCCGGCCCCCCTCCAGCAGCGCCACCCGGTCGGCGAGGGCGATGGTGGAGGGCCGGTGCACCACCAGCAGGGCCGTGGTGTTGCGCAGCACCCGCTTCAACGCGGCCTCCACCAGCGCCTCGGTGTGCACGTCGAGCGCGGAGAGCGGGTCGTCCAGCACGAGCAGCGCCGGCCGGCCGAGCACCGCCCGGGCCAGGGCCAGCCGCTGGCGTTGCCCGCCGGAGAGCGACAGCCCCTGCTCGCCCACCCGGGTGGCCAGCCCCCACGGCAGCTCGTACGCGAAGTCCGCCTGGGCCAGCGCGAGGGCGGCCCGGACCTCGTCCTCCCCGGCCTCCGGCCGGCCCAGGGTGAGGTTCTCCCACACCGACATGGAGAACAGCGTCGGCTCCTCGAAGGCCACCCCGACCAGCCGGCGCAGCGAGGACAGCCGCAGGTCGCGCAGGTCGCGCTCGTCCAGGGTGATCCGGCCACCGGTCACGTCGTGCAGCCGGGGCACCAGGGAGAGCAGGGTGCTCTTGCCGCAGCCGGTCGCCCCGACCAGCGCCACGGTCTCGCCCGGCTCGACGGTAAGGTCGACCTCCCGCAGCACCGGCGCCCCGGTGCCCGGGTAGCGGAACGAGACCCGCTCGAAGCGCAGCCGGCCGCGCACCTCGGCGCGGCGCAGGGCGACCGCGCCCGGGGCGTCCACGATGGCGGGCGGGCTGTCCAGCACCTCCAGCACCCGGTCGGCGGCGGTCGCCGCCTCCTGGCCGTTGGCGACGATCCAGCCCAGCGACTGCACCGGCCAGATCAGCATCAGCTGGAGGCTGACGAACGCGACCAGCTCGCCGATGGTCAGCACGCCCCCGGCGGTGGCCGCCGCGCCGGCCACCAGCACCACGCCCAGGGTCAGGTTCGGCACCAGGTCGAGCAGGGCGGAGGTGCGGGCCAGCAGCCGGCCCTTGCCGACCCCGGTGTCGTGCAGCGCCCGGGCGCCGGCCGCGAAGCGGGCGGCCAGTTCCCGCCCCCGCCCGTACGCCTTCATCGTGCGCAGCCCCTGCGCGGTCTCCTCGACCAGCGTGGCCACGTCGCCCTGCTGGTCCTGCATCCGGCGGGAGGCGGCGTGGTAGCGCCGGGCGAAGCGCCGGGTGATCAGGAACAGCGGCACCGCGCTCGCCGCCACCAGCAGCCCCAGCGCGGGGTGCAGCCGGATCAGCAGCGCCACCACGGCCAGGTAGGTCACCAGGTTGAGGACCAGGAAGAACAGGCCGAAGGAGAGGAACCGGCGCAGCACCGAGAGGTCGCTGGTGATCCGGGACAGGAGCTGGCCGGACTGCCACCGGTCGTGGAAGCTGGCCGGCAGCCGCTGCAGGTGGGCGTAGACGTCGGCGCGGATCGCCGCCTCGATCCGCATCGAGGACGACGACTGCACCCAGCGCCGGATGAAGATCAGCAGCGCCTCGACCAGGCCGAGCAGCAGCGCCAGCCCGGCCAGCCGGAACAGCCCCGCCGGGTCCTGCCGCGCGACCGGGCCGTCCACCACCCGCTGCGTGACCAGCGGTACGGCGATGCCCGCCCCGGTGGCGGCGAGCCCGGCCAGCAGCAGCCAGCCGAACTCGGCCGCGTGGGGGCGCAGGTAGTGGCGCAGCCGCCAGAGGTTGCGCAGCGGATGCGGGCCGGCCTCGACCCCCCGGGGAGCCGGGTCGCCGTCGCCGTCCGCAGGCACTACCCGACGGTAGCGGCAAATGTGAATGGCGCCGCTGTCAGCTTCCCGTCACGGCCGCTCGTGTCCGAGAAGCCACTTCTTCACGTCCAGCCCCCAGCGGTAGCCGCCGAGCGTCCCGTCGGTGCGCAGCACCCGGTGGCAGGGGACGAACAGGGCGACCGCGTTGCGGGCGCAGGCCGCCGCGGCGGCGCGTACGGCCGCGGGGCGGCCGGCCAGCCCGGCGAACCCGGTGTAGGTCACCGGGTCACCCGGCTTCACCTCGCGCAGCACCTGCCAGGCGTGCGCCATGAACACGCCGCCGGTGTGCTGCTCCACCGGCACGGTGTCGATCGCGGTCAGCTCGCCGTCCAGGTAGGCCGCGACGGCGGTGGTGACCGGGCCGAGGTCGGCCCGGCGCCGCAGCGGCGCCCGCAGCGTCGGGTGCATCAGGGGGAGCAGGTGCTCGGGTTCGCCGGTGAAGCCCGCCGCCCGGACCGCCCCGTCCGGGCCGGCCACGATGCTGAGCGGCCCGGCGGGGGTGTCGACGACGGTGCTGTCGTTCATGCTCATGCTGCTCTCCAGAGTCGGATCACCGCGTACGAGCGCCAGGGGCGCCAGCGGTCGGCGTACGCGTCGAGGGTCTTCGGGTCGTCGGGCAGGCCGAGGGCGGCGGCGCCCCGGCGTACCGCGAGGTCGGTGGGGAGGAGGACGTCCGGGTCGCCGAGGGCGCGCATCGCGACGTAGCCGGCGGTCCAGGGGCCGATCCCGGGCAGCGCCAGCAGCCGCCGGACGGTCTCCTCCCGGTCCCCGCCGGGCGCCAGGTCCAGCGACCCGTCGGCGACGGCCCCGGCCAGGGCACGGATCGTCGCCCGCCGCCCCGCCGGCATCCCGAACACCTCGTCCGGCGCCCCGAGCACCTCCTCGGCGGTGGGGAAGCCGGCCAGCCACGGCCCGGGCCCCTCCCCGCCGTCGGAAGGGTCGGGGACGGGCGGGCGGAGATGGTCCAGCAGGCGGGTGAGGGTGGTGCGGGCCGAGCGGACGGAGACCTGCTGGCCGACGATCGCGCGCAGGGCCATCTCGAAGCCGTCGACCGAGCGGGGGAGGCGGATGCCCGGCTCGGCGGCGACCGACCCGGCCAGGGCCGGGTCGGCGGCGAGGGTGCCGTCGACGGCGACCGGGTCGGCGTCGAGGTCGAGCAGGCGGCGGCAGCGGGCCACCGCGGGGGCCAGGTCGCGCATGTCGGTGAGCCGCAGGGTGGCGGTCACGTGCCCGTCCGCCGGGGTCAGGGTCGCCTCGCCCGGGCCGTGCGGCAGCCGCAGGCCCCGGCGGTACGTCCTGTCGCGCACCTCCTCGACGCCGGGCAGCGCGCGCAGCGCGAGGACGTCCAGCAGCGCCCCCGCGTGCAGCGGCGGGCGGTACGCGAGCCGCAGCGTGATGGTGCCCGCCCCGCCCGGCGCGGCGCACCGGCCCCGAGCGGTACGCAGCTCGGACGGGGCCGTCCCGTACACCTCGCGGACCGTGTCGTTGAACTGCCGGACGCTGCCGAACCCGGCGGCGAACGCGATCTCCGCCATGCCCAGGCCGGTGGTCTCGATCAGGGTGCGGGCGGTCTGCGCGCGCTGCGCCCGGGCCAGGGCGAGGGGGCCGGCGCCCATCTCCGCCCGCAGCATCCGGTGCAGGTGCCGCTCGGTGTAGCCGAGCCGGGCGGCCAGCCCCGGGATACCGTCCCGGTCGACCACCCCGTCGGCGATGAGCCGCATCGCCCGGCCGACCACGTCCGCCCGGACGTCCCAGTGCGGGGAGCCGGGGGCGGCGTCCGGCCGGCACCGCCGGCAGGCGCGCAGCCCGGCGCCCTGGGCCGCCGCGGCCGAGGGGAAGAACCGGACGTTCTGCCGCTTCGGCGTCATCGCGGGGCAGGACGGCCGGCAGTAGATCCCGGTCGAGGTCACGCCGGTGTAGAACCAGCCGTCGAACCGCTGGTCGCGGCTGTCGACGGCCCGGTAGCACCGCTCGAAGTCCAATTCCACGTCACCGATGATGCCCCTGCTCGGCGCCCTCGGCTCGCGGAAATCGGACGCGGCCGTGCGGGTGGGAACGGGACGTCCGGCGCGGAAAGTGTCGGTTGTGGTCGGTACCGTCCGGGCCACCAACTCAAGAAGGGGTGCGGCAATGGCGAGCGTGGCGGGTCGGGAAGCGGCGTCGACACGGGACGGGCACCCCCCGCTGGACGACGCGGTGGTGCAGGGCTTCTACGACCGGATGCGCGCGGTCGCCCCGTCCGCCGTCGGCGCGATCGAGCGGGACCGGGCCGGTGACCCGGGGCGGGCGTTCGGCGACACCGCCTGCGGTCGGCTGGTGCGTTCGCTGGACGCCGACGGGCTCCGCGCGCTGGGCATGTGGGTGCACCACTGGTGCATGCGCTTCTACGACGACGACACCCGGGTGGCGCTGCGCCTGGTTCGGGAGATCGCCGGCCGGTCCGGGCTGGGCTGGACGGCCGACGAGGTGCGCTGGATGCTCCGCGAGTCGTACGCGGCCGGTCCCGCCGCCGACGCCCGCTTCACCCTGCCGCTCGCCGCCGCCGGGGCACTGGCCCCGGGCGCCCTGCGGATCGAGCCGGTCGTCCCGCGCCAGCCCGGCCCCCGCGACTGACCGCCCGCGCCAGCCCGGCCCGCGCCGCTGACCGACGGGGCGGCAGGATGGGCGGTGCCGACACCGACGGAAGGACGACCGTGCCCGCCAGCGAACCGACCATCCTCGCCACCAGCATGGGCATCTACGCTCCCCGCCGTGACGGCGGCGCCCGGCGGGTCAACCCCGTCTTCGACCTCGCCGCCGAGCTGGCCGGCGCCGGGCCCGAGCCGAGGCTCTGCTTCCTCAACCAGGCCGAGGGCGACCAGCCGACCACGCTGGCCCGGGTCTACGAGGCGTTCGCCGGCAGCCGGTTCCGGATGACGCACCTGGCGCTCTTCCCGATGCCGAACGTCGACGACATCCGCGCCCACCTGCTCGCGCAGGACGTGGTCTGGGTGGGCGGCGGCAGCGTCGCGAACCTCTGCGCGGTGTGGCGGGTGCACGGCCTCGGCGAGATCCTGCGGGAGTGCTGGGAGGCCGGCGTCGTGCTGGGCGGCGTCTCCGCCGGCTCGATCTGCTGGCACGCCGGCGGCGCCACCGACAGCTTCGGCACCACTCTTCGCGGCTTCGCCGACGGGCTGGGCTGGCTGCCCTACGGCAACGGCGTGCACTACGACAGCGAGGAGCAGCGCCGGCCGCTGATGCACCGGCTGGTCGGCGACGGCACGCTGCCGACCGCGCACTGCACCGACGACGGCACCGGCCTGCTCTACCGGGGCGAGCGGCTGGTCGAGGCGGTCGCGGACCGTCCGGGCGTCTGCGCGTACGAGGTCAGCCGCGGCCCGGACGGCAGCGTGCGGGAGACCCCGATCGGGCCGCGCCTGCTCGGCTGACTCCTACCGCTCCCGGCCGCGGCGACGCAGGACCGCGTCGAAGACCTGGGCCAGCTCGGCGGCGTCCTCCCCGGCGTGGTGGGTGTGCGGCACGTCGGTCAGGCCCAGCTCGTGCTTGACCGTGCCCTTGCGGGTACGCACCCACTCGCAGCCGGTCAGCCCCATCCAGTAGCTGCGCAGGTCGACACCGGAACCGGTGGCGCCGAACGGGCTGTGCCCGACGAACCGGGTGAAGTACCAGTGCACGAACATGCCGTCCCAGACGGCCGGGGCGGCGAGGAACACCGGGCGGCCGATCTCGCGCAGCCCGTTGACCCATCTCGCGGCGGCGCCCATCGCCTCCTCGGCCGGGGGCGCCTCCCGGAGCAGCCGGTCCCGGTCCAGCCCGGAGACGGCGAGCGCGGCCGGCACGAACTCGTCGGAGATCGGCTTCAGCTCCGTGTAGAAGGCCAGCTCCGGCCGGCCGGCGACGGCCATGCCGAGCGAGATCATGCTGTACGGCCCGGGGATCGGCCCGTCCGCCTCCACGTCGACCGCGACGTACAGCTCCGGCAGCCGGCTCATCCCGCCTCCTTGGGGTCGCTCGCGCGCAACCGTGGCACCGTAACAACGGTCGGGCGATCTCCGGCGGCCGTTTTCCGCCGGTGTGGAACCTGCCTGTCCAAGGGCGGCGGCGAACGGCGTAAGCTGGCTCGTCGTGAGTCTCACCATCGGCATCGTCGGCCTGCCCAACGTCGGCAAGAGCACCCTGTTCAACGCGCTGACCAAGAACGACGTGCTCGCGGCGAACTACCCGTTCGCCACCATCGAGCCCAACGTCGGCGTTGTCGGGCTGCCGGACGAGCGGCTGCACAAGCTCGCCGAGATCTTCAGCTCGCAGAAGGTACTGCCCGCCCCCGTGTCGTTCGTCGACATCGCCGGCCTGGTGCGCGGCGCCTCCAAGGGGCAGGGCCGGGGCAACGCGTTCCTGGCGAACATCCGCGACGCCTCGGCGATCTGCCAGGTGGTGCGGGCCTTCTCCGACCCGAACGTGGTGCACGTCGACGGCAAGGTCTCCCCGGCCGACGACATCGAGACGATCAACACCGAGCTGATCCTCGCCGACCTCCAGACCCTGGAGAAGGCGGTGCTGCGGCTGGAGAAGGAGGCCAAGCTCCGCAAGGACCGGGCCGCCGCGGTGACCGCCGCCAAGAAGGCCGTCGAGCTGCTCGACACCGGCGTCACCCTCTACGCGGGTGCCAAGGACGCGGGCATCGAGCTGGAGCACCTGCGCGAGCTGCACCTGCTCACCACGAAGCCCTTCCTGTACGTCTTCAACGTCGACGAGGCCGAGCTGGGCAACGCCGAGTTCCTCGACGAACTGCGCGCCCTGGTCGCCCCGGCCGAGGCCGTCTTCATGGACGCCAAGATCGAGTCCGAGCTGGTGGACCTGCCCGAGGAGGAGGCCCGCGAGCTGCTGGAGTCGATCGGTCAGCAGGAGCCGGGCCTGGACCAGCTCGTCCGGGTCGGCTTCCGCACGCTCGGGCTTCAGACGTACCTCACCGCCGGCCCCAAGGAGGCGCGGGCCTGGACCGTTCCGGTCGGCGCGACCGCGCCGGAGGCCGCAGGGGTCATCCACTCCGACTTCCAGCGCGGCTTCATCAAGGCCGAGGTGGTCTCCTACGCCGACCTGGTCGCCGCCGGATCGATGGCGGCGGCCAAGGCGGCGGGCAAGGTCCGCATCGAGGGCAAGGAGTACGTGATGCAGGACGGCGACGTCGTGGAGTTCCGCTTCAACGTCTGAAACCGGCCGGTTTCCCCAGGTCAGGAGGGCTCGCTCGCCGGGCAGGGCCTGGATCGGCCTCGTGCAGCTCGCCCGGGTCAGGCCCGCCTGACCCGCCGGCTTCGGCCCTCGCGACGACGGCTCAGGTCAGCGCGGCCCCCGGCGCCGGGACCGCCTTCTCGGCGGCGCGACTCACCTCTTCCCAGCCCGCCCAGGTGTCCATGCGTCGCTTGGAGATGTCGAAGGCGAGGTCGTAGACCATGCTGCCCAGCAGCAGTCGCAGCGGCGGGTCGTCGCTGGCGACCAGCGTCATCAGGGCCTCGGCGGCCAGCCGGGGCTCGCTGTCGATCGACCCCTCGGCCCACTGCTTCGCCAGTTCCGCGCGCAGCGCGTCGTAGGCGGGGTGCGGGGTGGTCGCCGTGCTGCTGGTGTAGAGGTCCGTCCAGTAGCCGCCCGGCTGGACGATGGTGACCTTGACGCCGAACGGGGCGGCCTCGGCGGCCAGCGCCTCGCTCATGCCCTCCAGCGCGAACTTGCTCGCGCTGTAGAGCCCCGTGCTGGGAAAACCGCCGAGCGCACCGATGCTGGAGATCTGCACGATGTGTCCGGCGCCCTGGGCCCGCAGGTGCGGCAGGACGGCCTGGCTGACCCAGAGCGTGCCGAAGAAGTTGAGGTCGAACTGGGCGCGGGCCTCGGCTTCGGTGAACTCCTCCACCATGCCGGCGAAGAGCGCCCCGGCATTGTTGACGACGATGTCGAGCCGGCCAAAGTGCCGGACCGCCCGGGCGACGACGTCGAGGACCGCCGCGCGGTCCGTGACATCGAGGCGCAGTGCCAGCAGCCGGTCGGGGTGTCGGGCGGCGAGGTCGTCGAGCGGCGAGACGTCGCGGGCCGCGCCGACGACCCGGTCGCCGGCGGCGAGCGCGGCCTCGGTGAAGGCGCGGCCGAGGCCACGGCTGGCCCCGGTGACGAACCAGACCCGGGATGCGGTGGTGCCTGAGGTTTCCATGAGCGTCCCTTCGATTGCACGAGACGGACCGTCTCGTCTCGCTGCTGGAGGCGACCATACCCGATTCGGCCCGCCTGTCAAGACGGACCGTCTCGTCTCTCTTGCTAGATTTGGACCCGTGCCCACGCAGAAGGTCGCCCCCGACGCCAGCCGCCGCAGCCAGACGGCACGACGAGCCATCCTCGCCGCCGCCTTCGACCTGGTCGGTGAGCTGGGGTACGCGAGGCTCAGCATCGAGGGCATCGCCGCCGCCGCCGGCGTCGGCAAACAGACCATCTACCGCTGGTGGCCCTCGAAGGGCGCGCTGCTGTTCGACGCCTTCCTCGCGCTCACCACCGAGGGGCAGGACGGCCAGAGCGGTGCCCTGCCCGACACCGGCGACCTAGCGGCCGACCTGAAGGTAGTCCTGCGGGCCACCGTCGCCGAACTGAACGACCCACGCTACGACCAGCCCATGCGCGCACTGCACACCGAGATCGTCCACGATCCCGCCCTGGCCGCCGACTACGCGAAGCGGTTGGACGAGCCCATGCGGGAGCTGAAGAAGGAGCGTCTGCGCGCCGCCCAGCGTGCGGGGCAGCTGGCCGAGGACGTCGAACTCGACGTGGCAGTCGACATGCTGTTCGGGCCGGTCCTCAACCGGTGGCTCCAGCGCACCGGCCCACTGACCCCCGAATACGCCGACCAGGTGGTGGACACGGCGCTGCGCGGCCTCCGGCCACGCGACCGGTAGTCCTCCGCTGCTCCCTCCCGCGAGGGAGAGGGTTCCCTCATCGACGGGAGGGGGCGGGGGCCCACCGCCAATACCGTCGTATCCATGGTCAATCACGTTCGCGCCCGGCGATGGCCGGCGTATTCCCTGGCGGTGCTGTTCCTCGGGTACGCCGCGGGAAAGGCCGTCTTCGCCGCGCAGTCCCGGCTCGGGTTCCCGGGTGGTCCGGTCGTGTCCGCCGCCGAGCACGAGAGCTACGCCCGCGACGTCATGGGCGTGGCCACCGCGCAGTGGTCGGCGACCGCTACCGGGTTGTTGGCCGCGTGCCTCGCCGTCGCCACGGTGACGACGCTGGGGCGCCGGGTGCCGAGGACGATGATGCTGCTGGCGCTCGCCGGCATGCTGCTGGCCGTCGGGGCCGGCGCGATGATCATGGTCGTGGATGGGTTCGTCGGCATCGGTGTGGGCTGGCAGTGGTACCACGCGATCCTCGGGCTCGTCGTGATCGGGCTGCTCCTGGAGACGATCCGGTCCTACGCGACGGCGACGAAGCGTGTCGCGGCCTGATCGCGCGCGCTGGGGCGCGTACGGGGCGGCGGCCTGTGCCGCGGCCTACGGCTCGATGAAACTCGCGCAGGCGCTGGGGGCCAACGCGCTGGCCGACAAGGACCCGCTGCCCCCGGAGCTGCGGGAGCGGCTGCTCGCGCGAGACCCGCTGTTCGTGGCGAGCCACTGGGTGCTGGCCACCGCCGCCGTGGTCGGCGTCGTGGTCGCGCTGGCGACGCTGCGGCCCTGGCGGGCGGCCCTCCCGCGCCGCCTGCTGCTCGCGATCGCCGGGACGCTGGGAGTCTTCATGGTCGCCCGGTCGATCGGGGTGCTGGGGTTCGGCTTCGTCGGTGACGCGCTGCTGTTGACCGGAGTCCGCCCACCGCCGGCCGAACACGCCGTGCTGGCTCGCGAACTGGCACGGTGGGACCTGCTGCTGTGGTCGCCGTTCTTCCTGCTCTGGGGGGTGTGCTGGACGGCGGCGGGATGGCGGCTGCACCGGAGGTCCACTGTGACCGGTGGTCCGGCGTCGGCGGTGGGTGCGGTGGGCCCTACCATCTCGCCATGATCACTCCGCCGTTGGCGCCCGACGTGCTCGCCCGCTACCCCGGGCTGGAGAAGCTCGGCCGCACGGCCACCAGGCTGCACCCCCGTCGCGGGGCGGTCACGGCCACCGAGAGCCACGTCGGAGGGCCGCTGCTGTGGCCTGCCGACGAGCCCTGGCCCACCTGCGCCACCCCGTGCATGGTGCAGGAGGAGGTGCCGATCCCGGCGGAGCTGTTGGCCCGGATGCGCGAGGCGGAGAGCCGCCGTACGGTGGCGCACGTGCTGGCCGACGGCGAGATCGAGCTGCACGAGGAGCTAGCGCGGCTGGTCGGCCCGGGTTTCAGCGGTTGGGGCTCGGTGAACGGCGGCCCGACGGTGGGCTACCGGTACGGGCCGCGACCCCACCCCCGGCCGAACCCGATGGTGGCGCTGGCGCAACTGCGCGCGGCGGACGTCCCCGACCTGCCCCGGCCCGGCGGGGCGGACCTGTTGCAGGTGCTGTGGTGCCCGTTCGAGCACGACACCCCGCCGTGGGGGCCGACCGTGGAGCTGCGGTGGCGGCGGGAGGCGGACGTCACCGCCACGCTGACGGAGCCGCCGCGCGGTGAGACCGGGACGGAAGGGTACGTGCCCCAGCCGTGCCGGCTGCACCCGGAGCAGATCGTCGAGTACCCGTACATCGAGGAGTTGCCGGCGGAGCTGCGGGCGCTTGCCGAGGCGGACGAGGACGAGGAGTACCTCGACACCTTCATGGCACCCGGTTGGAAGGTCGGCGGGTACGCCCGGTGGAGCCTCACGGACCTGAGCCCGACGCCGTGCCCCCGCTGCGCCGGTCCCACCACGCTGGCCCTCGTCATCGACTCCTCGGAGCACGGAGCCGACCGGTGGCGCCCGGCCCGAGCGAACGGCGCACCGGACGACGACGACCCGTACGAGCCGACCGGCGTGGTCGTCGGCCGCTACGGCGCGCTGCGCATCTTCGTGTGCCTGACCTGCCCGGACGTGCCGTTCCTGCTCGACCAGCAGTGAGGCCTGTGGTGTCGACGAACCCGTGGCTGTCCGGGCCGACCCCCACCGGGCGGCTGCCGCGCGAACGCCTGGCCGAGCGCATCCTCAACCTGCTCTCGTCGCAGAACATGTGCGTGCTCGCCACCGCCGGGCCGGACGGGCCACTCGCCACGCCGGTGCGGTACTACCCGCTCGGCTTCGCGGTGCTGTTCACTGCCGCCCCGGCGTCGCCGAAGATGCGCAACATCGCGGCCGACCCCCGGGTGTCGGTCGGCATCTTCGCGCCGCTGGTGGGACTGGCCAGCAGCCGTGGCGCCCAGGTGTTCGGCTCGGCCCGGGTGCTCAGCCCCGACGATCCGGACCGGGCGCACTACTGGTCGGCGTTCCGGTGGGAGAACGAGCACGTCGAGCGGGGCCGGTCGCTGACCGAGCCGCCCCGCGACACGCTCGTGGTGGTGGAGGCGGACCGCATCGTGTACACCGAACACTGGCTGCGACGCGAGGGCTTCGCACCGCGGCAGTTCTGGCGGCGCTCGGACTGAATGCCATCCGCCGGGCTCGATCGATCCGCGACCGCGCTCGGTCAGTCGGCGGAAGATCAACGCGGCGAGGGCGAGCCAGTCGGCCGCCACCAGCAGTCTTCAGCCCGGCGTGGCGTGGTACGGCTGTGGACGGTCCCTGGTCGGGAACGGCGCGGACCGCTGTGGTGCCGCCGTCCCTCGGGGTGACGAGGAGGTGCGACGGGCGAAAGCTCGACGCCCCGGTGGCGTCGGCGCCCCCGGCCGCCACCCGTCGTCCAGACGGGACGAGTGGAACACCATGGGTGTCAAACAGGTGCGTTGGCAGCCATGGTGTTCCACTCGCGGGAGTAGCGGGACAGGCCCCGTTGTCGCCTGCGGTCAGCCGCCGGCGGGGCGGGCCGGCTCGACCTGATCGGCGGCCAGCACAGGCAGGGCGTTCGTGACCGGGCCGCCACGCTGTTCCGCCGGGCTGCCGAGGCGGAGTGTCGCGCCCTGCTCGAGTGCGCCGGCCAGCTCAGCTGATGTGGTGCAAGATCACGTTGTGCACGTGGTGGCTCTTCTGGGCGCCGCGGAACTCCACCTCGTAGGTGTGCGTGCCGACGTGGATCGCGATCGCCCCGGTGGAGAAGAACGAGCCGCCCCAGGACTTGTTGCTGACCACGCTGACGCTCGTGATCTTCGAGTACGGGATGCTGGTGATGGCGTACCGCTTGCCGACGAAGGAGCGGTCCTGGATGATCACGCGCCGGTCGGTCAGGCCGATGAAGCCCGTGCCCGTGCCGACGGCGTCGTAGACGGCGATGATCTGTTCCCCCTGGAGCAGGCCGCTCTGGATCTGCTGGAACTGCTCCTTGCGGTCGTACGTCGCGTTGGCCATGACCTCACGGTAGGCCGGGCGTGCCAGCCCAAGATCACTCTCGGCGCGCCAGGACGAGGAACTCGCCGTCGCCCCGGCCCACCGGCTCTCCGCCCCAGCCGCCGTGGATCCGCTCGACTGCGAGCCCGGCGGCCCGCAGCGACCCGCGCAGCTCGTCCTCGGTGCGGAAGCGCAGGGTGGCCGAGCTGAGCAGCTCCTCGCCGTCACCGAACAGGTAGTGGTGGGTGAAGGCGACCGTGCCGCCGTCGACGGCGGTCACCTCCGTCCACGCCCGCACCATCTCGCCGCCCGGCAGGGTGATGCGCCGCCGCGAGTCGACCGGGTTCCAGCGTTCCCACCGCCGGTCCGCCGGGTCACGCGAGTCGAACGCCAGCCGGCCGCCGGGCACCAGCGCCCGGGCCAGGTCGGCGAGGGTACGCGCCCACTCGGCGTCGTCCACGAAGAACTGCGCCACGTGGCTGGTCATCACCGCCACGTCGTACGACCGGTCCGGCAGCAGCGCGGAGGTGCCCTCGATCCAGGTCACCCGGTCCGCGCCCCGCTTGGAGCGGGCGGCGGCCAGCGAGGGGCCGGCCGGGTCGACGCCGGTGACGGTGTGGCCGGCGGCGGCCATGCCGAGGGCGAGCCGCCCGGTGCCGCAGCCCAGGTCGAGCACCCGGGCGGCGGGCGTCTCGCAGACCCGGGCCAGAAACCAGTCGTCGTCGCGCGACCAGGGGCACTCGGCGTCGTAGACCCGGACCAGCCGCGGATGGTGGAACTCGCCGTGCCGCATCGACACCGATCATGCCATCCGGTGCTGGGTGCGGGCGACTTCGTTGCGGAACGACCGGCATCCGCCGAACGTGGCGCGGGTCAGCGTCCGTTCGCGTCGGTCGCGGCCCGGACGAACTCGCGGACCCGGGCCGTGGTGTTGCTCTCCCGCCAGACCAGGCCGCGCCGGATCGGCGGCGCGTCGCGGATCGGCACGTACGCCACGTCGGGGCGGGGGTAGTAGCGCCGGGTGTGCTCGCCCACGGGCAGCACGCCCCGCCCCATCGCGACCAACGTCAGCATCTCCGAGAAGGTGTTGCCGGCCGGCCCCTTCGGCACCGGCCGCCCCGACGGGGTGTGCTCGGGCGTGCGGTCGCGCTTGAACTCCACCGAGGTCACCGCCGGGTACTGCACCACCGGGTGGTCGCCGAGCACCTCCAGGGAGACGGACTCCTGCCGGGCCAGCGGGTGCCCCGCCGGCACCGCGAGCACCCGCTCCTCCTCCAGCAGCGCCGGCCCGCAGGCCATCCCGTCGAACGGGTACGCGGCCATCAGGATGTCGATCGAACCGTCCACCAGGCTCGGCCGCGAGTTGAAGAGCTGGACCTCGTGCACCTCGACCTGGCAGTCCGGGTGGCGCTGCGCGAACAGGGCGACGGCCTTGAGTAGCACCGGGGCGGTCCACTCGCCGAGGAAGGCGACCCGCAGCCGCCCGGTGACGCCCCGCCCCGCCTCGACGGCCCGGCGTACCGCCTCGTCCATGCCGACGACCAGCGGCGCCAGGTCGTCGGCGAGCTGCCGGCCGATGGGGGTGAGCTGCACGACCCGGCTGGTGCGGGCGAACAGCGGGGCGCCGATGCGACGTTCCAGCTTCTTGACCACGTGGCTGATCCGTCCGGTCGTCACCCGCAGGCGTTCGGCCGTCCGGCCGAAGTGCAACTCCTCGGCGAGCGTCAGGAAGGTCTCCAGCTCGTGGCGTTCCAGCACGTCGGTGTCCCGTCGTTGAATCCGGCTCAACGATCGTAGTGTGATCGCGTCTTGGTCGGCCGGGCCGGTCGGCGCATCGTGGGGGCATGGAAACGACGACAGTGACCGACTACCTGGCGGGCGTCGACGCCCCGCTGCGGGAGATCGGCGAGAAGCTCCTCCCCGTCATCGAGGCGGCGCTGCCGGGCGCGACCGGGGCGGTGTGGCACGGCCACCCGGTCTGGGGCCTCGGCGACCGGCCGGGCCGGCGACCCGTCTGCCCGGTGAAGGCGTACGCCGCGTGAGCGCCGTGCGGGTCACGGGCTTCGACCACCTGGTGCTCAACGTCTCCGACGTCGAGCGGGCGTTGGGCTTCTACTGCGACGTGCTGGGCCTGGCCCCGGTGCGGGTCGACGAGTGGCGGGCGGGCAAGGTCCCGTTCCCGTCGGTACGCGTCAGCCCGGAAACCATCATCGACCTCGTCCGTCGGGACCGGGGCGAATCCAACGTCGACCACTTCTGCCTGGTGGTGGAGCCGCTGGACTGGCAGCACGCCGTCGACGCGGGGGTGTTCACAGTCCTGGAGGGACCGGTGGGCCGGTTCGGCGCGCGCGGCAGCGCCACCTCCCTCTACGTGCGGGACCCGGACGGCAACTCCGTCGAGCTGCGCTGGTATCCCCAGGACGCCGCGTAGCCGACGCGTAGGTCAGGGCTGGGTGACCGCGCGGTAGGCGTCCTCGATGCGCGCGGCCAGCAGCACCTCGCGCTCGGTCAGCGGGGCGTTGCCGTGCCCGACCTTGATGTGCGTGTGGTCGGCGCGGCGGCTGATCTCGGGCCGCAGGTGCAGCGCGTCGGCGACCACCTTCACCCGCTCGGTGAGGGCCGCGTGCTGCGTGTCGTCGATCACGAGGGTCCGTCGGATCTGCTCACCCTCCCGGGTCCAACCGGTGAGCAGGGTGAGGGCGTCGCTGAGGTAGTCGTGCTTCGCCCGGCCGTTGAACAGCACGCGCATCACCGCACCTCCCAGGCGCCGTTGCCGGCTTGTGGCCAAATCGTCGCCGTCCCGTGTCTTGTCGGTGCCCTCTAGTCTGTCGTCGCACGGTGGGTGTGTCCACGCCCACACTTCCGTCTTCTCCTGCCCTGACGGTCGGCCACGCTACCCAAACCGCCGATTGATCTGGCACGCTGGACGCCCGTGCGGACCGAACGGGCTAACGGCGGCGGGCAGGCCGAACGACGGGACCTGAGGGTCGTCGTCGGGGCGGCGATCATCAGGAACGGCAGGGTGCTCGCCTGCGCCCGGGCCGCCCCGCCGGAGGTGGCGGGCATGTGGGAGTTCCCCGGCGGCAAGGTGGAGCCGGGCGAGAGCGAGACCGCCGCGCTCGTCCGCGAGTGCGCCGAGGAACTCGCCGTACGCGTGGAAATCGGCGACCGGGTCGGCCGCAACGTCCGGATGGCGCACGGCCGCTCCGTGCTCAAGGTGTACGCGGCCCGCCTGCTGCACGGCGACCAGCCGCAGGCGCTGGAGCACTCGGCACTGCGCTGGCTCTCCGCCGACGAGTTGGACAGCGTCACCTGGCTGCCGGCCGACGCCCCCATCGTCGCCGCCCTCCGCCCGATCCTCGTGCCCGGCTGAGCCGAAGCGGACACCCGGGCGGAAACGGGACGGGGGCCGGCGGCAACAGCCGCGGCCCCCGTCATCGTCGACGCCCTCAGTGCTTGTCCTGCTCCGGGTGGGCGAAGTTCAGGTGCTCCGGCGGCAGCGGGAAGGTCACGTCCTCGCCGAACGGCGACGGCGCCGCCGCCCGGTCGAAGGTGAGCTCCGTCAGCGGAAGCCTGCCGTGGGTGTCCACGGCCGGCGCCGTCGGCTTCGGCACCTCGCGGTGCCAGTTGACGCCGCGCTGCGCCTGCACCTCGGACTGCGGGTCGTGCGAGCCGCCCGCGTGCGAGTGCACGCCCCCGTGGGCCGCGCTGCCGTGCACCGCACCGCTGGCGTGCCCGCTGGTCACGATGGTCTGAGGCACCTGACCCCTCCGGAAGATCTTGCTACCAAGCCACACGAGGGGATCGTACCTGCGGTCGACGACCCGCTCCTTCATGGGGATGATCCCGTTGTCCGTGATCTTGATGTGCTCCGGGCAGACCTCGGTGCAGCACTTGGTGATGTTGCAGAATCCGAGGCCCTGTTCGGCCTGCGCGTACTCCTTGCGGTCGGTCCTCGCGTCGAGCGGGTGCATGTCCAGCTCCGCGGCCCGGATGAAGAACCGCGGCCCGGAGAACGCCTGCTTGTTCTCCTCGTGGTCCCGGATCACGTGGCAGACGTTCTGGCACAGGAAGCACTCGATGCACTTGCGGAACTCCTGCGAGCGTTCCACGTCGACCTGCTGCATCCGGTACTCGCCCGGGGCCAGGTCGGCCGGCGGCGCGAACGCCGGGGTCTCCCGCGCCTTCTCGTAGTTGAACGAGACGTCGGTGACCAGGTCCCGGATGATCGGGAAGGTGCGCAGTGGGGTGACCGTGACCGTCTCGTCCTCCGCGAAGGTGGACATCCGGGTCATGCAGCTAAGCCGCGGCTTGCCGTTGATCTCCATCGAGCAGGAGCCGCACTTGCCGGCCTTGCAGTTCCACCGGCAGGCCAGATCCGGGGCGTCGGTGGCCTGGAGCCGGTGGATGACGTCGAGGACCACCTCGCCCTCGTTCACCTCGACCATGTAGTCCTGCAGGTCGCCGCCGTTCTCGTCGCCGCGCCAGATGCGGAACTGGCGCTTGGCGCCGGGCTTGCCGGCCCCGGGGGACTTCTGCTCCGCCATTACTTGCCCGCCTCCTCGGCCTCGGCGTCGGCGACGAGGGCGTCGAACTCGGCGAGCTCCTCGTCCGTGAGGTACTTGGCCAGCTCCGCGCGGTCGAAGAGGCCGATCAGCTCCGCGCGCATCTTCGGCAGCGGCTTGCGCTCCAGGCGCACGGTGTCGCCGTCCAGCGAGCAGACCAGGTTGACCCGGCGCCACATCGGATCCATCGCCGGGTAGTCCTCCCGGGTGTGGCCGCCGCGCGACTCCTGCCGCTCCAGCGCCGCCTTCGCGGTGCACTCCGAGACCACCAGCATGTTGCGCAGGTCCAGCGCCAGGTGCCAGCCCGGGTTGTAGCGGCGGCCGCCGCTCGCGCTGACCTTGGCCACCCGCTCGCGCAGCTCCGCCAGCCGGCTCAGCGCGTCGGCCAGCTCGCCCTCGCGCCGGATGATCCCGACGAGGTCGCCCATCACCGCCTGGAGGTCCTGCTGGAGGGTGTACGGGCTCTCGCCGGTGTCCCGCTGCAACGGTGCCAGCGCGGTCTCCACCGCGGCCTCCACCGCCGCGACGTGGACCTTCGGGCGGGCCGGCAGGCTGTCGGCGTACGTGGCGGCGTGGCCGCCCGCGCGCTTGCCGAAGACCAGCAGGTCGGACAGCGAGTTGCCGCCGAGCCGGTTGGAGCCGTGCATGCCGCCGGAGACCTCACCCGCGGCGAAGAGCCCCCGCACGGTGCCGTACGCGGCGCCCGAGTCCGGGTCCACCTCCACGCCGCCCATCACGTAGTGGCAGGTCGGCCCGACCTCCATCGGCTCCTTGGTGATGTCGACGTCGGCCAGTTCCTTGAACTGGTGGTACATCGACGGCAGCCGGCGCCTGATCTCCTCGGCCGGCAGCCGGGAGGCGATGTCCAGGTAGACGCCGCCGGCGGGGGTGCCCCGGCCGGCCTTGACCTCGCTGTTGATCGCCCGGGCCACCTCGTCGCGGGGCAGCAGCTCCGGCGGGCGCCGGTTGTTGTCCGGGTCCTTGTACCAGCGATCCGCCTCGGCCTCGTTGTCCGCGTACTGCTTGCGGAAGACGTCGGGGACGTAGTCGAACATGAACCGCTTGCCGTCGGAGTTCTTCAGCACGCCGCCGTCGCCGCGCACCGACTCGGTGACCAGGATCCCCTTCACCGACACCGGCCAGACCATGCCGGTCGGGTGGAACTGGAGGAACTCCATGTTGATCAGCGTCGCGCCGGCGCGCAGGGCCAGCGCGTGCCCGTCCCCCGTGTACTCCCACGAGTTCGAGGTGACCTTGTAGGAGCGGCCGACGCCGCCGGTCGCCAGCACCACAGCCGGCGCCTCGAAGAGGACGAACTCGCCGGACTCCCGGTAGTAGCCGAACGCGCCGGCGACCCGGTCGCCGTCGAGTAGCAACTCGGTGATGGTGGTCTCGGCGAAGACCTTGATCCGGGCGTCGTACGAGCCGTGCTCCCGCTTGTCCTCCTGCTGGAGGGAGACGATCTTCTGCTGGAGGGTGCGGATCAGCTCCAGGCCGGTCCGGTCGCCGACGTGCGCCAGGCGCGGGTACTCGTGGCCGCCGAAGTTGCGCTGCGAGATCTTCCCGTCCTTGGTGCGGTCGAAGAGCGCGCCGTACGTCTCCAGCTCCCAGATCCGCTGCGGCGACTCCTTCGCGTGCAGCTCGGCCATCCGGAAGTTGTTGAGGAACTTGCCGCCGCGCATGGTGTCGCGGAAGTGCACCTGCCAGTTGTCCCGGCTGTTCACGTTGCCCATCGCGGCGGCGGCGCCGCCCTCGGCCATCACCGTGTGCGCCTTGCCGAAGAGCGACTTCGAGATGATCGCGGTCTTCTTGCCGGCGAGCCGGGCCTCGATCGCCGCGCGCAGGCCGGCGCCGCCGGCCCCGATCACGACGACGTCGTAGTGGTGTCGTTCGATTCGCGTGGTGGAGCTCGTGTGGTGGTGAGGATTGGTCATGTCAGGGGGCCCTCTAGTTGATGAACCGCAGGTCGTTGAACCAGCCCGCAGCGACCGCCATGACGTAGAAGTCCGTCAGGGCCAGGGTGCCGAGGGTGATCCAGGCGAGCTGCATGTGCCGGACGTTCAGGGCGGAGATGAAGGTCCAGGCCCGGTAGCGCACCGGGTGCTTGGAGAAGTGCTTGAGCCGCCCGCCGATGATGTGCCGGCAGGAGTGGCAGGAGATCGTGTACGCCCACAGCATGACCACGTTGCCGAGCAGGATGATGTTGCCCAGACCGAACCCGAAGCCCTTCGGCGAGTGGAAGGCCAGGATCGCGTCCCAGGTGTTGATCAGCGAGATGACGGCGGCGGCGTAGAAGAAGTAGCGGTGCAGGTTCTGGCCGAGCAGCGGGAACCGGGTCTCGCCGCCGTAGGACTGGTGCCCGTCCGGCACCGCGCACGCGGGCGGCGACAGCCAGAACGACCGGTAGTACGCCTTGCGGTAGTAGTAGCAGGTGAGGCGGAACAGCAGCAGGAACGGCAGGGTCAGCGCGGCGTCCGGGATGATCCACCAGCCGGGCAGGAAGCTGCCGAAGTGCGAGGAGCCCTCGACGCACCGTTCGGTGACGCAGGGGGAGTAGAACGGGGTCAGGTAGTGGTACGCGTCGACCCAGTAGTAGTCGTGCATGAAGACCCGGACCGTCGCGTACGCGACCCAAGCGCCGAGCCCGATCACGGTGAGCAGCGGGGCGAGCCACCAGCGATCGGTACGCAACGTCTTCGCCGCGATGGCGGCGCGCGCCCGCGCCCCCCGCGGCCTCGTTGCCGTTGATGTCATTCGAGTCGTCTCCCTGACGGGGCCCGCACGCGCGGGCGGATCAGTTTCCGGTCGGCACGCGGACCGGCGAACCCGCACCCGCTTGCCACGTCATGCGCACACCAACGACCGCGCCGGCGATACGGCGCAGCTAAGTGACACACGTTACGCCGATCTTTGCGGGCCGTCCGCGCAAGGCAGTGTCCCGTGTGTCCCGGCCGGTGGAAAGCCCCGAACGATGATCGATGTCCGGATGTTAAGAACCTCACCGGTCGCCTGTCCGTCGTACGCGCGCGACTCACCCGGAAGCGTCGCCGGCCCCGACTCCGCCGTGGAGCGGGCCGCCGGGCTCCGGTCTGTGAGCGGGCCGCGGGGTCAGCCGGAGGCGCCGCCCGTGAAGTTCCAGGAGGCCAGCCGCAGCGGTGGGGCCTCCCACCAGACGCCGTCCGTCCGGTCCGGCTGGCGTACCGCCCGGCTGCCGACGCCGAGCACCGCGCCGGGACCGAGGGCTCGGGGGTAGGACTCGGTGAAGCGCAGGTCGCGGACCGCCCGGGTCACCACGCCGTCCTCCACCAGCCAGACGCCGTTGCGGGTCAGGCCCGTGACGACCAGGCTCTTCGGATCGAGCACCCGGGTGTACCAGAGGTCGCTGACCAGCAGCCCCCGCCGCACCCGACCGACCATCCCGGCGGTGTCCCCGTCGACCACCGCACCCGCCACGCCGCCGCCCGCGCCCGCCGTGCCAGCGCCCGACGTCGCCGCCGGCGCGCCGCCGGTGGCCCCGGCACCCGTCGGCCCGGCCGCGTGCAGGCGCAGGTTGCGGGGCATCGGGCCCCACGTCGCGGCGCCGGCCAGCGCGTGCCCGGTCGAGGCCGCGCCGACCTCGACGGCGGTGCGCCGGTCGTGCGCCACCGTCCGGGTGGTGCCCGCCTCGACCAGGGTCACGGCGCGCCGGGGCGTGCCCTCGACGTCGAACGGCAGCCCGGAGCCGCCGAGCGGGTCGTCGACCAGGGTGACCGCCGGGTCGAACTGGGCCGCCCCCGGCTCGGCGAAGGACTGCCGCTCGGCGTACCGCTTGCCGTTGAAGCCGAACCAGGAGAGATTCTGGAGCAGGTCGGCGACGGCGGCCGGCTCCAGCACCACCTCGTAGCGGCCGGGCGGCAACTCGACCGGGTCGGCCGCGGCGCGCGCCTTGGCCGCGGCCCGGGCGCCGAGCGCGGCGCCGTCGATATCGGCCAGCCGGTCGGCGCAGAACCGGGCCACGCCGTCGGAGCCGCCGGTGCGGGCGATGCCGTCCATCGCCGCCTCGGCGGCACGGCCCCACGCCGAGTGGCCGGCCGAATTGGCGAACGCGGAGGAACGGTGCGCCGTGCGGCAGTAGCCGGCCGCCTCCAGCCCGCCGGCCGCCGCCACGAACGCGCGCACCAGCTCGGCCCGCTCGTCCGGCTCGGCGTACGCGGTGGCCTCGTCGAAGGTCGCGGCAGTCGGCGCCGGCGCCGGCGGGGCGAGGCCCGGCCAGGCCGGGTCGGGTGGACAGAGCCGCGCCGCGGCGAGGGTGCGCTCGACCAGCGCGCGCAGCCCGTCGGCGGTGACCACGCTGCCGCTGCCGGCGGCCGTGCGCCCGCCGACGTGCAGCCGCAGCCGGACCTCGACACCGGACTCGGCCACGTTCTGATGGATGAACGAGTTGGCGAACCGGGTCAGCGCCAGGTCGGCCCGGGTGACCACCGCCTCGGCCTGCGCGTCGGGCCCGCCGAGCCGGCGGACCAGCTCCACCACCTGACCGGCCATCTCCAGCTCACTCATGCTGCACCCTTTTCGTTCGCGACTGCGGGACTCGCGCTCACGCACGAACTCCTACCCGGACGTTGCGGAAGCGGGCCGGCGCGGCCGGGTGGCCGGTGTGGCCCACCTGGCCGGGTTGGCCCTTGCCGCAGTTGGGCGTGCCCCAGGCGACGGTCTCCGAGGAGAGCATGTCCATCGAACGCCAGAAGAGGGGACCGATGCCGGTGTAGGTGGGGTTGCGCAGCATCCGCCCACGCCGGCCCTTCTTCACCTCCCAGCCGATCTCGCAGCCGAACTGGAAGTTGAGCCGCTTGTCGTCGATCGACCAGGAGCGGTTGACGTCCATCAGCACCCCGTCGTCGGTGGCGGCGACGATCTCCTCCAGGGTGTGCGGGCCGGGCTCCAGGCCCACGTTGGTCATCCGCACCATCGGCAGCCGGGCCCAGCCGTCGGCGCGTACGCTGCCGCCGTGGTCCAGGCCGGCGACGGCGGCCGAGTCCCGGCCGGCGAGCACGCCCACCCAGCGCCCCTCGCGCACCGCGTCGCGCCTGACGGCCGGGGAGCCCTCGTCGTCGAAGCCGAAGCTGCCGAGCGCGCCGGGGATGGTGGGGTCGATGGTGACGTTCATGAGCTCGGAGCCGTAGCGCAGCGAGCCGAGCTGGGCCAGGTCCAACCAGGAGGTGCCGGCGAAGGCGGCCTCCCAGCCGAGGATCCGGTCCAGCTCGATGGCGTGCCCGACCGACTCGTGGATCTGCAGGGCGAGTTGCTCGCCGCCGAGGATGAGGTCGGTCTCGCCGGCGGGGCAGGGCGGCGCGGTGAGCAGCGCCCGGGCCTCCTCGGCGATCCGCGCCGCATGCGCGGCCAGGTCGAGCGAGGTGACCAGCTCCCAGCCGGTGGTGCCGTATTGGCCTCGGTAGCTCGGGTAGGAGCGGCGCTGGGTCTCCCCGTCACCGACGGCGGTGGCGGAGATGCCGCCGCCGCACTCGCGGATCCGCTGGTCGATCCGGTGCCCCTCGCTGGAGACGAACCACTTGGCCGTGTCCCAGACCTGGTAGAGGCCCTCGGCCACGTCGGCGCCGTGCTCCGCCATCGTCCGCGTGGCACCGACCAGCAGGTCACCCTTGTCGGAGAGCGGCACGCCGAGCGGGTCCACCACGCAGGGGGACGCCCAGCTCGCGGTCACCGCCGCGGCCGGCACCAGGTCGATCGGCGGCCCCGGGACCCGCGCGCTCGCCGCGGCGATCCGCGCGGCGCGCCGGCCGGCCTCGCGGGCGGCGGCGTCGGACAGCTCCGGTACGGCGTGGAAGCCCCAGCTCGACCCGACCAGCGCGCGGACGCCCAGCCCGATGCTCTCGTCCTGGGTCAGCTCCTCGATGTCGCCGTTGCGGGCCGACATGGACTCGTAGCGGCGGTGCATCACCCGGGCGTCGGCGTATCGGGCTCCCGCGTCGAGCGCGGCCTGCACCGCGGCGGCCGCCGCGTCGAACTCGGTCACGACGGCACCACCGGGTTGCGTTGATGATTCGCTCGCTGGCGCTCGCTCATGCGCCCGACCCTAGGCGAGCCCACCGACATCCGTCAGGCGAGCAGGTCCTCCGGCCGGATCGTGACCCGTACGGGCTCGGTCAGCTCCAGCTCGTCGCCGGCCTTGGTCACCGACCGCTCGACGTAGTGGGCGCCCTGCCGCTGGTACAGGTGCATGGTCAGGTTCTCCTGCTCCACGAGGAGGTACCACTCGATGCCGGCCGCCGCGTAGTAGTGCATCTTGAGCACCTTGTCGGTAGCGGCGTTGCTCGGTGCGATGATCTCGCACACCAGCCGCACATCGCGGGCGTCGATGACGAGCACGCGGAGATCGACGTCGTTGGTGATCACAAGGTCGGGTATCGGGATGCGTCCCGGCCGGAGCCGGACGTTCACCGCTTCCAGCACGCGTAGGCCGGCTGCCCGGACCGGTGCCCGGAGCGCGGCGCGCAACTCGCCAGAGATGTTCTGGTGAAGAGGGGTGGGTCCTGGGGTCACGTGAAGGCTCCAGTCGAAGAGCTCGACGCGGTCCTGCGTCTCGCCGAGGGCGAGGTACTCCTCTTCGGTCCACGGGCCGTCGTGGCCGAACACCGCCGCGGTCATGGTCACCTCCACCTCATCGACGGGATCCTCCCGTGACTGACGCAGCCATGGTCGCACCTGAGGTGCGTCGGATGTTTCAGTTGTGGCGGTGGATGTGCTGGTGGGGGTGTCGGAGCCCGTTGCAGAGTCGTTACGCTGTGGCCCGCTGACAGCCCTCGGTTTTGTAGCTTATTTTCACCCTCAGTGATTTCCTGTAGGTTCTCTTCGTCACTGAGGGAGGCGGTCGTGGGCAGTCCGGAGTCGGCGTCGTCCGGGGAACCGGGCCGCCCCAGCGTGCCGGAGCAGCGCTCCGGCCAGGATCCGTACCTGCGGGTGAGCGACCTGCGGGTCCGCTTCGACACCGAGGACGGCGTGGTGCGCGCGGTCGACGGGGTGTCCTTCGCGGTGGAGCGGGGGCGCACGCTCGGCATCGTCGGCGAGTCGGGCTCGGGCAAGAGCGTCACCTCGCTGGCCATCCTCGGCCTGCACAACGCCAAGCGGACCACCATCACCGGGGAGATCTCCGTCGGCGGGCGCCAACTGGTCGGCCTGCCGGAGGAGGAGGTACGCCGGCTGCGCGGCCGGGACATGGCGATGATCTTCCAGGACCCGCTGTCCGCGCTGCACCCGTACTTCACGGTGGGCAGGCAGATCGCCGAGGCGTACCGGGTGCACCACCCGAAGGCCGGCAAGCGCGAGGCCCGCCAGCGCGCGGTGGACATGCTGGGCCGGGTCGGCATCCCGCAGCCGGCCCGCCGCTTCGACCAGTACCCGCACGAGTTCTCCGGCGGCATGCGGCAGCGGGCGATGATCGCCATGGCGCTGGTCAACGACCCGGACCTGCTGATCGCCGACGAACCGACCACCGCCCTGGACGTGACCGTGCAGGCGCAGATCCTCGACCTGCTGGCCGACCTCCAGGCCGAGTTCCACTCCGCGATCATCATGATCACGCACGATCTGGGTGTGGTCAGCCAGGTCGCCGACGAGGTGCTGGTCATGTACGGCGGGCGGGCCGTCGAGCACGGCAGCGTCGAGCAGGTGCTCCGTCGGCCGCAGCACCCGTACACCTGGGGCCTGCTCTCCAGCGTGCCCTCCCTGCACGGCGACGCGGACGCGGACCTGGTGCCGATCAAGGGCAACCCGCCCAGCCTGATCAACCTCCCGCCCGGCTGCGCCTTCCACCCGCGCTGCCGGTACGCCGATCGCAACGGCGACCGCTCGCGCACCGAGGTCCCGGAGCTGCGCCCGGCGGGCGCGCCCGGCCACCTGGTGGCCTGTCACCTCTCCGCCGACGACCGGACCCGGTTGTACGCGGAGGACATCGCCCACGTGGGGGTGGCTCGGTGAGCGCGAGGAACGCAGCGGAGCGGAGTCCCGCAGTCGCGAACGAAGGTGGGCCCCGATGAGTGTGGAGACGGTCGAGCCGCTGCTGCGGGTGCGCGGGCTGGCCAAGCACTTCCCGGTGCGCAGCGGGCTGCGGAGCACGGGCCTGGTGCGGGCCGTGGACGGGCTGGACTTCGACGTGCGCCCGGGCGAGACGCTCGGCCTGGTGGGGGAGTCCGGCTGCGGCAAGACGACGACCGGCCGGATGCTGGTCCGCCTGCTGGAGCCCAGCGCGGGGAGCATCGAGTTCGCCGGGCGGGACATCACCCACGCCGGCCGGCGCGAGCTGCGCCCGCTGCGGCAGGACCTTCAGATCATCTTCCAGGACCCGTACGCCTCGCTGAACCCCCGGCACACCGTCGGCCGGATCGTCGCGATGCCGTTGCAGGTCAACGGGATCGACCCGCCGGGCGGGATCAAGGCCCGCGTGCAGGAGCTGCTGGAGCTGGTCGGGCTGAACCCGGAGCACTACAACCGGTACCCGCACGAGTTCTCCGGCGGCCAGCGCCAGCGCATCGGCATCGCCCGCGCCCTGGCGCTGCGGCCGAAGCTGATCGTCGCCGACGAGCCGGTCTCCGCCCTGGACGTGTCGATCCAGGCGCAGGTGGTCAACCTGCTCCGCGACCTGCAGCGCGACCTGGGCCTGGCGTTCGTCTTCATCGCGCACGACCTGGCCGTGGTGCGGCACTTCTGCCAGCGGGTCGCCGTCATGTACCTCGGCAAGATCGTCGAGATCGGCGACCGGGACGACATCTACGAGCGCCCGCAGCACCCGTACACCCGGGCGCTGCTCTCGGCGATCCCGGACGTCACCAAGCTCGGCCCGGCCGGCCGGATCCGGCTGGCCGGCGACGTGCCCACCCCGCTCAACCCGCCGTCGGGCTGCCGGTTCCGCACCCGTTGCTGGAAGGCGCAGGACATCTGCGCCACCGAGGAGCCGGCGCTGGTGCCCCGCGACGGCGGAAGCCAGGCTGCGGCCTGCCACTTCCCGGAGCGGGGGCCCGTCGAGGCCGCCCCGGCCGGGCAGCCGGCGACGTCGGCCGCCGGGCCGGCGGACGGCGTGGGCGGCGAGCCGGCGGGCACGGGTGCGGGCGTCGAGGAGGTGTCGAGATGAGCATGTCCCCGGTGGAGGGCGTGGCGCTGGCCGAGATCGACTCGGGTGGCGGCGCCGACGCGCCGAAGGAGAAGGGCTTCGTCGGCCGGTCGCCCGGCCAACTCGCCATGCTCCGGCTGCGCCGCGACCGGACGGCGATGGCCAGCGGGGCGATGCTGGTCTTCTTCGTGCTGGTGGCGCTCGCCGCGCCGCTGATCGAGGCGTTCTACGGGATCAGCCCGCGCGACCAGTTCCAGGCCAAGCTGGACGGCTTCGGCATGCCGCTGGGCTACGCCGGTGGCGTGTCGGGGGACCACTTCTTCGGGCTGGAGCCCAACCTCGGCCGGGACATCTTCATCCGGCTGGTGTACGGCCTGCGTACCTCGCTGCTGATCGCCTTCGCGGCGGCGGTGATCACGGCGGCCATCGGCATCGCGCTCGGCGCGCTCGCCGGCTACCTCGGCGGCTGGCTCGACGCGGTGATCAACTGGATCACCGACCTGACCCTGGCCATGCCGTTCCTGATCATCGCGCTGGCCCTGACCCCGACCCTGACGCTGCGCTTCTACGGCGAGCGGGACGCGGTCTCGCCCGCCTTCGGGGTCGGGGTGCTGATCGCCGTCTTCGCGATCTTCGGCTGGACCGGCACCGCCCGGCTGGTCCGCGGCCAGGTGATCGCGCTGCGCGAGCGGGAGTTCGTGGAGGCCGCCAAGGCCAGCGGCGCCGGGCTGGCGCACATGCTCTTCCGGCAACTGCTGCCGAACATCTGGGCGCCGATCCTGGTGTCGTTCTCGTTGGCGGTGCCGCAGTTCATCACCAGCGAGGCCGCGCTGTCGTTCATCGGGGTCGGGCTGACCGAGGAGACGCCGAGCTTCGGTCGGATGATCTACCAGAGCCTGGACTACCTCCAGACCGACCCGGCGTTCGTCTTCTTCCCCGGCATCATGATCTTCGCGCTCGTGTTCGCGTTCAACCTCTTCGGCGACGCGCTGCGCGACGCGCTCGACCCGAAGTCGTCCCGGTAGGGGTTTCCGATGGCGCGCTTCCTGATCAAGCGGATCTTCTCCGCGGTGCTCACCCTGTTCGCGGTGAGCGTGCTGACCTTCCTGATGTTCTTCGCGCTGCCCCGCGACCCGGTCAGCGGCATGTGCCCGAAGAACTGCAACCCCGAGCGGCTGGAGCGGGTCCGCGAGGAGTTGGGCCTGCGCGACCCGCTGATCACCCAGTACGCCGGCTACATGAAGGGCATCTTCACCGGGCGGGACCTGGGCAGCGCCCAGGGCGGCCGGTGCGACGCGCCCTGCCTGGGCTGGTCGTACGTCAACAACGAGGCGGTGCTGGACACCATCGCCCGGGTACTGCCGGTGACGCTGAGCATCGTGATCCCGGCGGCGATCCTCTGGCTGCTGCTCGGCGTCGGCCTCGGCATGGTCTCGGCGCTGCGCCGGGGCACCTGGCTCGACCGGGCCGCGATCGGCTTCTCGCTGACCGGTGCCTCGCTGCAGCTCTACTTCGTCGGCGCGGTGCTGCTGCTGGTCTTCGTCTACAACCTGCGCCTGCTGCCCGTGCCGAGCTACACGTCGATCTTCGACAATCCCCTGAAGTGGGCCAGCGGCCTGGTGCTCTCCTGGGTCGCGCTGGCCTTCCTCTTCTCCGCCATCTACGCCCGGCTGTCGAGGGCGCAGATGCTGGAGACGCTCTCCGAGGACTTCGTGCGCACCGCGCGGGCGAAGGGCCTGGCGAAACCGAAGGTGTACGGGCGGCACGCGCTGCGCGCCGCGATCACCCCGGTGGTCACCATCGCCGGCCTGGACGTCGGGGCGGCGCTGGGCGGCACGGTGATCACCGAGACCACCTTCGGCATCCAGGGGCTGGGGCGGACCGCCGTCGAGGCGGTGCGCGCCGGCGACCTGCCCACCATCATGGCGACCGTGCTCATCTCGGCGGTCTTCGTGGTGCTCGCCAACGTGCTGGTCGACCTGCTCTACGCCGCCATCGACCCCCGCGTACGGCTCGGGTGAACCGCCCGTCCCGGCCGGCACGCCCGCCCCGGGTGTCCGCCGGTCGGATGGCGGTGAAATTTATCGACAACTGTTACACAACTCGTAGGTTTTCTTCTTTACGATCCTCGGGACGTCGGCGTTCACGCCCGGCGGCACCTGGGTGGAGGAGGTAGGAGATGCGACCACGCGTGGCGGCCGCCGCAGGCGGCGCGATCGCTCTGGTTGTGGCATTGGGTGCGTGCTCGGAGAACACGGGCGAGGGCACCACGGTGGACACCAACCGGCAGCAGACCGGGGTCATCGCGACGGACCCGAAGGACTCCAAGGGCCCGGCGGCCGAGGTGCCGGGCGCCCAGAAGGGCGGCACCTTCACGATCATCCGGGAGACCCCCATCTCCCACCTGGACCCGCAGCGGACGTACTCGTTCGCCGGCCTGATGACGTCGCCGCTGTTCTCCCGTTACCTGACCACGTGGAAGGACGACGGCAAGGGCGGCCTGGTCCTCGTCGGCGACCTGGCCGAGACGCCGGGCACCAACGTCAACAACGACTGCAAGGTCTGGGAATTCAAGATCAAGGACGGGGTCAAGTTCGAGGACGGCCGCCCGATCACCTCCAAGGAGATCGCGTACGGCATCGCCCGCTCCTTCGACCCGGACCTGTCGGGCGGCCCCACCTACATCCAGGAGTGGCTGGCCGACAGCCCGCAGTTCGACACCAAGTGGGACTTCAAGAAGAACAAGACCTCGCTGCCCCCGGGCCTGAGCACCCCGGACGCGAAGACCCTGCGCTTCGAGTTCGCCAAGCCCCGCTGTGACCTGCCGTTCGCGGTCTCGCTGCCGACCACCGCGCCGCTGCCGGCCGACAAGGACACCGGCGTCAACCTGGACCACCAGCCGTTCTCGTCCGGTCCCTACAAGATCGCCAAGAACCAGGTCGGCGTGCAGATCACCCTGGACCGCAACCCGCACTGGGACCCGAACACCGACCCGGTGCGGCACCAGTACCCGGACCAGTTCGTCTGGAGCTTCGGCGCGACGGCCGACGCCGCGAACAACCGGGTGATCGCCGACAACGGCGCCGACCAGAGCGCCGTCGCCTTCAACTACGTGCCCGCCTCGCTGGTCGCCAAGGTCGCCAACGACCCGGCGCTCAAGGAGCGGACCATCCTCTCCCCGACGCCGAGCTCCAACCAGCTCGTCATCAACAACCAGCGGGTGAAGGACCTGAAGGTCCGCCAGGCGCTGAACTACGCCATCGACCGCGAGGGCCTGATCAAGTCCGTCGGCGGGCAGACCGTCGCCTCCCCGATGACCACGCTGATGCCGTCGTCGACGATCGGCTACAAGGCGTTCGACGCGTACCCGGCCGGCGCCAACGGCAACGTCGACAAGGCCAAGGAGTTGCTCGGCGGCCAGACGCCGGAGCTGGTCCTGGGCGTCGCGGACAACACGACCGAGCAGCAGATGGCCACCCAGCTCAAGGGCAACCTGGAGCGGGCCGGCTTCAAGATCACGGTCCGTAACATCCCGGACGACTCGAAGCTCGACGAGGTCAAGAAGAAGGACAACCCCTGGGACCTGTACATCGGTAACTGGGCGGCGGACTGGCCGAGCGGCGCCTCGATCCTGCCGGTGCTCTACGACGGCCGCACCATCAAGGCCGAGGGCAACAGCAACAGCGCGTACTTCAACGACCCGGCGATCAACGCCGAGTTCGACCGGATCCTGGCCCTGCCGCCGGGCGAGCAGGGCCCGGAGTGGGCCAAGCTCGACGAGCGGATCATGAAGGAGCACGCCCCGGTGGTGCCGCTCTACGTCGACGTGGCCTACCTCGTGCACGGCTCCAAGGCCGGCGGGGTCTTCGTCTCCAGCGTCTTCGGCTACCCGGCCTTCGTGAACGCGTACGTCAAGAAGTAACCCTCAGGCACCAACCGCACGGACGGGCCCCGGTCGACAACGTCGTCGACCGGGGCCTCCGCGCATCCGCCCCGCGCCGCCCGTCGTGTTAGGAAGGGCCCCTTCCTCTACCGCAGGCGTTAACAAGGTGCCCTTCCTTACAGGTGCCGGCGGACGAAGTCCAGCTCCAGCCTGAGCAGGCGTTCCGCGGTGCCGCCGGCGGCCATGTGGGTGGCCCCGGTCAGCGGGAGCACCGAGTGCGGCCGGCCGGTCGCCAGCAGCGCCGCCGAAAGGCGCAAGGTGTGCGCGGCCACCACGTTGTCGTCGACCAGGCCGTGCACCAGCAGCAGCGGCCGGGCCGACTCCGGATCGGCCACCGGCTCGCCGGCCAGCTCCACCAGCGAGTGGTGCGCGTAGATGTCCGTGCCGTCGTCCGGCAGGCCAAGGTAGCGCTCCGTGTACGCGGTGTCGTACAGCGCCCAGTCGGTGACCGGTGCCCCGACGATGCCGCACCGGAACAGCTCCGGGTGCCGCAGCACCGCCAGCCCCGCCAGCCAGCCGCCGAACGACCAGCCGCGCACGGCCACCCGGCCGAGATCGAGGTCGGGGTGCTTGCCGGCCAGCGCGGTGAGTGCGTCCACCTGGTCGAGCAGCACGACGTCGGCCACCCGCCGGTGGATCGCCTTCTCGAAGGAGGGGGCCACGCCCGGGGTGCCGCGGTTGTCGACGGTGACCACCGCGAAGCCGGCGTCGGCCCACCACTGGCGCTCCAGCCAGGCCGAGCGGGCGGCCAGCACCTCCTGGTGCCCCGGCCCGCCGTAGACGTCCAGCAGCACCGGCAGCCGCCGCCCGGTGACGTAGTTGTCCGGGTAGAGCACCGCCGTCGGCAGCCGCCGGTCGGTGACCCGCTCCAACAGCGGCAGCGGAGAATACGGCGGGGTCGCGGCGAGCGAACGCAGCACGCCCACCTCGCGCTCGCCCTGCCACACCGTCCACCGGGTGCCCGGGTGGTCGAGCGAGGCGCTGCCCACCACCAGGACGTCCCCGCCGACGGCGGCGGTGTGCCAGCCCGGGTCGGTGGTGATCCGGCGGGCGTCGACGCCGCCGCCGATCGTGGTGCGTACCCGGAACAGGTGCCGCTCGCTCGGCTCCCCGTCGCTCGCCTCCACCAGCAGGTCGGCCGGGCCGGTGCCGCCGGGCAGCCGCCCCACCACCCGCCGCACGTAGAGCGACGGCGGGGTGAGCAGGGTGCCGTCGGCGAAGAGGCAGCGGGCGTCGTACCCGTCGTGGGCCAGTTCCCCGCCGACCAGCACCCGGCCGTCCGGCAGGTGCGCCGGGGTGCCGGGGATCGGCTCCACCCAGCGCGGGTCGGCCAGCTCGGCGTGCACCTGCGTCTCGCCGGTACGCGGGTCGACCGCGAGCACCAGGCCGTGCTGCTGGGAACGGCGCAGCACGGTGATCAGCGGCCCGCCGTCGGCCCAGTGCACCGCGGTCAGGTACGGGTAGGTCTCCCGGTCCCAGTGCACGTCGACCCAGCCGTCGTCGAGGTCGAGCAGGTGCAGGCTGACCTCGGCGTTCGGGCCGCCCGCCCGGGGGTACGCGACCGTGGTCGGCGGGCTCGCCGGGTCGGCCGGGTCGTGCAGGTGCCAGCGGTCCAGCCGGGACTCGTCCACCCGGGCGGCCAGCACGGAGCGCCCGTCGGGCGCCCACCAGTAGCCGCGGAACCGGTCGAACTCCTCGGCCGCGATGTGCTCGGCCAACCCCCAGGTCACCCCGGAGTCCTCGCCGGCCAGCAGGGTGTCCGTGCCGTCGTGCTCGACCACCCGCAGCTGACCCCGGCGGACCCCCTCGGCGGCGTCGGTCACGTACGCCAGGCGCTGCCCGGTCGGGTCGGGCCGCGGGTCGAGCACCGGGCCGACGGTGGCCACCTCGACCACGTCACCGTGCACCAGGTCGGCCCGGAACAGCCGCCCGGCCAGCGCGAAGACCGCCACCCGGCCGGCGGCGTCCAGCGCGTACGAGCCGATGCCGGAGGCGCTCAGCCGCAGCCGCTCGCGCAGCGCGCGCTCGCCCGGGCTGAGCGCGTCGACGTCGACGTCCGCCCCGAGCAGCGTCGCCGGGTCGGCGACCAGCCGTTCCTCGCCGGTCGCCACGTCCAGCAGCCAGAGCGCGTCGGCCGGGTCCTCCGGGCCGGCCGAGCGCAGGAAGACCACCCGGGAGCCGTCGTCGGCCACGGCGACCGCGCGCGGCGCTCCGCGGCTGAACCGGCGGGTGCGGGCGGCCAGCTCCGGAAAGTCCACAGGCCAGATCGTAGAGCGGCGCCGGGGGTGATGTGGCCGACCTGCGTGGACGCGTCACGGCCGGCGGAGGAGAACCGCCGGATAGAGTGACCACCGTGACGACGCTGCCCGACCGCCGCCTCCTGCTGGTCCACGCGCACCCCGACGACGAGTCCATCGGCACCGGCTCGACGATGGCGCACTACGCCGCCGCCGGTGCCCACGTCACCCTGGTGACCTGCACGCTCGGCGAGGAGGGCGAGATCCACGTGCCGGCGCTGGCCCAGCTCGCCGCCGCCGAGGCCGACCAGCTCGGCGGGTGGCGGATCGCCGAGCTGAACGCCGCGTGCGCCGCGCTCGGCGTCACCGACCACCGCTTCCTCGGCGGCGCCGGCCGCTACCGCGACTCGGGCATGATGGGGCTCGCCACCAACGAGCACCCCCGGGCCTTCTGGCAGGCCGACCTCGACGAGGCCGCCGGCCACCTGGTGGAGATCATGCGGGAGGTTCGCCCGCAGGTCGTCGTCACGTACGACGGCAACGGCTTCTACGGGCACCCCGACCACATCCAGGCGCACCGGGTGACGATGCGCGCCGTCGAGCTGGCCCGCGCCGAGGGCCTCGCCCCGGCCAAGGTCTACTGGACGGCCATGCCGCAGAGCGTCCTGGAAGCCGGCATGGAGCACTTCGCCGACTCGTCGGACAACCCCTTCGCCGGCATCGACCAGGCCACCGAGCTGCCGTTCTGCACACCCGACGCGCAGATCGCGGCGCGGATCGACGCCACCGACCAGCATGCCGCCAAGGAGGCGGCGATGCGCGCGCACGCCACCCAGATCCCCGACACCTCCTGGCTCTACTCGATCGCCGGCAACTTCGGCAGCGAGTTCATGGGCGTGGAGTACTACACCCTCGCGGTGGGCGGGAAGGGCCCGGGCAGCGGGCCGTACGGCTGGGAGGACGACCTCTTCGCCGGGCTCGATGTCGCCGACGGCCCGGACCGGTCCCCGGTCGGGGCGGCCGGCCTCCGGTGACACCGCCCGCCGCGCCGATGTCGGTCGTCCCCGAGGAGAGCGCCCCGCCACCGCCGCCCGGTCGGTCCCGGCTGCTGCTCGACCTGGCCCTGCGGGTGGCCGGCGGGCTGGTCGCCGTCCTCGGCGGGGTGCTGACCGGTGTGCTGGAGCTGCTGCTCGCCACGCTCCGGGTCGGCGGGCAGCTGATCGGCCTCTCGGTGGTCCTCGCCGTCGCCGCCAACATCGCGCTGAGCTGGTTCGCCCACGAGGCGGTCGGCCGTCGCTGGGCGGTGGCGCTGCCCGCGCTGCCCTGGTTCGTCCTGATGGCGGTCGCGGCGGTCCGCACCACCGAGGGGGACCTGCTCGTCGCCGGCGACAACTGGGTCGGCCTGGCGATGATCGTGGCCGGCGCGATGACCTTCGCGGTGATGGGCTTCCGGCAGGTCCTGGCGCCGCCGCCCGTCCGTCCGGGGGACTGACGAGACACCGGATCCGGTGGTAGACATTCCTGCCAGGAAGCCCGCCGCGGAGGCGGGCGGTACGGCGGGAGGCGTGCGATGAGGGAGCGGTGGCGCGCGATCGGGATACTCGCGATCGCGCTGTTCGGGGTCAACGTGGTCGCCCGGCTGGTCATCCGGTTCGGCTTCGACGGTGACGACACCGCCGCCGCCGACCGGGTGTCGCTCGGGATGTTCGCGGTGATCGGGCTGGTGCTGGCCGTGGTCGCCTTCTTCTGGGGCAGGCGTCGGCCGGTCGCCGCCTGGGGGTCCGACATGGCCGCCGCGGTCGGCGTCGCGCTGCTGCTGACGGTGCTGGTCGGGCCGCTGCTGGTCGGGGAGAACCCGTTCGGCGGGGGCGCGGGCACGTTCTTCGCCCAGATCTGGCTCTACCTCGCGGCCACCGGCGTCGGGGTGCTGCTCGGCTACCTGCTGCTCACGGCGCTCGGCCTCGACCACCGCTCGCAGTCCCTCAAGCGGTACGCCGAGCTGAAGGCCACCAAGCCCCGCAAGGTCGTCCGTCGCTGACCCGCGCGGCTCCGGTCCACGGGCGCGCGCCGGGACCGGCCGGGGCGCTCGGGGCGGCACCATGCCCCTTGTTCGGCCCTGTCGAGCTGCCCTCACAGCTGGGGCACGGCCCCGCCCAGGGGGCGGGGCCGGGGATCGGGCGCGCCTCCCGTACGCGGCGGAAGGCGACGCGGTCAGTGCGGGGCGGTGCGGGTCAGGTAGGTGTGGTGGGTGGTGAAGCCGAGAGCCCGGTAGAGGGCCACCGCCGGGGTGTTGCGCTGCTCGACCTGGAGGAAGGCGCGCGAGGCGCCGGTCGTGGCGCCCCAGTCGGCGAGCGCGCGGATGACCCGGCCCGCCAGGCCCTGCCGCCTCGCCTCGGGCCGCACCTCGATCAGGCTGAGCCCGAGCCAGCGCCCCGACCCGGTGACCGTGCCGCGGCCGATGGCGACCAGCGCGCCGTCGGCGTACACGTGGGCGAAGCGGACCTGGCCCACGGCGGTGAGCACGTGCCGGGCGGCGTCCGGCAGGCCGCCCTTGCGGCCCGCGACGACGGCGAGCCAGTCGTCCGACGGCGCGGTGGCCAGCTCGACCGGCGGTGACCCGGCGGCGGCCGGCGGCAGCCCCGCCAGGGGCACGGTCTGCACCAGCACGGGCGGGCCGCTGCCCCAGCCCCGCGCGTCCAGCTCGGCGCCGACCGGGGCGGCGAGCGGCAGCGGGGTGTTGACCAGCGCCGGTTGGCCGAGGTCGGCGTACCAGCGCTCCACCGCGTCGAGCGCGGCGGGTAGCGGCCGGTCCGGGTCGCCGACCGGCAGCGCCGAGTTGGCCCGGCCGGTCCAGCCGTCGGCCGCGCGCAGCAGCCAGTCCCCGAGCCGACCCCGGACTGCGGCGGGCCACGCCTCGTCGGCGGCCAGTTCCAGCTCGACCACGGCCGCGGCGGTGGGCCGGCGGGTCGGCGGCACCCGCTTGGCCCGGTGCACCTCGGCCACCGGGACCCGGAGCCGGCCCTGTGCGGTGGCGAGAGTGAGATGGGTCTCGCTCAGCTCGACCAGCTCGCCGAGGGCGTCCGAGAAGAGGGGCCGGCCTTCGCGAATCCCCACAATCCGGCGAACCACGATCCGGTGTCCCACATCCTGCTGTCGGAGCACGATCGACCCCCTCCCCGGCGAGATACTAGGCTCTTACCGTCGCGGGTGATCGCGGCGTGTCTTGCGGAGGAGAAGACCGGTGACCTACATCATCGCCGAGCCGTGCGTGGATGTGCTCGACAAGGCATGCATCGAGGAGTGCCCGGTCGACTGCATTTACGAGGGCAACCGGATGCTCTACATCCACCCCGACGAGTGCGTCGACTGTGGTGCCTGTGAGCCCGTCTGCCCGGTCGAGGCGATCTTCTACGAGGACGACGTCCCGGAGCAGTGGAAGGACTACACCGGCGCCAACTACGAGTTCTTCGAGGACCTGGGCTCGCCCGGTGGCGCCTCGAAGATCGGCAAGGTGGAGAAGGACGCGTCCTTCGTCGCCGCGCAGCCGCCGCGCGGCGAGGGACACTGAACCGTCCCGTGCCGGTCTCGTCGCGGCTGCCCGAGTTCACCTGGGACACCCTGGACGCCGCGGCCGCGCTGGCCGCGGCGCACCCGGAGGGCCTGATCAACCTCTCCATGGGCACGCCGGTCGATCCGGTGCCCGAGGTGATCCGGCGGGCGCTC
The DNA here is from genome assembly GCF_043204765.1 of Micromonospora sp. NPDC047730. Lineage (NCBI taxonomy): Bacteria > Bacillati > Actinomycetota > Actinomycetes > Micromonosporales > Micromonosporaceae > Micromonospora > Micromonospora sp. NPDC047730. The sequence goes on along the minus strand of NZ_JBIDCU010000003.1, from coordinate 396,590 downwards.
GCCGAGGCGGCGGACGCCCCGGGCTACCCGCTGACCGCCGGCACGCCGGCGCTGCGCGAGGCGATCGCCGCGTGGGTCGCGCGGGCCTGCGGGGCGGGCGTCGACGGCCTCGGCGTGCTGCCGACGATCGGCACCAAGGAACTCGTCGCCTGGCTGCCCACCCTGCTCGGGGTGGGCCCCGGTGACGTCGTCGTGGTGCCGTCGGTCGCCTACCCGACCTACGAGGACGGCGCCCGGCTCGTCGGGGCCACCGTCGTGCGCGCCGACTCGCTGACCGCGGTCGGCCCGACCCCCCGGGTGCGCCTGGTCTGGGTCAACTCGCCGGGCAACCCGACCGGGCGGGTACTGCCGGCGGCCCACCTGCGCAAAGTGGTCGACTGGGCCCGGGAGCGCGGCGCGGTGGTCGCCAGCGACGAGTGCTACCTGCCCCTGGGCTGGTCCGCCGAGCCGGTCTCGGTGCTCTCGCCCGAGGTCTGCGGCGGGTCGTACGACGGCGTGCTGGCGGTGCACTCGCTCTCCAAGCGGTCCAACCTGGCCGGCTACCGGGCCGGGTTCGTCGCCGGTGACCCGGCGCTCGTGGCGGAACTGCTCAAGGTCCGCAAGCACGCCGGCATGATCGTGCCCGCGCCCGTGCAGGCCGCGATGGTGGCCGCGCTGCGCGACGAGCGGCACGCCGACGAGCAGCGGGAGCGCTACCGGGCCCGGCGGGAGATCCTGCACGCCGCGTTCACCGGGGCCGGCTTCACCGTCGAGCACTCCGAGGCGGGCCTCTACCTCTGGCTGACCCGGGGTGAGGACGGCTGGGAGACGGTCGACTGGCTGGCCCGCCGGGGCATCCTGGCCGCTGCCGGCACCCTCTACGGCCCGGCCGGTCGGCAGCACGTCCGGGTGGCGATGACCGCGTCCGACGCGCACGTGGCGGCGGTCGCCGGCCGGCTGCGCGGCTGAGCACGGCCGGCGTCCTCGACATGTACCGACCGAAACGCCGAGGTGCCTGATGCGTGAGAGACCCGGCGGGCCGTTGCGGGCCGCCGTGGTGGGCACCGGCCTCATCGGCGGGTCGATCCTGGTGCGGCTGCACGAGGCGGGCGTGGACGTCGCTGGCTGGGATCCCGACGAGGCCACCCGGGCGGAGGGGCGCCGACGGGGGATCGCCTTCCCCGACGAACTGGTCGAGGCGGTGCGCGACCGTGACCTGGTGTTCCTCTGCGGGCCGCTGCCGACCCTGCCGGACGCCCTGGTCACCGTCGCCGCCCACACGCCCGAGGGCTGCGTGGTCACCGACGTGGGCAGCACCAAGGGCGGGTTGGCGGCCTTCGCCGTCGAGCGCGGCCTGACCGGCCGGTTCGTCCCCGGGCACCCGATGGCCGGCACGGAGCGGTTCGGGCTGACCGCCGCCGTGCCGGCGCTGTTCGAGGGGGCGGCCTGGGTGCTCTGCCCGGCGCCGGAGGGCATCGACGCGTTCCGGCTCCTGGCCGGCCTCGTCGTGGACGTCTTCGCGGCCCGGGTGGTGCCGATGTCCCCATCCGTGCACGACGCGGTGGTGGCCCTGTCGTCCCACGTCCCCCACCTGCTGGCCGGCAGCCTCGCCGGGGCGGTGGCCCGGTCGGACGTCCGGGACGCCGTGCTCGGGCTCGCCGCGGGCAGCTTCCGGGACGGCACCCGGATCGCCGGTACGCCCGCGAAGCGGACCGCAGACATGTTGTTCCACAACCGCGAGCAGGTCGTCCGGCAGCTCGACCGGGTGCGCGCCTACCTGGACGAGTTGTCGGCGGCATTGGTCGGCGACGACCTGGACGCGCTCGTCGAGGGCTACCGGCAGGCCCGCGACCTGCGGACGGCCCTGCTCGACCGGGACCTGCACGCGTCCCGGCGGGAGTTCCCGACGAGCGGGGACCACGCCGCCGAGCTCGCGTACCTGCTGGCGCTGGGCGAGGCGGGCGGACACCTCACCGGCTGCCGCGTCGGCCCCGGCACCGTCGCCTACACCGGCCACCTCCCGGCATCCGCCGACCCCGCCTGACCGGGCGGCCCGCAGGGTCTCCTGCACCCGCGGACCGGCGCCGAGGACGGTCGGCGCGCCGCGGCACGTCGGCCGGTCGTCGCGCGCGTCGCTTCCCGCGCGTGGCGGGCGGGCGGGCGGGAGCGCGGTTAGGGTGAGGGCATGGTGGACGGGCCGGTGGTGGCGGTGCGCGGCGAGGCGTACCGGGAGGTCCCTCCCGAGATCGCCCGGTTCACGGTGACCGCCACGGCCCGCGACCGGGACCGGGAGGCCACCCTGACCCGACTGGCCGAGCGGGCCGCCGCCGTCCGGGTGCTGCTCGACGGCTACGGCCCCGCGATCGACCGGCGGGAGACCGGCGAGCTGCGGGTCCGGCCGGAGACCCGGCGCTCCGGCGAGCGCGTGGTCGCGTACCACGGCAGCGTGGCCACCACCGTGACGGTCAGCGACTTCACCGCGCTCGGCGACCTGATGCTGCGCCTGGCCGACCAGGACCAGGTCGAGGTGGCCGGGCCGTGGTGGTCGCTGCGGCCGGACAGCCCGGCCCACCGGGAGGCCCGGCACGCCGCGATCGCCGACGCGCTGTTGCGCGCCCGCGAATACGCGGAGGCGCTCGGCGCCCGGGTGACCGCCCTGATCGAGCTGGCTGACGTGGGCGCGGCGGAGCGGCCCATGATGAGCCGGATGGCGTACGGGATGGGCGGCGGCGTCGAGGGCGGGCCGCCGGAGCTGGAGCTCGACCCGCAGCCGCAGACCGCGCAGGCGGCGGTGCAGGCGCGGTTCGCGATCAGCGAGCCGGTTCTCGGCTGATGACGGCCGCCCGGGTCGTCGGGGTCGACGAGTTGGTCGCGCGGGCGCGCGCCCTCGCCGACGCCGGCCCGCGTCAGCTGCTCGGCATCGCCGGGGCGCCCGGCGCGGGCAAGTCCACGCTGGCGGAGCGGATCGTCGAGGCGGTCGGCCCCGCCGCCCGGCTGGTGCCGATGGACGGCTTCCACCTGGCCCAGGCCGAGCTGCACCGGTTGGGCCGGGCCGAGCGCAAGGGCGCCGTCGACACGTTCGACGCCAACGGCTATGTCTCGATGCTGCGGCGACTGCGCCGGCTGGAGCCGACCGCCGTCTACGCGCCGGCGTTCCGGCGGGACCTGGAGGAGCCGGTGGCCGGGGCGATCGAGGTGCCGCCGTCGGTGCGGCTGGTGGTCACCGAGGGCAACTACCTGCTGCTGGGCGCGCCGCCGTGGGACGAGGTGCGGTCGTTGCTGCACGAGGCGTGGTTCCTCGACCTGGACGTCGAGCTGCGGCTGCGCCGGCTGACGGCCCGGCACCAGGCGTACGGGCGGTCGGCGGAGCAGGCCCGGGCGTGGGCGACGGGCAGCGACGAGGCCAACGCCGCCCTGGTGGCGGGCACCGCGCACGCCGCCGACCTGGTCGTCCGGCTCGACGAGCCGCCGCCGGCCTGACCCGCGCCCCGCCCACCGCCACCGGCCGGGGTCAGCCGGCGCCGCGCCGGGGAGCTGGCACGCCCCGCCGCAGCAGCCGCGCCACCCGCGAGCGCTCCCGCTGGAACTCGGCCGCCTCCGGATAGCCGCTGTGGTTGCGGATCGGCGGGTCGGCCACCTCCCCGTCGCTGGGGTGCAGCGCCTCCGGGTCGCGTACGGCGACGTCGCGTTCCCCCGCCGTCACCTGCCAGCCGAGGGGGTCGGTGGCCCGCCAGAAGTTGGTCCAGCGGCTGCGCCCACCGGGCGGCGTGAGCGCGTCGGCCAGCAGCGGCAGCCGGTCGGGCCCGAAGTACGCCGGGAAGACCCGCCCGTAGAGCCGGGTGAGCTGGCAGCCGTAGGAGAAGTACCAGATCCGCCGCCGCGACCGGGCGGGGAGCTGGAGGATCACCGCGGCGCAGATCACCGTGCCCTGGCTGTGCCCGGAGAGGATGATCCCGTCCACGGCCCGGGGGTCGTGCTCGTCCAGCGCCAGCAGCCCGGCCGTACGGGTCTGCAACTCGGGCACGGCCCGCTCGGCGTAGCTGGGCGGGGCGAGCGGGTGCGCGGCCCGGGGCCAGAAGGTGCCGACGTCCCAGAGCACGCCGACCGAGCGGCGGACGAGGTCGTTCCGGTAGACCAGCAGACCCACCGCGCCGACGAGCACCGGCAGCCAGCCGAGCATCCGGTCGCCCACGCCGGAGATCCACTCGACCACGGCGGCGCCGCCGGTCGCCGCCGTGGGGTGGGGCCGGCCGCCGGAGAGCGCGGCGGCGTAGCCGAGGGTGACCAGCACCCCGGACGCGGCGGCGTAGCGGCCGACCAGTCGCACCGCGTGCTCGCCGACCAGGCGGTGCAGCGCCCGCCAGGCGCTCACCTGCCGGCAGCGCCGCAGGTCGTGGCCGGAGAGCCGGTGACCGGCGGGCACCAGCTCCGCGTACTCGTGGCGGCGCAGGCGGAGGAAGATCAGGCCGGCCCGGGCGGCCGTGGCGACGAGCGTGAGCAGGGCGACGGCGAACGCGAGCCCGGCCCAGGTCACCGGGACCGGGGGCGTCACGGGGGAGACCGCGTCGGCCGTCGCGCCGCCGCCGAGCCGGCCGGTGACCCAGTAGAGCAGGCCGGCGCAGTAGGAGACGCAGAGCACCCAGCCGAAGCCGGCGATGAGCGCCGGGGCCCGGCCGCCCCAGGCCAGGTCGGTGTGGGGCTCCGGCGGCTGCCGCTCGGCCGGCGTCGGCACGCGCGGCAGCAGCAGGCCGGTCGCGGCGAGCGCGACGACCCCGACGGCGAGCATCCAGACCTCCAACGGCGGAGGCGCGGGCGGGATCCCGGGCAGTCGGCCCGCGATCCAGGCGACGCCGAGGGCGAGCAGCAGGGCGGCCGCCGCCGGCGCGGCGAGTGCCCGCCGCCCCGACCGGCTCACCGACCCGATCGCGATCAGCAGCAGCAGTTGCCCGGTGCCGAGCCAGGCGACGACCCGGTCGACGCCGGGCAGCGACCGGTCGGCCGGGCACGGCGGCGCGGCGGGCTGCCGGCCGCAGCCGGGCACCTGGCGCAGGTCGGCCAGCGGGGTGCCTGCGGGCCCGTCGGGCAGCAGCAGGATCAGCAGGGTGCCCGCCAGCCCGGCGCCGGTGAGCACGGCGACCGCCACGCTCCAGCGGCCGAGCGGGGTGCGGCCGGCGCGCCGGGTCAGCCAGGGCCGCGCGAGCGCCACGACCGCGATCAGCACGGCGGCGGCGAGCGCGGCCACGGTGGGCCAGGCGACGGCGGCCCGGGCGCCGTGGGGCGGGTCCATCGCGAGGACCGCGCCGAGCGGTACGGCGGCGGCCACGACGGCGCCGGTGCAGAGGTGCAGCACGGCCGCGCGGCGGAGCTGCCCCTCCCCGTCCCAGAAGGTGGGGTGCTGGAGCGGGTTGCCCAGCGGGCCGGGTGGCGGCTCGGGCGCCGGTGGCTCCGGCACGGGCTGCCCGGGCTCGCCCGTCGGGGTCCCGTCGGGCGGCCGGGCGCCGGTGAGGGGGACCGGCTCGGCCGGCATCTGCGCCTCGTACTGGTAGGTCCGCCAGCTCACCAGCCCGAGCAGGGCCAGCACGCCGAGCGGTGCGAGCAGGCCGACGGCGAGGGGCCGCGCGCCCTCGCTCCACCAGCCCTGCCCGAGGAACTCCCAGGGGCCGGGGATCCGGCGCAGGCAGTCCTCGTCGACGCACTGCCAGCCCACGAGGTCGACGCCGACACCGGTGAAGGTGAGCGCGAGCATGCCGGTGAGGCTCAGGCAGAACAGCCGGATCAACCAGGCGGTGACCCCCGACCTGCCGGCCGGGCGTTCGTCGTCCGGGTCCGCCGGGATGCCCGGCCGGGCGTGCAGCGCGACGTTGGCCAGGGTGAAGGGCAGCAGCAGCGTCCACAGCGCCCGTTCCACGTCACGCGCGGTCCGCCCGCCGGAGGTCAACTGCCCCCAGCTGTACGCCTCGACGACGATCGGGTCGTCCGGCCCGGCGGCGGGGGAGCGGTAGAAGCCGGTGACCGGGTCGCCCGCGACGCGCCACGGCGGGGGCGGGTCGGCCCCCGGCGCGGGCCGCAGGCCGAGGATCTGGCCCGGGGGCGTGTTGGAGACCCCGTGCACGCGCAGTTCGAGCACCCGACCGATCATCCCCGCCTCCTGGTGACGACGTCACCACCCACAGTGCCGTGGACGGGTTGTCCGCGCCAGTCGCGGATGGACGTTTGTGCAGGTGGTGGGCTTGATCGGGGGTCAGTCGAGCTGGCGTACGACGCGAGCCGGATTACCCAGCGCGACGACGTTGGCCGGCAGGTCCTTCGTCACGACGGCACCCGCGCCGACGACGGTGTTCTCCCCGACGGTGACACCGGCGAGCACGATCGCGCCGCCGCCGAGCCAGACGTTGTCGCCGATGGTGATCGGCTTGGCCGCCTCCCACTTGTCGCGGCGCGGCCCGGGCTCGACGGGGTGGGTGGGGGTGAGCAGTTGCACGTTCGGTCCGATCTGGACGTCGGCGCCGATGGTGATCGGGGCGACGTCGAGGAAGACCGCGTTGAAGTTGACGAAGCTGCGCGGCCCGATCCGGATCTGCCAGCCGTAGTCGCAGTGGAAGGGTGGCCGCACCCAGGCCTCCTCGCCCACCTCGCCGAGCAGGTCGCGCAGGGCCGCGAGCCGGCCCTCGGGGTCGGCTGCGGGACTGGTGTTGAAGCGTTCCATCAGCCGCGCGGCGCGGTCCAGGTCGGCGACGATCTCCGGCTCGTTGGCGATGTACGGCTCGCCGGCCAGCATGCGTTCCTTCATGGAGGTCACCGGTCGATCTTCCCGGAGGGCGGGCACGTCCGTTGGTTGGTCCGTCATCTTCGCGTCTTCATTTTGCATACCCGGTATGTAAATATGATGACCGTCAATGCGCGTCTCTCCACAGGTAGTAACGCCCGACGAGGAGGATCCGTTGCAGCGAACAAGAAAACTGGCCGGTCTCGGTCTCGTGCTCGGCCTGGTGCTCGGCACTCCGGGAATGGCCGTGGCCCAGGCGCCCGTCGGCCCCGCCGCCCGTCCTGACCCGACCGCCGGCCCCGGTGCCGCAGCCCCGGCGCCGCAGCCGGGCAGCCGTCCCACCACCGTCACCCTGATCACCGGGGACCGGGTCACCGTGACCGGCGCCGGGGCGAGCGTGCGTCCCGGGCCGGGGCGCGAGAAGATCCGCTTCCTGACCCGCCGCGAGCAGGGCCGGCTCAGCGTCGTGCCGCAGGACGCGGTGGCGCCGATCCAGGCGGGGCGGGTCGACCGGCGGCTGTTCGACGTCACCGGGCTGATCGAGGCCGGCTACGACGACGCCCGCCGCGACGACCTGCCGGTGCTGATCACCGGCGGATCGGGCGGCGCCCGGCGTGCGGCGGCGCCGGCCGGGGTGACCGTCACCCGCGAGTTGCCCGCCGTCCGCGGGGTCGCCGCGACGGCCGCCAAGGACCGGGCCGGCGAGGTGTGGGCGGCGGTCGCCGCCGCCGGAGCGCGGGCAGGCGCGGCGGGGGGTGTCGACCGGATCTGGCTCGACGGCCGGCGGCGGATCACCCTCGACCGCAGCGTGCCGCAGATCGGCGCGCCGGCCGCCCACCAGGCCGGTCTCACCGGCCGGGACGTGCGGGTGGCGGTGCTGGACACCGGGCTGGACGCCACCCACCCGGACCTGGCCGGCCGGGTGGCGCAGGCGCGCAACTTCACCGAGGAGGCCGCGGCCGGCGACGTGGTCGGGCACGGCACCCACGTCGCCTCGATCATCGCCGGCAGCGGCGCCGCCTCCGGTGGCCGGCACCGGGGCGTGGCCCCCGACGCGACGCTGCTCGACGGCAAGGTCTGCGAGACGTACGGCTGCCCCGAGTCGGCGATCCTCGCCGGCATGCAGTGGGCCACGGTCGAGCAGCGGGCCGACGTGGTCAACCTGAGTCTCGGTGGCTTCGACACCCCGGAGATCGACCCGCTGGAGGAGGCCGTCAACGCGCTCACCGCGCAGACCGGCGCCCTCTTCGTGATCAGCGCCGGCAACGACGGCACCTTCGCCCCGGTCAGTTCCCCCAGCACCGCCGACGCCGCCCTCTCGGTGGGTGCCGTCGAACGGGACGACAGCCTCGCCAACTTCTCCAGCCGTGGCCCCCGAGTCGGCGACGACGGGCTCAAGCCGGACCTCACCGCCCCCGGCGTGGGGATCGTCGCGGCGCGCAGCCGGGACGGGGTGATCGGCGAGCCGGCCGGGGACGGGTACGTCGCCCTGTCCGGCACGTCGATGGCCGCCCCGCACGTCACCGGCGCGGTGGCGCTGCTGGCCCAGCAGCACACCGACTGGACCGCCGGCCGGCTCAAGGCCACCCTGATGGCCTCGGCGAAACCCCGCCCGGAGCTGACCGCGTACCAGCAGGGGGCCGGGCGGGTCGACGTGGCCCGCGCGATCGGCCAGACGGTGACCAGCGACCCGCCGAGCGTCTCCTTCGGCCGGGCGCTCTGGCCCCACCACGACGACACCCCGATCACCCGCACGGTGACCTGGCGCAACGACGGCCCGGCCGCGGTCACCCTGGACCTGGCCGTCGAGGTGACCCGCCCGGACGGCGAGCCGGCCCCCGCCGGCATGTTCGCGCTCGACGCCGAGCGGGTCAGCGTGCCGGCCGGCGGCACGGCGAGCGCCACCGTCACCGCCGACACCCGGGTCGACGGGCCGGACGGCCACTACACCGGCCGGGTCGTCGCCCGCTCCGGCGACACGGTGGCGGTCACCCCGCTGGCCGTGCACCGGGAGGTGGAGAGCTACAACGTGACGGTCCGCCACCTGGGCCGGGACGGCGCGGCCGTCGGCGAGCACGGCACCACGCTGGTCTCGCTGGACGGATTCGCCACGTACGACGTGTACGACCCGGACGGCACCGCCGAGCTGCGGCTGCCGAAGGGCCGGTACGGCCTGAACAGCCTCGTGTTCGAGCTGGACGGCGAGCAGTTCGCCGGGGTCACGCAGATCGTCCAGCCGGAGCTGGTGGTCGCCGGGGACACCCGGGTCACCGTGGACGCCCGGCAGGGCAGGCCGGTCCGGATGAGCGTCCCGCAGGGCTCGGCCACCACGGTGCTGGTCGACACCGGCGCGAACTTCCTCCTCGACGAGGGCAGCTACGGCTTCGGCCTGCTGGCCTTCGACTTCGACGGTCTCTTCAGCGCCGGTCTCGGCCGGTCGGTGTCCGGGGAGCGCTTCGTCGCCACGATCAGCAGCCAGTGGGCCGACCGGGAGGCCGCCAGCAGCCCCTACCTCTACGCCCTCAGCGAGGCGACGCCCGGCCGGATGCCGACCGGCTTCGTCCGGGACTATCGGGCGAAGGACCTGGCGACCGTCACCCACCGGTTCCGGGCCGCACCTTCCGGGCTGGTGACCGAGCGGCTGGTCTTCCCGCACCTGGAGCCGGACGTCGGCGGCTGGGCGGTCGTCCTGCCCACCGCCGCGCCCGGGCAGCGGGTCGAGCACTACAACACCCGGGGCGTGCGCTGGTCCTCCGAGCTGAACTTCGGGGTGCCGACCGAGGACGGCTGGACCGACGTCAAGGCCGTGCTGTTCTCCGAGGAGCGGAGCCTGCGGGCCGGCCGGCACTACCGGGAGAGCTGGAACGGCGCGCCGTACGGGCCGTCCCTCCCGGCGGCCGGGGTCACCCGCCAGGGCGACCGCATCGAGGTGAGCCTGCCGCTGCACAGTGACGCCGAGGGGCACCCCGGCGGCTCCGTCGCCGACACCGCCCGTACCGCCCTCTACCGCGACGGCGAGCTGGTCGGGGAGACCCCGGAACCGGCGTACGGCCGGTTCGAGGTGCCGCCCGGCGCGGCGGACTACCGGCTGGAGGTGCTGTCGAAGCGGAGCTTCACCGACCTCGCCACCGAGGTCGCGGCGACGTGGACGTTCCGGTCCCGGCACGTCGCCGGGGACGACCCGGCCGCGCTGCCGGTGTCGGCGATCCGCTTCGCACCCCGGCTCGACCAGGACCACGCGGCCCCGGCCGGGCGCACCTTCGCCATCCCGGTGCTTGTGCAGCGGCAGCCGGGCGCACCGTCGGCCCGGGTGGCCGCGTTGACCGTCGACGTCTCCTACGACGGCGGGAAGACCTGGCAGCCGGCCCGGGTCCGGCCCGGCGGGGACGGCTGGACGGCCATCGTCGAGCACCCGGCCGGCGCCGGACACGTCTCGCTGCGGGCCACCGCCCGGGACACCGCCGGCAACACGGTCACCCAGCGCGTCATCCAGGCGTACCGCCTGCGGTGAGGCGTACCCCCTCCGGGTCCGCGGCCGGCCGCGGACCCGGAGGGGCGGCCGTCAGTCGTTGGCGTGCAGGGCGGCGTTCAGCTCGATGCCCCGGCCGGTGCGCTGCTTCGCCTCCAGCGCCCCGGTGACCGAGTTGCGCCAGAACAGCAGCCCGTCCACGCCGGAGAGCTCAAGGGCCTTGACCACCCGGCCGTCCGGCAGCGTGATCTTCGACGCGGCGGTGATGTAGCACCCGGCCTCGACCACGCAGTCGTCGCCGAGGGAGATCCCGACGCCGGCGTTCGCGCCGATCAGGCTCCGCTCGCCGATGCGCACCTTCTCGGTGCCGCCGCCCGAGAGGGTGCCCATGATGGAGGCACCCCCGCCGATGTCGGAGCCGTCGCCGACCAGCACGCCCTGCACGATCCGCCCCTCCACCATCGAGGTGCCGAGCGTGCCGGCGTTGAAGTTCACGAATCCCTCGTGCATGACGGTGGTGCCGGCGGCCAGGTGCGCGCCGAGCCGCACCCGGTCGGCGTCGGCGATCCGGACCCCGGAGGGCACCACGTAGTCGGTCATCCGGGGGAACTTGTCCACCCCGTAGACGGCCAGGTGGCGGCCCGTCGCCCGCTCGACGACCCGCAGCTCGTCCACCCGCTCCGGCGGGCACGGCCCGGCGGAGGTCCACGCGACGTTCGCCAGCTTGCCGAAGATGCCGTCGAGGTTCAGCTCGTTGGGACGCACCAGGCGGTGCGAGAGCAGGTGCAGCCGCAGGTACGCGTCGGCGGCGTCCTTGATCGGGTCGTCCAGCGAGCCGATGACGGTGACCACCTGGACGGTACGCAGCCCGGGCAGCGCCCGGTCGCCGACCGCCCCCGGCGGCAGGTCCAGCACGTCCGCCTCGTCCTCGCCGGCGACCAGCGGCAGCTCGCCGAGCCCCAGCTTGCCGGTCGGGTACCAGGTGTCGAGCACCTGGTCGTCAGCGGTCACGGTGGCCAGGCCGATGCCCCAGGCGGATTCGGACGTCACTGATTCACCTCTCGTTCGTGACTGCGGGCCGCGGGTTCCCCTCGCGCCCCCGCGCGGCCGCGTCCCACGCCGGCCGCCCGGGGAACGCTCGCTCCTCGCGCTCACCCGACCTGACGGTACCGTGCGAACCATGGAGAACCCGCTGACCCCCGAGGTCCTGGCCGATCCGGTGGCCCTGACCCGTGCGCTGGTCGACATAGAGTCCGTGTCCCTCGACGAGAAGGCCATCGCCGACTGCGTGGAGGAGGTGCTGCGGGGCGTGCCGCACCTGACCACCTACCGGCACGGCAACACGGTGATGGCGCGGACCGACCTGGGCCGGGACCAGCGGATCGTGCTCGCCGGCCACCTGGACACGGTGCCGCTGAACAACAACTTCCCGTCGAGCATGCGCGGCGACCTGATGTACGGCTGCGGCACCTCCGACATGAAGTCCGGGGTGGCGTACGCGCTGCACCTGGCGGTGACGCTGCCGGACCCGCGCTACGACGTGACGTACTTCTTCTACGAGGCCGAGGAGATCGAGTCGAAGTACAACGGCCTCTTCCTCGTCGCCGAGGCGCACCCGGAGTGGCTGGAGGCGGACTTCGCGGTGCTGCTGGAGCCGACGTACGGGATCGTCGAGGCCGGCTGCCAGGGCACCATGCGGTGCGTGGTCACCACCACCGGCGTACGCGCCCACTCGGCCCGCTCGTGGCACGGGGTGAATGCGATCCACGCGGCGGGCGAGGTGCTCGACCGGCTGACCCGGTACGAGGCGCGGCGCGTCACCATCGACGGCTGTGACTACCGGGAGGGGATGAACGCGGTCCGCATCAACGGCGGCGTGGCCGGCAACGTGGTGCCGGACCGGTGCGAGGTCGAGGTCAACTACCGGTTCGCGCCGGACCGTACGCCGGCCGAGGCCGAGGCGCACCTGCGGGAGGTCTTCGCCGGCTTCGACGTGCGGGTCACCGACTCGGCCGCCGGCGCCCCGCCCGGGCTGGAGGCGGCCCCGGCCCGGGAGTTCCTCGCGGCGGTCGGCGCCGCGCCGATCGGCAAGCTGGGCTGGACGGACGTGGCCCGGTTCGCGGCGATGGGCATCCCGGCCCTGAACTTCGGCCCCGGCGACCCGAACCTGGCCCACCACCCGGACGAGCACGTCGAGATCAGCAAGATCCGGGACGGCGCCGCCACGTTGCACCGCTGGCTCGCCCCCGCCTGACGGACTCCTGGGCGGTCGTCCTGGCGTCTGCCGGCCGCCCGCCCCGGTGGTCGCCCCGTGCGCGACCGGGAGGCCCGCGTCACTGGACGGTGCCCGGTGACGCGAACCTCCCGGTCGTGGTCGTCGGTGCGGTCGGACGGTGGCGGTGCGGTCGGACGGCGGTGTGGTCAGACGGCGGCGGACGCGTCGGCGGTGGGCCGGGCGTCGGCCGGGCCGCCCTGGTCGGCGGCGGACGGCTCCATCAGGCGGGCGCGGCGGCGCTCGGCCACCACGTCGCGGATCCGGCGCTGCATCTGTCGCCGGATCCGGATCATCTCGCTGTTGCTGATCACGCTGGCTCCTCCCCCGAAGGCGCGCGCCGGGGCATACCCGGTATGTGAATAGTAAGACGTGCGGGCGACCGAATTAGTTGCCCATGATCCGGAACTAATTTCCGGGCTCGTCGCCCCGCGCACCCGACGGGTGTCGCTCCACTACGGTTGCTCCCATGGGTCAGAGCAACGGGCGGGAGGCCGGCCGCGAGCCGGGACGGGAACGGCACCGGGGCGCCGTGACGCTGCGTCGGCAGGCGATCACGAACAGCACCGCCGACCAGCGCCTGCTCGACTCGCGGGGGCGCGGCGACTGGAAGACCAAGGACGCCTGGCGGGCCCTGCGCATCCTCTCCGAGTTCGTGGAGGGCTTCGACACCCTCGCCGACCTGCCCCCGGCGGTGAGCGTCTTCGGCTCCGCCCGCAGCCGGCCCGAGAGTCCGGAGTGCCGGCTGGCCGAGGCGCTGGGCGGGGCCCTGGCCCGGGCCGGCTACGCGGTGATCACCGGCGGCGGGCCGGGCGTGATGGAGGCGGCCAACCGGGGCGCCAGCGAGGCGGGCGGGCTCTCCGTCGGGCTCGGCATCGAGCTTCCCTTCGAGCAGGGCCTCAACGACTGGGTCGACCTGGCCATCGACTTCCGCTACTTCTTCGCCCGCAAGACGATGTTCGTCAAGTACGCGCAGGCGTTCGTCGTGCTGCCCGGCGGGTTCGGCACCATGGACGAGCTCTTCGAGGCGCTCACCCTGGTGCAGACGGGCAAGGTCACCCGGTTCCCCGTGGTGTTGATGGGCGCCGACTACTGGCGGGGCCTGCTCGACTGGCTGCGCGACACCATGGCCGCCGACGGCAAGATCGGGTCGATCGACCTGGAACTGATCTGCGTGACCGACGACGTCGACGCGGCGGTCCGGCACATCGTGGAGGCCGAGGCCGCCCTCTCCGTCGAGCAGGACGCGGTCCGCGATGAGGCCGTCGCCGTCGCCGCCGCCGAACAGCAGGCCGCCGCGGCGGCCGGGGCGGCGAACGGCGCCGGGTCGACCGGCGGCGCCGACGTGCCCGGCGACGCCCCGTCGCGCGGCGCTGCTTCGGGTGGCGCTGCTTCGGGTGGCGGTGCGTCGGCCGGGGCCGCGTCGGCCGGGCCGCGCCGGGCGGGCGACGCGAGCGGGGAGCGCTGAGGCGTGGCGGCGATCTGCGTGTTCTGCGCCTCCTCCCGTACGCTCGACCGCCGCTGGCTGGACCTCGCGGCCGAGACGGGCGCGGAGATCGCCCGGCGCGGGCACACGCTGGTCAGCGGGGGCGGGTGCGTCGGCATGATGGGCGCGTTGGCGGACGGCGCGCGGGCCGCCGGCGGGCGGACGATCGGGGTGATCCCGCAGTCGCTGGTCGACCTGGAGGTCGCCGACCTGGCGTCGGACGAGCTGCTCGTGACCGACTCGATGGCCAGTCGCAAGACCTTGATGATCGACAAGTCGGACGCGTTCCTCACGCTGCCCGGCGGCCTCGGCACCCTCGACGAGCTGTTCGAGGTCTGGACGACGGCGACGCTCGCCCTGCACGCCAAGCCGATGGTGCTGGTCGACACCGACGGCTTCTACCGCCCGATGCTCGACTGGCTGCGCGCCCTGGCCGACCAGACCTTCCTCAAGCCCGCCGGCCTGGACCTGCTCACCCTGACCGACACGGTCCCCGCCGCCCTGGACACCCTCGAACTCCGCCTAACCTGACCCACCCCCACCCCACCCTCCCCTGTCCCGCCGCGATCTTGCACTTGTGGCCCCTGTTGTGCCCCTTTCGTATGCGTTCGTCGGGGCCGAAAGTGCAAGATCGCGGAAGGGAAGGAGGCGGGGCGGGGTGGCGGGGCGGGGCGGGGGTGTCGTACCGGCGTGGTGGGATGGGGGGATGCAGGCGTACCGGCTGGTGCGCCGGCCCGCCGAGGCGGCCCCGGGGGGCCACCGGTCCGGTGGGCCGGCCCGGGGGGACGGGCGGCCAGGTGGGCCGGCCGGCGGTGACGCGCACCGGGGGACGGCGCGGCTGACCGACCCGCGCCAGGCCGAGATCGTCGCGCACACCGACGGGCCGATGCTGGTGCTCGGCGGCCCCGGCACGGGCAAGACCAGCACCCTGGTCGAGGCGGTCGCCGCGCGGGTGGCCGAGGGCGTCGACCCGGAGCGGATCCTGGTGCTCACCTTCGGCCGCCGGGGCGCCACCGCGCTGCGCCAGCGGATCGAGGCCCGGGCCGCCGGGAGCGGGCACCGCGTGCTGCGCGAGCCGCTGGTGCGCACCTTCCCGGCGTACGCCTTCGGGCTGCTGCGCCGGGCCGCGGCCGAGCGGGGAGAGCCGTCCCCCCGGCTGCTCACCGGCCCCGAGCAGGATCTGATCATCCGCGAGCTGCTCGACGTGGTCGGCGAGGAACCGGGCGACGACCCGGTCGGCTGGCCGGAGGACCTGCGCCCCGCGCTGCGCACCCGGGCCTTCGCGGCACAGCTGCGCGACCTGCTGATGCGCGCCGCCGAGCGCGGGGTCGGCCCCGTCGAGCTGGCCCGGCTGGGCGAGAAGCTCGGCCGCGCCGACTGGCCGGCCGCCGCGCGCTTCCTTCGGGAGTACGTGGCCGTGCTCGCCCTGCGCGACGTCAGCAACCGCGGCTCCGTCGCGTACGACCCGGCCGAGCTGGTCCGGGCCGCCACCGGGATGCTGCTCGACGACCCCGAGCTGCTCGCGGCCGAGCGACGCCGGCTGGCGTACGTCTACGTCGACGAGCTGGCCGACACCGATCCCGCCCAGCAGGAACTGCTCGCGACGGTGGCCGGCGGCGGCAAGTCCCTCGTCGCGTTCGCCGACCCTGATTCGTCCACGTACGCCTTCCGCGGCGCGGACCCCGCCGTGGTGACCACGTTCCCGCACCGCTTCCGCACCGCCTCCGGGGCGCCCGCGGCGCAGGTGGTGCTGACCACCTCCTACCGGGCCGGCCCCCGGCTGCTCGCCGCGTCCGGTCGGCTGGCGCGGCGGCTGCGCGGCCCGGCGGCGCACCGCAGGCTGCACCCGCTGCCCGACGCGCCGCCCGGCTCGGTGGAGGTGCGCACCTTCCGCTCGGCCACCAGCGAGGCGGCCTGGCTGGCCCATGCCCTGCGCGAGGCGCACCTGCTCGGCGGCGTGCCGTGGTCGGAGATGGCCGTGCTGGTGCGCTCCACCGGGCGGCAGCTGCCCTCGCTGCAACGCGCGCTGCACGCCGCCGGGGTGCCCACCGTGGTGCACGGCGAGGACCTGCCACTGCACCTGCAACCGGCGGTCGCGCCGCTGCTGCTCCTGTTGCGCTGCGCGCTGGAGCCCGAGCGGCTCGACGAGGAGGCCGCGGTCGCCCTGCTGCACTCGCCGCTCGGCGGCGCCGACCCGCTGGCCGAGCGGCGGCTGCGGCAGGGGCTGCGGGCCCTGGCGCTGGCCGCCGGCGACCGCCGGCCCTCGGGCGAGCTGATCGTCGAGGCGCTGCGCGACCCGGCCGAGCTGGCCGGGATCGAGCGGCGCTGGGCCGAGCCGGCGCAGACGGTGGCCGGCCTGCTGGCCGTCGCCCGGGAGACCGCCGCCCGGCCCGGCGCCACCGCGGAGGACGTGCTGTGGGCGGTCTGGCGGGCCAGCGGGCTGGCCGAGCTGTGGTCCGCCGCGATCGGTCGGGGCCAGACGGTGGCCGGCGAGGGGGACGTGGCCCGGCGCCGGCGCGCCGAGGCTGCCGACCGGGACCTCGACGCCGTGATGGTGCTCTTCGACGCGGCGGCCCGGTTCACGGACCGGCTGCCCGGCGCGCGCACCGAGGTCTTTCTCGACCACGTCCTCGGCCAGGACCTGCCGGCCGACACGATCGCCCCCACCGCCGACCGGGGTGAGGCGGTCCGGCTGCTCACCGCGCACGCCGCGAAGGGGCTGGAGTGGGACCTGGTGGCGGTCGCCGGGGTGCAGGAGGGCGTCTGGCCCGACCTGCGGCTGCGCGGCAGCCTGCTCGGCTCCGAGCGGCTGGTCGACGTGCTCGCCGGCCGGGCGGCCGGCGCCGGCACGGTGGCCACCCTGGTCGGGCAGACCTCGGCGCTGCTGGACGAGGAGCGGCGGCTGTTCCACGTGGCGGTCACCCGGGCCCGGCGCCGGCTGCTGGTCAGCGCGGTCGCCTCCGCCGCCGTCGGCGGTGACGACCACGAGGAACAGCCGAGCCGCTTCCTCTACGAGCTGGGCCCGACCGACCCGCCCGCGCCGGACGACGGCTCCCCGCCCGGCCGGCCGGACCCGGTTGGGCCGACGCAGCCCGGGCCGACGCAGCCCGGGCCGACGCAGCCCGGGCCGACGCAGCCCGGGCCGACGCAGCCCGGGCCGACGCAGCCCGGGCCGACGCAGGCCGGGCCGGGCGCCGCGGGGCCGGTCCCGCCGGGGGCGACTCCGGGCGGGGGCCCGGCAACGGCGACCCTGGCCGGGCCGACGCGGACCGGTGACCCCGCGGCGCCGACCCCGGCCGAGCCGGCGCGGGCCGGATCGACGTCGGGCGGGTCCGGCCCGACTTTGCCGGAAGCCGGGGCGGCGGCGGCCGAGGATGAACCGCCCCGGCCGGGAGCCGGGGCGGCGGGGGCGGGCGACGGCCCGGTGGCGGCCGCCGAGGAGGAACCGGACCGGCCGAGGACGCTGCCGGTGAGCCGGCCGCCCCGCGCGCTCACCCTGCCGGCGCTGGTGGCGGAGCTGCGTACGGCGGTCAGCGACCCGGACGCGCCCTACGCCCGGCGGCAGGCGGCGGCGGCCGAGCTGGCCCGCCTCGCGGCCGCCGGGGTCGCCGGTGCGCACCCGGACGACTGGTGGGGGCTGCGGCAGCTCTCCGACGACCGCCCGCTCGTCGACGAGGGGGAGCCGGTCCGGGTCACCCCGTCGGGCATGGAGAGCGCGCTGCGGTGCAGCCTGCGCTGGCTGCTGGAGCGGCACGGCGGCAGCGCTCCGGCCAGCGCCGCCCAGGGGGTCGGCAACCTGGTGCACGCCGCCGCGATGCTCGCCGAGGACGCGAGCGTCGACCGGGGCGCCCTGCTGGACTACGTCGCCGCCCGGTTCGACGCGATCGAGCTGGCCGCCCGCTGGATGGTCGGGCCCGAGCGGGCCCGCGCCGAGGGGATGGTCGACAAGCTGCTGCGCTGGCTGGCGGCCAACCCGCGCCGGCTGCTCGCGATCGAGCACGAGTTCGCGGTGCGCCTCGACGATCCGCACCGGCCCGTCGAGCTGGTCGGCCGGGTGGACCGGCTGGAGGTCGACGCCGACGGCCGGCTGGTCGTGATCGACCTGAAGACCGGGAAGTCCACCGCGGTCACCGCGCACGACCTGGCCGAGCACCCGCAGCTCGGCGCGTACCAGGCGGCGGTCGAGGCGGGAGCGTTCGTCGAGTTCGGCGAGGAGTCCGGCGGGGCGGCGCTGGTGCAGCTCGGCACCGGGGCGAAGGACGCGAAGGAGCAGAGCCAGCCGCCGGCCGGGGAGGGCCCGGAGGCCGGCTGGGCGACCGCGCTCGTGCGGCGCACCGCCGATACGATGGCCGCCGCCACGTTCGCCGCCGTCGCCAACTCGAAGTGCCGGGTCTGCCCGGTGCGGTCGAGCTGCCCGGTGTCCGGGCAGGGCCGCCAGGTGGTCGAGCCCCCGACCGCCCGCCGCCCCGACCAACCGTGAGCCTGAGCATGCGGTTGCGAGCCCCGCGGTCGCGAACCAGGACGGCACCGTGAGTGTGAGGAGTGACCTTGCGAGCCCCGCAGTCGCGAACTGAGGCGGAGCGGTGACCCAGCCCGCCCTGTTCGGCACGGCGACACCGACGCCCCGGGTCGCCGACGCCGGCCCCCGGTACACGCCGGTGGAGCTGGCGAAGCTGTTGCGGCTGCCGGCGCCCACCCGGGAGCAGGCGGCCATCATCGCCGCGCCCGTGGAGCCCCTGCTGGTGGTCGCGGGCGCGGGCTCGGGCAAGACCGAGACGATGGCGGCCCGGGTGGTCTGGCTGGTCGCCAACTCGCACGTGCGGCCGGAGCAGGTGCTCGGGCTCACCTTCACCCGCAAGGCCGCCGGCGAGCTGGCGCACCGGGTGCGTACGCGGCTCGACCAGTTGGTGCGGCGGCTCGGGCGGCGGGGGCGGGACCCGCTCGACGACCCGCTGGCGGGGGAGCCGACCGTCTCCACCTACCACTCGTACGCGGGCCGGATCGTCACCGAGCACGGGCTGCGGGCCGGCTACGAGCCGTCCACCCGGCTGCTCACCGAGGCGTCCCGCTGGCAGCTCGTCGACCTGCTGGTGCGCAACTACGACGGCGACATGTCCGAGGTGGACCGGATGCCGAGCACGGTCACCGACGCCGTGCTGGCGCTCGCCGGCGAGCTGGACGAGCACCTGGTCGACCCGGACGAGCTGGCCGCCTGGACGGGCCGGTTCTTCGCCGAGGTGCAGGCCCGCCCCGGCCGGGTCTACGCCGACGTGCGCAGGGCCCTGGCCCTCCAGCAGACCCGGCTGAAGCTGCTCCCGCTGGTGCGCGCGTACGCCCGGCGCAAGGAGGACTTCGAGGCGATGGACTTCGCCGACCAGCTCGCCCGGGCGGCCTGGGTGGCCCGGGACCACCCCGGGGTCGGCGAGATCGAGCGGGACCGCTTCCGGGTGGTGCTGCTGGACGAGTACCAGGACACCAGCCACGCCCAGGTGGTGCTGCTCAACGCGCTGTTCGGCGGCGGGCACCCGGTGACCGCGGTCGGTGACCCGTGCCAGTCGATCTACGGCTGGCGGGGGGCGAGCGCCGGCACCCTGGACCGCTTCCCCACGGAGTTCGCCCGCGCCGACGGCGCGCCGGCCGAGGTGCTCGGCCTCACCACGAGCTGGCGCAACCGCCCCGAGATCCTCGGCGTCGCCAACGCCCTGGCCACCCCGCTGCGGGCCGCCGGCGCCCGGGTGCCGGAGCTGCGCGCCGCCATGAGCGTCAAGGACCCGGTGCCGCACCGCAGCGCCCGCGGCGCCGCCGGCGGCACCGTCCACTGCGCCCTGCTCCCGACGTACGCCGACGAGGCCGACTGGATCGCCGACAGCGTGCTGCACGCCTGGCGCGGGGCGGCTGCCATGCCCGGCGCGCTGCCCGAGCACATCCCGGTGCCGCTGCGGCCGACGACGGCCGTGCTCGTGCGGCTGCGCAGCCAGATCCCCGCGATCGAGTCGGCGCTGCGCGAGCGCGGGCTGCCCGTCGAGGTGGTCGGCCTGGGCGGCCTGCTGGACACCCCCGAGGTGCGGGACGTGGTGTGCACGCTGCGGGTGCTGGCGGACCCGACGGACGGGGCGGCCCTGCTGCGGCTGCTGACCGGGGCGCGCTGGCGGATCGGCCCACGTGACCTGGTGGCCCTGCACCGCCGGGCGAAGGGCATCGCCGCCGCCCGGCGGAAGCTCGCCGACGACGGCAGCCCGGAGATCACCCCCGACCTGCTCGACGAGGCGACCCTGGTCGAGGCGCTGGCCGACCTCGGCCCGGCGCAGGCGTACTCGGCGGAGGGCTACGCCCGGTTACGCGCGTACGCCCGGGAGCTGGGGCTGCTGCGCTACCGGCTGGACCAGTCCCTGCCGGAGCTGATCGCGGACATCGAGCGCACGATCGGCCTGGACGTGGAGGTGGCCGTACGCGCCGGCCGGGACGGCGCCGGGGACGCCGGCCTGGCCCGGGGCCACCTGGACGCGCTCGGCGACGTCGCCGCCCGGTTCGGCGGCGAGACGCCGGGCGCCACCCTGTCGGGTTTCCTGGCCTACCTCGCCGCCGCGGAGGACGAGGAGCGCGGCCTCAGCCCGGGCGAGGTGGAGGTGGTCGAGGGGGCGGTGCAGATCCTCACCGCGCACGCCGCGAAGGGCCTGGAGTGGGACGTGGTCGCGGTGGCCGGGCTGAGCCGGGGCGTGTGGCCGGGGCCGGTGCGCAACTCCGACCACTGGCTGGGCGGGCTCGGCGTGCTGCCGTTCCCGCTGCGCGGCGACGCCGACGGGCTGCCCGAGCTGGGCCTGGGCGGCACCGAGGACCAGCGCGGGGTGGCCCGGGCGCTGGAGGACTTCACCGACGCCTGGCGGGCGCACGACGAGCGGGAGGAGCGCCGGCTGGCGTACGTGGCGGTGACCCGGCCCCGCCGGCTGCTGCTCTGCTCCGGCCACTGGTGGGGGGAGGGGACCAAGCGGCCGCGCGGCCCGTCGGTGCTGCTGCGGGAGGTGCACGACGCCTGCCTGGACGGCCGCGCGGGGCACCTGGTCGACGAGTGGGCGCCGGAGCCGCCGGGCGACGCGGTCAACCCGACCACCGAGGTGGTGCTCCGCGCCGAGTGGCCGGCCGACCCGCTCGGCGCCCGCCGCCCGGCGCTGGCCGAGGCGGCCGTCCTGGTCCGCCGCTTTCTCGCCGACGGCGACGCGGCGGGCCGCCCGCCGGCCGGCGAGCGGGGCGCGGCCGGCCCGGAACCCGGCGACGGGGCGGGCCCGGAACGCCGGGCCGCCGGCGACGACGCCGCCGGGGCGGCAGCCGAGCCGCCGGCCGGCGACCCGGACGTGGCGCGGTGGCGGCGGGAGGCCGACCTGCTGCTCGCCGAGCGGGCCGAGCTGACCCGGCAGGGCGGCGCGGTCGAGGTGGCGCTGCCGGGGCAGCTTTCGGTGACCCAGCTGGTGGTGCTGCGCCGGGATCCGGCGGCGCTGGCCCGGGCCCTGCGCCGGCCGGTCCCCACCGAGCCGAGCCCGTACGCCCGCCGGGGCACCGCCTTCCACACCTGGTTGGAGCAGCGGTTCGGCGCCGACCGGCTGCTCGACCTGGACGAGCTGCCGGGCGCGGCCGATGCCGACGCCGCGCCCGACGAGGCGCTGGCCGAGCTCCAGGAGCGCTTCCTGTCCAGCGAGTGGGCCGACAGGGTGCCGGTCGAGGTGGAGGTGCCGTTCGCCACGGTGATCGCCGGGGTGGTGGTGCGGGGCCGGATGGACGCGGTCTTCGCCCGCCCCGGCGGGCGGTTCGACGTGGTCGACTGGAAGACCGGCCGGCAGCCTGCCGGCCCCGCCGCCGAGGTGGCCGCGGTGCAGCTCGCGGTCTACCGGCTGGCCTGGGCGGAGCTGGCCGGGGTGCCGGTGGAGCGGGTCGGCGCGGCGTTCCACTACGTGCGCGACGGCGTCACCGTGCGCCCGGCCGACCTGCTCGACGCCGACGGGCTCACCGCTCTGATCACCTCGGTGCCGGAAAATCCGGCAGACGGTGGGCCATCCGGCGAATCCGTGATAGGTTGATCGCGTTGCAGTTATGGTTCCCAGAGACTCTGTGTGCGCCTGGAGGATTGTGGCCCAGGCGCTCTTTGTTGTGTCCGGAGTTCTCCGGGCGGGGCGACCAGAAGCGACAAGCGAGCCAGGCAGTTCCGCGTGGCGCGCTCCTCTTCGAGCCCGCAACAAGTGCGGGTTCGACGTTCCGTCAAGGAGACGAAACAAAAATGGCTATTGGCACCGTCAAGTGGTTCAACGCTGACAAGGGCTTCGGCTTCATCACTCCGGACGGCGGCGGCGCCGACGTCTTCGCCCACTTCTCGGCGATCCAGTCCTCCGGCTACCGGAGCCTGGACGAGAACCAGCGGGTCGAGTTCGAGGTGACCCAGGGCCAGAAGGGCCCGCAGGCGGAGAACATCCGCCCGCTCTGATCTTCGGATCTTCCAGGTAACACCCACCGCGCCCTCCGGGCGCGGTGACGGGACCGGTCCGCCGCACCGTCGACCTGCGTGAGCAGGCGGCGAACGGCGGCGGGCCGGGGCCCGTACCCCTTTCGGTTCGTGCTTGTGAGTCACCCGCGGCCTGGTCCGCCGGTGACAGCGCCGCCTCCGGCGCCCTCCCTCGACACGTGCCGCGTCGAGGAAGGCTTCCGCATGACCACTGTCGTACCGTCTTTCGCCCATACCGGGCTCGCCCCGGCGCTGCTCGCCGAGTTGGCCGCCCAGGGCATCACCGAGCCGTTCCCGATCCAGTCGGCGACCCTGCCGGACTCGCTCGCCGGCCGGGACGTGCTCGGCCGGGGCCGCACCGGCTCCGGCAAGACCCTCGCCTTCGGGCTCCCCGTGCTGTCGCGCACCGCCGGCCGCCGGGCCCGCCCGGGCCGGCCGCTGGCCCTGGTGCTGGTGCCGACCCGGGAGCTGGCCCAGCAGGTCACCACCGCGCTCGACCCGTACGCCCGGGCCGTCGGCCTGCGCTGCGCGACCGTCGTCGGCGGCCTGTCGCTGCAACGCCAGGCGGACGCCCTGCGCGCGGGTGCCGAACTGGTCGTGGCCACCCCCGGGCGGCTGCACGACCTCATCAACCGCGGCGACGCCCGGCTGGACCAGGTCGCGATCACCGTGCTCGATGAGGCCGACCAGATGGCCGACATGGGCTTCCTGCCGCAGGTGACGAAGCTGCTGGAGCAGGTCGCCCCGGACGGGCAGCGGATGCTCTTCTCGGCCACCCTGGACGGCGGCGTGGACAAGTTGGTCCGTCGCTTCCTCACCGACCCGGTCTCGCACTCGGTCGACCCGGGCACCGCCACGGTGACCGCGATGACCCACCACGTGCTGCACGTCGACGCGGTGGACAAGCCGGCCGCGCTGACCTGGATCGCCGCCCGCGAGGGCCGCACCATCCTGTTCATGGGCACCAAGCACCGCGCCGACCGGGTCGCCCGCCAACTGTTGGCCAAGGGCGTACGCGCTGCCGCGCTGCACGGCGGCAAGTCGCAGCCGCAGCGCACCCGGATCCTGGAGCAGTTCCGCACGGGGCAGGTGACCGCGCTGGTCGCCACCGACGTGGCGGCCCGGGGCATCCACGTCGACGGGCTGGACCTGGTGGTCAACGTGGACCCGCCCACCGAGGCGAAGGACTACCTGCACCGCGGTGGGCGTACCGCCCGGGCGGGGGAGTCGGGCACGGTGGTCACCCTGGTCCTGCCGGAGCAGCGCCGGGACGTGTCCCGGCTGATGAGCACTGCCGGCATCCGCCCCGAGTCCGTCCAGGTGCGCCCCGGCGACGAGGCACTGGCCCGGGTGACCGGCGCCCGTGAGCCGTCCGGGGTGCCGGTGACGATCGCGCCGCCCCCGCCGCAGGCCGCCTCCTCGACGTCGGCCGCCGGACGCTCGGGTGGCCGGGCCGGCGACGGTGGCCGGGCCGGCGAGGGTGGCCGGGCTCCGCACCGCGCCTCGGGACGGCCCCGCCGCCCGCGGCGGCCCCGGACGCCCCGCGCCTCCTGACGCCCGCCCTCCCTCGGTCCGGCCCCGGTCGCTCTCGGGCGTGGGCAGGCACCAGTAACGGACCGGTCGTGCCGGTCCGTGAACACCCGTTCCAGACCGGCGTCGGCTGAGTCGGGAATCAGCGGACGTTACGTCCGATCGGCGACTGTTCCGGTGGCCGGTGGTGGTGGAAGCTGGGGGCCGGGGGGAACGACCCGGGCGGGACCGCCCGGCGCGGGAGGGGTGATCATGGCGGGCGACGTCGGCACGGGCGCGGTGCGTGAACTGCTGCTGGTGCTCGCGGTCGCGCTCGCCGGGCTGCTGCTCGCCATGGTCGCGGTCTTCACGCCGTGGCACGCCACCCCGGACGGGGCCGCGCCGGCCGCTCCGGTCGAGCTGCACAGCCCGACCGGGGGGCCGACCACCATCGCCGGCTGAGTCACGGCCATCGCGGTGAGCCACCGCCGTCGCCCTGGGCCGCGCCGTCGCCCTGCGTCATTGCCGTCGCTCTGGGCCGCCGCCGTCGCCGGCTGAGCCACCACCGTCCGAGCGCTGCGGCGGGGCCGCCGCCGGGGGCGACGGTCAGCGGGTGGGGGCCTGCCGCGTGTCGACCGCCGGGTGCTCCGTGCCCAGCAGGTCGGCGAGGGTGGTCCGGTCGACCACCAGGGCGACCGCGCCGTGCACGGCCAGCCAGACGTCCCGGAGGCCGGTCGCCGCGCCCCGGTAGCCGGCCTGTTCGGCCGGCAGCCCGCGGACCGTCGTCAGCGATCCGCCGACCGCGCGGAGCACGTCGCCGACGCTGATCTCGGCCGCGGGGCGGGCGAGGGTGTACCCGCCGTCCGTGCCGCGGTGGCTGTGCAGCAGGCCTGCCCGGCGCAGGTCGACCAGGATGCCCTGGAGGAAGCTCAGCGGGATGTCCTGGCGGCCGGCCAGGGCCGCGGCCTTGACCAGCCCGCCGCCGCCGACCGGGTCGGCGGCGGCGACGGCGAGCATGGCCTGGAGTGCGTAGTCGCTGCGCGCGGAGACGTACACGTCACTGACCGGCCTGGTCCAGTACGCCCCAGCGGCGCCGGATCGCCTTGTCGGCCGCCCCGAACGCGGCGTCGACCACCAGACCCAGGACCAGGATCACGATCATGGTGGAGATCAGCCAGGGCGAGTCCGACAGCTCCCGGGAGTAGGTCAGCTGAGCGCCCAGCGAGGTCTGCGAGATGCCGACCACGATCAGCTCGCCGGCCATCAGGCTGCGCCACGAGAACGCCCAGCCCTGCTTGAGGCCGGCCACGATGGCCGGCAGCGCGGCGGGCGCGATGACGTACCGGTACAGGTTCAGTCCCCGGGCGCCGAGGTTGCGGCCGGCGCGCAGCAGCAGCGGCGGCACGTAGTCCACGCCGGCGATCACGCCGTTGGCGATGGACGGGGCGGCGCCGAGCACCACCACGAAGAAGATCGCCTTCTCGCTCAGCTCGAAGAGCAGGATCGCCAGCGGGAACCAGGCGATCGAGGGCATGGTCTGCAGTGCCGTGATCATCGAGCCGATCGCCGCCCGCAGGATCCGCGACCGGGCCACCGCGAGGCCGACCAGCAGGCCCACGGCGACCGAGAAGAGGTAGCCGACCG
Organism: Micromonospora sp. NPDC047730; assembly: GCF_043204765.1. Taxonomy (NCBI): domain Bacteria; kingdom Bacillati; phylum Actinomycetota; class Actinomycetes; order Micromonosporales; family Micromonosporaceae; genus Micromonospora; species Micromonospora sp. NPDC047730. Next base: position 370,977 of record NZ_JBIDCU010000003.1, on the reverse strand, counting down.
CCGCCCGGCGCAGCGTGGTGGCGAGTCCGTCCCAGAGCTGGACGCCGCTGACCTGCCGGAGCAGCTCCTGCCCCACGGCGGCCGGGCCGGGCAACGCGTACTCGGGCTTCCAGCCGGTCCAGACCACGACCTGCCAGGCGCCGACGGCGATGCTGAGCGCGGCCAGCTTCGGCCAGGTCGCGGCCCAGAGCCGGGCGGCCCGCGGCCGGCTCTGCTCCCGGCCGGCCAGCTCCAGGGCGTCCAGCCCCGAGATCTCCGCGTCGGTACGCGGGACGGCGGCGAGGGTGTCACCGGCCATGGCGGCCCACCTCCGTACGCAGGCGGTCGGTGACCTCGGCGGCGACCGCGGCGACCTCGGGGGAGTCGATGCGTCGCGGCCGGGGCACGTCGACCGCGGTGGACCAGATGATCCGGCCGGGCCGGCTGGAGAGCAGGATGATCCGGTCGGCGAGCCGGGCCGCCTCCCGGACGTTGTGCGTCACGAAGAGCACGGTGAGCCGCCGCTCGGTCCAGATCCGTTCCAGCTCGTCGTGCAGGATGTCGCGGGTCATCGCGTCCAGCGCGCCGAACGGCTCGTCCATCAGCAGCACCGGCGTGTCCAGGGCGAGGGTGCGGGCCAGCGCCACCCGCTGGCGCATGCCGCCGGAGAGCTCGTGGGGACGCTTGCGGCCGAAGTCGGCCAGGTGCACCGTGCCCAGCAGCTCGGCGACCCGTTCCCGGCGCGCGGCCCGGGGCAGCCCGCGCAGCTTGAGCGGCACCTCGACGTTGCCCTCGACGGTCAGCCAGGGGAAGAGGGCCGGCTCCTGGAACATCAGCCCCGGCTCGACCCCCTCGCCGAGGGCGATCCGCCCGCCGCTGGGCCGGTCCAGGCCGGCCACGAGGTTGAGCAGCGTGCTCTTGCCGCAGCCGGAGGCCCCGACCAGGCAGACGAACTCGCCGGGCGCGACGTCGAGGGAGACCCCGTCCAGGGCGAGGACGGCGTTCGCCCCGCGCCCGTACACCTTGGTGACGCCGTGCAGCGCGACCGAGCCGGTCGCGCTGCGGGGCGCCGTCGTCGTCGACGTCATGGTTGGACGACCTCGGCCTTGCCCTGGCCCTTGAGCACCTCGTTGAGGTACGTCAGGTCGTAGAGCCCGTCGAGGCTGACCGGCTGGGTCAGCCCGACCGCGACGGCGTGGTCGAGCCCGGTCTTCAGCGAGGAGGCGATGGGGTCGTTGGTGAACTCCAGCGTCGGCCAGGCCTGCTTGATCAGCTTGAGGTCCAGCGGCTTGCCGCTGATCTTGCCGATGTGGTCGGAGATGGCCTGCTGCGCCTCGTCGGGCTTGCCGTTGACGAACTCGTTCGCCGCCACCTGCCCCTCGACCAGCTTCTTCACCACGTCGGGGTGGGCCTTGAGGAACTTGGTGCTGACGATCAGGTTGGTGATCACGAACTTGCCGTCCGGCCAGAGGTCGCGCTCGTCGACGAGCACCTTGCCGCCCGCGTTGACCAGCCGGGAGACGAACGGCTCGGGCACCCAGGCGCCGTCGATCGCCCCGCTGCCGAACGTCTCCACCGTCTGGGCGTTCTCCTGCGGGATGATCTTGACGTCGCCGCCGCCCTCCTTGGTCGTCGTGAGGCCCTTCTCCTTGAGCCAGTGGCGGATCGCCACGTCCTGCGTGTTGCCCAGCTGCGGGGTGGCGATCTTCTTGCCCCGCAGCTGCTCGACCGACGTGATCTCGGGTTTCACCACGAGCGCGACGCCGCCGGAGGCCGCGCCGGAGACGACCCGGACCGCCTCGCCCTTGGACTTCGAGAAGGCGTTCACGGTGGGGTTCGGGCCGATGTACGTGGCGTCGAGCGCGCCGGAGAAGATCGCCTCGATCGCGGCGGGGCCGGCGTTGAAGGTCTTCGTCTCCAGCGTGACGCCGGTGCCGAGCTTCTCGGCGAAGATGCCCTTCTCCACGCCGACCACCGCCGGCGCGTGGGTGATGTTGGGGAAGTAGCCGAGCCGCAGGGTCACCGGGCCGGAGCCGCCACCCGCGCTCTTGCTGTCGTCGCCGCAGGCGGCGGCGGTGCCCAGGGTCGCCGTGCCGACGACGGCGAGGGTGGCCAGGGAGACCAGCCGACGCAAGGGGAGCCGTCTCATCGTCCATCCAATCCGCAGTATTCCTACTTAGTTGGTAGGAAGAATGGGTCAGGCGGTGAGCTGGCGTCAAGGGTCAACCGCATGACGGGACTGGCGTCTCATCAAAGACGGCAATCTCTACCTATTGGGTGGGTTTCGCGGCGTCCGGGACCGGCGTCGCCGCCGGCCGCCGAGACCGGCGGGCGCGCCGGTTGGTACGCCGGCCGCGGCGGCTGGCCGAAGGTCGGCGATGGCGCGGGTGTCGACGCGCTAGGGTCGATCCCGTGGCGGCGCGGAGATCGAGAATTCCAGCGACGAAGTACCCGGTCGAGCGGTTCACCCTCGACAACGGCCTGCGGGTGGTCCTGACCCCCGACCGCAGCGCCCCGGTGATCGGGGTGGCGGTGGTCTACGACGTCGGCATCCGCTCGGAACCGGAGGGGCGCACCGGCTTCGCCCACCTCTTCGAGCACCTGATGTTCCAGGGCTCGGAGAACCTGGAGAAGCTGGCCCACTTCCGGCACGTGCAGGGGGCGGGCGGCACCTTCAACGGCTCGACCCACCTCGACTACACCGACTACTTCGAGACGCTGCCGAGCAACGCCCTGGAGCGGGCGCTGTTCCTGGAGGCCGACCGGATGCGCGGCCCGCGGCTGACCGAGGAGAACCTGCGCAACCAGGTCGACGTGGTCAAGGAGGAGATCCGGGTCAACGTGCTCAACCGGCCGTACGGGGGCTTCCCCTGGCTGACCCTGCCGCCGGTCATGTTCGACACCTTCCCGAACGCGCACGACGGCTACGGCTCCTTCGTCGACCTGGAGTCGGCCACCGTCGCCGACGCCGCCGACTTCTTCCGCCGCTACTACGCCAGCGGCAACGCGGTGCTGGCCGTCAGCGGCGACATCGACGTCGCCGAGGCGACGGCGCTGGTCGAGCGGCACTTCGGCGACGTGCCGGCCCGGCCCGCGCCGGAGCGGCCCGACTTCGCCGAGCCCGACCTGACCGCGGAGCGGCGCACCTCGTACACCGACAGGCTGGCCCCGCTGCCGGCGGTGGCCGGCGCCTGGCGGGTGCCCGACCCGGTCACCGACTTCGCCGGCTACCTGCCGTACGTCGTGCTGGCCGAGGTGCTCACCGACGGCGACGCCTCCCGGCTGGTGGAGCGGCTGGTGCAGCGGGACCGGGCGGTGACCAGCCTCGGCGGTTACCTCGGCTTCATGGGCGACCCGTTCGACGTGCGGGACCCGACGGCGCTGCTGCTCCAGGCGCACCTGCCACCCGGCGGGGACGTGGACAAGGTGCTGCGCACCATCGACGAGGAGCTGGACCGGCTGGCCACCGACGGTCTGACGGAGGGCGAACTGGCCCGCACCCAGGCCCGGATGGCGACCCACCTGCTGCGCGACACCGACGCGGTGCTCGGCCGGGCGCTGCGGATGGCCGTCCTGGAGCAGCAGCGCGGCGAGCCGGGGCTGCTCAACGACCTGCCCCGGCTCGTGGGCGAGGTCACCGACGAGCAGGTCCGGGCCGCCGCGGCCACCCTGCGGCCCGAGCGCCGTGCGTCCATCGAGGTCATCGCCGGAGGTGCCCGGTGAGCGCGAGGAGTGAGCCGGGTTTGCGAGCCCCGCAGTCGCGAACGAAGGCGGGTCCGGTGAGCGCGAGGAGTGAGCCGGGTTTGCGAGCCCCGCAGTCGCGAACGAAGGCGGGTTCGGTGAGCGCGAGGAGTGAGCCGGGTTTGCGAGCCCCGCAGTCGCGAACGAAGGCGGGTTCGGTGAGCGCGAGGAGTGAGCCGGGTTTGCGAGCCCCGCAGTCGCGAACGGAGGAGAGCCGATGACGGTAACCGCACCGGCCGGGCCGCGGGAGCTGCCGCCGCTCGGCCCGAACCGCAGGCTCAAGCTGCCGAAGCAGGCCGAGCGCACGCTGGGCAACGGGCTGACCGTGATCGCCGTACGCCGGCCGGCGGTGCCCCTGGTCGAGCTGCGGCTCTGGATGCCCTTCGGCCGCAGCCACCTCGCCCGGGGCGCGATGCTCGCCCAGACCCTGCTCTCCGGCACCGAGGGCATGTCCAGCGTGCAGATCGCCGCCGAGCTGCAGAAGGTCGGCGGCGGGCTGTCCGCCGGGATCGACCCGGACCGGCTGATGCTCTCCGGCGCCGGCCTGGTCACCGGGCTGGACCGGATGCTGGAGATCCTCGCCGACGTGCTCACCGGCGCGACCTACCCGAACGAGGACGTGGCGACCGAGCGGGACCGGCTGGTCGACCGGATCCAGGTGGCGCAGAGCCAGCCCTCGCACCTGGCCCGCACCGCCCTGCTCAAGCGGGTCTACGGCAGCCACCCGTACGCGGTGCAGACCCCGGACCCGGAGTCGGTCCGCGCGGTCCGGCCGGGGGTGTTGCGCACCCTGCACGCCCAGCGGGTGCATCCCGCCGACGCGGTGCTGGTGCTGGTCGGCGACGTGCAGCCGGAGCGGGCGCTGGACGCCGCCGAGAAGGCCCTGTCGGGGTGGAACGGCGCCGGGCACACCGCCGACCTGCCGCCCGCCCCGCCGCTGGAGCCCGGGCCGCTGCTGCTGGTCGACCGGCCGGGGTCGGTGCAGTCCTCACTGCGCATCGCGCTGCCGGCGGTGCCCCGCACCCATCCCGACCACGCCGCGCTGCAACTGGCCAACCTGCTCTTCGGCGGCTACTTCTCCTCCCGCTGGGTGGAGAACATCCGCGAGGACAAGGGCTACACCTACGGCCCCCACTCGCTCGTCGAGCACTCGGTGGCCGGGTCGGTGCTGGTCGCCGCCGCCGAGGTGGCCACCGAGGTCACCGGGCCGGCGCTGCTGGAGACGACGTACGAGCTGGGCCGGCTGGCCAGCCTCCCGCCCCGGGAGGACGAGCTGGAACAGGCCCGCCAGTACGCGCTCGGCACCCTCCAGCTCGGCATGTCCACCCAGGCCGGGCTGGCCTCGTTGACCAGCGCGTACGCCGGCAACGGGCTGCGGCTGGAGTTCCTGGCCGAGCACGCCGCCCGGCTGGCGAAGGCCACCGTGGCCGACGTGGCGGAGGCGGCGGCCCGCTACCTCGCCCCGGCCCGTGCGGTGACCGTGGTGCTCGGCGACGCCGAGCGGATCGCACCGCAGCTCGCCGCGCTGACGCCGGTCGTCACCGAGCCGGCGCGGCCGTGAGCGGGGAGCCCACGCCGCCGCTGGCCCGCTCCACCCTGGACCGGGCGGCGCACCGGCGCACGGACCCGGGATGGCTGGCGCAGGCGTGGGCCAGGGCGCGGGTGCTGGTGCTCGACTCCGGCGACGAGGGCCGGGCGCTCGTGCGCACCGATACGTCGCCGCCGGCGTTGGTGCTGCTGGACGCGGCCGACCTGCCGCCGGCGGCGTCCCCGATGTTCCTCGGCGTCGAGTCCGACGGCGTGCCGGTCTTCGCCGTGGACGCCCCGCTGCCGGCGGTGCCCGGGGCCCGGCCGGCGCACCTGCGCGAGGTCGGTCACCTGCTGGTCGACCGGGACGCCGGGCTGTTCACCACCGCGCTGGCGCTGGTCAACTGGCACCTGCGGCACCGTTACTCGTCGGCCACCGGGCATCCGACGGAGGTGGACGAGGCCGGCTGGTCTCGCGTCGACCGGGCGGGGGAGCGGATCTGGCCGCGTACCGACCCGGCGATGATCGTGCTGGTGCACGACGGCGTGCCGGGGCCGGGCGGGCGGTGTCTGCTCGGCAACAACGCCACCTGGCCGCAGACCCCCGGCGAGCGCCGTTTCTCCTGCCTCGCGGGCTACGTCGAGCCGGGGGAGTCGGCTGAGGCCGCCGTGCTGCGTGAGGTCCGCGAGGAGGTCGGCGTCCCGGTCGAGGACATCGCGTACGCGGGCAGCCAGGCGTGGCCGTTTCCCGGCTCGCTGATGCTGGGCTTCCTCGCCACGGCCGACCCGGAGCACCCGGTGCGGCTCGACCCGGCGGAGATCGCGTACGCCCGGTGGTTCACCCGTGCCGAGATCGGGGCGGCCCTGGCGGGGCGGCCGGTGGAGGTGGGCGGCGCCCGGCTGGTCCTGCCGCCGCGGTCGTCCATCGCACTGTTCCTGATCCACCGCTGGCTCGACGGCCACTGCTGAACCGGCACCTTCGAGGCCGGGCCGGTGACCGCGCGAACGTGCGGTCCCGGCCCGTGGCCGCCGTTGCCGCGACGGTCACGGGCCGGGAACACGGGCCGTCGTGGTCGGCTGGGCAAGGAGCGCGGCGGGGGAGCCGGTCGGCCACGACGGACGTCTCGGGCCGGGTCAGCTGCCCCGGTCGCTTCGGGTTCGCCAGCCGAGGGCCGGCTCGTCGAGCGGGAGCACCTTGACCCGCTGTTTCCCGGAGCGGACCGCGCCCACCGTGGACAGGGCCCGGGCCAGCAGCAGCGCGGCGTCCCGGTCCTCGGCGTGCACGATCTGTCGGCGTGGTTCGGGCGTGGTGGTCTCGTCCCGCAGGCGGCCACCGCACGCCCAGGCGGCGACGATGTCCACGTCGGCGGCGGCGCGGATGTCGGTGCGAACGATCAGGAAACGCATGTGGGTCTCCGGATGAACCGCGACGGCGGGGAACGGGTGGAAGTTCCACGTCACTCTGCCGCCATGCTACGCCCCGCACACGTCTCAGCAAGTGAAACCCGACGATCGGTGCGGAGCCTCGTCCGATCAGCGGATGCCTGGTCAACGCGGATGCGGGCCGGAGAAGCGGCGGGGCCGCCGGCGTCGTGCCGGCGGCCCCGCGGCGGTCGACGGATCAGTTCAGATCGAACTGTCCGTTCTTGGCGCCGGCGATGAAGCCCAGCCAGCCCGCCCGGTTGAACAGCAGCACCGGGCCGCCCTGGTCCTTGCTGTCCCGCAGGGCCACCGCGGCCGGCCCCGTCCCCAGTGGCGCGACCTCGACGCAGTTCGAGGTCTGGCTGCGCGTGCTCTTGCGCCACGGGGCGTCGGCGAGCCGCGCGCGGACGGACGGCGTGTTGCGGATCTCGTTCATGGTCTCACTCCTGAGGTGAACTGCACCGATGGAACGAGTGGCGTCGCACGACCCGACGGTGGTCCCCCGTGATCACCGTTCCGTCAGGCGCCCTGAGTGCCGGCGGCGCTGGGTCGGCGCCGTTGCCGACCCGTACGCCACCGTGGACGCGGTCGCCGTGCCGGGCAGCCGTCCCGTCGCCTCGATCAGCCAGGAGAGGGTGTCCGATGCGGAGAGTGCCGCCGTGCATAACCACTCGAACACCACTTTATAGCGATTTAGCGCGTTTACCTCGGTCGACATGACGTCGGTGAACCCCCCTTCGATGGCCAGCGTCTCCGGATCGAGGGGGTCCGCGAACCGGTAGACGGAGAACGCCGTCGGCGGGAGGTACCAGTTGTCGATCTGGGTGTCGCGGGGCAGCACGTGCAGCGTGATGTTCGGCAGCATCGCCAGCTCGCAGAGCTGCCCCAACTGCTCGCGCAGCACCTCGGGCGGCGCGGTCCGGACGCCGAGCGCCGCCTCCTCCAGCACCGCCGTGTAGCGGGGCGCGTCGGACGTGCGGGTCAGCAGCGACTGGCGGGCCAGCCGGGCCCGCACCTCGGTGTCGACGTCCTCCCCGGCCTCCGGGTCGCCCGCCTCCTCGTCGACCTGGCGGGCCGAGGCGATCCGCACCGACGCGTAGCCCGGCGTCTGGAGCAGGCCCGGGACCAGGACCGGGTTGTACTCGGAGATCTCCGCGCAGCCCGCCTCCAGCTCGGCGAAGCTGCGCTGCTGCTGGGTCATCACCGGGTAGTTCTTCAGCCAACCGCGTATGTCGCCGGCCTCCTGGGTGATGCCGAGGAGTTCCTCGCGCAGCGCTCGCTCGGCGCCGTAGAGGTCGAGCAGGACGCGGACGTCGTCGGGATCCGGACGGCTGCGGCCGTTCTCCAGGCGGGACAACTTGGACGCGGAGGCCCAGCCGATCCGCTCGATGACCTGGTCCCCGGTGAGACCGCTGGCCTCGCGCAACCGGCGCAGTTCGGTGCCCAACCTGCGGCGGCGCAGGATCGGGCTGGGTGAGGCAGGAGGCACGACGTCCTCTTTTCCGTGAACCGCCGCAGACGTGACGGTAACTGTATGAAATTCGCCCCCCACGGTCAGTATGGACGGCGCAACCCCCGCCGGAGGTCCCGGCGGGGGCGTGTCTCGCAGAAAAGAGGACCGTGGAAGGGCGTGGCGGCCGGTACGACGCCGTCCCGACCCGACCGTGGGACTCCCGACCGCGCCGAGGCGCGCACCACCCCCGCCGGAGGGACCCCATGCGCACCGTCCTGCGCCGCCCGGATTTCCGCCTGCTCTTCGCCGGCCTGCTCGCCAGCATGGCCGCCGAGTCGATCCTGCTGCTCGCCCTCGCCATCTGGGTGAAGGACCTGACAGGGTCGGACGGGCTGGCCGGAGCCACCATCTTCGCGGTCATCGCGCCGATGACACTGGCCCCGCTGGTCGGGTGGTTCGTCGACCGCTACCCGCGCCGCCCGTTCTTCGTGGCGGCGAACCTGGTGACGGCGGTGCTGCTCACCCCGCTGTTCGCCGTCCGCGACCGGGCCGACGTGTGGATCATCTACGCGGTGGCGGCCCTGTACGGCCTGTCGTACATCACACTCAGCGCCGCGCTCAGCGGCCTGATCCGGCAGCTCGTTCCGCTGGACCTGCTGGCCGAGGCCAACGGCGTGCTCCAGACCGTACGCCAGGGGCTGCGGCTGATCGGCCCGCTGGCCGGCGCCGGCCTCTACGCCGCCGTCGGCGGGTGGATGCTGGCGGCCATCGGGATGGTCGGGTTCCTGTCCGCGGCAGCCGTGGTCGGGGCGCTGCGGACGACGGAGTCACCGCCCGCCGGATCCGGCTCGCGCTGGCTCGCGGAGGTGGGCGCCGGGCTGCGGCACCTGGCCCGGGAGCCGGCGCTGCGCCGGGCGCTGTTCGGCTACGGGCTGGGCTCGCTGGCGATGGGTTTCAGCGAGTCGCTGATCTTCGCGTACGTCGACCGGGGTCTCGGCCGGGACGCCGCGTTCGTCGGCGTGCTGGTCACCGTGCAGGGGATCGGCGGGCTGGTCGGCGGGCTGCTCTCCCCGGCGGTGGTGCGCCGGGCGGGCGAGGTGGGCACGCTGGCCGCCGGGGTGGCGTTCTTCGGGCCGGCCTCGCTGGCGCTGACGTACCCGAACCTCTGGCTCGGCTTCGTCGCGGTGCTGCTGGCCGGGGTGTCGTTGCCGCTGACCATGGTCGGCCTGCACACCCTCATCCAGCGACGCACCCCGCCCGGGCTGCTCGGCCGGGTCGCCGCGGCCTCGGAGGCCGTGGTGAGCGGCCCGCAGGCGTTCTCCATCGGCGCCGGGGCGCTGCTCGTCGGGGCGCTGGACTACCGCCTGCTCTTCGCCCTGATCGGCCTGGCCACCCTGCTCGCCGGCGGCTACCTCTGGCACGGCCGCACCCTCAGCCCCCCGCCGGTGGCCCGGATCCCCGCCCCGCGCCGCCCGGTCGACCGGCCCGGCCCCGCCGAGGGGCTCACCCCGGCCGACCGGCCCGGCCCCGCCGAGGGGCTCACCCCGGCCGACCGGCCCGGCCCCGCCGAGGGGCTCGCCCCGGCCGACCGGCTCGTCCCCGCAGGGCAGGAGGCCGTCGGCACGAGTCGCCCGCGTCGGGGCCGGTGACGGCTCCCGGCGGGGTCGGCCCCGCACCCGGCCGCCCGGGCCGCCGGGCGGCCGGACGCGACGAGCGGCCGACCCGTCCGGGCCGGCCGCTCGTCGGCGGGTGGTGCGCCAGGTCAGGCGGACAGGCCGGCCAGGTGCTGCTTGACCTGCGTGATCGAGGGGTTGGTCAGGGCGCTGCCGTCGGCGAAGCGCAGCGTCGGGACGGTCTGGTTGCCGCCGTTCACGCTCATCACGAAATCCGCGGCCTTCGGGTCCTGCTCGATGTCGACCACCTCGTACCCGATGCCCTCCCGGTCGAGCTGCGACTTCAGCCGGTGGCAGTAGCCGCACCAGGGGGTGGAATACAGCGTCAGCATGGTCAGATCCTCCAACGGTCCGCCCGGCGGCTTGCCGATCAAGCCCAGGCTAACCGCTGCAACGCCCGGCGGAGCTGAGACAATTCCTCGCTGTGGTGGTTCACTCAGCGTCCGAACGCGTGCTCGCCGGTCTGGATCCGGAGCAGCGGTCGGCGGTGACCGCCCCCGCCGGCCCCGTCTGCATCCTGGCCGGCGCCGGCACCGGCAAGACCCGGGCCGTCACCTCCCGGATCGCCCACCGGGCGTTGTCCGGGGAGATCTCGGCCCGGCACGTGCTGGCGGTGACCTTCACCGCCCGGGCCGCCGCCGAGATGCGGAGCCGGCTCGCCGTGCTCGGCGTGCCGGGGGTGCAGGCGCGGACCTTCCACGCGGCGGCGCTGCGCCAGGTGCGCTACTTCGCGCCCCGGCTGCTGGAGGGGCGGGCCATGCCCGAGCTGCTGGACAGCAAGGTCCGGCTGGTCACCCTCGCCGCGGCCAAGGCCGGCCTGCGCGCCGACCGGGCGGCGGCCCGGGACCTGGCCGGTGAGATCGAGTGGGCCAAGTCGTCGCTGGTGGAGCCGGCGGAGTACGTCGTTGCGGCGGCCAAGGCGCTGCGGGACACCCCGCACGAGCCGGCGAAGGTCGCCGACGTCTTCGCCGCGTACGAGCGCCTCAAGCGGTCCAACGGCGTGATCGACTTCGAGGACATGCTGCGTGCCGCGGTCTGGGGGATCGAGGAGCACCGGGACGTCGCCGAGCAGGTCCGCGCCCAGTACCGGCACTTCGTGGTCGACGAGTACCAGGACGTCAACCCGCTCCAGCAGCGGCTGCTGGAGGCGTGGCTGGGCGGCCGGGACGACCTGACCGTGGTCGGCGACGCCAGCCAGACGATCTACTCGTTCACCGGGGCCACGTCGTCCTACCTGGTCGACTTCCCGCGCCGGTACCGCGGGGCGACGGTGGTCCGGCTGGTCCGCGACTACCGCTCCACCCCGCAGGTCGTCGGGCTGGCCAACGCGGTGATCTCGCAGGCGCGGGGCGCCGAGGCGCGGCTGCGGCTGGAGTTGGTCGGCCAGCGCCCGCCCGGCCCCGAACCGGAGCTGCGGATCTTCACCGACGAGCCGGCCGAGGCCAACGCGGTCGCCGCCCGCTGCCGCGCGCTGGTCGACGCCGGCACCCCGGCCAAGGAGATCGCCGTGCTGTTCCGGACCAACGCGCAGTCCGAGGCGTACGAGAAGGCGCTGACCGAGGCGCGGGTGCCGTACGTGGTGCAGGGGGCGGAGCGGTTCTTCGAGCGGGCCGAGGTGCGGCAGGCGATGGTCGCGCTGCGGGCCGCCACCCGCGCGATCCCGGGGGAGACCCCGCTGCCGGCCGCCGTGGTCGAGGCGCTCGCGGCGGTCGGCTGGGCCCCCGACGCCGCCCCGGCCGGTGGCGCCGCCCGCGAGCGGTGGGAGGCGCTCGCCGCGCTGGTCCAGCTCGCCGAGGAGTACGCGGCCACCCCGGAGGTGCTGCCGATCGGGCCGGCCGCCTCCGTCGAGCGCCCGGTCAGCCTGGCCGACTTCAACGACGAGCTGGCCCGGCGGGCCGCCGCCCAGCACGTGCCGACCGTCGACGGGGTGACCCTGGCGTCGCTGCACTCGGCGAAGGGGCTGGAGTGGGACGCGGTCTTCCTGGTCGGCCTCTCCGAGGGCACCCTGCCCACCACGTACGCCAAGACCGTCGAGCAGGTCGAGGAGGAGCGCCGGCTGCTCTACGTCGGCATCACGCGGGCGCGGGAGTGGCTGTGGCTGTCGTACGCCTCGGCCCGTTCGCCGGGCGGGCGGGCCCGGCGGCCGTCGCGGTTCCTGCCGCAGCTGGACCGCTCGGGCGGCGCGGAGCGGGCCGGCGCCGGCCCGGGGCGGCGGCCGGAGCGGCGACGGACCCAGATCGTGTCCTGCCGGATCTGCGGCGCCACCCTGCTCGCCGGGCCGGACCGCAAGCTCGGCCGCTGCCCCACCTGCCCCTCCGACATCGACGACGAGCTGCACGAACGGCTGCGCGAGTGGCGCCAGCGGGTGGCCGGCGGGCAGCGGGTTCCGGCCTATGTGGTCTTCACCGACGCCACACTGGTCGCGCTGGCCGAGCGGCGTCCCGCCCGGGCGGAGGAACTGATCGCGATCGCCGGCATCGGGCCGCGCAAGCTCGGCCTCTACGGGGAGGCGGTGCTGGCGCTGGTGGCGGGCGCGGCGGTCGACGACGTCTGCCCGGAGAAAAACTTCGAAATCTCGTCGTAAATTCGTTTGCCCTCGCCCCCGGGCGAGGAATAGCCTCATGGCACACCTCGCGAGCGGCGCCATTCGGGCTGCTCACGAGGGGTCGAGACCGTGTCGGCACGAGAGAACGTCAGGGAGGTGGCACCAATGGAGATCTTCTACACCAGCGAGCGTCCGGCGGCGCTGCCCGCTGCCGTCGTTCCGCTGTCGGCTGTCCGGGTGGCCCTCGCCGCTCCGCGACCGTCGGTTCCGCAGGTGCACCAGGTCGAGGCTCAGGCCGAGCTGATCCTCGCCCCCGCGCCGACCGGAATCCAGGGGACCAGTGGCTTCACGGGCAAGGGCGTCGATGTCGCCAACAAGCGCATGGACGTCCGCGGAGTTCCACCTCGAGGTAGACCAGTCTGATCCATCAGACGACCGGCTCACCTCGAGGCCGCGGAACCCGCTACCGGGATCCGCGGCCTCAGTTTTTTGCCCGCCAAGTACGTCGGAAGTGCGATCCACGAGATCGAAAACGAGAGAGAGGTGACCGGGCGATGAGTCTGGCGTTGGCCCCGCTCGACGTTAGCGTCGAGGTGGAGGCGAACCTGCCCTGCCGGAAGTTCGACCCCGACCTGTGGTTCTCCGACTCGCCCGCCGAGCTCGAGCTGGCCAAGTCGCTCTGCGGGGACTGCCCGCTGCGCGTCGAGTGCCTGGCCGGCGCGGTGGAGCGGGCCGAGCCCTGGGGCGTCTGGGGCGGCGAGATCTTCGAGCGTGGCGCGGTCGTCCCGCGCAAGCGGCCCCGTGGTCGCCCGCGCAAGGAGGACCTCGCCCGCGACGCGGCGCTCCGGGTCGAGGCCGAGGCGCGGCTGGCGGCCAGTGGGCTGTCCGAGTCGCGTAACGCGGTCCGGCTGGCGGCCTGACATGAACCCGATCCGTCCCACCCACGCCGGTCTCGCGCCGGCGACGAGAGAGCTGACCACCATGCTGAACGTTCTTAACGGAGTCGCCGAAATGCAACTACTTCACGAAGCGTTGTCCCGGGCTCGAATGCGCCGGCCTCAGGCCGGTCGTACCACCACGAGCACTGAGGCAACCCGTTCCGCCCGTACCGTCGCCATGAGTAGCCGCAACCGATCGGCTCGCGACCTGGGCGTTCTCTAGATCCACACTGATGCCCGAGGGGCGGTGGCCGGTTCGGCCACCGCCCCTCGGCGTGTTTCGTGCGTCGTCCTCCGGCGCCTGTCGGGCGTTGTCGCGTCGCGGGGCCGGTCAGGGGACCGGGGCGAAGCCCGGCAGCCAGCGCTCCAGGATGCCCCGGTAGGGCGCCTTGGCCTCCAACTGGCAGAGCACGCCGATCGACCCGAGCGTCACCCGGTGGATGAGCAGGTACGACGGCGGCAGGTTGAGCTGCCGGCTCAGTTGGTACGCGGGGGAGCGGGGGCTGGCCAGCCGGGTCGCCTCGGCGCGCAGCCAGGCCCGGCTGAACCGGAATTCCTCGGCGGCGATGGGCTCCAGCATCGGGCGGAGGAAGTCGAGCACCGCCTGGGCGTCGATCTCCTCGGTGGAGGCGATGAAGCCCTCGGACCGCAGGCCCGCCACCACCTCGTCGGCGTTGCCCCGCAGGGCCAACGCGGCGATCCGGCCGATCGGCTCGGGAGTGCCCTCCGGCATCCGGGCCACCGCGCCGAAGTCGATCACGCCGAGCCGGCCGTCCGGCAGCAGCCGGAAGTTGCCCGGGTGCGGATCGGCGTGCAGCAGCCCAGCCCGCTGCGGCGCGGACAGGTGCAGGATGGCCATCAGCCGGCCGGCCTCGTCGCGCTGCTCCTCGGTGCCCTCGCGGATGATGTTCGCCAGCGGGGTGCCCTCGACCCACTCGGTGACCAGGACCCGGGGCGACGCGGAGACCACCGCCGGGATGTAGATCTCCGGGTCGTCGGCGTACGCGGCGGCGAAGGCGCGCTGCGACTCGGCCTCCAGCTCGTAGTCGAGTTCCTCGGTGATCCGTTCCCGCAGCTCGACCAGGAGCGGCTTGACGTCCAGCCCGGGCTGGATCGCCCGGAACATCCCGCCCAGCCGGGAGAGCTGCTTGAGGTCGGTGAGCAGGGCGTCGCCCGCGCCCGGGTACTGGATCTTCACGGCGACCTCGCGGCTGTGCGGCGCGCCCGACGGGCCGTAGCCCGGCTCCCGCCACACCGCCCGGTGCACCTGGCCGATGCTGGCCGCGGCGGCCGGCGCGTCGTCGAACTCCACGAACCGGTCCCGCCAGTCCGGGCCGAGCTGCTCGGTGAGCACCTTGTGCACGCTGGCCGCCGGCAGTGGCGGCGCGGCCTCCTGGAGCTTGGTCAGCGCCTGCCGGTAGGGGGCGGCGATCTCCTCGGGCAGGGCGGCCTCGAAGACCGACAGCGCCTGGCCGAACTTCATGGCACCGCCCTTGAGCTGCCCCAGCACGCTGAACAGCTGCTCGGCGGTGCGCTGCTGGATCTCGGCGGAGATCACGTCGGAGGCGAGGCCGGTGACGCGCTTACCCATGCCCAGGACGGTCCGACCGGCGAAGCCGAGCGGCAGAGCGGCGAGCTTGGCGGTCCGGGACACGGCCCGGCGCGGGATGTCGGTCACCCGGTCATTGTTACCGACTCAGGGGGCCTGCGGCTGCTCTGCCGCCGGGCTGGGTGGCTGGACCCCGCCCTTCGCGGGCCGCCGGCCGGGCCCGGGGGCCCGGCGGACGGCCGTCGCCGCGTCCCCGCGCGGGTCACCATCGGCCGGCCCGGCCCACTTGCGGTGGTCACCGGCGTCCGCCGGGGCGGCCCACTTGCGGCGGTCACCGGCGTCCGGCGGGGCGGCCCACCGGTGGTGGTCACCGGCGTCCCCGCGCGCAGCCGCAGGAGGGGTGCGGGGGCCACACCCGGCGGCGGAACCGGCCGGGCCCGGGGATCTCCACCGCGCAGCCGAGCGTCTCCGGGGCGCTCCCGTCGAGCTGGGCGAGCGCCTCCGCCGCCGCGTACGCCCCGGCCGCGAGGAGCGTCGCGGCGGCGCACGCCTGCTCCGCGCCGCCGGCGAGCTGGGCGGCGAGCGCCGGCCAGTCCGGGTCGAGGTC
Organism: Micromonospora sp. NPDC047730; assembly: GCF_043204765.1. NCBI lineage: Bacteria > Bacillati > Actinomycetota > Actinomycetes > Micromonosporales > Micromonosporaceae > Micromonospora > Micromonospora sp. NPDC047730. The sequence continues at coordinate 355,543 of NZ_JBIDCU010000003.1, read as the reverse complement.
CGTCCGGTGCAGGTCGAGGCAGTTCAGGCAGGGGCCGGCGGGCGGGCGGACGAGCGGGCCGACCACGGGCACGCCCTCCCGGAGGGCGACCAGCAGGTGCGGCTGGCGGCGCCGGGCGTGCGCGGCGGCGAGCAGGGCGGCCGGGCGGTCCGCGCCGAGCAGGACGACCAGGTCGGCCCGACCGGGCCGGAGCGGACCCGTGCCCGTGCCCGGGGCGGCGCGCTCGACGGCGTCGCGTACCGCCGGGGCCAGCGGACGGCCGATCGCGGCGGCCGGGATCCCGGTGCCGACCAGGTCCGCCGGGCGGACCGGGCCGGTCAGGTCCGGGTGCACGTGCCCGACTCCGGCCTGGGCCAGGGCGAGGGCGATCGGGGCGCCGAGGCGGCCGGCTCCGCTGACCACGACCCGGGCGGCCAGCCGGCGGCGCAGCACCTGGGCGGGCGTGCCGGGCAGCCGGGCGGCGACCAGCGCCAGCGCCCCGGCCTCGGCGGCGAGCCGGGCCCGGGACGGGCCGGCCAGGTCCCTCGGCAGCAGCGTGTGCGCGGGTACGACCAGGCCCGCGGCCCGCAGGGCGTCGAGCAGGGTGCGGGCCGCGTCGGGCGCCACCTCGGCGGTGACGGCCTGCTCCAGCACCAGCCGCTCGCTGCGGGTGCCGTCGAGCAGGTCGAGCAGCCGGGCCGCCCGGGGATCGGCGATCTCCAGCAGGACGGCGCGGCCCGGCTCGACGCCGAGCTGGAGGGTGTGCCGGTCCCGCCAGAGGCGGGTGAGGCCGGGCAGCAGCGTGGGGCGGGGGAGCGGGGCTCGACGCATGACAACGAATCGTGACCGCGTCCGTGCTGTCCGTCGATCGTTGTCCACAGGTGCGCGGCTCCCTGTCCAGCGCTGTCCACAGGACATCCCGCGATATCCACAACCGGCCGGTAACCATGTCGGTGAGCCGACAGTGGCGACGGGTGGGGAGCGCGACCGGCGCGCGACCGGCGCCGGCCGGGTCGTTCGGCCGGGTCGTTCGGGTGGTGGCCGCGACCGGACCAGGTGCGGGGACGCCGGAGGGGGCGGCCGGCGGCCACCCCCTCCGAAGCACCCGTACGGGTCAGACCTTCGCCTTGCCCAGGATGCGGTTCACTGTTGTGCCGCACACCGGACACTTGCCCTTGGCCATGTTCATCCCGGTCTTCGAGACCTCGACGCGTCCCTCGAAGTCCCGCTTCTCCTTGCACTTGACGCAGTAACCGTTGTAGGTCTGGGCCTGGTCGGCCACGGTGCCCTCCTCGTCTCGTCCGCCGGCCGATGCCGTCCCGGCGGGTTGCCCGGCGGCGGGCCACGCGGGCGCCGGCGCTGGGTCGTTCTCCCGCAGCCACCGTCGTGACCGCTGGTGCGCGGACCCTACCCAGGTCTGGGCGGTTCCATGTCAGCTGTGCTTCGCCACTGTGAGCAAGTCGACGTCGAGAGTGTGCATGGCGAATTACGTCTGATAAGTCAGTTTGGCGGGGACACGCCGACCGAACCCGGTCGAATGCCCCGTGCGGGGGCCCCGAGCTGCGCCCCGCCGGGTGATCACCTACGGTTGTGGTGCGTCGGCGCCCGCCCGTCGTCGGTCGCCACGAAGGGTGACGACGGCGATTCTCGGCCACCCGTTCAAAGTTTTTTCGGGACTCTGCCGACCAATCATCATTTTCCGGGCGCGTGTCGTCGTGTTGACTCTTGCGGACCCCTGGTCAGTACGCATTAGCTTTCCTTCGTGGCAGGAATCCGAGGCTGCGCGGTCTGCTGATGGCAGGGGCGCGCAAGCCGGTCGTCGAGGTACGGCGCAGCCAGCGCCGGCGACGGACGGTGTCCGCGTACCGCGACGGTGAGCGTGTCGTCGTCCTCATTCCGGACCAGTTCTCCCGGGCCGAGGAGAGCGAGTGGGTCGACCGGATGCTCGCCCGGCTGGCCGCCCGGGAGGGGCGCCTCGCCCGGTCCGACGCCGAGCTGCTCGCCCGGGCCACCCGACTGATCAGGCTCTATCTGGCCGACCACGGCACGCAGGCGGTGCCGACGAGCGTCCGCTGGGTGACCAACCAGAACGGCCGCTGGGGGTCCTGCACCCCCGCCGACGGCACCATCCGCATCTCGCACCGTGTCCAGGACATGCCGGACTGGGTGATCGACTACGTGCTCCTGCACGAGCTCGCGCACCTCATCGTGCCCAGCCACAACGCCCGGTTCTGGGCGCTCGTCGCGCGCTACCCGAAGACCGAGCGGGCGCGCGGCTATCTGGAGGGCGTCGCCGCGGTCGCCGGCGCCCCGCTGGCCGACTGACACCCGCCGCCCGCGCCGTCGCCGGCCTGCCGGCGCCGGGCCGACCTACTCTGCCGCGCGTCGGTACCCCGTCGGCCGGCTTCCGTGCCTCCGCATCCCGCGCCTTCGCTCGTCCCGGGGCGGCGGGCTAGGGTCGCGGGGTGGCCCGACGTGTGGTGGTGGCGTTGCTCGGACCGGTGACCTGGTCGCCGCCCGGCATCGACCCGGTGGACTGGCGGGCCGCGCTCGCCGAGGACGTGGTCGACCTGTTCGCCACGCTCAACGAGGTCGAGACGGCGGTCGCCGTCACGCCGGAGGATCGCTGGCTGGCCGACGCGGTGGTCTGGCCGGACACGGCCGTCCACGAGGTGCCCGAGCCGACCCCGAACGCCGTCTTCGCCGCCCTCGCCGGCACCGGGTACGACCAGGTGGCGGTGGTCGCCGGGGACGCCCCCGACGTGCCGGGCCTGACGATCGGCAAGCTGCTCCGCCCGCTCACCACCCGACCGGTGGCGGTCGCGCCGGTCGAGGGCGACGGACCGGGGCTGCTCGGCGTGGCCGTGCGGCTGCCCGTGCCGGCGTGGCTGCCGCCGCTGGACCTGGACACCGCGCGGCCCGCGGCCGTGCGCGCGGCGGCGCCGCGCCCCGGCGACCTTGCGGTCACCCCGGCGTGGCGTCGCCTGCGCGGACCGGCCGACCTGGCCTTCCTCGACCCGGCCGTGGAGGGCTGGGAGACCACCCGCGCTCTGCTCTCCGGCACCGGTCGGCCCTGCTGACGGCACCGCGAGGGGGTCGCTGACCGGGCTTGCCGCCCGACCCGGGCAGGTCGGGCGGCACCCGTCGGTGGCCACGGGTCAGGGGCGGGCGTCGCCGCCCTCGGTGTCGTCCGGGCGCTGCTCCGGCTCGCCCGGGGCCTTCTCCTCCGGGCCGCCCGGCGCGCTGAAGTCGAAGCTCTCCAGCTCGCTGAGGTCGAACTGGGCCATCGCGAAGGCCACCGGGTCGGCGAAGTCGGCGTCCGAGGGGAGCAGGTCGGGGTGGCCCCAGAGGGCGTCCCGGCCGGCGATGCCCCGGTGCTCGGTGAGCGCCGCCCAGAGCGCCGCCGCCTCGCGCAGCCGGCGTGGACGCAGTTCCAGGCCGACGAGGGCCGCGAAGGTCTGCTCGGCCGGGCCGCCGGCCGCCCGGCGCCGGCGGAACGCCTCGCCCAGGCTGACCACGCTGGGCAGCCGGCCGCCGGCCGCGCTGTCCACCACGTGGCAGACCCACCCCTCCACCAGGGCCAGGGCGGTCTCCAGCCGGGCCAGGGAGGCCTTCTGCGCCGGGCTGTCCTCCGGGGTGAAGATGCCCTCCAGCGCGATCGCCTGCATCGACTCCGGGTCGGTCGGGTCGACCCGGCCCATCGCCTCCTCGATCGCCTCCCGGTTGACCCGGATGCCCGCGGCGTACATCTCCACGGCGCTGAGCACGTGCCCGCGCAGCCACGGCACGTGCTGGAAGAGCCGCTGGTGGGCGGCCTCGCGCAGGGCCACGTAGAGGCGGACCTCGTCCTCCGGCAGCTCCAGGCCCTCGCCGTACGCCCGGATGTTGGCGGGGATCAACGCGGCCGTGCCGGCCGGGCCGAGCGGCAGCCCGATGTCGCCGGCGGAGAGCACCTCCGCGGCGAGCGAGCCGAGCGCCTGGCCGAGCTGGCCGCCGAAGAGCGCGCCGCCGAGGGTGGCGACCATGGACTGCATCGGGCCGAGCTGGGCGCGCGCCTCCGGCGGCACCAGGTCGCCCATCGCGCCGACCATCCGGCTGGCCACCGGGTCGCAGAGCTTGCGCCAGACGTCGAGGGTCTTGAAGATCCACTCGTTGCGGTTCCAGGCCACCGAGGTCTGGATGCCCGAGGGCAGGGCGGACGCCGGCTCCAGCCACAGGTCGGCGAGCCGCAGCGCCTCCTCCACCGCGTTGCGCTCGTAGGGCGAGACCGCCGGGTCACCGGCGGCGGCGAGCTGGCTGGCGGCCACCTGCCGGGCCAGGTCCCAGTTGACCGGCCCGCTGCCCGACGCGGAGAGCAGGTGCTGCAACTGCGACATGAACTGCTGCATCTGCGCGGGATCGTTGGGGTCTGGTGGTTGCCCACCCGGGAGCGCGAAACCGAACGGAATATCAGGCACGACGTCTACGGTACGCGCGCCGCGCCCCAGGTCGCCGCCGCTGGCGTTCCGCTGAGGGCGAAGTCGCGGTTCGCCCGCCGGGGCGTCCCACCCCGGTCGGTACGCTCTGCCGCATGAGACGTCGTGGCGTGACCGTCCTGCTCGGTGCTCTGCTCACCACCCTGCTCAGCATCGGCGTGCTCGGCGCGCCCATCCCGTACGTGGTGCTCGGCCCCGGGCCGACCGTGAACACGCTGGGCAAGGAGAATGGCAAGGAGGTCATCCAGGTCAGCGGCCGGGAGACCTCCACGTCCGCCGGGCAGCTCCGGTTGACCACGGTCGGGGTGCAGCCCACGGTCAAGCTGCGCTCGGCGATCCAGGGCTGGTTCTCCGACGACGAGGCGGTCGTGCCGCGCGAGCTGGTCTACCCGCCCGGGGAGAGCCGCGAGGAGGTCGACGAGCGCAACGCCGAGGACTTCAAGGTCTCGCAGACCAGCGCGGAGACCGCGGCGCTGAGCGAGCTGGGGTACCCGGTCCAGGTGGTGGTCAAGACCGTGGCCGCCGACGGACCGGCCGCCGGCGTGCTCAAGCCCGGCGACGTGGTGACCTCGGTGGACGGGCAGCCGGTGCCGGTGGCCGCCCGGCTCACCGAGCTGGTCCGGGCCAAGCCCGCCGGGACCGCGCTGGAGATCGGCTACACCCGGGGCGGCGCCGCCGCCACGGCGAAGGTGACCAGCCGGGAGCAGGACGGCCGGCCCCGCATCGGCATCGAGATCGAGCAGCAGCAGCCGCACCCGTTCACCCTCAACATCGACCTGGAGGACATCGGGGGGCCGAGCGCCGGCCTGATGTTCGCCCTCGGCATCGTGGACAAGCTGACCCCGGAGGACCTGACCGGCGGGAAGATCATCGCCGGCACCGGCACCATCGACGACGCCGGTCGGGTCGGTCCCATCGGCGGCATCGCGCAGAAGCTCGTGGGCGCGAAGGAGGCCGGCGCGGTGGCGTTCCTGGTGCCGGCGGACAACTGCGCCGAGGCCGTCCGCAACCCGCAGCCCGGGCTGCCGCTGCTGCGGGTCGGCTCGCTGGACGAGGCGCTGACCGCCCTGGAGACGCTGCGCGCCGGCGGCCAGCCGACCCGCTGCTGACCGCCGCACGCGGCCGGTTCCGCCGCTGACGTCGACCCCGTCGCGTTGGGGGAGCGCGCGCCGATCAGGTGCGGAGACGGTCGCCGCGACGAGGGCCGTCGGCCGAGCGTGGGGCGGCTCCGCGTGGTCGCCACGTGACCTTGGACCGACGCGTTCAGGAACACCCCGTACTCTGGGTGCCTGGTCGGAGCCGATCACATCGAGCGTGCGGAGCCAACAGTGGTCATGCGTAGCAGCAGCCCCCTGCCGAGGATGAGCCGACGCGGACGCGTCACGATCGGTGTGCTGGTCGGGGTGTTCGTGCTCTTCACCCTGCTCGGCTGGGGTGTCCAGGCGTGGACGGACTGGCTGTGGTTCGACGAGGTCCGCTACACGCAGGTCTTCACCGGCGTGCTGGCGACCCGGTTGCTGCTCCTCCTCGCCGTCGGCCTCGGCATGGCCGTGATCGTCGGCGGGAACCTCTGGCTGGCCCACCGGCTGCGCCCCCGGATGCGGCCGCACTCGCCGGAGCAGGCCACCCTCGAGCGCTACCGGATGCTGCTGAGCCCCCGGCTCGGCCTGTGGATCGCGCTGGTCGCCGGCGTGGTCGGCCTCTTCGCGGGGCTGTCGGCGCAGAGCCGGTGGAACCAGTGGCTGCTCTTCCGCAACGGCGGGGACTTCGGCGTCGAGGACCCGGAGTTCGGGGTGGACGTCGGCTTCTACGTCTTCCAGCTGCCGTTCTGGCGCTACCTGCTCGGGGTCGGCTTCACCGCGGTGGTGCTCTCCGTGGTCGGCGCGCTGGCCGTGCACTACATCTTCGGCGGCGTCCGGCTCCAGGGCGTCGGCGACCGGATGACCAACGCCGCCCGGGCCCACCTGAGCACGCTGGTCGCGGTCTTCGTCCTGCTCAAGGCCATCGCGTACGTGCTGGACCGGCGGGCGATGCTGCTGGAGTACAACGACGGCGCCAACGTCTACGGCGCCGGCTACGCCGACGTCAACGCGCTGCTGCCGGCCAAGGAGATCCTCGCGTACATCTCCATCGTGGTGGCCATCGCGATCATCGTCTTCTCCAACGCGTGGATGCGGAACCTGGTCTGGCCCGGCATCTCGCTCGCCCTGCTCGGCGTCTCCGCGGTCGCCATCGGCGGCATCTACCCCTGGGCGGTGCAGACCTTCGAGGTCAAGCCGAGCGCCAAGGAGAAGGAGGCGCCCTACATCGATCGCAGCATCAAGGCCACCCGGGCGGCGTTCGGGCTGGGGTCGGTGACCACCACGCCGTACGCGGCGAACAACCTGACCCCGCCGGCGAGCCTGGCCACGGACACCTCCGTGGTGCCGAACATCCGGCTGCTCGACCCGCAACTGGTCTCGGAGACCTACACCCAGCGCCAGCAGGTCCGGCAGTTCTACGACTTCGGCGAGAAGCTGGACGTCGACCGGTACGGGGTCAACGGCAAGGTACAGGACTACGTGGTCGGCCTCCGCGAGGTCAACTACCGGCAGCTGACCCCCCAGCAGAACACCTGGATCAACCGGCACACCGTCTACACCCACGGCTACGGGCTGGTGGCGGCGCCGGGCAGCCGGGTGGTCTGCGGCGGCCAGCCGTTCTTCGTCTCCGGCTTCCTCGGCGACCCACAGGAACAGCAGAAGCAGCAACAGGGCCAGGCGCAGACGAACGAGCAGTGCGCCGCGCAGACCGAGCAGATCTCGGCGAAGCAGCCCCGCGTCTACTACGGCGAGCGGATGGACGAGGGCGACTACGCGATCGTCGGCCAGACCGACCCGGAGCGGAAGGCGGAGTTCGACCGCCCCGTCGGCGAGGGTGGCGAGTCCTACACCTACACCGGTGAGGGCGGCGTCGAGATCGGTTCGTTCACCCGCCGGCTGCTCTACGCGATCAAGGAGCAGGAGTCGAACTTCCTGCTCTCCGACGCGGTCAACGACAACTCGAAGCTGCTCTACGTTCGCAACCCGCGCGACCGGGTGGAGAAGGTCGCCCCGTTCCTCACCCTCGACGGCGACCCGTACCCGGCGGTGGTGGACGGCCGGATCCAGTGGATCATCGACGGCTACACCACGGCGGCGACATACCCGTACGCCGAGCGGATCAACCTCCAGGAGCAGACGGCCGACGAGCTGACGGGGCGGGGCACCTTCCAGCTCGCCCGCGAGAACGTCAACTACATCCGCAACTCCGTGAAGGCCACCGTCGACGCGTACGACGGCACGGTCCGGCTCTACGAGTTCGACGAGACCGACCCGGTGCTCAAGGCGTGGAACAAGGCGTTCGGCGGCGACCTGGTGGTGCCGAAGTCGGAGATCCCGGCCGAGCTGGCCGAGCACTTCCGCTACCCGTCCGACCTGTTCAAGGTGCAGCGCAACCTGCTGACCCGGTTCCACGTGACCGACCCCGGCGCCTTCTACTCGGAGACCGACTTCTGGCAGGTGCCGAACGTGCCGGACGCCCCCGACACCGGCCAGAAGCAGCCGCCCTACTACCTCTTCACGCAGTTCCCCGGTCAGGAGTCGCCACGCTTCCAGCTCACCTCGGCGGTCACCCCGAACGGCCGGGAGAACCTCGCCGCGCTGATCTCCGGGTCGTACGTGGACGGGCAGCCGAAGCTCGAGGTGCTCGACCTGCCCGACCAGACCCGGGTCTCCGGGCCGGTCCAGGTGCACCAGTCGATGACCCAGAACGGCAACATCCGGCAGCAGCTCAACCTGCTCCAGTCCGCGCAGGCGCAGGTGCAGTACGGGAACCTGCTCTCCCTGCCGTTCGGCGACGGCATGCTCTACGTCGAGCCGGTCTACGTGAAGACCGCCGCGCAGAACGCGCCGCCGCTGTTGCAGCGGGTGCTGATGTCCTACGGCGACGGCGGCTCCTACGTGGTGCTGGCCAACAACGTCGCCGACGGCATCAAGCAACTCGTCGAGCAGGGCAAGCAGGCCGCCACCCCGGGCGCGCCGCCACCGACCGGCGGCACCCCGCCGGGCGGCACGCCGCCGGGCGGCACGCCGCCCGCGCTGACCGGTGAGTTGGCCGAGGCGGCCAACCGGGTCCAGACCGCCATCGCGGAGGTCCGGGCCGCGCAGACGTCCGGCGACTTCGAGCGGTACGGGCGCGCGCTGAAGGCGCTGGACGAGGCGCTCACCGCCTTCCAGCAGGCCCAGCGGGCGGCGACCGCCCCGGCGCCCGGCGCCACGCCCAGCGGCAGCCCGCCGGCGTCCCCGGCGGCCAGCGGCAGCGCCGCACCGACGCCGAGCGGCTGACCAGGCAATCCGCCGCAGCGCCCCCGGCCCGCGGACCGATCCGGTCCCCGGCGCCGGGGGCGCTGTCGCTTTCCCGACCGGCGGCCGGACCCCCGCAACCCGCCCCCTCCTGACGCCGTCTTCCCTGCAAGAGGCGGGAACGGCCGGGGGAGCGTGGTCGGGAGATGAGGGACGCAACAAGCTTCGACGAGTTCTACCGGAGCACCTCGCGGCGGATGCTCCGCTACGGCTACGCCGTGGCAGGCGACCACACCGAGGCGCAGGACCTCGTGCAGGAGGCGTACGCCCGGGCCTGGCGGCAGTGGGGCCGGCTGACCACCCACCCGGCGCCGGAGGCCTGGCTGCGGCTCGTGGTCGCGCGGCTGGCCACCGACCGGTGGCGCCGGCTGCACGGCTGGCGCGCGATGCTGAGCCGTACGGGTCCGCCGGAGCCGGTGCCGCCGCCGGGCGAGGAGGGCGTGCTGCTGGTGGGCGCGCTGCGCCAACTGCCGGCCGCCCAGCGGCAGGCGCTCGCCCTGCACTACCTCTTCGACATGTCGGTGCAGGACATCGCCCGGGAGACGCAGGTGCCCACCGGCACCGTGAAGTCCTGGTTGGCGCGGGGGCGGGCCCGGCTGGCCACGCTGCTGCCCGACCTGTCCGTCGAGGATCTGGAGGCGAACGATGTCGCGTGAACTGTCCGATCTCTACCGGTCGCTCGCCGAGGACGCCGACGGCCGCACCCTGGCCGCCCCCGAGCAGGTGCGGCGGCGCGCCGACCGGCGGGCCCGGGTCCGGATCACCGGTGCCGCCCTCGCGACGGCACTGCTGGTCGGTGGGCTGGCGACCAGCACCCGGCTGGTGCTGGCCGGGGATGCCACCCCCCTCCCGCCGCCCGCCGGCACCCCGGCGCCGCCGGCGACCGCCCCGTCCCCGTCCTCGGCGGCGACGGGCACGCCGACCGGCGGGCCGTCGGTGACGGGCACGCCCCCGACGAGGGGCACGCCCGCGACGACGGCGGGGAGCACCGGCGCCGCGCCGCCGCGTACGCCCACCTCGGTTCCGGACCGGGCCTTCTTCGTCCAGGCGGCCGCGAACCGGACGGGCATCGACCCGGTCTTCCGCGACACCGCGGCGCTGCCGGGGCTCTGCGACGCCCGGTACGGCAGCGACGCCGGGATCGTGCAGCGCCGCACCCGGAACCTCGCCTACAAGCTGCCGCAGACCCCGCAGGGGTACGTCCCCGACGGCAGCTACGCGCACAGCGTCACCGTTTACCGTTCGGGCCGGGCCGACGACTTCCTCCGCGAGCTGCGGGCGGCGGTGCGAGCCTGCCCCGAGCAGCCGGGCGTGAGCGGCGGCAACCCGTCGACGTCCCGGATGCGGCTGCTGGCCGACGGCGGATTCGGCGACGACTCGGTGCTGTTCGAGATCCGGACGCCGGGCCGGGACGTCGAGGGCGAGCCGACGGGCGGCGAGGAGGTCCGGCTGATCCGGGCGATCCGGGTGGGGGACGTGGTGACCGTGCTCTGGGAGCAGGGCTGGGAGGGCACCTCCGCCGAGCGGTCCCAGGTCGACGCCGACAGCCGGCGGGCGGTCGACGCGATCGAGGAGTGGCTGGGTTGAGCCGTACGGCGGTCCGGGCGGCGGCGCGCGGCCCGGACCGCCCCGCTCGGGGGTCGTTTTGCGGCGGCCGGGGGTGGTGAGATACGGTATACGAGCCGACGCGGGGTGGAGCAGCTCGGTAGCTCGCTGGGCTCATAACCCAGAGGTCGCAGGTTCAAATCCTGTCCCCGCTACCACATCGGAACGGCCCCGAGGGAAATCCTCGGGGCCGTTTCGCGTTCTCGGGCGGGCAGCGGGCTCCGGCCGTGCCTCCGGCGGCGGACGCGACCGGAATCCCCGCCAGTCCCCGGGCCCCGGGTCAGGCGTCCCCGGCTGCCTCGGCGGCGCGGCCCGGGAGGGAATCCGGGTGGGATCGGGGGCCCGCTGATCATCGGGGCGGGGGATGCGATAGAGTAAACGAGCCGACGCGGGGTGGAGCAGCTCGGTAGCTCGCTGGGCTCATAACCCAGAGGTCGCAGGTTCAAATCCTGTCCCCGCTACTCTCGCGAAAGACCCCGGAGAAGATCTCCGGGGTCTTTCGGCATCTCCGGGGTCTTTCGGGTGCCTCCGGCCCGACCGCGCCGGTCCGGATTTTGCGGGCGGGTCCCCGCCGACCAGCGTGCCAGGGTTGCGGTCGTCGGCGAGGATGTCAGCATGTCTTCCTTCGGTAAGTGGTGGGGCCGGCTCAGCACGGTCCTCGGTGCCGTCGTGCTGTCGGTGTTCGTGCCCGTCGCGGCCTGGGCGTCCACCGGCACGGGTGAGCTGGTGGTGGAGGCCGCGCGGCGCCGCCGCAGTGGCGGCTTCGGCTTCCTCAGCCTGCTCTGCTGCCTCGTCGTGGTCGCCGTGATCGTCTTCCTGGTCCTGCGGATGATGCGCAACCGGCGCGGCGGCCCGCCGCGCTGAGCCGGACGGGTCGGCGCCTGCCGGTCGGCCGCTATCCGGCCAGGGCGGCTTCCGCCCTGGCCATGAAGCGCGACGTCGCCGCCCGGCTGCCGGCCGCCCCGCTGCGGATGCTCTCGGCGGCCTCCAGCAGCAGCGCGCGCACCCGGGGATGGCCCTGCGGTGGCGGGCTGGGCGCCGGCCCCAACCGGGCGTCCAGTGCGGTGCCGAACGCCGCCGCGCGCTTCTGCGCCGGGTCGGTGATGCTGCCCTCCACGTAGCGGCGGACGGCGAGGCTGGGGCTGAGCCCGCGTTCGTGACCGAGCACCGCGCCCGCCTCGCCGTTGCCGGTCAGGAAGTTGATCACGTCCGCCACCACGGCGGGACGCCGTGTGCCGCGGAAGCCCGCCCAGAACATCGACGCCCGCGCCCACTGTGCCTCCGGCGGGCCGGGCAGGGCGGCCAGGCCGAGCTCGGCGCCGGTGAGCCGCTGGAGCTCCGGAAGCTGGTGCGACCAGGCGAAGGAGGCGGCCGCGGCGCCGGTGACCACCAGCTGCCGGGCCGGTTCGCCGCTGTCGGCCTGCTCGACCAGGGCGGCGCTCGGGGTGGCCCGGTCGGACCGGGCGCGCCGCCACAGCTCGAACCACTCGACCAGCGCGTCGGCGTCGAAGCCGAGCTGCCGGCCCCGGTAGAGCTCACCGCCCTGGCCGCGCAGCCAGTGCCAGAACGCGCGGTAGTCGCCGGAGGCGTCCATCGTGCCGGCCACCCGGCCCTCGCTGGCCCGGGTGACCCGTCGCGCCCAGGCGACGTACTCCGGCCAGGTCATCCCGCCGTCCGGCTCGGGCACGCCCAGCCGGCGCAGCAGCGTGCGGTTGTGGACCAGCGCGGCGGCCGTCTGCCCCGCCGCGACGCCCACCGTCCGCCCGTCGACCTGCCCGTAACGGACCAGGCCCGGCGGCAGGCTCCGCAGGTCCAGCCGGTGGTCGGCGACGTACCCGGTGAGGTCCAGGACGATCTCGCGGCGGGCGTACTCGGCGAGCATGCTGTCGTCGACCTGGATCAGGTCGGGCACGTTGCCGCCCGCGGCCTGAGTGGCCAGCCGGTCGTAGTAGCCGTCGACGCCCTGCCAGGTGATCCGGAAGCCGACGTGGGGGTTGCGGTCCGTGTAGAGCCGCAGCACCTGCTCGGTGAGCGCCGCCCGCTTCGCCCCGCCGTACCAGAAGACCGACAGCTCGACCGGGCCGCTCTCCGCCGGGGCCGCCTGCTCCTCGCTGCACCCGGTGAGCCCACCGGTGGCGAGCACCGGCGCCCCCAGCAGCGCGGCGAGCACCCGCCGCCGGCCCGGGTCCGCCCCGTGACGGGGCAGCGGGGAGCGGGCAGCGGGCACGGAGTCTCCTGGTGGACCGGGTGGGCGGGGCGGCCGGATCATTCACGCAGGCGGCGCGGGAGGGTGTCAACGTCCGTCCGGCCACACCGCCGCACCCGCGGTCGCCGGCATCGATGCCGTCCGCCACCGCCGGAGGCCGTACGCAGGTCGCGTGGTGTACTAGGCCGCGTGGAACTTCTGCACTCGGGCAAGGTACGGGACGTCTACGCCGACGGCGACGACCTGATCCTGGTCGCCTCCGACCGCATCTCGATCTACGACGTGGTGCTGCCGACGCCGATCCCCGACAAGGGCAAGCTGCTCACCACGCTGTCCCTGTGGTGGTTCGAGCAGCTCTCCGACCTGGTGCCGAACCACGTCATCTCCGCCACCGACGTGCCGGCCGAGTTCGCCGGCCGGGCGATCCGCTGCCGGCGGCTGGAGATGGTGCCCGTGGAGTGCGTCGCCCGGGGCTACCTGACCGGCGGCGGCCTCAAGGAGTACCAGCGCACCGGGGCCGTCTCCGGCGTGGAGCTGCCGCGCGGCCTGGTCGAGGCGTCCATCCTGCCCGAGCCGATCTTCACCCCGTCGACCAAGGCGCCGGTGGGGGAGCACGACGAGCCGATCACCTTCGCCGAGGTGGTGGACAAGGTCGGCGCCGAGACCGCCGAGCGGCTGCGCCAGATCACCATCGACCTCTACCGTCGGGGTGCCGAGCTGGCCGCCGACCGGGGCATCCTGGTCGCCGACACCAAGATCGAGCTGGGCTGGGCGCCGGACGGCACCCTGACGATCGGCGACGAGCTGCTCACCTCCGACTCGTCCCGGTTCTGGCCGGCCGAGTCGTACCAGCCGGGCCGGGCGCAGTTCTCCTACGACAAGCAGTACGTCCGGGACTGGGCGGTGGAGAGCGGCTGGGACAAGCAGGCCCCGGCGCCCGAGGTGCCGGCCGAGGTGGTCGAGGCGACCCGGGCCCGCTACGTCGACGTCTACGAGAAGCTCACCGGCAACCGCTGGGGCTGATTTCCCGACCGGTGCAGCACCTCGGCCACCCCACGGACTTTCCTGGGCGGAGGTGCCATGCAGCCGACGTTCGAGGAGTTCGTGACCGCCCGCGGGGGAGCCCTGCTGCGGTTCGCGCTGATGCTCACCGGGGACCGGCACCAGGCCGAGGACCTGGTGCAGTCGGTGCTGGCCAAGGCGTACGTGCGGTGGGCGCGGGTGGCCGGGATGAGCCGGCCCGAGGCGTACCTCAAGCAGGTCCTGGTCAACGAGAACCTGCGCTGGTGGCGGCGGCTCTCCTCGCGTGAGTTGCCGGTGGCCGCCCCCGCTGACGGGGCGGCCGGCCCGGACGACGCCGGCAGCCACGCGGCGCGCGACGCCGCCTGGGCGCTGCTGCGCCGGCTGCCGCGCCGCCAGCGGGCGGTGCTGGTGCTGCGCTACTACGAGGACCTCTCCGACACCCAGATCGCCGAGGTCCTCGGCTGCGCCCCGGCCACCGTGCGGTCGCAGGCTGCCCGGGCCCTCGCCACGCTCCGGGCCACGGTGCCCACGATCGATCGGGAGGCGCTGCCATGAGCCGGTACGACGTCGAGACGCTGGTCCGGGACACCTTCCTCAGCCACGAGGCCGAGGCCGACGAGGGCGGGGGAGACCTGACCGGGGCGGTGCGGGCGCGGGTGGCCCGGCGGCGTCGCCGGGCCCGGGCGGCCGGGGCCGGGGCGGCTGCCGTGGCGGTGCTCGTCACCGCGGGGGTGGTTCCGGCGCTCACCGGCGAGCGCCCGGCCCGGCCCTCGGCGGTCGACACGGCGGCGGAGGACCGGGCGGCGACCGCCGACTGGCGCTGGGAGAGCTCCCTCGGCGCGGAGATCCGGGTGCCGGCGCACTGGGCCGTCAACGACTCCGGCTGCGGGATGACCGACGCGCCGAGCGTGGTGCGGGGCAAAACCGTGGAGCGCGCTTGTTGGAGTCCCGAGCCGGCCGACAAGGAGATCGCCGTCCTCGACCAGTGGCCGATGGAACCGAGTCAGCCCGGCGGTGCCGGGTTCGTCCAGCGGGCGGTCGACGTGGGCGGGGTGCTCGCCGTCCGTGCCGAGGGGCGGCTGCCCGACGGGCGGTTCGCCGGCACCGTGACCGTGTCCGGGCGGCAGGTCGCGGTGACCGTGCGGACCCGGGACGAGGCCACCACCCGGCGGATCCTCGACAGCTTCCGGCTGGTGGAGACCGACCACGCCGGCTGCCCGACCCGGCTCGTGCCGGTCGCTCCCGCGCCGCTGCCCGGGCAGAAGTCGCCGGGCCCGCCGACGGCGCAGACCACGGAGGATCGGAAGCGCACGCCCTTCGTGCCGAGCGATCCGTCCTCGATCTCCGTCTGCTCCTACGGATCGCTGGACCCGTACGGGGAGCGGCGCGACCGGATCGAGGCGTCGGCCCGGCTCACCGGTGCCGAGGCGGTGGCGCTCGCCGCGGCGCTCAACGCCGCCCGTCCCGGGGGAAACCCCGCGCCTCCCGGTCTGGCCTGCGCGAGGCCGGACCCGGTCGGTTACGAGGCCCTGCTCCTCGTGCGGCACCAGGGCGACGAGGTGTGGGTGCGGGTCAACTGGAACGGCTGCACGCGGGGGCTGGACAACGGGGCGAGCCGGGCCCAACTGACCATGTCGCTGCTCAGGAACATCATGGGACCGATGAAGACTGGCTACTCCCTCTCCCACGACCTGCCCGACTGATCCCGACCGACGCCCGCGCCCGTCGCGGTGTCGTCAGTCGACCCAGTCCAGGGTGCGCTCGACGGCCTTGCGCCAGTTGCGCAGCTCGCGCTCGCGGTGCGCCGCATCCATGGTCGACTCCCACTGCGCGTCGGAGCGCCACTGGGCGCGCAGCGTCGCCAGGTCCGGCCAGAAGCCGACCGCCAGGCCGGCCGCGTACGCGGCGCCGAGGCAGGTGGTCTCGGTGATCCGGGAGCGGACCACCGGCACGTCGAGTACGTCGGCGAGGAACTGCATCAGCAGCCCGTTGGCGGTCATGCCGCCGTCGACCCGGAGCCGGCGCAGCGCCACGTCGGAGTCGGCGTTCATCGCGTCGACCACCTCGCGGGTCTGCCACGCCGACGCCTCCAGCACGGCCCGGGCCAGGTGCCCCTTGGTGATGTAGCCGGTCAGCCCGGCGATCACGCCCCGCGCGTCGCTGCGCCAGTGCGGGGCGAACAGGCCGGAGAAGGCCGGTACGACGTAGCAGCCGCCGTTGTCGTCGACGGTGCCCGCCAGCTCCTCCACCTCACCGGCGGTGGAGATCAGCCCGAGGTTGTCCCGCAGCCACTGCACCAGCGAGCCGGTGACCGCGATCGCCCCCTCCAGCGCGTACGCGGCGGGCTGGCCGTCGATGCGGTAGGCGACCGTGGTGAGCAGGCCGTGGGCGGAGGGGACCGGGCTGGCACCGGTGTTGAGCAGCAGGAAGCTGCCGGTGCCGTAGGTGCACTTCGCCTCGCCCGGCTGGAAGCAGGTCTGCCCGAACAGGGCGGCCTGCTGGTCGCCGAGCGCGCTGGCCACCGGCACCCCGGCCAGCACCCCGGTCGCCTCCCCGTAGACCTCGGCGGAGCTGCGGATCTCCGGCAGCATCGCGGCCGGCACGCCCATCGCGTCGAGCAGCTCCGGGTCCCAGTCGAGGGTGGTCAGGTCCATCAGCATGGTGCGGCTGGCGTTGGTCACGTCGGTCACGTGCCGGCCGGTCAGCTTCCAGATGAGCCAGCTGTCCATCGTGCCGAAGAGCACCTCGCCGGCCTCGGCGCGCTCGCGCAGCCCGTCGACGTGCGCCAGCAACCAGCGCAGCTTCGGCCCCGCGAAGTAGGTGGCCAGCGGCAGGCCGGTGCGGGAGCGGAACCACTCCTCGCCGTACGCCTGCGCCAGCTCGCGCAGCAGCGGCCCGGTGCGGGTGTCCTGCCAGACGATCGCGTTGGCCACCGGCCGCCCGGTGGCCCGGTCCCAGACGAGGGTGGTCTCCCGCTGGTTGGTGATGCCCACGGCGGCGAGCCCGGCGGCGTCGGTCCCGGCGGCCCGCAGCGCCTCCCGGACCACCAGCTCCACGTTGTCCCAGATCTCCTCGGCGTCGTGCTCCACCCAGCCGGGCCGGGGGAAGATCTGCCGGTGCTCCCGCTGCGCCGCGGAGACGATCTCCCCGGCCTGGTCGAAGACGATGCACCGCGAGGAGGTGGTGCCCTGGTCGATGGCGGCGACGTACTGGGGGGTCACGGCAGCACCGTACCCGGACCGGCCGCGCTCCGCCGACCGGCGCGGCCCCGATCGGGGCCCGGCCCGGGTGCCGTCCGTACGATGTGCGGACGTGCGCGACATCGCCGTTTTCAGTGGTACCGCCCATCCCGACCTCGCCGCCGAGATCTGTGCCCACCTCGGTGTGCCCCTGCACCCGGTGCGGGTGTCCCGGTTCGCCAACGACTGCCTGGAAGTGCAGCTGCAGGCCAACTGCCGGGAGCGCGACGTCTTCCTGATCCAGCCCCTGGTCCCGCCCGTGCAGGAGAACCTGGTCGAGCTGCTGCTCATGATCGACGCGGCCCGGGGCGCCTCCGCCGGCCGGATCACCGTGGTGCTGCCGCACTACGCGTACGCCCGGTCGGACAAGAAGGACGCGCCGCGCATCTCCATCGGCGGGCGGCTCGTGGCCGACCTGCTCACCTCGGCGGGGGCGGACCGGGTGCTGGCGATGACCCTGCACTCGCCCCAGGTGCACGGCTTCTTCAGCGTGCCGGTCGACCACTTGCACGCGCTGCGCGAGCTGGCCGCCCACTTCACCCGCTACGACCTGAGCAACACGGTGGTGGTCTCGCCGGACCTGGGCAACGCCAAGGAGGCCGCGGCGTTCGCCCGCCGGCTCGGCACGCCGGTGGCGGCCGGGGCGAAGCAGCGGTTCAGCGACGACCGGGTCAAGATCAGCGCGGTGATCGGCGACGTGGCCGACCGGGACGTGATCGTGCTGGACGACGAGATCGCCAAGGGCAGCACGGTGATCGAACTGATGGAGCACCTGCGCGAGCGGAAGGTCCGCTCGATCCGGCTGGCCTGCACGCACGGCCTCTTCTCCAGCGGCGCGCTCCAGCGGCTCAGCGAGCAGGAGGGCGTGCTGGAGATCGTCTGCACCAACACCGTGCCGATCCCGGCCGACAAGCGGGTGCCGAAGCTGGCGATCCTCTCGGTGGCTCCGGCGCTCGCCGAGGCGATGCGCCGCATCCACAACGGCGAGTCCGTCAGCGCCCTCTTCTCCTGACCCCCGCCCACCCCCGCCCTCCCCACTCCCGCGATCTTGCACTTGTCGCCCCGGCGAATCGGGCAAGGCGCGCATTTCGAGGGCCGAAAGTGCAAGATCGCCGGGCCGGGGTCGGGGAAGGGGCGGGAGGGCAGGGGTCAGTCGCGGCGGTGGCGGCCGATGTGTTCGGGGGCGCCGACGGCGGCGCTGATCCGTACGGTCGTGCCGGCGGCACCGGTCTCGACCTCCATGCTGTCGCTCAACTCCCGGGCCAACCAGAGGCCCCACCCGCCGGCGGTGTCCGGTGCGGGGCGGGCCCGGTCGCCGAGCCGCTGCGTGCTGATCCCCCCGCCGTGGTCGGAGACCTCGCAGACGAGCAGGCCCGACTGCCGCCACAGTCGCAGCCAGCCCCGGCCCCCGCCGTGCCGGACCGCGTTCGTGATCAGCTCGTTGACCGCCAGCACGAAGTCGTCCAGGCGCTGGCCGGCCAGCCCGGCGTGGTGCGCGCAGGACGTGACCGAGTGTCGCAACTCGGTCACCTGGGCCTGGTCGAAGGCTTCGGCGATCAGGAGGGAAGGTTCGATGGGCACAACCGTACGCGGTACCGGGGATTCTGCACTCGTCATGGCCCCGTCCCGACAGCGGATCACAGAACTTGTTGCGGAATTCCCACCGTACGCCAGCGCTTCCCGGCGTGCATCCGCCAGCCCGTCGGTCGCCGGGCGGGCTGTGGCATCGTGACGACCGTGCCGACGCCGCCCGGTGGTTTCGAGGTCCCGCTCTGGCGGGCCGTCGCCGTGTTCCGGGTGGCCTCCCTGGCGTACGTCTGCGTGCTGGCGCTCCGGGACTTCGACCGGTACGCCCACCCCCTGGCGGCCGGCGGCGTGGTCCTGCTGATGGCGGCCTGGACCGGGGTGACCGCCGTCGGCTACGCCCGCCCGGCCCGGCGGGGCTGGCCGCTGCTCGCCGCGGACCTCGCGGTCGTCCTCGGCATCCTGCTGGTCAGCCCGTGGGTGGTCGGGCGTGCGGCGCTCGCCGCCGGGGTGCCGACCCTGGCGGTGGCCTGGCTGGCCGGCCCGGTGCTCGCCTGGGCCGTCTCCGGCGGGCGGCGCCGGGGCACGGTGGCCGCCCTGGCGATCGGCGCGGCGGACCTCGTCACCCGCGAACGGATCGGCCAGTCCTCGCTCACCGGGGTGATCCTGCTGCTGCTCGCCGGGGCCGTCGTCGGGCACGTCGCCCGGCTGGCGGTGACCGCCGAGGAGCGGCTGCACCGGGCGGTGGAGCTGGAGGCGGCGACCCGGGAGCGGGAGCGGCTGGCCCGGGACATCCACGACGGCGTCCTCCAGGTGCTCGCCCTGGTGCAGCGGCGCGGCGCCCACCTGGACGGCGAGGCCGGCGAGCTGGCCCGGCTCGCGGGGGAGCAGGAGGACGCGCTGCGCGCCCTGATCGCCGGCACCGCGCCGGCCGGCGCCGACACCGACGGCGGGCCGGTGGACCTGCGGGCGCTGGTCGGCCGGTACGCCTCGGCGGCGGTCTCGCTCTCCGCGCCGGCCACCCCGGTGCCGCTGCCCGGGCCGGTGGCCCACGAGCTGGTGGCCGCGACCGCCGCCGCGCTGGACAACGTCGCCCGGCACGCGGACGGGCGGGCCTGGGTGCTGATCGAGGACGAGGGGGCGACGGTGACGGTCTCCGTCCGCGACGAGGGGCCGGGGTTCCCGGACGGCCGCCTGGCCGAGGCCGCCGCCGAGGGGCGGCTCGGCGTCGCGCGGTCCATCCGGGGCCGCCTCGCCGACCTCGGCGGCACGGTGCGGATCACCTCCGCGCCCGGTGCCGGTACCGAGGTGGAACTGACCGTCCCGAGGGGGAGCGACGGTGCGCGCGAGGAGTGAGCCGAGTCTGCGAGCCCCGCGGGTCGCGAACGAAGATGGGCTCATGACGGGTGTGCGCGTGATGGTGGTCGACGATCACCCGATGTGGCGGGAAGGGGTGGCCCGGGACCTCACCGAGGCCGGCCACGTCGTCGTCGCCACCAGCGGCGAGGGCCGGCAGGCCGTCCGGGTGGCCGCCGCCGCCCGGCCCGACGTGGTGGTCCTCGACCTGCAACTGCCGGACGTCTCCGGGGTGGAGGTGATCCGTGGGCTGCGCGCCGCGCTGCCGGAGGTGCGGGTGCTGATGCTGTCGGCCAGCGGCGAGCAGCAGAGCGTGCTGGACGCGGTGAAGGCGGGCGCCACCGGCTACCTGGTGAAGTCGGCCGCCCCGGCCGAGTTCCTGGACGCCGTGCGCCGGACGGCGGCGGGGGAGCCGGTCTTCACGCCCGGCCTGGCCGGCCTGGTCCTCGGCGAGTACCGCCGGCTGGCCGCCGCCCCGGTCGGGGCCGCCCCGACGGCCGGCCGGGACCCGGCGCCCCGGCTCACCGACCGGGAGACCGAGGTGCTGCGCCTGGTGGCCAAGGGAATGTCCTACAAGCAGATCGCCGACCGGCTCGGGCTGTCGCACCGTACGGTGCAGAACCACGTGCAGAACACGCTGGGCAAGCTCCAGCTGCACAACCGGGTCGAGCTGACCCGGTACGCGATCGAGCGGGGCCTGGACGACTGAAGGGCTGCCGGACCACGCCGACAGCCCTCCGGCCGCCTCAGACCGAGTGCGGCGGGCGCGTCTCGTGGATGGCCAACTCCTCGGCGCTCGCCCCGCCGCCGGCCGACCCGGCGTCGTACGCGACCGAGTCGGTCTCCTGGTCGGTGTGCGCCCCCTCGTCCGGTTCGACGAGCCGGCCGACCTGGGCGTCGGCGGTGGTGCCGAGCTTGCCGTGGTCGTAGAGGGAGACCGGCGAGTCCGGGTCGGAGGTGGGCCCCGGCTCGATCACGTCCGCGTCGAGCTGGGCCTGCGCCGCGGCCTCCTCGCTGTCGGCCTCGGCGGCGATGTCCGGGTCGACGGGGCCGGCCAGCGGGTCGTCGGCCGGGCGTTCGCGCTGCTCCCGGTCGAGCTTGTAGTCCAGCGACTCGCCGTCGAGCTGCTCCTCGGCGGTGGTCCCGTACCGGTCCACCGCCACCGGCGTCCGGTCGGCGGGTAGCTGTGCCGGCTCCGGTCCGTCCGCCTCGCGCCCGGTCAGGACGTCGTCGTTGGCGGTCGAGTCGTCGTCGGCGGTGTCGGGCAGGCCCTCCGCCTCCGGGTCGGACACGGGGGTCGGGTACTGGTCGTCGCGCATGGCTGACCACTACCCACTGCCCTCCCGGCGTAACCGGTGCCGGGCGTGGCCATCCGGGCGGAAGCGTCGCCTTCCGGGACGGACGGGGAGGATCGGGGCGGCGGTCAGCCGCCGAGGCCGGCCTCGTCCGCGGCGTGCAGGACGCACCAGACGACCTTGCCGTCCGGCACCCGGCTGCTGCCCCAGCGGCGGGCGACGGTGTCGATCAGCAGCAGGCCGCGCCCGCCGACGGTGTCCACCGGCGCCGGCCCGGCGAAGGTCGGCTGCCGCGACGAGTGGTCGCGCACGGCGAGGTGCAGGGTGCCGTCCCGGGGCGCCAGCCGCACCGTCATCGCGGTGTGCGCGTGGGCGACCACGTTGCCGACCAGCTCGGTGACCGCGATGCACCCCGGCTCGGCCAGCCCGTCCAGCCCCCAGCGGCGGCAGCCCTCGGTGACGAGGTGCCGGGCCTCCCGGGCGGCCTCCACGGCGGGTGGGAAGTCGGCGCTGACCACCGCGGCCATCGGCGCGGCGGCCAGCCCGGCCGTCGCCCCTTCCAGGGTCGGCCAGGCCGGCGCGCCGTCGACGGTGCCGGTCGGGTCGCAGAGGAGCAGGTCGGCGGCGGGCCAGTCGAGGACCTCCCGGCGCACCTCCGCGAAGATGCTCCGGGCGGCCGGATCGGGCATCTCCAGGCCGGTCAGGTCGGCCACCACCGGGCCGGGCCGGGCGCAGAGCCGGGCGAGCAGCCCGGCGCGCACCGTGTCGACCTCAAGCCGGTCGAGGACGCCGGTCAGCCGGACCACCCCGGACGACTCGTCCGTCTCCACCCGGCAGCGCACGTCGGTCGGCATGATCGTCCCATTGTGCCCTCCCGGGCCGGGCCCCGCACCGCTCCGCTCGGCCCGGCGCATCAGCGGTCCGTCCGCGCTCGGCGGGCCATCGCCGCCACCGTCCCGACGGCCGTTCCCGCCGCCGCCAGCCCGAGGGCGGCGGTCATCCGCACCAGGTGCCGGCGCCGGCCGTGCCAGCCGCCGTCGCGCCGCGCCGCCGCGCCGGCCTGGAAGACGTTGCCGGTGCTGTCGAGCCGCGGGGCCGGTCCGAACTGGGTGCGGTGGGCGTACCAGCCGAGGGCCCGTTCGGCCAGCGCCGGGGCCACCCGCCACTGCAGGCCGATCAGCCGGGCGGCCCCACCGGCGTACGCCTCGCGCCGCGGCCGGCGCAGCATCCGGACGATCGTCTCCGCCACCACCTCCGGCGGGTAGACCGGGGGCGGCGGCACCAGTTCCCGCCCGCTGTGGTTGGCGGCGTGCCGGAAGAACGGGGTGTCGATGGTGGCCGGCAGCACCGTGCAGATCGAGATGTTGCCCCGCCCCGTGACCCGCAGCTCCTGGCGGACCGTGTCGGCCAGGCCGCGGATGCCGTGCTTCGTGGCGTTGTACGCCGACTGGTAGGGCATCGCCACCTCGGCCAGCACCGAGGCGTTGTTGACCAGCACCCCGCCCCCCGCCGCGCCGAGGTGGGGCAGGGCGGCCCGGGTGCCGTACGCGGCGCCGAGCAGGTTCACCTCCAGCACCCGGCGGAACTCCTCCACCGGGATCTCGTCGAAGAGCCCGACCGCACTGACCGCGGCGTTGTTGACCCATCCGTCGATGCGGCCGAACTCGGCCACCGCGCGGGCGGCGAGCCGCTCGACGGCCGCCGGGTCGGTCACGTCGGTCGGCACGACCAGCGCCCGCCCGCCCAGCTCCCGGCACCGCTGCGCGACCTGCCCCAGGGCCGGCTCGCTGCGGGCGGCCAGCACGACGGCCGTGCCGCGGCGGGCGAGGGCGTACGCCGTGGCCGTCCCGATCCCGCTGGAGGCGCCGGTGAGCACCACGGTGGCGTCGGCGAGGCTGCGGGTGAGAGGCATTCCTGGGCGGTACCCCGGCTGGCAGGGGTCATGCGGCCGAATGTGGGTCGGATGACGGTCGGTGGGTGACGTGTGACCCGCCCGCGATGCTTGCCGTCACGCAAGCACCCGCCGGGCTCTTCCCGATCTGCCAGGTTTCGGCTCCCGAGGGTCTGGTTAATGGGACCCTCTGACCGAGGACCACCGCTCGAGAAGATCGCATGGAGGTGACCCATGCGCGTCGGCCTCGTCTGCGCGCACGCCGGCCCGCCCAGGCGTGCCGACGCTCCGACCGTCGGCACCCACCAGCACATCGCGAGGGTCGCCGCCGAACTGGCCGCGCGAGGCCACGACGTCCGGGTGTACGAACGGCGCGACGACCCGGGCCTGCCGGACACGGCGACGGTCGACGGCTACCGGGTGGAGCGGGTGCCCGTCGGCCCGGCCGCCCCGATTCCCACCGCCGAGCTGGTCCCCCACGTGGCCGGGTTCGGCACCTGGCTGGCGGACCGGTGGGCCGGCGACTGGCAGCCGGAGGTGGTGCACGGGCACTACTGGATCGGTGGGCTGGCCGCGGCGCACGCGGTGCGCGAGACCGACACCCCGGTGGTGCAGACCTTCCACTCCCTCGGTGTCGAGCAACTGCGCCACCTCGGCGGCCAGTACGACGGCCCGGGGGAGCGGATCCCGCTGGAGCGGGCGCTGACCCGGGCGGTGGACATCGCGGTCGCCCAGTGCAACGACGAGGTCGACGAGCTGACCCGGATGGGGCTGCAACGCGCCTCCGTGGCGATGGTGCCGGCCGGCGTCGACACCGAGCAGTTTCACCCCGACGGCGAGGCCGCGCCCCGCGACCAGCGGGCCCGGATCCTCTCCGTCGGACTGTCGGCCGGGCACGGCCAGGAGGACCTGATCCGGGCCATGCGGCTCGTTGGCGACGCCGAGCTGGTGATCGCCGGCGGCCCGCCCGCCGAGCAGCTCGCCGGCCACGCCGAGGCCCGCCGCCTGCGCGAGCTGGCCGAGCGGAACGGGGTGGCCGACCAGGTGTCGCTGGTGGGCGCGGTGCCGCACGAGCAGATGGCCACCTGGTACCGCTCGGCCGACGTGGTCGCCTGCACCCCGCACTACTCGTCCGCCGGGCGGGTGTCGCTGGAGGCGATGGCCTGTGGCGTGCCGGTGGTCGGCTACGCCATGGGCGGGATCGCCGACGCGGTGGTCGACGAGGTCACCGGGCGGCTGGTGCCGCCGGGCGACGTGCGCGTCCTCGGCGTGACCCTGCGCCGGCTGCTCTCCGACAACGCCGGACGGTTCGCGTACGGGCACGCCGCCGTCGACCGGGTGCGGTGCAGTTACACCTGGGAGCGGACGGCGGGCGCGCTGGAGCGGCTCTACGAGCGGGTGGTGCGCCGCCGCAAGCCGGTCGAGGCGGCCTGAGGGAGCGCCCGCCGGCCCCGTGCCTCAGAGCGGGCGGCCGACGCCGACCACGGCCCGGTCCCGTGCCCCGGCCACCGCGTGGTGGTGCTGGGGTTCGGCGTACCGGGTGAGGCCGATGACCGCGGCGAGGGTGACCAGGAACCCGGCCGCGGCGAGCCACTCCCGGCCGGGCCAGATCTTGTCGTTGAGCAGCAGCAGGCCGACGATCGCGGCGGGCACCGCCCCGGCGGCGTCCATCGCGGCCACGGCGGCCGTGGTCGAGCCCCGCTGCATGGCCAGGCCGAGCAGGAGCTGGCCGACGATCGAGTGCGCGATCAGCAGGTAGAGCAGCGGGTCCCGGACGAGCGCCTCCGCCGTGGAGGCCGAGGCCAGCGGTCGGGCGGCCACCGCGGCGGCGGAGAACGCCAGCCCGGCCAGCGAGCCGAGCGCCACCGAGCCCGGCGCCCCGTGCAGGCGTACGGCGAAGAAGCCGAGCACCGCGATCACGCCGAGCACCACCGCCAGGGCGATCATGCCGGCGGTGCCGAGTGGCTTGGACGGCGCGGGCCGGGCGGAGAGCACCAGCGCGGAGATCCCGGCGAAGAGCAGCACCAGCAGGGCCACCTCGGCCGCCGGCAACCGCCACTTCAGCACCAGCACGCCGAGCAGGGCGGTGACCCCGAGCCCGGCCGCGACGCTGGCCTGCACCAGGAAGAGCGGCAGGTCCCGCCGGGCCAGGAAGGCCAGCACGAACCCGGCGACCTGGCAGACCAGCCCGACCAGGTAGGTGCGGTGCCCGGCCAGCCGCAGCAGCAGCCCCGGGTCGAAGGTGTGGTGCACGGTGGTGCGGGCGGCGGCGACCGACTGGAGCAGGTTGGCGACGCCGTACGCGACGATCATCGCCGCGAGGAAGCACCACCCGGAGGAGACCACCTGGCGAGGATAGAGGTTGCCGGAGGTCAGTGCTCGGCTGGCCGACCCAGCCGGGCGAGGATGTCGGCGTGCAGCGGGCCGTTGCTGGCCACCGCGCTGCTCTCGGTGCCGGCGTCGCCCGAGGGCGCGGGCCGGCCGGCCAGGTCGGTGAACGTCCCGCCCGCCTCGGTGACGATCGGCACCAGCGCGGCGACGTCCCACAGCGACAGCTCCGGCTCCACCATCACGTCCAGCGCGCCCTCGGCGAGCAGCATGTAGCCGTAGAAGTCGCCGTACGCCCGGCTGCGCCAGGTGTCCCGCATGAGCTGGAGCATCGCGTCCAGCCGGCCGGCGGACTCCCATCCTGTCAGGGACGAGTAGCAGAAGCTCGCGTCGGCCAGGTCCCGGACGCCGGAGACCCGGATGGGTGCGCCGCCGGCGGCGTCCGGCCCCGCGTACGCGCCCTCGCCGAGCGCGGCCCACCAGCGGCGGCCGAGGGCCGGCGCGGAGACCAGGCCGGCGACCGGGCGGTCCCCCTCCAGCAGCGCGATCAGGGTGGCCCAGACGGGCACGCCGCGGATGAAGTTCTTCGTGCCGTCGATCGGGTCGACCACCCAGCGCCGGCCGTCCGGGCCGCTGGCCGGTTCTTCGCCGTACTCCTCGCCGAGCAGGCCGTCGGCCGGCCGGTGCGCGGCCAGCAGCGCCCGGATCTCCCGCTCCACGGCGGTGTCCGCGTCGGAGACGGGGGTCAGGTCGGGCTTCGCGTCGACCCGCAGGTCGAGCGCCCGGAACCGGGCCGTGGAGACGGCGTCGGCGGCGTCGGCGAGCAGGTGGGCGAGGGCGAGGTCGTCGGCGTACCCGGTCACGTGCCCCAACCTACCGACGGCCCGGGCCTCACGCCCCGGCGGGCGGGTCGCCCTCGCCCGCCCGGGAGGCGAGCAGCCGGCGGTACGAGGCCAGCCGGCGCGGGTCCGCCTTGCCGGCCGCCACCCAGGCGTCGAGCCCGCAGTCGGGAGCCTCCGGGGTGTGCGGGCAGTTGGCGGGGCAGTCGACCGTGCCCTCCACCAGGTCGGGGAAGCCGTGCAGCAGGCTGTCGGCGGAGACGTGTGCCAGCCCGAAGCTGCGCACCCCCGGAGTGTCGATGATCCAGCCGGCGGCGCCTCCGGGTCGCGGCGCGGCGGCGTCCCCGCCGTGCGCTGGATCCCCGGGCAGCGGGGGCAGCCGCAGCGCCACCGCGCTCGTGGAGGTGTGCCGGCCCCGGCCGATCGCGCTGACCGTGCCGACCGCCCGCGCGGCGTCCGGCACCAGCCGGTTGACCAGCGTCGACTTGCCCACCCCGGAGTGCCCCACCATGACGGAGATCCGGCCGGCGAGCAGGCTGCGCAGGGCGTCGAGGTCGGAGTCCGGCCGGATCAGCACGTACGGCAGCTCCAGTTCGGCGTAGTAGCCGAGCACCCCCTCGGGGCCGGCCAGGTCGGCCTTGGTCAGGCAGAGCAGCGGCTCGATGTCGGCGTCGTACGCGGCCACCAGGCAGCGGTCGATGAACCCGGTGCGCGGCGGCGGGTCGGCCAGCGCGCTGACGATCACCAACTGGTCGGCGTTGGCGACGACCACCCGCTCCAGCCGCCCCTCGGCGGTGGTCTCGTCGTCGTCGGCGGTGCGCCGCAGCACCGACGTCCGCTCGGCGATCCGGACGATCCGGGCCAGCGCCCCGGCCACGCCGGAGGTGTCCCCGACCAGGCCGACCCGGTCGCCGACCACCACCGACTTGCGGCCCAGCTCCCGGGCCCGCATGGCGGTGACCGTGGGCGCGTCCGGCTCCGCGTCGGGCAGCACGCACGTGTAGCGGCCCCGGTCGACGGCGATCACGAAGCCGTCGACGGCGTCCGCGTGCCGGGGTCTGGTGCGCGTACGTGGGCGCGACGACTTCCCGGGTCGTACCCGGACGTCGTCCTCGTCGTACTCCCGCCGTCTGGTCGCCAGGACCCGCCCCCCGTCGTGTCAGCTCTTGCCGGTCACCATCGCCGACCATAGTGCCGGGAACTCGGGCATCGTCTTCGAGGTACACGCCACGTCGCTCAGCTCGATGCCCGGAACGGCCAGGCCGGCCACCGCCGCCGCGTGCGCCATCCGGTGGTCGTGGTAGGTCTCGAACACCCCGCCGCGCAGCGGCCGGGGCCGGATCTCCAGCCCGTCGGGGGACTCCGTGATGTCCGCGCCGAGCGCGGCGAACTCCCGCGCCAGCGCGGTCAGCCGGTCGGTCTCGTGGCCCCGGATGTGACCGACGCCCGTGAACCGGGACGGCGAGTCGGCGAGCATGGCCAGCGCGGTCAGCGCGGGCGTCAGCTCGCTGACGTCGGAGAGATCGGCGTCGAGGCCGTGCACCGTGCCGGTGCCCCGGACGGTCAGCCCGGCGGTGGAGAGGGTCACCTCGCCGCCCATCCGGTGCAGCAGCGAGCGGAGCTGCTCCACCGGCTGCGCGCTGCTGCGCGGCCAGCCCTGGAGGGTCACCTCGCCGCCGGTGACCAGGGCCGCGGCGAAGAACGGCACGGCGCCCGACAGGTCCGGCTCGATCTCCCAGCCGCGCCCGGCCAGCGGGCCCGGCTCGACGACCCAGACGTCGGGGGTGCTGTCGTCGACGGCCGCGCCGGCGGCCCGCAGCATCTGCACCGTCATCCGCAGGTGCGGCGCGGAGGGCACCGGGGGACCCACGTGCCGGACCACCACGCCCCGGTCGAAGCGCGGGGCGGCCAGCAGCAGCCCGGAGACGAGCTGGCTGGAGGCCGAGGCGTCGATCACCACCTCGCCGCCGGCCACCCGCCCGCCGCCGAGCACGGTCAGCGGCAGGCTGCCGGTGGCGGGGGCGTCCACGCGTACGCCGAGGGAGCGCAGCGCGCCGATCAGCGGGCCGAGCGGCCGGGTGCGGGCCTGCGGGTCGCCGTCGAAGGTGATCCGCCCGTCGGCCAGGCCGGCCACGGGCGGGACGAAGCGCATCACCGTGCCGGCCAGGCCGACGTCGACGTGCGCGGGACCGACCAGCGGGTGCGGCCGGACCAGCCAGCGTTCGTCGTCGCTGATCGACATGTGCGCGCCCAGCGCGCGCAGCCCGGCGGCCATCAGCTCGGTGTCCCGGGCGCGCAGCGGCCCGGCCAGGGTCGAGGGACCGCTGGCCAGCGCGCTCAGCACCAGGGCTCGGGCGGTCATCGACTTGGAGCCGGGCAGGCGCAGCGTGGCCGTGACCGGGTCGGAGGCGGTCGGAGCGGTCCACGGCTGCGGCGGCCGGGTCGCGGTCAGGTTCCCCACGGTTACATTCTGCCGTGTCCGCCGGGGATGACGCCCGGCACCGTCCCGGCTCCCGGCCAGCGGGACAGCCGGGCGACGCCCGGCGGGTTAGCGTGTGCGGCATGTGCGGGAGGTACGCGACGACCCGGAGCGCGGGCGACCTGAGCGCGCTGTTCGAGTCCCATGACGAGACCGGCGGCCGGCTCGACCCCGACCACAACGTCGCGCCCACCGACCCGGTGCCGCTGGTGCGGGTCAGCCCGGAGGGCCACCGCGCGCTGTCGGTCGGGCGCTGGGGGCTGGTGCCGGCCTGGTCCCGGTCGCCCGCCGGCGCCGCCCGCATGATCAACGCCCGCGCCGAGACGGTCGCCACCAGCCGGGCGTACGCCGGCGCGTTCGCCCGCCGCCGCTGCCTCGTTCCGGCCGACGGCTGGTACGAGTGGGTCCGCTCGCCCGGCGGGGGCAGGCAGGCGTACTACATGACCCCGCTGGACGGCTCCGTGCTCGCCTTCGCCGGCATCTGGTCGGTCTGGGAGGGGCCGGGCGGCCCGCTGCTGACGTGCAGCGTGCTGACCACCGCCGCGCTCGGTGAGTTAGCCGAGGTGCACGAGCGCATGCCGCTGCTGCTGCCCCTGCCGCGGTGGGAGTCGTGGCTGGCGGCCACCGACGAGCCGGCGGGCCTGCTCGCCCCGCCCCCGCTCGACTGGCTGGCGCGGCTGGAGATCCGTCCGGTGGGGCCGGCGGTGGGCAACGTGCGCAACGACGGGCCGGAGCTGATCGCCAGGGTGCCGGTCGCCCGCGTCGCCGCGCCGGAGGAAGTGACGCTTTTCTGACAGCGGCGGCACATTGTCGGGCGTGATTTGCCAGAGTTGCGGGCGAAACGTCGCCTGCTCGTTTACCCGTATTTGCCGTAGAGGCTTGTCCCCGTGTCCGTAAGTGCGATAGAACACAGCGCCGGTAGTGGGCGCGACTCGCACGGGGCGGACGACGCTCACCGATCTTGCCGGTCCCACGGGGGAGGTGGGTGGATTGACACGGGCACGCATGCCCCGCCCGCACGAGGTGGCCGCCGCACGACGAGATCCGCGACTGCTGCGGGCGTTGCGGGAGCGGCGACAGGACGAGGCTTGGCGGACCAGAGGAACCTGTCAGAGTGTCGACCCGGAAACGTTCTTTCCGGCGCCGAACGAGCCGGCAGACGCGGCTGTCGCGCTCTGCCGAAGTTGCGACGTGCAGGGCTCCTGCCTGGCCTGGGCGCTGGACGTGGGCGACTGCCACGGCGTCTGGGGTGGCACGACCCCGCGCGAGCGGCGGGCGATGCTGGTCGCCTGGCGCGACGAGGTGCAACCGGATCCGGACGCCGCCGACGAGGCGGGTCCGCCGGTCCGGGACCGTCTGCTCACGCTGGTGCCGCTGAGCTGACCGTCGACTGAGCCGGCCGGGGCCGGCCCGCGATCACGCGGGCCGGCCCCGCGTCGTGTCCCGGACGCCCCAGAATGGGCTGGTGCCCGAGACCGACGAGCTACCCACCCCACGCGGGCCCGCCCGGGTCGCCACGGACCTGCCGACCGGTCCGCCGACCGCTGTGCTGGCGCTCGGCCACGGCGCGGGCGGTGACGTCGACGCCCCCGACCTGCTCGCGCTCCGCGACGCGGCGGCCGGCGCGGGCCTGGTGGTGGCACGGGTGACCCAGCCGTACCGCGTGGCCGGCCGGCGCGCCCCGGCTCCGGCCGGGCACCTCGACGAGGCGTGGACCGCCGTGCTCGCCGTGCTGCGGGAGCGGCATCCCGGCGTACCCCTGCTGGTGGGTGGGCGCTCCAGCGGCGCGCGGGTGGCCTGCCGCACCGCGCGGGCGGTCGGCGCCGCCGGGGTGGTCGCGCTCGCGTTCCCGCTGCACCCACCCGGCCGCCCGGAGCGGTCCCGGGCCTCGGAACTGGTGACCGGCCTGCCGACCCTGGTGGTCAACGGCGACCGCGACCCGTTCGGGGTGCCGGAGCCCGGGCCCGCGGTGCGCGTGGTCACCCGACCCGGGGAGCGGCACGACCTGCGGGGTGACCCGATCGGCACGGCCGCGGCGGTGCGCGACTGGCTGCGCGACCAGGGCTGGGCGCGGCCCTGACCCCGACGCGCGACCTTCCCGTCCCGCGCGACCTCCGTCCCCGCCGCTCGTGGGCGCGAGCCTCCGTCCCGGCCCCGCTGGGCGCGGCCCGGTTGGTGGGCGGCCGACGCGCGGGCGGGCGAGGACGCGCCCCGGGGGGAAGGGGTGACGCTCCGGCCGGCCGTGTCCGGTGGCCGCGGCGGGTCGTTGCATCGGATGGCGCCGGACGCCCGGTTCGGGCGGCGGCGCCGGTCCTCCCAGGCCCTTCCTGGTCCCAGCGTCGGCGTCCCGCCGAGGCCGGGACCAGGAACGGGAGGCCCGGCCGGAATGCCCCGCCCGTCCGTGCCGTTGCACCCCCCGGACGACATTTCTGGCGAGGGGGGTGACCGGGTGCCGATCGAGACGCAGGCCCGGGAACGGGACGAGCGGGGAGCGCGGCAGCTTCGGCAGTTGCTGGGCGCTCCGGACTGGCCCGCGACGGCGCCGCCGGTCGGCGTGGCCGCGGTGAGCACGAGCACACCCGCCGGAAGTGAATCTGTGGGCAGGCCTGTGCGCGTATCCTCGGCGGGAAAGCATCCGACGCGAGGGGATGTGCGGTTGACCACCGAGAAGACGGACGAGCGCAGGGCCCGCTTCGAGCGGGACGCGATGCCCTTCGTCGATCAGCTCTACGCTGCCGGCCTGCGGATGACCCGCAACCCGGCGGATGCGGAGGACCTGGTCCAGGAGACCTACCTGAAGGCGTACGCCGCCTTCCACCAGTTCGAGCAGGGCACGAACCTGAAGGCCTGGCTCTACCGGATCCTGACCAACACCTACATCAACTCCTACCGCCGCCGGCAGCGCCAGCCCATCCAGGCGCCGACCGACGAGATCACCGACTGGCAGCTCGCCGAGGCCGAGTCGCACACCTCCAGCGGGCTGCGTTCGGCCGAGACCGAGGCGCTGGACCGGCTGCCGGACAGCGACGTCAAGGAGGCCCTCCAGCAGTTGCCGGAGGAGTTCCGCCTGGCCGTCTACCTCACCGACGTCGAGGGCTTCTCCTACAAGGAGGTCGCCGACATCATGGGCACGCCGATCGGCACGGTGATGTCGCGACTGCACCGGGGCCGACGTAATCTGCGCAAGCTGCTCGAGCAGTACGCCGCGGAGCGGGGCTTCACCGCCGCGTCGTCGAAGAAGGGCTCAACCGCTGCCGCCGGCCGGGAGGTGTGACGTGAGCTGTGGGGAACCGCACGAGACGGACTGCCGTGAGGTGCTGGCGGAGGTCTACCTCTACCTGGATCTGGAGTGCGCCGAGGAGCGGCGCACGCTGATCCGCTACCACCTCGACGAGTGCGGGCCGTGCCTGCGCGAGTACGGCATCGAGCAGGAGGTGAGGGCGCTGGTCGCCCGCTGCTGCGGCAACGAGACCGCGCCCGACCAGCTGCGGGAGCGGCTCCGGGTCCGGCTGACCGAGCTGGTCGTGTTCGAGAACAGCGAGTCGCGGGAGCTGGCCGACTGAGGCCGGCACCGACAGCAACGCCGGTGGCCCGGGTCGGAGACGACCCGGGCCACCGGCGTTTCGCTGTCTGATCGACGCCGGGCCGTGGGCCCGGCCGCCGGATCAGGAGTTGGGGCGCTTGCCGTGGTTGGCGCCGCTCTTCTTCCGGGCCTTCTTCTTCCGGGCCTTCTTCGCCATGGTGACCTCCTCGTGATGGTCGGATCCGCCTGCGCACGACCTCGGCGCCGGTGCACGCACCGGTCCTCCCGGCGCCGGGTCCGACCCGCTGATGCTAGTGCTGCCGGCACCCGTCGTGGTGCGCCGGGGCGGCCGGCCGTACGCGCGCCGCGCGACACGCCAGCCGCCTCCCCGCGTCGCCGCACTCCGGCCGGGCGGGACGCCGCGGCACGCCCGACCCGACAGTGGATCATCCGGACGCGACCGCTCCACGCCCGGCGCGGGGCGTCCGCATGATTGGATACGTCGGCAGGCAACAGGCGAGAGAAGGGGCCGTGGAGATGGCCGAGGAGATCCGCGCCGAGATGGTGGCGAACGTCTGGAAGGTCGTCGCGTCGGCCGGGGACACCGTGTCCGAGGGGGACACGCTGGTGATCCTGGAGTCGATGAAGATGGAGATCCCGGTCGTCGCCGAGTCCGACGGTGTCGTCAAGCAGCTCGCGGTCAACGAGGGCGACGTCGTGCAGGACGGGGACCTCATCGCGGTGATCGATTGACCGGCCTCGCGGTGCGGCGGGCCGGGCCGGCCGACTTCGCGGCGGTGGCCCGGCTGACGGTCGCCGCGTACGAGGCCGACGGTCAGCTCAAGGGGGAGCACGGCTACGCCACCGTGCTCGCCGACGTGGCGGCCCGGGCGGAGCACGGCGAAGTCCTCGTCGCCGCCGACCAGGAGACCGACGCGGTGCTCGGATCGGTGACGTTCGTCCTCCCCGGCAGCCGGTACGCGGAGCTGTCCGGGGCGGGCGAGGCGGAGTTCCGGATGCTGGCCGTGGACCCGGCCGCGCAGGGCCGGGGCGTCGGCGCGGCCCTGGTCGAGGCGTGCGTGTCCCGGGCGACCGAGCTGGGCTGCTCGGCGGTGGTGATCTGCGTCCGCAGCGGCTTCGCCGCCTCCGCCCAGCGGCTCTACCGGCGCCGGGGCTTCGTGCGCGTGCCGGAGCTGGACTGGTCGCCCCTGGCCGGGGTGGAACTGCTCGCCCTCCGGCTGGAGCTCACCGGCGCCTGATCCGGCCCGGGCCAGGCCGGGGCGGCGTGTCCGCCGGGGCAGCGGGCGTCAGGGCGCCTCCGTCGCGGCGGCGTCGCGCCCGGTCCCGATGGGGGCGAGCAGCTCGTCGGCCATCTCCAGCGCGAGCGTCCTCCGCTCCGCGTCGGTGATGCCCGGCGTGCGGATCGCGAACCAACTGCTGTGCACGGCGAAGAGCGACAGGATCGCGCGGAGCTGCGCGGCGGGCGAGTCGTCTCCCCGGCAGAGCATCTCGGCCAGCCGCAGCATCCGGCCGCGCATCTGCTGCCCGGCGGCGAGACTCTTCAGCACGGTCTGGTTCTGCTCGAAGAACCGCATCACCGACGGCTCGTCGCCGGTGAACATGGCGTCGGCGTACCGGCCGATCACGGCGCGCCGGGTGTCCCGGCTCGCCGGCTGCGACTCGGCCCAGGCGATGAGGGCGTCCATCAGCTCCAGCCGGTCCTCGACGACGCTGCTGACGATCTCGTCCTTGCTCTTGAAGTGGTAGTAGAGCGCGGCCTTCGTCACGTTCAGCCGTTCGGCGATCTCGCGCAGCGAGGTCTTCTCGTACCCCTGCTCGGTGAAGAGCTCCAGCGCGACGGACTTGATGCGCTCCCGCGTGCCGCCTGTGCTCTCCCTCACGTCTGCCACCCAATTCGCTTGACCGGTCCTGCCGACAAACTTACCGTGCGGCTAGTAAGTTAACTAGCCGGGCGGCAAGTAAGTGCGGCACATCTCGGGGGAGCTTACCCATGACGCAGGCAAGCCAGGCACCGGCACGACCCAACGTGCGGGTCGTGCTCTTCGGCCTGATGATCGCCATGATGCTGGCGATGCTCGACAACATGATCGTCAGCACGGCGCTACCACGGATCGTGGGCGAGTTCGGCGGGCTCGACCACTTCACCTGGGTGGTGACGGCGTACGTGCTGGGCACCACGGTCTCGACCCCGATCTGGGGCAAGCTCGGCGACCTCTACGGGCGCAAGTCCGTCTTCCTCACCTCGGTGGTCGTCTTCCTGGTCGGCTCGGCGCTGTGCGGGATGGCCGGCTCCGACCTGTTCGGCGGGCCGGGCGACGGCATGGTCGAGCTGATCGCCTTCCGGGCGGTACAGGGCCTCGGCGCCGGCGGCCTGATGGTCGGCGTGATGGCGATCATCGGCGACCTGGTGCCGCCCCGGGAGCGGGGCCGCTACCAGGGCATGATCGCCGGCATCATGGCCATCGCCATGGTGGCCGGCCCGTTGGTCGGCGGCTTCATCACCGACCACCTCTCCTGGCGCTGGGCGTTCTACGTGAACCTGCCGCTGGGCGGCATCGCGCTGCTGGTCCTCGCCACGACCATGCACCTGCCGAAGTACCGCACCGAGCACCGGATCGACTGGCTCGGCGCCGGGCTGCTCTCGATCGGCATCACCGCGATCGTGCTCGTCACCACCTGGGGCGGCAACGAGTACGCGTGGGTGTCGCCGCAGATCCTCGGCCTGGCTGCGCTCGCCGCGGTCGCGCTGGTGGTCTTCGGTCTGGTCGAGCGGCGGGCCGCCGAACCGATCCTGCCGCTGGGGCTCTTCGCCAACCGCAACTTCGCGCTGATCTCCGTGATCGGCTTCCTGCTCGGCTTCGCGATGTTCGGCGCGATGAACTTCCTGCCGCTGTACCAGCAGACCGTGCAGGGCGCCTCGGCGACGAACTCCGGGCTGCTGCTGCTTCCGCTGATGTTCGGCATGCTGGTGGTCTCGCTGGTGGTCGGTCGCGCGATCACGAAGACCGGGCGGTACCGGATCTACCCGATCGCCGGCGGCGTGGTGATGACCGCGGGCCTGGCGCTGCTGACCCTGCTCGACGTGCACACCGGCAAGCTGGAGTCCTCGCTCTACATGATCGTGCTCGGCGTCGGCATGGGTTTCCTCATGCAGACCTCGATGCTCATCGCGCAGAACAGCGTGGCGCAGAAGGACCTGGGCGCGGCGAGCGGCGCCGCCACGTTCTTCCGCTCGATCGGCGGCTCGTTCGGCATCTCGCTGTTCGGCGCGATCTTCGCCAACCGGCTGGCCGACTCCCCGGCCGGCGGCGCGTTCAGCGGCGGCGGCGAGGCCGGCGCCGCGATGGACCTGGCGGAGCTCAAGGACCTGCCGGCGCAGGCGCGGGAACTGGTGCTCGGCGGCCTCGCCGACGCGATCTCGCACGTCTTCTGGTGGGCGGTGCTGTTCACCGTGGCCGTGCCGGTGCTGGCCTGGTTCATCAAGGAGATCCCGCTGCGGACCGCCAACGAGCCGCCGGCCCCGCAGGGCGCCGGCGAGGGCCAGGCCGAGGCCGCCCTCGGCAAGGCACCCGTCGCCTGACCCGCTTCAGGGCCGTCGGAGGCGGCCGGTGAGGCGGCGCCAGAGGCGGCGCAGGCCGGAGCGGGGGCGGGGAACCACGGCCCTGGCGACCAGGGAGGTCGCCAGGGCCGTCGTCGCCGCGTCCAGGGCCGGCGTCGCCAGGGCCAGGTGGGCCAGGGACACCGCGACGGGCACCGGGCGCAGCCGCGCCACCGCCGCGACGTCGGCCAGCCGCTCGGCCACCACCCGCGCCACGTCGGGGCGCACCGCCGGGTCGACCCAGGCGGCGGTGACCATGGCGAACAGCGCCGCCTCGGTGATCCAGTCCTCGACGCCCCAGACCAGGTCCAGCAGCACCCGGCGGCGGGTCGAGGTCGCCCAGGGCTCGTCCGTGCGGTGGTGCAGCAGGCCGAGGCAGGCCCACACCTGGACGCAGCGCACCCAGAGCGAGGGGTCCTGCCCCAGCACCCGGCCCAGCGCGGTGGGCGGCGCGTCCGGCGGGTGCGCCAGCAGGCCGACCAGGTCGGCCAGGTCCAGGGTGGCCAGCCCCACCGCCGCGTCGTACGCCGCCGGGGGGTGTGGCCACGCCGGGTGGGCGAGCTGCCGCAGCCGCGCGGTCGCTTCCGCCGAGGGCGCCGGCACCGCGGGCGTGACCGTCGTCCCGTCCCAGCGCCAGAGCCGCCGGGCGTCCGCCCGCCGGGGCTCGCGCGGGTCCGGCTCCGGCACGCCGGCCACCTCGACCCGCAGCGCCGGCACGGCCGCGGCGACGGTCCGCAGCGCGCTCGGCGGCGCGGGCGACTCCAGCAGCACGGCGGCGCCGACCCCGCCGTGGTCGTCGGCGACGGCCTGACGCAGCGCGTCCACCACCGCCCCGGCCGCCGGGGTCACCTGCCCGAGCCAGGCCCGGCTGCGGCAGCACTCGGCCAGGTCGCCGTGCTCGTGCGAGTCGTCCGGGTGGTCCCGCACGAAGTCGGCGAGCGCGACCAGGTGCGCCACGTCGCCGTCGCGCTGGTGCCGCAGCCGGTGGGCGGTGTGCACGGCGCAGTCGAAGGTGGGGTTCCGGGCGAGGGCCCGGTCGATCCAGTCGAGCGCCTCGTCGAGCCGCCCGGTGTCGGCGAGGGTGCCGGCGATGTCGGCGTACACGGCGAGGTCGTCGGGGTCGTGCGCGACGGCGCGGCCGAGTGCCGCCAGCGCCTCCCGGGTGCGGCCGGCGCTGCGGTACGCGTACCCGAGCCACACCTCGCCGATCTTCGACGGCTCCGCGCGTACGCCCCGGGCGGCCCAGCGGACCGCCAGGGCGACCTCGCCGACCCGCCGGGCCAGCGCGGACGCCGCGCCCAGCAGCAGGCCGTGCTCGGCGTGGACGGTGACCGCGTTGCGGGCCAGCGCCAGGTAGGGGGCCAGCGCCGCCCGGTCGGCCCGGGGCGCCGGGTCGGGCACGGCGGCGCAGACCTGCATCAGGATGCGGGCGGTCCGGTCCGGTTCGAGGCGTTCGGCGAGTTCCGGCGCGGTCACCCAGGGCACGCCGGCCCAGTCCGCCCCCGGGACGTGCCCGGTCGCGGCGACCAGCAGGTCCAGCCCCTCGGCGGGCCGGCCGGCGGCGGCCAGCAGGTGGGCGCGGGCGACCACGGCGCCGACGAAGGCGTGGTGGTGCAGCGGGAAGAGGTCCACGCCGCCGGCGCCGTCGGCGGCGGCGAGCCGGGCGAGCGTCTCGTGCACCTCGGGCAGGGTCGGGGCCTGGGCGAGCGCGGCGGCGACGTGCCCGGCCGCGTGCTCCAGGTCGCCGGAGTCCATGGCGAGCCGGGCGAGGGCAAGTTCCTCCGCCGCGGGCAGCGCCCGGTCGTCCTCGGCCACGGCGTCCTCTCACTCGTCGGTGCTCCCTTCGGCCGGGCAAGCCTAGGTGATGTTGCACCGACATGGTGATCAACTGCGCACTCCTGCTCGTTCGATTGCTCTGATCAGATCAAAGATGCAAGACTGAGCAGGAAACGCGCGGCAACCGCGCAGTGGGAGGAGTTTTCGTGACGCGTGCAGGGGCTGGCATGGCCGCCGACATCGACGAGCAGCCGGCGGGCTACGCCCGGCTGCTCTCCGCCGAACACGCCGGGCCGATCGCCCGGGTGGCGGCGGTCATCGCGGAGCGCCGACCCCGGCACGTGGTCTTCACCGCCCGGGGCACCTCCGACCACGCCGCCCTCTACGGGGCGTACCTGACCGAGATCCGGCTCGGCCTGCCCGCGGGGCTCGCCTCGCCCAGCGCCGTCACCGTCTACGGCGCCCGGCCGGACCTCTCCGACGCGCTGGTCGTCGGCGTCAGCCAGAGCGGCGGCTCGCCGGACCTCGCCGAGGTGCTGCGCACCGCCCGCGCCTCGGGCGCGCTGACCCTGGCCGTCACCAACGCGCCCGACTCCCCGCTGGCCGACGTCGCCGAGCTGAGCGTCGACATCGCCGCCGGGCACGAGCGCGCGGTGGCCGCCACCAAGACGTACACCGCCGAGCTGCTCGCCCTGCTGATGCTCGTCGAGGGCATCCGGGCCGGCGACGGCGCGCTGCCCGCCGACGAGCGCGACGCGCTCGCCGCCCTGCCCGAGCTGGCCGCCCGCACCCTGGACGACCCCACCCCGGCCCAGCTCGCGCCCCGCTACCGGTTCGCCGGCCAGCTCGTCACCACCGGCCGGGGGTACGCGTACCCGACCGCCCGCGAGGCCGCGCTGAAGCTGATGGAGACCTCCTACCTGCCGGCGCTGGCGTTCTCCGGCGCCGACCTGCTGCACGGCCCGCTCGCCATGACCGACCCCGACGTGCCGGTGCTCGCCGTGGTCGGCTCCGGGCCGGGCGGCCGGTCGATGGGCGAGGTGCTGCCCCGGCTCGGCGAGCGCCGCGCCGACGTGGTGGTGGTCGGCTCCGCCGACGTCGAGGGCGCCACCCGGATGGCCGTCCCCGAGGTCGACGAGCGGTACGCCCCGCTGCTGGACATCCTGCCGCTGCAGCGCCTGGCGCTGGCGCTGGCGCTGGCCCGGGGCGAGGACCCGGACGCGCCGCGCGGGTTGAAGAAGGTCACCGCGACGATGTGACGCCCGGCGTGGCACGCTGGTCAGCGTGTCCACGCTGCGCGACCTCGCCGAGGAGCACACCCGCCTCCGTCCGGCCGACATCGACCACCTGCACCGGATCGCCGGCGACTGGCAGTTGCTGTCCGACCTGTCCTTCGCCGACCTGCTGCTCTGGGTGCCCGTGGACGGTGACGGGACGTACCTCTGCGTCGCCCAGGTCCGGCCGACGACCGCCCCCACCGCGTACCTGGACGACCAGGTGGGGCGGATCGTCGGCGGGCCGGAGGTGGCCCACCTGGAGGTGGCCCACCGGCAGGGCCGGATCTGGCGGGAGGGCGACCCGGTCTGGTACGGCGACGTGCCCGCCCGGCACGAGGCGATCCCGGTCCGGCTGCGCACGACCGACGGCGAGGCCGGCGAGGTGGTCGCCGTGGTCGGGCGGGACACCAACCTCTCCACCGCGCGCACCCCGAGCCAGCTGGAGCTGAACTACCTCACCACCGCCGACGACCTGGCGCAGATGATCGCCGACGGCACCTTCCCGCCGCCGCGCCACCCGGGGGAGACCACCTCGGCGCCCCGCGTCGGCGACGGACTGGTCCGGCTCGACGCCGGCGGCAAGGTCACCTACGCCAGCCCGAACGCGCAGTCGGCGTACCGGCGGCTCGGCTACGCCTCGCACCTGGTGGGCGAGGACCTGGCGGCGCTGCACCGGCGGCTGGCCGGCGACCCGCTGGAGGGGACGGACGCGGCGAACGGCATCCTCGCCGCCCTGCGCGGCGAGGCGCCGCCCCGTCGGGAGATCGACGCCCGCGGCGCCACGATGCTCACCCGGGCGCTGCCGCTGATGCCCGCCGGGGTGCCGATCGGCGCGCTGGTGCTGGTCCGGGACATCACCGAGGTACGCCGCCGCGACCGCGCCCTGATCACCAAGGACGCCACCATCCGGGAGATCCACCACCGGGTGAAGAACAACCTCCAGACCGTCGCCGCCCTGCTGCGCCTCCAGGCCCGCCGGGTGTCCATGCCGGAGGCCCGGGTCGCCCTGGAGGAGTCGGTACGCCGGGTCGCCTCCATCGCGCTGGTACACGAGACCCTCTCCCTGTCCAGCGACGAGGCGGTCGAGTTCGACGGCATCGTGGACCGGGTGGCCAGCGCGGCGACCGAGGTGGCGGCGGCCGAGTCGACGGTCGGGATGCGGCGGACGGGCAGCTTCGGGGTGCTTCCCGCCGAGGTCGCCACGTCGTTGGTGATGGTCCTCAACGAGCTGCTGCTCAACGCCGTCGAGCACGGCTTCCCGGCGGCCGCCGAGGCGGCCGCCGCGCCGGACGCGGCCGGCGCGGTCGGCGCCGCGCCCGAGGTGGTGGTGTCGGCGCACCGGTTCCGGAAGATGCTGCACGTCTCGGTGACCGACAACGGGCGCGGGCTGCCGCCGGACTTCGACGCCGAGCGGGGCGGCAACCTCGGTCTGCAGATCGTCCGGGCGCTGGTGACCGGCGAGCTGCGCGGCACCATCGAACTGCGCGACGGCGCGAACGGCGGCACCGAGGCGACGCTCGTCGTGCCGCTGGCCCGCAGCGCCCCGGAGGGCCGCGCCGCCGGCTGACCCGCCGCGGGGCGGGCCCGGTCACCGTCGTCGTCCCGCCGCCGCGGCGGGTCAGCGGATGAGCAGCGCGACGGTCAGGCCGGGGCGGTGCCAGACCCGTTCGACGGTGTAGCTGGCGCGCAGCGCGTCGCCCTTGGCGCCCGGCACGGTGGCCA
Source organism: Micromonospora sp. NPDC047730 (assembly GCF_043204765.1). Lineage (NCBI taxonomy): Bacteria > Bacillati > Actinomycetota > Actinomycetes > Micromonosporales > Micromonosporaceae > Micromonospora > Micromonospora sp. NPDC047730. Next base: position 315,005 of record NZ_JBIDCU010000003.1, on the reverse strand, counting down.
GCGGGTCGTCGCGGCGGCCGGCCACGACCAGCCAGACCCGCTGCGCGCCGGCCAGGCACTCGGCCGGCTGGGCGCACTCGGCGGCCCACAGGTCGCCCCGGCGGGCCTGGTCCTCGGTGGCCAGCACGTCCCGGGGGCGGCGGCCGCCCAGGTGGTAGTCGAGGCCGAGGTCGAGGAAGAGCCAGCTCTCGCGGGGCGAGTAGACGACGGCGTCCCCCGGCCGCTGACCGTCGGCGACGACCCGGGCCGCCCCCCGGTAGTCGACCGGGGCGCTGCGTGGCCACTCGTGCGTCCGCCGCAGCGCCGCCTGGTCGGGCAGGCCGAGCAGCCCGGCCAGGGCCACCACGGCCAACGCGGGCGGCAGCGGCACCGTCGCGAGCGCCGCGCCGGCCAGCAGGCAGCCGAACGGCACGACGAAGAACAGGTAGCGGGACACCCAGAGGGGCACGACGGCACCGGCGGCGAAGAGCAGCAGCACCGGCAGCAGCACGGCGCACCCGGGCAGCAGGGCGCGCCGGCCGAGCCGGGCCGCCCCGAGCGCCGCCAGCCCCACCAGCAGCCCGCCCACCACGCCGCTCTGCGCCACCCCGCCCGGCAGCGCCGTCAGGTCGGTCAGCCGGACCGTGTCCACCCAGTCGAGCTGCCGGGACCGCTGGCCCCTGGCCAGCAGCACCAGCGGGGTCACCAGCAGCGCGGCCGGCACCAGGGCGAGCGACCAGCGCAGCGGGCGGCTCGGCGGCCCCTCGCGGTGGGCGGCGAGCACCGCCACCGCGTGCGCGGCGAGCAGGGTGAGCGCGACCAGGTGGGTGAGCCCGAGGGCGGCCACGGCGGCGGCGTACGCGGCCCAGCGGGGCCACCCGGGCCGGGCCAGCGCCCCGACCAGGAGCAGGGTCGCCAGCACCGCGAAGAACGCCGCCAGCGCGTACGGGCGGGCCTCCTGGCCGTACCGCGAGGTGCCCGGGAGCACCGCGAGGAGCAGCCCGGCGAGCAGCCCCGCCCGGGTGCCGGCCAGCCGCTGCCCGAGTACGGCGGTCAACCCGGCGGTGGCGGCCATGGCCAGCGCGGCGGGCAGCCGCAGTGCGGCGACCGAGTCGCCCGCGAGCGCCACCCAGGCGTGCATGAACAGGTAGTAGGGGCCGGTGGCGGCGTCGATGGTGCCGGCGAGCCGGACCAGGTCCCCGGGTGACCGGGTCGCCGCGCTCCAGGTGGCCAACTCGTCGCGCCACGGTTGCGCGTGGCCGATCCCGGTCAGCACCACGGCCAGGGTGGCCAGCGTCGGGCCGACCCAGACCAGGCGGGGCGCGCGGACCGGCCCGCCGGGCGCGTCGCCGGCGGGCGGCGGCGCGGTCAGCCGGCCCGGACCGCCGGCAGACAAATCAGAAGAACCGGTCACATATCGCAGCGTCACACAGCCGTGCCGTGCCGTTGTGCCGGTCCACGGATCAGCCGCCGGCGTCGTTCCCGGAGCGCGTCGCCCGTGATGTGGGATCACGCACGCGCTCGTTGGCCGGCCCCCACCCGGTGTGGCAGCATGACTCCATGACCGCCGCCGTCGTCCGCCGCTTCGTGGCCCGCCGCCACGTCGACTACGGCCGCGTGCGCAGCGCCATCTGTCCGGCCCACTGACGACGCCCGACCAATCTGTCTCGGGCGCGCCCCCGCGCCGGCTGTTCCGACACCGTTGTCCCCAGCCCGTTCCGACGGGCCGGCCGCCGCGCCCGCGCATCCCGAGGCACCTCAGACAACGGAGGACGCCGCCATGGCGGTCAGCAGCATCCCGGCCCGGGCCGGCGATCCGACGGCCCCCCGACCGGCCCGGACCCCGCGCCGCCCGCGCGGCGAGGGCCAGTGGGCGCTCGGCCACCGCGAGCCGCTCAACGCCAACGAGCGGATCAAGAAGGACGACGACCCGCTGAACGTACGGGCCCGGATCGAGAACATCTACGCCCACCACGGGTTCGCCTCGATCGACCCGCAGGACCTGCGCGGCCGGTTCCGTTGGTGGGGCCTCTACACCCAGCGCAAGGCGGGCATCGACGGCGGGCGTACGGCCGTGCTGGAGCCGCACGAGCTGGAGGACGAGTTCTTCATGCTCCGGGTCCGGGTGGACGGGGGCGAGCTCAACCTGGCGCAGCTGCGGGTGGTGGCGGACATCTCCCGCGAGTTCGCCCGGGACACCGCCGACATCACCGACCGGCAGAACATCCAGTACCACTGGATCCGGGTCGAGGACGTGCCGGAGATCTGGCGCCGGCTGGAGTCCGTCGGCCTGCAGACCACCGAGGCGTGCGGCGACTGCCCCCGGGTCGTGCTGGGCAGCCCGGTGGCCGGCGTCGCCCGCGACGAGCTGGTCGACCCGACGCCGGCGCTCGACGAGATCGTCCGCCGGTACGTGGGCGACAAGCAGTTCTCCAACCTGCCGCGCAAGTTCAAGACCTCCATCTCCTGGCTGGCCGACACGCCCTACGAGACGAACGACATCGCGTTCCTCGGCGTGGACCACCCGGACCACGGCCCGGGCTTCGACGTCTGGGTGGGCGGCGGGCTGGCCACGAACCCGATGCTGGCCCAGCGGCTCGGCGTCTGGGTGCCGCTGGCCGAGGTGCCGGACGTCTGGGCCGGCGTGGTCGGCATCTTCCGCGACTACGGCTACCGCCGGCTGCGCAACCGCGCACGGCTGAAGTTCCTCGTCGCCGACTGGGGCGTGCCGAAGTTCCGCGAGGTGCTGGAGAAGGAGTACCTGGGCCGCGCCCTGCTCGACGGGCCGGCCCCCCAGCTGCCCGACAAGCCGGTGGACCACATCGGCGTGCACCCGCAGCGTGACGGGCGCAACTACGTCGGCGCCGCCCCGGTGGTGGGGCGGGTCTCCGGCGGGCAGCTCACGCGGCTGGCCGAGGTCGTCGAGGCGCACGGCAGCGACCGGGTGCGGCTCACCCCGTACCAGAAGCTGCTGGTGCTCGACGTGGCGCCGGAGCGGACCGACGCGCTGGTGCGGGCGCTGCGGGAGATCGGGCTGGAGGCGCAGCCGTCGGCCTGGCGGCGCGGCACCATGGCGTGCACCGGCATCGAGTACTGCAAGCTGGCCATCGTCGAGACCAAGGCCCGGGGCGAGGAACTGGTGGCCCGGCTGGAGGAGCGGCTGCGCGACTTCGACGCCGACATCTCCATCCACCTCAACGGCTGCCCCAACGCCTGCGCCCGCACGCAGGTCGCCGACATCGGCCTGAAGGGCCAGCTGGTGGTCGGCCCGGACGGTCGCCAGGTGGAGGGCTTCCAGGTCCACCTCGGCGGCGGGCTCGGCATGGCCGAGGGACAGACCGCCGGCTTCGGCCGCAAGCTGCGCGGCCTGAAGACCACCGCCGAGGAGCTTCCGGAGTACGTGGAACGCCTCGCCCGGCGCTACCTGGCCGGGCGGGAAGCGGGCGAGACGTTCGCCAACTGGGTGATCAGGGTCGACGAGGAGGAACTCCGATGAGCGAGACCCGTTCCGCGCCGCTGTACTGCCCCTACTGCGGCGAGGAGGACCTGCGGCCGAGCGAGGCCGGCCACGGCGCCTGGGAGTGCCACGCCTGCGCCCGGGTGTTCTCGGTGAGGTTCACCGGCCTGCTCGGCCGGGCGGTGGCCCGGTGAGCGGGGGCACGGGCGATCCGTCGGGCCTCGTCTCCGCGGCGGGCCTGGGCCTGGTCGGTGTCGGCGGCCCGAAGCCGGCCGACCCGGCGCGTCGCGACCCGGACGAGCTGCGTGCGCTGGCCGAGGAGGCCGGGCGGGAGTTGGAGGGTGCGCCCGCGCTGGAGATCGCCCGCTGGGCGACCGCGACTTTCGGCGACCGGTTCTGCGTCACCAGCTCGATGGCCGACGCCGTGCTGGCCCACCTGGTCTCGCGGGTCGCCCCCGGGGTGGACGTGGTCTTCCTCGACACCGGCCTGCACTTCCCGGAGACGCTGAGGGTCCGCGACGAGGTGGCCCGGACGCTGCCGGTGAACGTCCGGTCGATCCGGCCGCGGCTGACCGTCGGCCAGCAGGACGGCGAGTACGGCCCCCGGCTGTTCAACAAGTCCCCCGACGACTGCTGCCAGCTCCGGAAGGTCGAGCCGCTGGAGCGGGCGCTGGCCGGGTACGACGCCTGGGCCGCCGGGCTGCGTCGGGACGAGTCGCCGACCCGGGCGAACACGCCGGTGGTGACCTTCGACGCCCGCCGGGGCAAGGTCAAGGTCAACCCGATCGCGGCCTGGCGGCAGGCGGACGTGGACGCCTACGTCGCCCGCTGGAACGTGCCGGTGAACGAGCTGTTCAGGCAGGGCTACGGCTCGATCGGCTGCTGGCCCTGCACCCGCCGCACGAAGGCGGGGGAGGACCCGCGGGCCGGCCGGTGGGCCATGTTCGAGAAGACCGAGTGCGGCCTGCACGTCTGACCGGGCCGGGCCCGGCCGCTCCCGCACCGGGGGCGCCCGGGCAGTGGGGGGCGGCCGACCCCGTGGTCCTGGTCGCCCACGGCAGCCGGGATCCGCGGGCCGCCGAGGCGACCCTGGCGCTGGCCCGGGCGGTGTCGGCTGCCCGGCCCGGCACGCCGGTGCTGGCGAGCTGGCTGGACCACACCGAGCCGGGACCGGCCGCGGTGCTGCGGGACCTGGCCGACGCCGGGCATCCCCGGGCGGTGCTGGTGCCGTTGCTGCTCACCGCCGCGTACCACCGGCGGGTGGACATCCCGGCGGCGGTGGCGGCGGCCCACGCGGCGGGGCCGCCGATCGCGGTACGGGTGACCGACGTGCTCGGCCCCGCCGGCGGCGAGGTCGACGGCGGGCTGCTGGCCGGCCTGCGGCGGCGGTTGGGCGAGGCGGAGCCGGGGCGGTTCGACGGGCTGGTGCTCGCCGCCGCGGGCACGCGGGACGCCCGGGCGCGTGGGTCGGTGGGGCGGGTGGCCGCCGCGCTGCGCGCCGGTCTCGGGGTGCCCACCCGGGTGTCGTACGCCTCGGCCGCCCCGCCGGCCGTCGACGCGGCGGTGGCCCGGCTACGTGCCCGGGGCGCCCGGCGGGTGGCGGTGTCGGCCTACTTCCTGGCTCCCGGCCTCTTCCACGACGCCGTGGCCGGGGCGGCGCGGGAGGCCGGCGCGGTGGCGGTGTCCGCCCCGCTGACCGACGCCCCGGAGCTGGCCGACGTGGTCCTGCGGCGGGTCGACGCCGCCGTCGGGGTGGCCGGGGTCACGGCCCGACCGTGATCGGAAAGGCGCCCCGGTGGGTAGGTGAGCGGGGTGCGGACAGCGAGACGCCCCGGCGGGCGGACCCGGCCGGGGCGTGCAGCTGTGGTGCGTGGGATCAGGCGGAGTGAGCGCGCAGCACCCGGAGGCCACCGCGGCGCTTCACGGCGCGCCGCTCCTCCTCGCTCATCCCGCCCCAGACGCCAGCGTCCTGACCGGACTCCAGCGCCCACTGCAGGCACTGGTCGGTCACGGAGCAGCGCCGGCAGACGGCCTTGGCCTGCTCGACCTGCAGGAGAGCCGGTCCGGACGTCCCGATCGGGAAGAACAGCTCCGGGTCCTCGTCGCGGCAGACAGCATGGTGACGCCAGTCCATGGCGGCAACACTCCTCATTCTGGGTGGGTGGCAGATATTGCTTTGGTGCTTTTCCTATATGCATCCGCAGCGCCGACGGTGACGGTTCGCGTCCGCTTATTCGGCAGTGCGTGAGCAGGCTGTTGTTGGCCCCGCGGACCTGCTGGAACAGCTCAACCTGCCGAGCATATCCAGGCAATGTCCCGGTAACTCAAGTTCGCTTGTGAATACTTTCACGAACGCTCGGGATGTCAAGGGTGGCGCTCGGAAAAACTCCAGGCGGTGAGCAAGCCCACAACCCATTTGTCCGGATTCCGGCGTCTTCCCGGTTACCCGGCGTACCACAGCCGAGGATCAATATAGTACAGTCCGCGTGACATTGCTGACATTTCCGGCACCTGCCTCTCGGTGTGGCGGCCGCTCCGGTCGGTGCGGTCGTCGCCGCGTCGACCTACGGCAGTACCCGAGACCTAGCAGATTACTCTCAGTGCGGCGGGAATGGATGTGAATCTGACTTTCTCCCGCTCGCCGAGGTAGTCGCCGTCGAGCTGGAACGCCTGTGGGCGGGCCGAGAGCAGGGTGAACTCCGCGACGTCGTGCAGCCGCAGCACCTGGCGGCCGTGCGGGTCGGGCGTCCGGGCGAAGAACTGCGTCACCGTCCGTGTCGTACTGGCGACCCGGAGCTGCCGCAGCGCCAGCACGTCCAGGCCCAGGTCGAACGACGCCTCCGGGTTCGGGTTGACCTCCCGGTCGCCCAGGTACGTCCACGGCGCGGTGTTCTGGATGATGACCGTGGCCAGCTCGCCCTCCGCCGGCTCGCCCGGCCGCTCCAGGCTGATCGCCGGATGCCGACGGTCGGAGTTGAGGAAGTACTGGGCGACCGTGGCGCGGAAGTAGAGCGCGGGGGTGGAGACCCGGCCCCGCCGCCGGGCCTGCTCCACCCGGTGGATGACCGCCGCGTCGACGCCGAAGCCCGCGCAGAAGGTGAAGTAGCGGTCGTCGGCGCGGCCGAGCCCGATGGTCCGGTACCGGCCCAGCCGCAGGCCCTCCAGGATCATGCTGGCCCCGTCCGGCCAGTCCCTGGGCAGGCCGAGCGCCCGGGCGAAGACGTTGGTCGAGCCCCCGGGCACGGTCGCCAGGGCGGGCAGCCGCTCGGCCGGCGAGGCGGCGCCCGGCATGGTCGGCGGCTCGGCCGTCATCAGGCCGTTGACCACCTCGTTGACCGTGCCGTCGCCACCGAGCGTGACGACGACGTCGACGCCCTCCTCGGCCGCCTCCCGGGCGAGGTCGGTCGCGTGCCCGCGTCGCCGGGTGTAGCGCACGGAGAGGTCGACTTCGCTGCGCAGCGCCCGGACCAGCACGTCCCGGCTGCGCTCGCTCGTGGTGGTGGCCTTCGGATTGACCACCAGGACGGCCCGCATGGGCGGCACTGTACCGCGCGGCAGCCCGGGTATCGTGGCGCGCGTGACCATCGACTCGGACCCGATTCCCGTCACCCTCCGCTGGGCGGTCCGGCTGCTGTGGGGCGAGGCGGTCGCCGTGGGGCTGGTCGCCGCGTGGCTGGTCTGGGCCGATCTCACCGCCACCACCACCGACCTCACCTCGGCGTTGCTGGTGACCGCGTTCGCGGTCGGTGCGGCGGCGGCGCTCTGGGCGCTCGGCGGCGCGCTGGCCCGACGCCGGGCGGGCGCCCGCGCCCCGGCGATCGTGCTCCAGCTCATGCTGCTGCCGGTGGGGTGGTTCATGGTCCAGGGCGGGGTGGCCTGGCTCGGCGTACCACTGATGGCGCTCGGTCTCGGCGTCACCGCGCTGCTGGTGAGCACCCCGACCACGCGGGCCCTCGGCTTCGAGTGACGCCCCGCTGGCGGTGCCGGAGCGCCCGGCGGCGCACCGCCGGGGACGGGCGGCTCAGTATCCGGAGGCGCGCCGGGTGAGCAACGAGATGGTGGCCCGGCCGTCGGCGGCGCTCGCGGACGCCGACGTGGTGAGCGCGGTGAGCACCTTCCAGGCGAACGACGACTCCGCCGGCAGCGTGGCGCCCCGGACGGTCGGCACCGTCACCTCGACGGTGAGCGCGTCGTCGGTGACCGCGAACCGGCAGTCGAGTTCGGCGTCGCGGGTGGCGATGGCGAGCAGCATGGCGCACGCCTCGTCCACGGCGATGCGCAGGTCCTCGATCTCGTCGAGGGCGAACTGGAGCCGCGCCGCGAGCCCGGCGGTGGCGGTGCGCAACACCCCGAGGTAGCCCCCGTCCGCGGGCACGGTGAGGTGCACGACGTCGTCGTCGGTCGTCGGCTGCCCGGTCAGTTGAGTCACCACTCATCCCCCCGGTCGGGGACTCTACCCGCTCGGTCGCCCGGACGTGTGGGGGCCGCCACGTGCCTGCGCGGCCAGGCCGGCCAGGGCGTCCCCGCTGAGCCGGTAGGGGACCCACTCGGACATCTGCCGCGCCCCGATCGAGGCGTAGAAGCCGGCGGCCGGGTTCCAGTCGATCATCCACCACTCCAGCCGCTGGTAGCCCCGCTCCACGCAGATCGCGGCGAGGGTCGCCAGCAGCAGCCGCCCCGCGCCGGTGCCCCGGGCGGCCGGGCGGACGTAGAGGTCCTCCAGGTAGATGCCGTGCACCCCGGCCCAGGTGGAGAAGTTGAGGAACCACAGCGCGAAGCCCACCGGTTCGTCGTCGGCGTCGACGGCCACGTGCCCGTAGAGCGCCGGGGCCGGGCCACGACTGCTCCAGCTCGGCGCGTCCGACGCCGCGCCGCGACCTGGAGCAGACGCGAACAGGGCGGCGGTGAGCTGTTCCTCCGTGAGGTGGCACTCGTCGGCGGCGCGTTCGTACGCCGCCAGCTCGTGCACCATGGCGACGACGGCCGGCACGTCCCCGGGACGTGCCGGCCGGATCGTCGGCGGGCCGGCGAGGCTCACGCCTTCTTGGTCTCCCAGAAGATCTTGGAGATCTCGTCGATCTTCTGCAGCAGCTCGTCGGCCTTGGCCGGGTCGGTGCCGCCCTTCGCGCCGGCGGCGCCGGCCAGCTTGGTGGCCTCGTTGAAGAGCTGGTGCAGGTGCGGGTACTTCTCGAAGTGGGCCGGCTTGAAGTAGTCGGTCCAGAGCACCCACAGGTGGTGCTTCACCAGGTCGGCGCGCTGCTCCTTGATCAGGATGGCGCGGGTGCGGAACTCCGGGTCGGTGTTGGCCTGGTACTTCTCGCAGATCGCCTTCACCGACTCGGCCTCGATCCGGGCCTGGGCCGGGTCGTAGACGCCGCAGGGCAGGTCGCAGTGGGCGCTGGCGGTCACGCGGGGCGTAAGGATGCGTGGAAGTCGCATCAGGATCCTCCATGGGAAGTTTGCGATGATCCAACACGACATTACTCCTGGACGCGTGCCGAGAGGCCGGGTGGAGGTGAAACCGATGGGGGCGGCTCACCCGGCAGGGGCACCCCGGCTGCGGTGGCCGCTGACCGCCGTGCTGGTGACCGGTCCGTCCATGTCGCCCACGCTGCGGCACGGCGACGCGGTGCTGGTCCGCCCCGGCGGGCGGGCCGTCCGCCCCGGCGACGTCGTGGTCGCGGTGTTCCGCAGCCGCCCCGAGCTGCTCGTGGTCAAGCGCGCGGTCCGCGCCGAGGACGGCGGCTGGTGGCTGGCCGGCGACAACGACCTCGTCACCGACGACTCCCGGGCGTACGGGGTGGCCGACGTGCGGGGCCGGGTGGTGGCGCGCTACTGGCCCCGCCCCGGACGGGTGCGTCGGCGTCGGTTATGACCCCGCTCACATCCGGGTGATGGTGGCGACACTATGCTCGGGGCGTGCCCGGGTGACCCCCGCACCGCGTGTCGCCGCTGGGCGCCTCACCTCGCGCCCGCGCCGGCCGCTCCGTCTGCTCGACAGATCCTGGAGTCACCATGTCATCGTCCACCGTGGACCCCGCTGATCCCGTCTTCCGGCTGCACCGGGGCGGCAAGATGGCCATCGCCTCGACCGTCCCGCTGACGAGCCGGGAGGACCTCTCCCTCGCGTACACCCCGGGGGTGGCCCGGGTCTGCGAGGCGATCGCCGCCGACCCGAGCGTCGCCGACGACTACACCTGGGCCGCGCACACCGTGGCCGTCGTCACCGACGGCTCGGCCGTACTCGGGCTGGGCAACATCGGCCCGCGCGCGGCGCTGCCGGTGATGGAGGGCAAGGCGGTGCTGTTCAAGCAGTTCGCCGGCGTCGACGCCGTGCCCGTCTGCCTGGACACGCAGGACGTGGACGAGATCGTCGCGGTGGTGCGGGCGCTGGCGCCGTCGTTCGGCGGGATCAACCTGGAGGACATCAGCGCCCCGCGCTGCTTCGAGGTGGAGCGCCGGCTCGACGAGGCCCTGGACATCCCGGTCTTCCACGACGACCAGCACGGCACCGCGATCGTCGTGCTCGCCGCGCTGCGCAACGCCGCCACCCTGCTCAACCGCAAGCTCGGCGACCTGCGGGTGGCGGTCAGCGGCGCCGGCGCCGCCGGGGTGGCGGTGACGAAGATGCTGGTCGCCGGCGGCGTGGACCCGGACCAGGTGGTGGTCTGCGACTCCAAGGGCATCATCGGCCGGCACCGGGCCGGGCTGACCGGCACGAAGGCCGAGCTGGCCGCGATGACGAACGCCGACGGCCGCGAGGGCGACATCGCCGAGGCGCTGCGCGGCGCGGACGTGCTGATCGGCGTCTCCGGCGGGCAGATCCCGGAGCAGGCGGTGGCGGGCATGGCGGCGGGGGGCATCGTCTTCGCGCTGGCCAATCCGACGCCCGAGGTACACCCCGAGGTGGCCGCCCGGCACGTGGCCGTCGTCGCCACCGGCCGCAGCGACTACCCCAACCAGATCAACAACGTGCTGGCGTTCCCGGGCGTGTTCCGGGGCGCGCTGGACGCCCGGGCCACCCGCATCACCGACGGCATGAAGGTGGCCGCCGCCGACGCCATCGCGGGCGTCGTGGCCGAGTCGCTCACCGCCGAGGCGATCGTCCCGTCCCCGCTCGACCCCCGGGTCGCCCCCGCGGTGGCCGAGGCGGTCGCCGAGGCCGCCCGCCGCGACGGCGTCACCCGCTGAGGTGTAAGGAAGGGCCCCTTCCTATCGCTATGCGATAGGAAGGGGCCCTTCCTTACACCCGTTGCACGGCGAGCAGCCCTTCTTGTCGGCCGTTCGGCTTGTTACCGTGCCGATCATGCGTGCCGCCTTCGCCTCCCGCCTCGACGACGCCAACCCGCTCGCCGCGCTCACCGTCGGCGAGCAGCCCGAGCCCACCCACCTGGCCGACGACTGGGTGACCGTGCAGGTGCGGGCCAGCTCCCTCAACCACCACGACCTCTGGTCGCTGCGCGGCGTGGGGCTGCGCGCGGAGCAACTGCCGATGATCCTCGGCTGCGACGCCGTCGGGGTGGACCCGGACGGCAACGAGGTCGTCGTCTACCCGGTGGTCGCCACCCCGGGCGACCCGCGCGGCGTCTCCATCCTCTCCGAGCACTTCCCCGGCACGCTGGCCGAGCGGGTCGCCGTGCCCCGGTCCAACCTGGTGCCGCTGCCGGCGGGCCTGGCGGCGACGGACGCGGCCTGCCTGCCGACCGCCTGGCTGACCGCGTGGCGGATGCTGACCACCGTGGGTCGGGTCGACGACGCCGACGCCGTGCTGGTCCAGGGCGCCGGGGGCGGCGTGGCGACCGCGGCCGTCGCGCTCGCCGCGGCGATGGGCAAGCGGGTGTACGCGACCAGCCGCGACGCCGGCAAGCGGGAGCGGATCGCCGAGCTGGGCGCCACCGCCGTCGAGCCCGGCGCGCGGCTGCCCGAGCGGGTCGGCGTGGTGATCGAGACGGTCGGGGCGGCCACGTTCGACCACTCGCTGAAGTCCGCCGCGCCGATGGCCCGGATCGTGGTCTCCGGCGCGACCGCCGGGCACGAGCCGAAGGTCAACCTGCGCCGGGTCTTCGCCATGCAGCTGGAGATCCTGGGCACCTCGATGGGCACCCCCGACGAGCTGTCCGCCCTGCTCGCGTTCTGCGCCGAGCGGGGGGTGCGCCCGGTGGTGGACACGGTCGTCCCGTTCAGCCGGGTCGCCGACGCCTTCGCCCGCCTGCACTCCGGCGACGTCTTCGGCAAGGTCGTCGTCGACCACACCGCCTGACGGCCCCCGGCGGCCGCGCCCGCTCGCCGTCCGGCGGGGCGCGGCCGCTCAGAGGCGGTTGTCGAGGGTGGCGATGTCGTGGCGGGCAGCGTCGGTGGGGATGCGGCGCTTGGCGGCCTCGTCGCCGTAGAGGGACCAGCGCAGGAACTCGACCGTGGTGTCGGAGACCACCCGCAGGGCGTCGCCGTCGCTGAGCAGGGCCCGGCCGTGGTCGCCCTTCGGCAGGCTCAGCATGGCCTTCGGCCAGGGCACCTTGTCGTAGGCGGCCTTGCCGGCGGCGTACTCGACCACCTCGTCAGCCTCGCCGTGCACGAAGAGCTGCGGCGCGGCGGCGCCCGCGAAGGCGGTGCCGACACCGAGCGCGGTGCCGGCGAAGACCACGCCGGCGTCCAGCCGCTCGTCGCGGCCGGCGGTGAAGAGGCCGATCGTGGTCACCCCGCCGGCCGAGTGCCCGGCCGCGGCCACCCGGTCGGTGGCCAGCCGGCCGCGCAGCGGGTCGCCGCTCCGGCCGTCGAGGGCGAGCACCTGGGTGAGCGCGTACGACACGTCGGCGGGCTGGTTGAGCACGTCGAGCACGTTGCCGTCGCCGCCCCGCGCGGTGTGCGGGAAGGTCGGGGCGGCCACCACGAACCCGGCCGCAGCCCAGCGGGTCAGCAGCTTCTCGTAGTCGGCCGGCCGCCCGTTCAGGCCGTGGCTGAACATGACGACGGGAAACTTCCCCCTCGCGGCCGCCGCTGAGCGCTCCGGCTGCCCGCCGGCCTCCCCGGCCGCGGGGTACCAGACGGTCACCGGCAGCGGCCGGTCCCCGTCGCGGTTCAGCTCGAGCTGTCGTACGCCGACGGCGAACGCCTTCTCGGGGGCGGTGCCGGCGGGCACCAGCGGCGCCGGGGTGCTCGCCTTCGGCGATTCGACGGGAGCGGCCGGGCGGGCGACCGGACCGGCGTCGGCGGAGCAGCCGACCAGACCGGCGGCGAGCAGGGCCGTGGCGAGCAGAGCGGGGGTGGCGCGACGCGACATGGCTCCGATTGTGCCTCGCCGCGCCACCCGCCCCACCCGGGATCGACGCAGCGCACCGGCCGCGTGACCGGCTCGTGCCGGCTCGTGGCGGCTCGTCCGACTCGGGTGCCGGACGCGCGACCGAGGCGAGCCCGGTCGCCCGGTTCGCCGGTCGCCCGGGCGTCAACCGGTCACGAACGGGCGTCGGCGACGGCGGCGCGCAGGCGCGCCAGGTCGGCGGCGTCCTTGGGGCGGCGGGGGCGCCCCGGCATCCAGACGGGAAACATCTCCTTGAACTCGATCTGGGCGGCCACCGAGATCACCGGGACGGCCAGCGGGCCGATCCGGCCGGGCGGACCGGTCAGCATGCCGTCGGGCAGCGGGGTGCCCGCCCACGGGCCGGCGCCCACCACCACCCGGCCGGCCGCGTCCCGCGCCAGGTACGCGACGCTCACCTCGACGTCGTCGCGGATCAGGTCGAGCTGGAGGTGGACCGGCATCCTCGGGTCTGGCCGCCAGCCGTGCGCCCGCAGCAGGCCGGCCAGCCGCTCCGCGTCGGCGCGCCAGCAGTACCAGTCGACGTCGACGTGCGGCCGGGTCACCTCGCCCAGGTGGAAGTCCATCGCCCAGCCGCCCCGCAGCCACACCTCGACGCCGGCTGCCGACGCCAGCCCGGCCAGCTCGGCGATGCCGTCGAGTTGTCGCCCCGCCAGACCGTCCACGGCCGCACGGTAGCCCGGCGGCCCCCGCCGCGCCAGAGCGTCACCCGTACCGGAGGCGTCCAGGGCGGCCGGTGCGGCGGTCAGCGGGCGGGGCGGGTCTCGAACGCCGTCACGCCGGGGGAGCGGGCGCCGCCGGGCAGGCGCCGGCCGGCGTCCGGGTCACCGTAGAGGGTCCAGCGGAGGAAGTCCGTGGTGGTGGCGAGGACCTGGTCGAAGCCGGGCCGCCCCGGGGTCAGGTACTCGCCGTGGCCCTGACCGAGCAGGCTCAGGAAGGCGGCCGGGCCGGTCGTGCGGTCGTACGCGGCCCGGCCGACCGACGCCGGCACGATCGGGTCGGCCGTGCCGTGCACGAACAGCAGCGGCGCCGCCGGGCCGGCGAAACTGCCCGCCATGCCGCCGCCGGCGATGACGATGCCGGCCCGCAGCCGCCCCGACCGTCCCGAGGTGAACATCCCCGCCGTGGTGAAGCCGCCCGCCGAGTGGCCGGCGGCGGCGAACCGGGTGACGTCGAGGTGCCCGGCGAGCGGGTCACCGCGCCGGGCGTCGAGCCGCACCAGGTGCCGGACGAGGCGCCAGCCGTCGGCCGGCTGGTGGCGTACGTCGGCGCGGCTGAACCGGGGCGCCCCGCGCCGGGTGTGCGGGTAGGCCGGGGCGGCCACCACGAAGCCGGCGGCGGCCCAGCGCCTGGTCAGCCCGGCGTGCAGCTCGGGAAGGCTGTGCAGCCCGTGGCTGTAGACCACCACCGGGAACCGGCCCGCCGCCACCGCGTCCCCGTCCGCCGGGTACCAGACGGTCACCGGGAGCGGCCGAGCCGAGGTGGGGTCGACGGTGAACGTCCGCACCCCGACGGCGTACGTCGTCTCGGGGGCCGGACGGCCCGGCGGCGCGCCGCTCCCGGGCGCGGCGGTGGCCGGCGCGCAGCCCGCCAGCAGCGCCGTCATCAGCACGGCGACCAGCCGCTTCACCCCCACCGTTCCACGGTAGGTGCCGGGTCGTCCGGACCGTCCCCACCGTCCGGCCGGACACTCCCGTCGGCCGGGCGGATCCCGTCCACCGGCCGGCCCGACCTGGAGTCGGGCGGCGCGTGACGGACGACGGGGCGGTAGCGACTTGGCTAGGGTCACCGGCATGCCTGAGAACCACACGGACCCGAGCGGCAACACCGCGGCGTTCCGCGCCTTCGCCAACACCGCCGAGCCCGAGGCGCCGGCCGGCGCCTCCCGCACGCCGCTGCTCGTCGGCGCCGGGGCGGTCGCGGTCGTACTGGTCGCCCTTCTCGCCTGGCTCGCCCTGAGCTGACGCCCGGGCCCGGGTCAGCCGGCGGCGCCGACCACGGCCCGCGTCTGGAGGGCGATCTCGCGCTCCTCGTCGGTGCCGAGGACGAAGACCGTCACCTCGGCACCCTCAGGGGAGATGACCCGGTCGCCGCTGCCGGCGTTGCGCTCCGGGTCCACCGCGATGCCGAGCCGGTCCAGGCCGGCCAGCGCGGCGGCGCGCACCGGCGCGGCGTGCTCGCCGACTCCGGCGGTGAAGACGATCGCGTCCACCCGCCCGAGCAGCGCGTAGTACGCCCCGACGTAGCCGGTGATCCGCCGGCAGTAGACGTCGAAGGCGAGCGTGGCCGCCGGATCGCCGTCCGCCCGGCGCCCGAGGACCTCGCGCATGTCGTTGGCGCCGGTCAGCCCGAGCAGGCCGCTGCGGTGGTTGAGCAGGTCGTCGATCTCGTCGACGGAGAGCCCGCCCTCCCGGCGCAGGTGGAAGATGACGGTCGGGTCGAGGTCGCCGCTGCGGGTGCCCATCACCAGGCCCTCCAGCGGGGACATCCCCATCGAGGTGGCCACGCTCCGGCCGCCGGCGACCGCGCAGGCGCTGGCCCCGTTGCCCAGGTGCAGGGTGATCGTGTTCACCTCCGCGTACGGGCGGCCGAGCAGCTCGGCGGCGCGCCGGGACACGTACGCGTGCGAGGTGCCGTGGAACCCGTACCGCCGGATGCCGTACCGCTCGGCGGTGTCCCGCTCGACCGCGTAGGTCGCGGCGGCCTCGGGCAGCGTGGTGTGGAACGCGGTGTCGAAGACGGCGACCTGCGGCACGTCCGGCAGCGCGGCCAGGGCGACCTCGATGCCGGTCAGGTTGGCGGGGTTGTGCAGCGGCGCGAGCGGGATCAGGTCGCGGATCGCGGCGAGCACCGCGTCGTCGAGCAGGACGGGCTCGCCGAACCGCTTGCCGCCGTGGACCACCCGGTGCCCGACGGCGGCCAGCCCGGCCAGGTCGAGCCCGGCGAGGATCTCCCGGACGGCGGTCTCGTGGTCGGCCGGGCCGCCGCCCGGCTCGCCGACCCGCTCCACGGTGCCCCTGTCGAGCACCCGGTCGCCGTCGAAGAGCCGGTACTTCACCGACGACGATCCGCAGTTGAGCACGAGCACCCGGCTCACGGGCGCCTCCTTCCGGCGGCGGCCGGGCCGACCCGGGCACTCATGACGACACTCCGCTTCGCTGCGTGCCGCCATGAGGCACCGTCGCCCTGAGCCTGCTGATTCGCTCGCTTCGCTCGCTCATGACGACTCCTCGGCCGCGGCCTGGATGGCGGTGATCGCCACGGTGTTCACGATGTCCGGCACGGTGGCTCCCCGGGACAGGTCGTTCACCGGCCGGCGCAGGCCCTGCATCACCGGCCCGACGGCCACCGCCCCGGCGGAGCGCTGCACCGCCTTGTACGTGTTGTTGCCCGTGTTCAGGTCGGGGAAGACGAAGACCGTGGCCCGGCCGGCGACCGTGCTGCCGGGCAGCTTCGTCGCCGCGACCGCCGGGTCGATCGCCGCGTCGTACTGGATCGGCCCCTCGACCAGCAGGTCGGGGCGGCGCTCCCGGACCAGTTTCGTGGCCGCCGCGACCTTCTCCACGTCGGCGCCCGCCCCGGAGCTGCCGGTGGAGTAGGAGAGCATGGCGACCCGCGGCTCGATGCCGAACCGGGCGGCGGTGTCCGCCGAGGAGATGGCGATGTCGGCGAGCTGGGCGGCGTCCGGGTCGGGGTTGACCGCGCAGTCGCCGTAGACCAGCACCCGGTCGGCCAGCAGCATGAAGAAGACGCTGGAGGCGACCGAGACCCCCGGCACCGTACGGATGATCTCGAAGGCCGGCCGGATCGTGGCGGCGGTGGTGTGGGTCGCCCCGGAGACCATCCCGTCGGCGTGCCCGGTCTGCACCATCAGGGTGCCGAAGTAGTTCGGCTGGGCGACGATGTCGTGCGCCAGCTCGGCGGTGACCCCCCGGTGGGCGCGCAGCTTCGCGTACTCGACGGCGAACTCGTCGCGCCACTCGCTGGTGACCGGGTCGACCACCCGCGCGCCGGTGATGTCGATGCCCAGCTCGCGGGTCCGCCGCACGACGTCGTCGGGACGCCCGAGCAGGGTGATGTCGGCGACGCCCCGGCGCAGCAGGATCTCCGTCGCCCGCAGGATCCGCTCCTCCGCCCCCTCGGGCAGCACGAGGTGCCGGCGCCGCGCCCGGGCCCGGTCGATCAGGTCGTTCTCGAACATCAGCGGGGTGACCCGCCCGGAGCGGCTGACCCGCAGCCGGCGGGCCAGGTCGTCGGTGTCCACGCAGCGCTCGAACGCGCCGAGCGCGGCCTCCACCTTGCGCGGGTTGGCCGCGCTGGGGCGGCCCTCGATCCGGCTGGACGCGGCCACCGTGTCGTAGCTGTCGCTGGGCACCGAGAGCACCGCAAGGCCGGGCTTCAGCGCCTCCACCAGCCGCATCGCCCGTGGGTCCGGCTGCTCGCCGAGGGTGAGCACCAGGCCGGCCAGCGAGACCTGGCCGGCCACGTGCGCCGCGCTCGTGCCGATCAGGAGGTCGTCCCGGTCGCCCGGCATGATCACCAGGGCGCCCTCGGTCAGGTGGTCCAGCAGCGTCGGCACGTGCGCCGCGCCGACCACGTAGTCGAGCACGTCGCGGCCGAGCGCGTCGTCGTCCCCGGCCAGCAGCGTGGCGCCGAGCGCCGCCGCCACCTCGGCCACCGTCGGCGCCGACACGGTCGGCACCTCCGGGATGGCGTACGCGGGGACCGGCAGGTCCGGCAGGGCCATCGGGCCGGGCACCCGGTTGGCGACGACCGCCAGCACCGTGGCCCCGAGGTCCTCCAGATCGTGGTACGCCCCGCGCGCCGCCGCCGCGATCGCCGCCGGCTCCTGCCCGAAGCCGTCGACCACGGGCACCACCACGCTGCCGAACTCGGTGGCCAGCCGGGCATTGAAGGCCAGCTCGCGGGGCCCGGCGCCGTCGCCGCCGTCGGCGAAGTCGCTGCCCACCACGACCACCGCCGGGCAGCGCCGCTCGACCTCCCGGTAGCGCGTGACGATGTCGGCGATCAGTTCCTCCCGCCGCCCGTCGGCGACCAGCGCGGTGGCCTCGGCGTACGTGGTGCCGCTGAGGTCGGCCAGCGGCAGCCCGATCCGGTACCGGTCGCTGAGCAGGGCGAGGATCGGGTCGGGGCCGTGCCCGCCGACCAGCGGCCGGAACGCGCCGATCCGCTCGACCTGCCGGGACAACAGCTCCGCCAGCCCGAGCGCGACGGTCGACTTGCCACCGCCGGATCCCACGCTGGTCAGGTACACACTCCGAGCCACGCACCCACCCTAAAAGATCGCGCCTCCCCCGACCCGGGACCTTAGCCCCACCCGCCCGGGCCATTGATCATGAAGTTGTTGTCGCCCGCCTCGGCGTGTCGCGACAACAACCTCATGATCAACGCAAGGTGACGGGTCGGATTACTCGTCGTCTTCGTCGTCGAGGCGGGCGAGCCAGGTGGCGAGGCGCTCGATCGGGGTCTCGAACTCGGGGTTCAGGTCGACGAAGTCGCGGAGGCGCTCGCCGAGCCACTCGACGCTGACGGACTCCTCGCCCCGCCGCTGCACCAGTTCCTCGATCCCACGGTCCGTGAAGTACATGCTGTCCGTTCCTCGCTCGTCGGTCTGCTGTGTGTGGGCGTTCGGGCCATCCGGGACGGACGCCGGCCGGGACGCCGACGGGGCAGAGACCGTCAGCGCGACGGTCCCTGCCCCGGTTGTCGGTGCGGTGCTCAGGTCACGGGCGGGGGAGAGCCGCCTCGATCAGGGCGGTCTGCTCGACGTCGTGCATCTTCGCCGAGCCGACGGCCGGGGCGGCCGCGGCCGGGCGGGAGATGCGGCGCAGCCGGACGTCGGCCAGGTGCTCCAGCAGGTTGAGCGCGACGAACGACCAGGCGCCCTGGTTGGCCGGCTCCTCCTGCACCCAGGCGTAGTCCTCGGCGTTCGGGTACGCCGCCAGCGCGGCCCGGATCTCCTCCACCGGCATCGGGTAGAGCTGCTCCAGCCGGATGATCGCGGTGTCGGTGATGCCGCGTTCCTGCCGGGCCTGGAACAGGTCGTAGTAGACCTTGCCCGAGCAGAGCAGCACCCGCTTCACCGACTCCGGCGCCGGGGCGCCCGGGTCGCGCAGCACCGGCTGGAAGGTGCCGGTGGTGAACTCCTCGACGGAGGAGACGCAGAGCTTGTGCCGCAGCAGCGACTTCGGCGTGAACACCACCAGCGGCTTGCGCTTCGGCGAGAGCGCCTGGCGCCGCAGCAGGTGGAAGTAGTTCGCCGGGGTGGTCGGGATGGCCACCCGCATGTTGTCCTCGGCGCACATCTGCAGGAACCGCTCCGGGCGGCCGGAGGTGTGGTCCGGGCCCTGGCCCTCGTGGCCGTGCGGCAGCAGCAGGGTGACGGCGGAGCGTTGGCCCCACTTCACCTCGCCCGAGGAGATGAACTCGTCGATCACCGACTGGGCGCCGTTGACGAAGTCGCCGAACTGCGCCTCCCAGCAGACCAGCGCGTTGATGTTCTCCACCGAGTAGCCGTACTCGAAGCCCATCGCCGCGTACTCGCTGAGCAGGGAGTCGTGCACGAAGAACCGGGACCGCTCGCCGTCGCCGGTCAGCGACTGCAGGGGCAGGTGGTCCTGGCCGGTCTCGGCGTCGACCACGGCGGCGTGCCGCTGCACGAAGGTGCCCCGGCGGGAGTCCTGACCGGCGAGCCGGACGGTGACCCCGTCGTGCAGCAGCGAGCCGAACGCGATGATCTCGCCGAAGCCCCAGTCGATGTTGCCCTCGACGGACATCTTGGCCCGCCGGTCGAGCAGCTGCTGGATCCGCTTGTGCGGGGTGAAGCCCTCCGGCAGGTTGACGTGCGCCTCGCCGATGGCCCTGACGACGCCGGCGTCGGTGGCGGTCTCCACCTGCGGCTCCGGCTCGTCCTCCCGCTTGGGGCGGCTGAGCTGGCGCGGCATGGTGGCCGCGTCGCGGGTGGCCTTGAAGACCCGCTCCAGCTGCGACTGGTAGTCGCGCAGCAGCTCCTCCGCATCCTCCACGGTGATGTCGCCGCGCCCGATCAGCTCCTCGGTGTAGAGCTTCCGGACGGACCGCTTCGAGTCGATGATCTTGTACATCTGCGGGTTGGACATCGACGGGTCGTCGCCCTCGTTGTGCCCGCGCCGGCGGTAGCAGACCATGTCGATGACGACGTCCTTGTTGAACGCCTGCCGGTACTCGAAGGCCAGCCGGGCGACCCGGACCACGGCCTCGGGGTCGTCGCCGTTGACGTGGAAGATCGGCGCCTGGATCATCCGGGCGACGTCGGTGCTGTAGAGGCTGGAGCGGCTGTACTCCGGGGCGGTGGTGAAGCCGACCTGGTTGTTGACCACCACGTGCACGGTGCCGCCGGTGCGGTAGCCGCGCAGTTGGGAGAGGTTGAGCGTCTCGGCCACCACGCCCTGGCCGGCGAAGGCGGCGTCGCCGTGCACCGCGAGCGGCAGCACGGTGTAGCCCTCCAGCTTGAGGTCTATCCGGTCCTGCTTGGCCCGGACGATGCCCTCCAGCACCGGGTCGACGGCCTCCAGGTGCGACGGGTTCGCCACCACCGAGACCTTGACCGAGTGGTCGCCGTCCGGCGTGGTGAACTTGCCGTTCTGACCGAGGTGGTACTTCACGTCGCCGGAGCCCTGCGTGGAGCGCGGGTCCAGGTGCCCCTCGAACTCCGAGAAGATCTTCTCGTACGGCTTGCCGACGATGTTCGCCAGCACGTTGAGCCGGCCGCGGTGGGCCATGCCGATGACGACCTCGTCCAGCCCGCCCTCGGCGGACGCCTCCAGCACCTCGCCGAGCAGCGGGATCAGCGACTCGCCGCCCTCCAGCGAGAAGCGCTTCTGCCCGACGTACTTGGTCTGCAGGAAGGTCTCGAACGCCTCGGCGGCGTTGAGCCGGTTGAGCACGTGCTTCTGCTCGTCCGGGGACGGCTTCTCGTACTTGCGCTCGATCCGCTCCTGGATCCAGCGCCGCTCCTCCGGGTCCTGGATGTGCATGTACTCGATGCCGACCCGGCGGCAGTACGAGTCGCGCAGCACGCCGAGGATGTCGCGCAGCTTCATCCGCTGCTTGCCGGCAAAGCCGTTGACCGGGAACTCGCGGTCCAGGTCCCACAGGGTCAGCCCGTGCTGGAGGACGTCCAGGTCCGGGTGCTTGCGGATCTCGAACTCGAGCGGGTCGGTGTCGGCCATCAGGTGCCCGCGCACCCGGTAGGCGTGGATCAGCTCGTGCACCCGGGCGGTCTTGTTGATCTGGCCCTCGCTGTTGACCGCGACGTCGCGCATCCAGCGCACCGGCTCGTACGGGATCCGCAGCGAGGTGAAGATCTGGTCGTAGAAGCCGTGCTCACCCAGCAGCAGCTCGTGCATGACCTTGAGGAACTCGCCGGACTGCGCGCCCTGGATGATCCGGTGGTCGTACGTGCTGGTCAGGGTGATGACCTTGCTGACCGCCAGCTCGGCCAGGGTGGCCTCGGACATGCCCTGGTAGGGGGCCGGGTACTCCATCGCGCCGACGCCGATGATCGCGCTCTGCCCCTGCATGAGCCGCGGCATCGAGTGCACGGTGCCGATGCCGCCGGGGTTGGTCAGCGAGATCGTGGTGCCGGAGTAGTCCTCCATGGTCAGCTCGTTGCGGCGGGCGCGCCGGACCACGTCCTCGTACGCCTGCCAGAACTGCCGGAAGTCCATCTGCTCGCAGCCCTTGATGGACGGGACCACCAGGTTGCGGCTGCCGTCGGGCTTGACCAGGTCGATCGCGATGCCCAGGTTGACGTGCTCGGGCCGGACCATGACCGGCTTGCCGTCGACCTCGGCGAAGGAGTTGTTCATCTCCGGGTGGGCGACCAGCGCCCGGACCATCGCGTACCCGATGAGGTGGGTGAAGCTGACCTTGCCGCCGCGCCCACGGGTGAGGTGGTTGTTGATCACGATGCGGTTGTCGACCAGCAGCTTGGCCGGGACGGCGCGCACGCTGGTGGCGGTCGGCACGGCGAGCGAGGCGTCCATGTTCTGGACGATCTTCGCCGCCACGCCGCGCAGCGGCGTGGTCTGCGGGCCGGTGGCGGTCGGCTTGGTCGGCGCGGGCTTGGCCGGGGCGGCCTTCGCGGCCGGCTTGGCCGGGGCGGCCTTGGCGGCCGGCTTCTCCGGCTTGGCCTCCGGCTTCTTCTCCGCCGGCTTGGCGGCGGCCGGCTGCGCGACCGTGGTGGTCGCCTCCTGCTGCCCGGCGGGCTCCGGCTTGGCGGCCGGCTTCGGGGCCTGCTGCTCGGCGCGGGGCGTGCCGGCGCCGGGCGCCGGACGGTAGTCCGCGAAGAAGTCGTGCCAGGCCGAATCGACGCTGGTGGGGTCGGCGAGGTAGCGCTGGTACATCTCCTCGACGATCCACTCGTTCGGGCCGAAACCCGCCAGTGGGTTCTCCTGCGAAGTCTGCTGGGTCGACACGGCCGGTAATCGCCTCTTTCACGCGGGTTTGTGTGTCACGCGGTGTCCCCGTGCCGCCCTGTCTGCGAGCGCCCACGAGACGGCTCCCAGGCTACGCCGTGCGGATGCCGCAGGCATTTCCGCCTCCGCTGCGTGGTCCGTTTCACAGAAGATGCCAGAAGTTGGCCAAACGCTGCGTGTTCCGCCGACTGCTGGTAAGGCCCGTCGTGTCGCCGTCGCCCGGTACGACGGGGGCGGGGGTGGTGCCCGGCACCACCCCCGCCCCCCGTCCTCCGAACCCGTCAGGAGATGTCGCGCCGGCGGGTGATCGCGACGCCGACCACCCCGCTGACCACCGCGTAGCCGATCAGCACGAGCGCGCCGACCCACCACTCGGGGGTGAAGTCCGTCTGGCCCTCGCTGACCATGACGGTCGAGGCGACGGCCGGCCAGATCACCTGCCACTTGGCCACGGCCTGGTTCTCCAGCACGTTCGCCAGCAGCATGAACAGCAGCCCCACCACCTGCGTGCCGACCAGGTAGAGCACCGCGGCGGTGATCACCGCGCCGAGCTGGTTGGTGATCAGCGTGCCGATCCCCACGCCGAGGACCGTCCAGATCGCGTACGCCAGCAGGTTGAGCAGCAGCGCCCGCTGCACGGCCCACTCGTCGAGCAGGGTTCCGTAGTCGTTGATCGACAGGAAGACCGCCCCGGCGGCCAGGTCGATCACGGTGGTCACCAGCCAGAACCCGAAGCCCAGCAGGCTCGCCGCGACGAGCTTGCTGAGGATCACCGACGTGCGCCGCGGCGTGGACAGGAACGTCGTGGTCGCCGTCTGGTGGAAGAACTCGTTGGTGACCATCAGGATGCCGATCAGCATCACGAACATCAGGCCCAGGTACTGCCCGGAGGTGTAGAGGTTGGCGGCCTGCGCCGCCGCGGACGCCATGTCGCCGGTGACGCCCAGGCTCTCGCCCTTGCCGCTCAGCGTCTCGTCGGCGACCCAGGCGTTGAACGCGAACGCCAGCGCGATCGACAGGAACGCGCCGATGGCCAGCCACCACCACGTGCTGGTGGTGCGGATCTTGAGCAGCTCGGATCGGACGAGGTTCATCGGATGCCCGCCTTTCCGGCCGTCAGCTCCAGGAAGACCCGTTCCAGGTCGGGCCGTTCCGTGGTCAGTTCGTGTAGTTCGACGCCGGCGGCCAGGGCGACCCGGCCCACGGTCGGGGCGTCCACCCCGCCCACCAGCAGGGCGCCGTGCTCGTCGACGTCGACGGTGGCCGGGCCGTCCTTCAGCGCCACGGTCAGCGCGTCGGCCTGCGGGGTGCGCACGCGCACCCGGATGCCCTGCGCCATCGACCCGATCACGTGCTCGACCGTGCCCTGCCGGACGAGCTGGCCGGCGGCGATGATCACCACGTCGTCGGCGAGCAGCTGCATCTCGGACAGCAGGTGGCTGGAGACCAGCACGGTGCGGCCCTCGTGCGCGAGGTTCTTGAGGAACCCGCGCATCCACCGGATGCCCTCCGGGTCCAGGCCGTTGGCCGGCTCGTCGAGGATCAGCACCCGGGGGTCGCCGAGCATCGCGGCGGCGATGCCGAGCCGCTGCTTCATGCCGAGCGAGTAGCCCTTGAACTTGCGGTTCGCCGCCGGCGTGAGCCCGACCAGCGCCAGCGCCTCGTCGGCCCGCTGCTTCGGCAGCCCCGCCGCCGCGCAGAGCACCCGCAGGTGGTTGATCCCGGTGCGGCCCTTGTGCGCGCTGGACGCCTCCAACACCGCGCCGACGTGCCGCAGCGGGTCGGTCAGGTCGGCGTACCGGCGGCCGCTGATGGTCGCCTGCCCGCCGGTCGGGGTGACCAGGTTCAGCAGCATGCGCAGGGTGGTGGTCTTGCCGGCGCCGTTGGGGCCGAGGAACCCGGTCACCCGCCCCGGCTCGACCGTGAAGGACAGATTGTTCACGGCCCGGACGTTCTTGTACTGCTTCGTCAGGCCGGACACCACGATCTGACCGTCACTTGTGGGGCTTCGCTGCCCGTCAGTCATTGCTCTCCTTCGTGCGGGGCGTCGGGGTACGCCGTGACACAGCGTGGCGGGCGGGCGCAACGAGGTCAATCAGGCGCGCTCCGTAGATCCACCTCCGCCTCAGGCAGGAGGCCCTCCTCCCCAGGAACGACTACCCGCCGGCCGCCGACACGGCGATCCAGGTCGCCCGGGCCCAGGCAAGGAGGGTGCCGTCGGGGGCGTACAGGCTGGTGTGCACGAGCGCCTTGCGGCCCTCGCCGTCGACCATCGCGCCGGTCACCACGCACTCGTCGCCCGGCTCGGGCAGCGCCGCGACCACCGCCGCGATCCGGCCGAGGACGTACGGTCGGCCGGGGGCGATGACGGCCCAGCCGCCGGGGCAGTCCAGCGCCGCCCAGACCGTGGCGGGGGTGACCGATTCCGGCGCGCGGAACGGCGCGGCGGTCCGGCCGTCCGGCAGCCGGCCGGGGAAGATCCGCAGGCCGTCGGGGCGGTCCGGGCCGCAGACGTAGCAGCCCGGGAAGGGGTGGTCCACCAGTCCGGGGTACGCCGCCGACGCGGCCCGTGCGGCCGGCAGGTCCACCGGCGGCACGACCGCGCGGGGATCCTCCGTGGGGCGGACCTGGGCGACGACCAGGCCCTCCGGGTCGCGGACCTCCCCGTCGACGAGAGTGAGCAGGGTCTCCAGCGGGGGCGGGCGGCGCAGCGTCACCTCGACCGGCCCCGGGGCGCCGGACGCGGCGGCGAAGACCCCGGCGCTCCAGCCGCCGTTGCCCGAGCCGGGCGGCCCGTTGTGGCGCGACTCGATGATCATCAGACACCTCCCGCGGCGCGGCGTCCGGCCCCGTCGCCGGCCCGCCCCCGGCAGCCTCGCACGCCCGCCGGCCGGCCCCGCCACGGGTCGCCGACCGCCGTTCACCTCATCGACACTCCTCACCCCAACGCCCGGCAACCCGGGCCGCCTACACAGGTGCCATGGCCGTTCTGCACGCCGCTGGCGCACCCCTGACGACCAGCGGATACACCCTGCTGATCGCCGACGACCCGAGCGAGGTCGCGGCCGCGCAACGCCTCCGTCACGAGGTGTTCGCCACCGAGCTCGGCGCCACCCTCCGCCCCGACGCCGCCGGACGCGACGTCGACGAGTTCGACCCGTACTGCGACCACCTGATCGTCCGGCAGGAGAGCACGGGCGAGGTCGTCGGCACGTACCGGCTCCTCCCGCCGGGCCGCACCGACCGCCGGTACGCCGAGACCGAGTTCGACCTCGCGGCGCTCGACCCGCTCCGGGAGCAGTTGGTCGAGGCCGGTCGCTCCTGCGTGCACCCCGACCACCGCTCCGGCGCCGTTATCAACCTGATGTGGGCCGGCATCACCCGCGACCTGCACCTGCGGGGGTCGCGCTGGCTCGGCGGCTGCGCGTCGGTGCCGGTGGCCGACGGGGGTGGGGCCGCCGCCGCGGTGTGGGACGAGGTCCGGGCCCGGCACCTGGCCCCGCCGCCGCTGCGGGTGCGTCCACGCCGCCCCTGGTTCGCCGAGCCGGGCGCGACGACCGGGCCGGCCGACGGTCCGGCGGGGCGGGGCGTGCTGCCGCCACTGCTGCGTGGCTACCTGCGCCTCGGCGCCTGGGTCTGCGGGGAACCCGCGTACGACCCGGAGTTCGGGGTGGCCGACTTCTACGTGCTCTTCTCCCTGGACCGGATGAACCCCCGCTACCTGCGGCACTTCCTGGGCGGGGCCGAGCGGTGAGTGCGACACCTCTCTGGCTGCCCGCGTCGGGCTGCGGGCCGGCCTGCCTCCCGGTCGCCGACGCGGCCGGCGCCGCGCCGGCGACCCGGCGCGCGGCCCGGCTGCTGGCGGTGCTCGGGATGCTGTTGGCGGGCACGGTGCTGGCCGCGCTGCTGCCGGTGCTGCCGGCGAGGGAGCGGGCCGTGGCCGTGCGCGGCTGGGCCCGGGGGGCGCTGCGCGCCCTCGGCGTACGCCTGGTGGTGCGCGGCCGTGCGCCGCGGCGGCCGGCGTTGCTGGTGGCCAACCACGTCTCCTGGCTGGACGTGCTGGCGCTGCTGGCCGTCGCGCCGGCCCGGATGGTGGCCAAGCGGGAGGTGCGGTCCTGGCCGCTGGTCGGGCTGCTCGCGACCGCGGCCGGCACCGTCCTGGTCGACCGGGCCCGGCCGCGCGACCTGCCGGCGACGGTGGCCCGGGTCGCCGCCACCCTGCGCGCCGGCCGCCCGGTGGCGGTCTTCCCGGAGGGTACGACGTGGTGCGGGGCCGCCGACGCGGTCGGCTGCCGCCCCGGCCGGGGGTTCCGCCCGGCCCTGTTCCAGGCGGCGATCGACGCCGGGGCGCCGGTGGTGCCGCTACGGATCGGCTACACGTGCGCGGCGACCGGCGTGCCGACCACGGCCGCCGCCTTCGTCGGCGACGACAACCTGTTCCGCTCGCTGGGTCGGGTGCTCGCCGCCCGCGACCTGGAGGTCCGGGTGACCGTCTCCGCCGCGCTGCACCCCGCGCGGGACGCCGACCGTCGGCTGCTCGCCCGGACGGCCGAGTCGGCCGTGCACCTCGTGCCACCGCCGGCCGGGGCGGCGGCCCCGGGCGCGCCGGTCCCCGTGCCGGTGCTGTCCCCGCCGGTGCTGTCCGCGCCGGTCCCTGTGCCGGTGCTGTCCCCGCCGGTGCTGTCCGCGCCCGTCGCCGTGCCGGTGCCGTCCCCGCCGGTCGCCGCGCCGTCGGAACCGGGGCCGCCCACCGGGCCGGCCGGACCGGAGCGGAGGCTCGACCTGGCCGCCTGACCCCCGCCGGCGAGGACCGTCCGCCGTCCGGCGGCCTCGCTTGCCATATCGCGATGTATCGCGTTAGTGTCCTGCCGTGGTACGCGCCGGGTCGGCGCGTCACCGGAGGGAGGACCGATGACCGGCTGGACCGTGGACGCCCCGCAGCGGCTCACCCTGGACGGGCCGGTCACCCGGCTGGACGTCCACCTGCTCAGCGGCCGCCTCAACGTGGTGGCCGCCGACGGCCCAGCCCGGGTCGACGTCACCCGGGTCGGTCGCCGGCCGGTCCTGGTCGAGCACCGGGACGGTCGGCTCTCCGTACGCCAGCAGCGGCGCCGGCGGTGGTCGGAGTTCGTCTGGTGGGTGGGGCCGCTGGCCCGGCTGGCCCGGGTCGACGTCTCCGTCGCGGTCCCCGCCGACGTGCTGGCCGACCTCGAACTGGTCGAGGGCTCGCTGGTCGCGTCGGGCCTGCGCGGCCGGACCCGGGTGGAGGTGACGGCGGGGCGGATCACGCTGATGGGGCTGCGCGGCCCGACGTCGGCGAAGACCACGTCGGGCCCGGTCGAGGCGCTCGGCGTGTCCGGCGACCTCGACCTGGAGACGGTCTCGGGCGAGGTGACCGTCGCCGACAGCGCGGCCGGGCAGGTGCGCGCGACCACCGTCACCGGCGCCATCACCTGCGATCTGGACAACCCCCGACGCAGCGACATCCGGCTCAGCACGATCTCCGGCGGCATCACCGTCCGCGTCCGCGAGGACAGCGACCTCGCCGTGCGTCTGCACACCACGTCGGGCCGGATCACCAGCGGCTTCGCCCAGGTGCGGGGCAGCGCCGCCCCCGGGGCGGTGGTCGACAGCGAGGGAGTGCTCGGCGCGGGCGAGGGTAAGCTCTGGGCTTCCGCCACCTCGGGCAGCATCGCGCTGCTCGCCCGCCGGGTGGACGACCAGGAAGGGGAGCTGCCGTGACCGCCGTGTTCAGTCACGGGCGGCTCCGGCTCTACCTGCTCAAGCTCCTCGATGACGGCCCGAAGCACGGCTACGAGCTGATCCGCCTGCTGGAGGAGCGGTTCCTCGGCCACTACGCGCCCAGCGCCGGCACCATCTACCCCCGGCTGCAGCGGATGGAGGCCGACGGGCTCGTCACCCACACCGCCGTCGGCGGCCGCAAGGTCTACGAGATCACCGAGGCCGGCCGGGCCGAGCTGCGCCAGCGGGCCGGCGAGCTGGCCGCCCTGGAGTCGGACATCGCGGCCTCGGTCGAGGACCTGTCCGCGCTGGCCGGGGAGATCCGCGACGAGGTACGCGGCTCGGTCCGCGACCTGAAGCGGGAGCTGCGCGAGGCGGCGCGGCAGACCCGACGGGCCCGCTGGACGCCCCCGGCGCCCGGTCCGGCGCCCGCCCCCGGCCCCGCCCCCGGCCCCGCCCCAGGGCCGGGAACGACGCCGCTCGCCGAGTTCGACCAGCGGCTGGCGGCCTTCGCCGTCGAGGTGGGCGCCCTGGTGCGGGCCCGCAGGCTCACCGATTCGCAGCTGCGTACGGCGATCCGGCTGCTCGACGGCGCGTTGGACGGGCTGCGGCGGCTCCTGCGCTGATCACGACGGTCGGCTCACAGGCTTTTTCCAGGAAGTGCCCAGCGCGGACGCAGCGAGAGCGCGGATGATGGGCGCATGGCCGCTACCCAGACCGAGGCGCGACTGCTCGTCGTCGAGGACGACCCCAACATCCTCGAACTGCTCTCCGCGAGCCTGCGCTTCGCGGGCTTCGACGTGGCCACCGCGACGAGCGGCAGCGCCGCCCTGCACGCCGCCAAGGACCACCGGCCCGACCTGGTCGTGCTCGACGTGATGCTGCCCGACCTGGACGGCTTCGAGGTCATCCGGATGCTCCGCGAGGGCGGCACGCGCACGCCCGTGGTCTTCCTCACCGCGCGCGACGCCACCGACGACAAGATCCGCGGGCTGACCCTGGGCGGGGACGACTACGTCACCAAGCCGTTCAGCCTGGAGGAGCTGACCGCCCGGATCCGGGCGGTGCTGCGGCGGACCAGCACCGGCGAGCAGGCGCCCTCCCGGCTGACCTTCGCCGACCTGGAGCTGGACGAGGAGACCCACGAGGTGCACCGGGCCGGCCAGCGGGTGCAGCTCTCGCCGACGGAGTTCAAGCTGCTGCGCTACCTGATGCTGAACGCCAACCGGGTGCTGTCGAAGGCGCAGATCCTCGACCACGTGTGGAACTACGACTTCCGGGGCGACGACAACATCGTCGAGTCCTACATCTCCTACCTGCGCCGCAAGGTGGACAACACCCAGCCCCGGCTGATCCACACCCTGCGGGGCGTCGGGTACGTGCTACGCAAGCCGGCGGCGTGAACCCGGTCCACCAGGGGAAGGCATGGCTGCGCGGCGTCCCGCTGCGGGTGAAGCTGGTCGCCGCGGTGCTCGCCCTGGTCGCCGCCGCCCTCCTGGTGATCAGCTCGCTGACCACCGTCTTCCTCCGGGGCTACCTCATCGAGCAGGTGGACGAGGAACTGAGCCGCACCACCGGCTCGGTGGCCGCGGTGTTGAACCTGTACAAGGAAGGCCAGAAAGGCACCACCACGCTGCCCAGCGACTTCATCATCTCGTTGGCCCAGCCGGCCGGGGTGATGTCGCCCGAGTACGACAGCCGCAACATTCGCCCGGAACAGCTGCCGCGGCTACCGAGCACCACCAAGGGGTTCGCCGCGCTGACCGGCGAGCCGCGCACGGTGCTCGCGCAGGACCACAGGTCTCGCTGGCGGATGCTCTACACCCAGTTGGACGACGGCGAGATCCTGGCCGTCGGCCAGCACCTCACCGACGTCGACCAGGCCGTCAAGCAGCTGATCTGGATTGACCTGCTGGTCGGCGGGTCGGTGCTGATCCTGCTCGCCTCGATCGGCGCGGCGATCGTCCGGACCAGCCTGAAACCGCTGGTGGAGATCGAGCGTACGGCCGCCGCCATCGCCGGCGGTGACCTCACCCGGCGGGTGCCCGACCCGGAGGAGGGGCAACCCGTACCGACCTCGGAGCTGGGCCGGCTCTCCCGGGCGCTGAACGCCATGCTGACGCAGATCGAGGCCGCCTTCACCGCCCGGGCCGCCTCGGAGACCGCCGCCCGGGCCGCCGAGACCACGGCGCGGGACGCGGCTGGCGCGGCGCGGGCGTCCGAGGCGCGGGCCCGGCGCTCGGAGGAGCGGATGCGGCAGTTCGTCGCGGACGCGTCGCACGAGCTGCGGACGCCGCTGACCACCATCCGGGGCTTCGCCGAGCTGTACCGGCAGGGCGCGGCGAGCGCGCCGGAGCAGACCGCCGACCTGCTGCGCCGCATCGAGCAGGAGGCGGCCCGGATGGGGCTGCTGGTGGAGGACCTGCTGCTGCTGGCCCGGCTGGACCGGGAACGGCCGCTCGCCCTCGCCCCGGTGGAGCTGCCCGTGCTGGCCAGCGACGCGGTCGAGGCCGCCCGGGTGGTAACGCCGGAGCGCCGGGTGGAGCTGGAGATCGAGCCCGGGTCCGGCCCGCTGGTGGTCTACGGCGACGACGCCCGGCTTCGTCAGGTGATCGGCAACCTGATGACCAACGCCCTCACGCACACCCCGCCGGACGCCTCGGTGACC
The DNA here is from genome assembly GCF_043204765.1 of Micromonospora sp. NPDC047730. Classification (NCBI taxonomy): domain Bacteria; kingdom Bacillati; phylum Actinomycetota; class Actinomycetes; order Micromonosporales; family Micromonosporaceae; genus Micromonospora; species Micromonospora sp. NPDC047730. Next base: position 284,367 of record NZ_JBIDCU010000003.1, on the reverse strand, counting down.
CTGCGGCTGCGGGCCGAGCCGGGCAACCTGGCCGTGGTGGAGGTGGCTGACACCGGCCCCGGGCTCACCCCGGACCAGGCGGAGCGGGTCTTCGAGCGCTTCTACCGGGTGGACGCGGCGCGTACCCGGCGGGCCGGCGGCAACACCGGCACCGGGCTCGGCCTGGCCATCGTGGCGGCGCTGGTGCGCGCGCACCACGGCACCGTCGAGGTGGCCGAAACCCCGGGCGGGGGCGCGACCTTCCGGGTCCGGCTGCCGCTCGTGCCCGACATCGAGGGTGATGGCGAGTGACTTTCAGCCAACATTCAGGCCGGTTCCAGGCTGGTCGCAGTGGCCCGAGCGAAGGTGGATCCATGACCGAGTACGAGTCCGACCCGCAGCGCCGGCCGGCCACCACCGACGCCGAGCCGTCGCACCCCACCGCCGAGCTGCCGCGCGTCGAGCGCGCGCAGTCCGACTCCCGCCCCGACCCCGCCCCGGCCGCCCTCGGGGACACCGCCGCCCCGGCGGCGGCCGCATCCGCCGCCCCGGCGTCGGCCGCACCCGAAGCGACGGGCGGCGACGCCTTCCGTACCGCCGAGCCGGGCCGGACCACCGACGCCCCGGTCGCGGGCGACGTCGCAGCGCGCGCCCCGGAGCCGGCCCGCGCCCCCGAGGGCGTCACCGCCCCGGACGCGGTCCGTGGCCCCGGCGTCCCGGCCGGGCAGCCCACCCCGGCGGGACCGTTCCCACCCGCCACGGCCGCCCCGCCCGCCCCGCCCTACCCCGTGTCCGGCCAGGCACCGGGCGGCCACCCGCACGCGGCCGGGCAGCCCGGCCAGCCGCAGGGCACGCCGTACCCGGGCGCGCCGTGGTACGGCCAGCAGTCCGGCTGGAGCGGCGGGGGACAGCCGGGACAGCTGGGGGTGGGCTACGGCCAGCACCCGCACCACCCGGGCCAGCCGGTGCCGCCCTGGGCCCCCGCGCCGGCGGTCGGCCCCCGGCCGGGCCGGATCGCCAAGCTCGCCGGCGCCGGCGTCGCGGTCTTCGCACTGATGCTCGGCTCGGGCGTCGCCGGCGGGGCGCTCGCGCTCGCCGTGGACGGCGACTCCGGGATCACCCGCACCTACTCCGCCGCGCCGGTGATCAACAGCGCCGACCTGCCCCGGATCGCCGCCGCCGTGCAGCCCAGCGTCGTCTCCATCGCCACCGACAGCGGCGAGGGCTCCGGCGTGATCCTCACCGCCGACGGCTACGTGCTCACCAACAACCACGTCGTCGCCTCCGCCGGCCAGGACAGCGTCCGGGTGGTCTTCGCCGACGGCAAGACCGTCCAGGCCCGGATCGTCGGCACCGACCCGAAGACCGACCTGGCGGTGGTGAAGGCCGCCGGCGTCAGCGACCTGAAGCCGGCCACGTTCGGCGACAGCGACGCGATGCAGGTTGGCGACCAGGTGCTCGCCCTCGGCAGCCCGCTGGGCCTCCAGGGCTCGGTCACCGCCGGCATCCTCAGCGCCCGCGACCGCACCATCCAGGCCGGCAGCGGCCAGCAGCGGCAGGAGCCGGGCCAGGGCGCCAGCTCGATCGCCGGGCTGCTCCAGACCGACGCGCCGATCAACCCGGGCAACTCCGGTGGCGCGCTGGTCAACACCCGGGGCGAGGTGATCGGCATCAACACCGCGATCGCCACCGCCGGTCAGGGCAGCACCGGCAACATCGGCGTCGGCTTCGCGATCCCCAGCAACAAGGCCGAGGACGTGGCCGGCAAGCTCCAGCGGGGTGAGAAGGTCAGCCACCCGTCGCTCGGGGTCAGCGTGACGGCCGCCGAGGGCGGCGGGGCGCTGGTCGCCGCCGTCACCTCCGGCAGCGCCGCCGAGAAGGCCGGGCTCCAGCGCGGCGACGTGATCACCCGGTTCGGCGACACGGTGGTCAACGACTCGGACGACCTGGTCGGCGCCGTGCAGGCCGGCAAGGTCGGCGACCGGGTAGCGGTGACCTACAAGCGCAACGGCGCCGAATCCACCGCAACCGTGACGCTCGCCGAGACGTCGTAACCCGTAACCGAGACTTTCCTCCTCCCTCCGGCGGCGGGTGGCGGGGCCAAGGGGGTTGGCTCCGTCACCCGCCGCTTCCTCTGACGGCGGTTCGCCCGGTGCGGGTGAGCCGCCGTCACCCGTCGGGCCGGCATCGTCGGTGGCAGACCGGCGATGGCGTACGGAGGGATGCGATGACCACGGCAGCGGCCGTCCGGACCGACGATCGGATCCAACGGGACGTGCTCGACGAGCTGGCCTGGGACGCCCAGGTGCAGCCGAACGACATCGGGGTGACCGTCGCCGACGGCGTGGTCACGCTGACCGGTTGGGTGGACGGCTCCGCCCGTAAGTGGGCGGCGCAACGCTGCGCGCAGCGCGTACGCGGGGTGCGGGCGGTCGCCGACGACATCGAGGTGCGCCTGCCCGGCGAGGCGGGGCGTACGGACGCCGAGATCGCGATCGCGGTGAGTCGGGCGCTGGAGTGGGACAGCTTCGTCCCCGCCGAGCTGCTGGACGTCACGGTTGCCAACGGGTGGGTGATGCTGCGCGGCGAGGTGGAGTTCGGCTGGCAGCGGCGTACCGCCGAACGGGAGGTGCGCCGGCTGCGCGGCGTGCGCGGGGTGACGAACCTGGTCGAGGTGCGCCCCGCCGCCCGTCCGGACGCCGAGCGGATCCGGCGCGACCTGCAGCGGGCGCTGCTGCGGGGGATCGGCACCGAACGGGTGACCGTCGAGCTGGACGGGGACACGGTGATCCTCGGTGGCGTGGTCCGTTCCTGGTGGGAACGGGACGAGGCGGAGCGGCTGGCCTGGTCCGCCGCGGGAGTGCGGGCGGTGCGGGACCGCCTCCTCGTGGGCGGGTGAACGCCCGGCTTGTCCGGTTTAGCCGTGCCGTCACCGGGAAACCGTCCTCGATCCCGCCGTGTGGGGTGACCGGCCGGAGCGCATCCGGCGCCGGCTGCCCACCCGCACCACCGACCGACGGGGAGGACTCGTGGCCGTGAACCACCTGCCGACCGACCGGGCGGCGGAACGGCCGTTGCGGATCGCGATGGTGGTGCCGCCGTGGCTGTCGATGCCCCCGCCCGGCTACGGCGGGCTGGAACAGGTGGTGACCGGCCTGGTGGAGGCGTTGAGCGAGCGGGGACACGCGGTGACCGTGTTCGGGGCGGGTCAGGAGCACGGCACCCCCGCCGACTTCGTCTCCACCGTGCCGGAGCTGCAGTACGAGCGGCTCGGCGAGGCGCTGCCCGAGCTGGCCCACCTGGCCCGGGTCAACCACCTCGTCGACGCGGCCGACTTCGACGTCGTCCACGACCACACCACGATCGGCCCGCTGGTCGCCGGCCGCCGGGCGGTTCCCACCGTGGCCACCGTGCACGGCAACCCCGTGGGCGAGTACGGCGCCGTGCTCAGCGACACCGACCCGGGCGTCGGGCTGGTCGCCATCTCCCACGCCCAGCGCCGGCTCAACCCGCGACTGCCCTGGGTCGGCACGGTGCACAACGCGATGGACGTCCAGGGCATCCCGCACAAGACCGCGCCCAGTCACGGCCCGGTGCTCTGGCTGGCCCGGTTCAGCCCCGACAAGGGCCCGGACGTCGCCATCCGGGCGTGCCGGGTGGCCGGCCTGCCGCTGGTGCTCGCCGGCAAGTGCAACGAGCCGCCCGAACGCCGCTACTTCGAGGAGGCGGTCCGGCCCGTGCTCGGCGAGGACGTCCACGTGGTGCTCGACGCCGACCGGGCGGAGGCGCTGCGGCTGCTGGTCGAGGCCCGGTGCCTGATCATGCCGATCCAGTGGGAGGAGCCGTTCGGCATGGTGATGGTGGAGGCCATGGCGACGGGCACCCCGGTGGTGGCCCTGAACCGGGGGGCCGTGCCGGAACTCGTCCGGCCCGGGGTGACGGGCCTGATCTGCGAGGGCGTGGACGACCTGCCCAGCGCGCTGCGTGCCGTGCCCGGCCTCGACCCGGCGGACTGCGTCGCGCACGTGGCGCAGAACTTCTCCACCGCCCAGATGGCCGCCGGCTACGAGCAGGTGTACCGCCGCTTTATCGCCGACGCGGCCCGGTCCGCCGGGGTCCGGGAGCCGGCCCGGGTGGCCGGGCGTTGACCGTGGCCGGCCGTACCTGACCGGCCCGCTCCGGCGGCCCGCTCAGCCCGCGCCGTCCGGCGCACCGAGGCCCGGCCGGCACCGGCACCGGACGGCCGCTTTCCGGCCCGTGCCAGGATGAGGCCATGGCGCGGGGACCGGTGGCGTTCGTGCTCGGGGGCGGGGGAGTCCTCGGCGCGGTCGAGGTGGGCATGCTGCGGGCCCTGTTCCGGGCCGGGATCCGGCCCGACATGGTGCTCGGCACCTCGATCGGGGCGGTCAACGGCGCCCTGGTCGCCGCCGAACCGTCCGAGGCGGTCACCGACCGGCTGGTCCGGCTCTGGGCCTCGCCGGAGGCGAGCGAGGTGTACGGCGACTCGGTGGCCCGGCAACTGCGCCGGTTCGCCGCCCGGACCCACCTGCACTCGCCCCGCCCGCTGCGCAAGCTGCTGGAGAGCGAGCTGGGCGCGGAGACCACCTTCGCCGACCTCCGGGTGCCGTTCCGCTGTTGCGCCGCGAACATCGAACGGGCCGCCGAGCACTGGTTCGACAGCGGTCCGCTGGTGCCGGCCGTGCTGGCCTCCGCCTCGGTGCCGGGGCTGCTGCCGCCCGCCCGGATCGACGACCAGCACTACGTCGACGGCGGGATCGTCAACTCCATCCCGATCGGCGAGGCCGTCGCCGCCGGCGCCGGGCGGATCTTCGTACTCCAGGTCGGGCGGATCGAGCGGGAGCTGAGCCCGCCCCGGCGGCCCTGGGAGATCGCCCAGGTCGCGTTCGAGATCGCCCGGCGGCACCGGTTCGCCCGGGAGATGGCGGCCCTGCCCGACGGGGTGGAGGTGCACGTGCTGCCCACCGGCGGGCTGAACCCGCGCGACGACACGCCGTGGGCGTACCGGGACATGGCGGCGGTGGGGCGGCGGATCAGCCGGGCCTACACGGCCTCGCGGCACTACCTGGCCACCCAGGTGGAGCGCTGATGCCCCTGCCGCCGCGGTGGGTACGCCGGGTGCTCCTGGCCCCCGGCGTGGTGCTGCTCGCCTTCCTGGTGGTGACCACCCTGCCGGTCTGGGCGCTGCTCGCGGCGGCCGCCTCGCCGCTGGTCCCGGGCCGGCTCCGGCCGCTGCGACTGCTCTGGATCGGCTGCGTCTACCTGGTCTGGGACGCGGCGGCGCTGCTCGCGCTCTTCGGGCTCTGGGTCGCCTCCGGCTTCGGCTGGCGGGCCCGCTCGCCGGCCTTCCAGCGGGCGCACTACGTGCTCGCCGGCTGGTTCCTGCGGGTGCTCTTCTGGCAGGCCCGCTGGACGCTGCACCTGAGCATCGACGTGGTGGGCACCGATCCCGACACGGCCCTGCCCGGCCGGCCTGAACTGGTGCTCTGCCGGCATGCCGGCCCCGGCGACTCGTTCATCCTGATCCACGCCCTGGTGAACTGGTTCAACCGGGAGCCGCGGATCGTGCTCAAGGACAGCCTCCAGTGGGATCCGGCGATCGACGTGCTGCTCAACCGGCTGCCCAACCGCTTCCTCGCGCCCGGTCCGGACGGGCGGGGCTCGGTGACCGAGCAGATCGGGCACCTGGCCGAGGGCCTGGACGACGACGACGCCTTCGTGATCTTCCCGGAGGGCGGCAACTTCACCCCGCGCCGCCGGCTGCGGGCCATCGCGCGGCTGCGCGCGCTGGGCCTGGAGCGCATGGCGCTGCGCGCGGAACGGATGCGGCACGTGCTCGCCCCGCAGCCCGGCGGGCTGCTCGCGGCCCTGGACGCCGCCCCCGACGCCGGGGTGATCTTCGTGGCGCACACCGGCCTGGACCGGATGCTCACCGTGACCGACGTGTGGCGGGAACTGCCGATGGACAAGCGGATCGTCATGCGCTTCTGGTCGGTGCCGCCCGAGGAGGTGCCGACCGGCCGGCAGGAGCGGATCGACTGGCTCTTCGACTGGTGGGCGCGGATCGACGAGTGGATCGCGGCCAATCGGGACGGCGCCGCGTAGGGTGCGCTGGTGGACCAGATCTGCGTGGTGACGACGGTGGTGGACGCGCGGTCGGTCGCCGACGTGCTGGCGGCCGCGGCCGTCGCCGGGCGGCTGGCGGCCTGCGCGCAGGTGGGCGGCCAGGTGGACAGCACCTACTGGTGGCGTTCCGGGGTGGAGACCAGCACCGAGTGGTCGGTGCAGTTCAAGACCGCGCCGGACCGGGCCGCCGCGCTGGTGGAGCAGATCCGCGCCAGCCATCCGTACGAGGTGCCGGAGATCCTGGTGACCCGGGTGGACAGCGGCGACCCCGCGTACGCCGCCTGGGTGCACGAGCACACCCGGCCCTGAGTACGCGCACTCTGGGGCGGTGACGGGAGCCGGCCGACAATGGCCGGGTGCAGAACACCGGTTACCCCTGTCCCGCCTGCGGCGCACCGGCCTCCCTCGGCTCCGGCTGCTCCGGTTGCGGGCGACCGCCGTACCCGGCCGCCGCCGAGGTGATCCGGCTCGACCGGGAGATCGTCGCGCTCGGCGGCGAGGTCGAGCGGGCCCGCGCGGCGTACCAGGGGCTCGTCGACCGGCTGGCGGCGAGCCGGCGGCGCCGGGCGGAGCTGGCCGCCGCGATCCGGGCGGAGTTCCCGGGCCCCGCCGCGCGTCCGGCTCCCGCCGCCGTCCCGGCGTTCGCGCCGGCCCGCCCGGCGCCGGCGTGGCCCGCCGGGGGGCCGGTCGCGCCCATTCCCGCGCCGGCCGCCGTCGGCGGGGCGGAGACCTCGACCCGGACGGTCCAGAGCCTGCTCTTCGTCCTCGGCGGACTGCTGCTGGGCACCGCGGCGGTGGTCTTCACGGCGGTCGCCTGGGCGGCGGTCGGGGTCGCCGGCCGGGCCCTGATCCTGGCCGCGTTCACCGCGCTCGCCCTGGCCGCGCCGCTGGTGGCGGTGCGGCGGGGGCTGCGCGGCACGGCGGAGACCTTCGCCGCGGTGGGGCTGCTGCTGGTGCTCCTCGACGGGTATGCCGCCTGGACGGTGGACCTGTTCGGGGTGGCCGGCTGGCCCGGCACCCGCTACGCCGCGCTGGTCGGGGGGGCCGGCGCGGCGGTCGCGGCCGGCTACGCCCGGCTCAGCGGGCTGACCGTGCCGTGGTTCGCGGCCCTGGTGACCGCGCATCCGGTGCTGCCCCTGCTCGCCGTCGCGGCCCGGCCGGACGCCGCCGGCTGGGCGGTGGTCTTCGTCGGGGTGGCGCTGCTCGACCTGGCGGTGCTGGTCGCGCTGCGCCCTCGGGGCGGCCCGGCGGGCGGCGCCGCGACCCCGGCCGACGGGTCACCGACGGTCGCGGCACCCGGGCCCGGGGCGCCCACGCCGGCGGTGCCGGGGCCGGCGGTCGCGCCGCCCGGTCCGGCCGTCGCGCCACCCGGTGCGGGGGGCGGATCGGGGGAGCGTCCGGTGGTCATCGCCGGGCGCGTCGTCGCCTGGATCGGGTACGCCGGCGCGCTGGCCGTGGCCGCGAGCTGCGCGCTGGTGCCGCTGGCCCTCGGCCGGGCCGCCGGCACCCCGCTGCTGGCCGGGGGCCCGCTGCTGCTGGTGGCGCTGACGTTGCTCGGCGCGGCGGTGTTCACCGGCGGTCGGGTGTTCCGCGCCGTCGCCGCCGGGCTGCTGGTGCCGGTGCTGGCCGGGGCGGTCGTCCGCCCCGTCGCGGAGCTGGGGACGGCACCGGTGCTCACGGCGCTGGTCGTGGTGGCGCTGGCCGGCGCGGTGCGGCTGCTGCCCGCCGGCTGGCGGACCGGTCCCCGGGTCGGCGCGCTGCTGGTGGCCGGCGGGACCGCCCAGCTCGCCGTGCTGGGAGCCGTGGTGCTCGCCGGCGGGGCGGTCGGTCGGTCGCTGCCGCCGTGGCACGGCGCCGCCGCCGGGCCGGACATCGCCCGGGGTTGGCAGTTGCCGGTGGTGATCGCGCTGACCCTGGCGGCCCTGGGGCTGCTGCTGCCCCGGGCCGCCCGGCCGGCGCTGGCCGCGTTCGGCGTGGCGGCCACCGTGCTCGCCGTGCCCGCCGGCTGGCCGTCGCCGTGGCCCGCCGTGGTGGCCCTGGACCTGGCGGCGGGGGTGGGCCTGCTGGCCGTCGGGGTGGGGCGGCCCGGCACCCGGTCCTGGACGGCGGTGACGGCGGCGGCGTCCGGAGCCCTCCTGCTCGGGCACGGGCTGCTGGTGGGGCTCGCCGCCCCCGGCGGGGCGGGGGCGGCGCTCGCGGTGGTCCTGGCCGCCGGGCTCGCCGTGGCCGCCGCCGGGCGGCGCGGCACGGCCGTCCAGCGCGGGATCGCCGGGGTGTCCCTGGCCGTCGCGTCGCCCGCGGTGCCGGCCGTCGCGGCCGTCGCCCTGATCGCGGCCGGAGCGCCGGCCTGGTGGCAGGCGCGGGCGGCGCTGGCCGCCGTCGCGGTGCTGCCGGTCGGGCTGCTCGCGGTCCGCCGGCACTGGCCCGACCTGCGGACGTACGCCTCCGTCGGGCTCGCCGTGGCGGTCGCGCTGGTCGGGTTGGCGCCGGTGGTCGTACCGGCCGACGAATCGGTGGCGCTCTACGCCGCCGTGGCGGTCCTGCTGGTGACGCTGAGCGGTGCGACGCGCTCCGACACGGTCCTGCGGGTGGCCGGCGTCGGGCTGCTGGTGATCTCCCTCGCCGCCGCCGCGCCGGTGGCGTTGACGGTGCTCCTCGCCCCGTACGGCGGGGTGTCGCCCTGGTCCGGGGCGCCCGCGGTCGAGCCCGTCCCGGAGGCGTTCCCGGCCGGCGTGGCGCTGGCCGCGCTGGCGGTGGCCGCGCTGCTGGCGGCGCGGCCCGACCGAGCTGTCCCGGGCGCGGTCGGGCCCGGTGCCGGCAGGGCCGGCGCCGCCGGGGGCGGTGCCGGCAGGTTCGGCGCCGCCGGGGCCGGTGCCGGTACGCCGGGTGCGTTCGGGTCCGGTGCCGGCATGCCAGGCGCCGGCGGAGCGTCGGCGCGCGGCGGGTGGTGGCCGGCCGCGCTCGTCGCGCTGCCGTTCGCGGCGACCGCCCTGCCGGTGCTGCTGGTCGCCGTCGGCGCGCCGTGGCCGGTGGCGCCGGCCGCCACGCTGGCCGTCGGGGTGGTCGCGGTGCTGGTCGCCGCGTTGGCCGCGCCGCGCCCGCTGCTCGCCCCGGTCGGGGCGCCGGTCGGGTTGGCGTTGACCGCCTCCGGGCTGCTCGGGCTGTTGGCCACCAGGGCGGGCACGCTCGCCGGCCTGGGCGTGCTGGTGGTGGCGGCGGCCGTGGTCGGTGTGGCCGCCCGCCGGGACGACGTCCGGCTCGTTGGTCGCCTGGTCGCGGTCGCCGCCGCGACCGGCCTCGCGGTCACCGCGCCGCTGGCCGGCGGGCTGCCGCTGCGGACGGCCGCGTTCAGCGTGCTCGCCGTCGCGGTGCTCACGCTGGCCGCCGCCGCGCTGCTCGGCGGCCAGCGGGCGCCGGTCGGGGCCGCCCCGGCCCGCCAAGCGTCCACCCCGGCGGCGGTGCTGGACGCGGCCGCCCAGGCGGTGGCGCTGGTCGCGCTGCTGCTCGCGGTCGGGGCGCTCCGGCACGCGGCGGCGGTCTGCGTGCTGTGGGGCGCCGCCGTCGCGCTGCGGGTGCTGCGCCCGGGCGAGCCGGCGGGCCGCCGCTGGGCGTTCGCGGGCATCGCCGGCGGCAGCGAGCTGCTCGGCGGCTGGCTGCTGCTGGCCGCCGGGGGAGTGGCGGTCCTGGAGGCGTACACGGTGCCGGCGGCGGTGCTGGCCCTCGGGGCGGGCGTGGCGGCGCTGCGCACCCGGCCCGGGCTGACCAGTTGGCTGGCGCTCGGCCCGGGGCTCGCGGCCGCGCTGCTGCCGAGCCTGGTGTCGGTGCTGGTGGCGCCGGATCCCCAGCCGTGGCGGCGGCTGCTGCTGGGGGCCGCCGCGCTCGGCACGGTGCTCGCCGGGGCGACCCGTCGCTGGCAGGCGCCGGTGCTGCTCGGCGGGGTGACCCTGGCGCTGCTCGCGCTGCACGAGCTGGTCCGCGGGTGGGACCTGCTGCCCCGGTGGATCTTCCTGGCCGTCGGCGGGTTCGCGCTGATCGGTCTCGCCGCCACGTACGAGCGCCGGCGGCGGGACCTGGCCCGGCTCCGGGCCGCCGTCGGCCGGATGGGCTGACCGCCGGGGTCCGCGCCCGCCGGCCGGGGGTAGGGCAGGCCCTACCCCCGGCCGGGGGGTGGACAGGGTTACTCAGCGCAACCGTTCTCGGGAGACTGGACGGCAGGGGCGCGCCGGCCGGCGCGGTATCCGGGATCGAGGAACGGGAGCCGCAATGGTGCTCGCAGCGGTGGCAGACCCGCCGGTACGGCGGGGCAGTGACTACTCGCAGTTGTCCCGACGGATCAGCGGGGCGGGGCTGCTGGAGCGGCGCCCGGGCCGGTACGTGACGCGGATCGTGCTCACCCTGGGCGTCTTCGCGGCGGGCTGGGCCGCGGTCGGGCTGGTCGGGGACTCGTGGGCGCAGCTCCTGGTCGCCGTGTTCCTGGCCGTCGCCACCACGCAGGTCGCGTTCCTCGGCCATGACGCCGGCCACCGGCAGATGTTCCGCCGGCGCGGGCCGAGCGAGGCGGTGGGCCTGCTCACCGGCAACCTGGCGGTGGGGCTCAGCTACGGCTGGTGGGTCGACAAGCACAACCGGCACCACGCCAACCCGAACCACGAGGACGAGGACCCGGACGTCGGGGCGGGCGCGCTGGTCTGGACGTACGAGCAGGCCGCCGCGACGCGCGGCGTCAACCGCTGGCTCGCCCGTCGGCAGGCGTGGCTGTTCTTCCCGATGCTGCTGCTGGAGGGGCTCGCCCTGCACGTGGCGAGCGTGCAGGCGGTCGTCGGGCGGGAGCCGGACGGCGGGTTCCGCACCCCGATGCGGCACCGGAGGGTGGAGGCGCTGCTGCTGGGCCTGCACGCGGTGGGCTACCTCGGCGGGCTGCTGCTGGCGATGTCCCCGGGCAAGGCGCTGCTGTTCGTCGCCGTCCACCAGGGGCTCTGGGGCCTCTACATGGGCTGCTCGTTCGCCCCCAACCACAAGGGGATGCCGATGCCGACCGCCGACGACGAGCTCGACTTCCTGCGCAAGCAGGTGCTGACCTCCCGCAACGTCCGGGGTGGCCGGTTCGTCGACGTCGCGCTCGGCGGGCTTAACTACCAGATCGAGCACCACCTGTTCCCGAACATGCCGCGGGCGAACCTGCGCCGGGCCCAGCCGATCGTGCGCGCGTACTGCGTCGAGCGGGGCATCCCGTACGCCGAGACGGGGCTGGTGGAGTCGTACCGCCAGGCGCTCGCGCACCTGCACGAGGTGGGCCGGCCGCTGCGCGGCTGAGACGCGCGGCGGGGGCGGCGCCGTCCGGCGCCGCCCCCGCCTCCGTGCGGTCGGGCTCAGGACCCCATGGACTCGATCAGCTCCTGCGGGGCCTCCTGCGTCTCGCTCGCGGCGGGCTTCTTCACGGTGACCGGGGCGCCGAAGTCCGAGTAGGTGGTGGTCATCATGCCCAGCGACTCGTGCAGCACGCTGGTGTCGATGGCGAACTCGACGAGCCGGCCCTGGTCGTCCACCTTGGCGGTGAACGGGACGGCCTTGGCCTTCTCGCCGAGGGCCTTGATGGACGGGTCGTCGGCCTTCGTGCGGGTGTAGTCGAGGGTGCCGGCGTAGCTGCCGGTGCCGGTCTTCTCGACGTCCACCACGCTCTCGATCATCTGCTTCGCGCCGCCCGGGTCGCCCTCGGGCATCAGGTTGAACTGGCCGCTCTTACCGAGCTTGGTGGTGTCCATGTGCAGCCACTTCTTCGGCATCCCCTGCATACCGGTGATCTTCAGGTAGGCGTCGTCGCCGAGCAGCAGGATCCGGAAGGTGCCCTCCGCGCCCAGCTTCATCGTCATGTCGCCGGTCTTGGTGGCCGGGTCCATCACGCCGCTGCCGTTGACGACCGCCGACTTCAGTACCATCCGGACGCTCTGCTGGTTGAGCTTCTGCGCGGCGGCGGTCAGCTCGGCGCGGGCGTCCGCCGGGGCCGAGCTGGCGGGTGCCGCGCCGGTGCCGTTGCCGGCCGGAGCGTCCGCGTCCGTCTTCGTGCCGCACCCGGTGAGACCGAGGCTGAGCGCGGCGACGATAGCGACCCCCGTGGTCGCCAGCCGTCGAGTGTTCATGCTGAGAATCTCCTCTGGCAGGGTGGGCCGGGGGCGACGCCGGTCGCGGCCCGGCCGGGCCGCCGGTCAGCCTAACGTCCGCCGGCCACAGCCGCGGATCTATGTCCCGTCCGGCCGCCCGCCGGGTGGGACACACCTCCCGCCGCTGGTCGGCGTCGTTCCGACCCCTCCCGGTAGGGTCTCCCCATGGCAGACGTGCTCACCGCCGAGGCGGTGCGAGACGAGCTGGGCGGGCTGACGGGCTGGTCGGGAGACCCGACCGGGATCACCCGCACCGTGGAGCTGGCCAGTTTCCCGGAGGCCATCGCGGTCGTCGACCGGGTCGCCGTGACGGCGGAGGAGCTGGACCACCACCCCGACATCGACATCCGCTGGCGCACCCTGACGTTCCGCTGCGTGACGCACTCGGCGCGCGGGGTCACCCGGCGTGATCTGGAACTGGCCCGGCGGATCGACGAGATCGTGGGGAGCGTCCGATGAGATTCGAGATCAGCAAGGTGCTCGACGCCATCGAGGGGCGGGTCTGCACCGACCCGTCGCTGGCCCGGGCCGTCCTCGACCTGGCCGAGGTGATCCGCTACCAGGACCTCGACGGCGGCCGGCCGGCCAGCCTGCTCCGCCTCGGCATGGTGATCGACGCCCTCGCCCGGGAGCTGGAGGAGGACAGCGTCCCCGTCTACGCGGTCGTCCACCGGGCGCTGCTCTCCGACGCCGACCTCACCTCCAACGAGCGGATGGTGGTCCGCCGGTGGGCCGACGACGGGCTGGTCGAGGTGCTCGACAACCCGGGCGACCGGATGCTGGAGGTGGCCGACCTGCTCGGGCTGCCGGTGCTCACCCGGGTGCGGACGGACGGCCTGCGCGGGCGCTACCCGTGGCTGGTCGAGCAGCCCGGCCGCGTGCTGGCCCCGGTGCCGGGCGCCGGCGGGCCGGCCTTCGTCGCCCACGTCGGCGGCGGGCACACCCCGGTCGCCGGCGACCGGTCGCCGGCCGGCGTGAAGCTGCTCTCCCGGCAGTGGCGCTGCCCGGAGCCGGGCTGCGCGCTCTTCGGCGGCGGGGGCGGCGGATCCTTCGCCGACCTGGCCCGGGTGGAGCGCAGCCCCGCCGCCCAGCCTCCGCCCTCCCTGCGCGGTGGCGCGCCCACCTGCCCGCGGCACGGCGCCCGGCTCGGCGACGCCGGTCCGCGACCGCGCAGCGAGGTCCTGGCCGTGCGCGTCGGCGGGCTGATCCGGCGCCGCTTCGTGCTCACCGAGGACCAGCCGGCGCTGGTCGGCCGGGCGCCCGACCAGGCCGGCGGGATCGTGCTCGGCCAGTGGCTCAACGACGAGGCGCGCCGTTGGATCAGCCGCAGCCACCTCCGGTTCGAGCTGCGGGTCGGCGAGGTGATCGTGACCGACGTGAGCACCAACGGCTCCGGCATCCGGCCGGGCGGGTCGATGGCGGAGAGCGACCGCGTCCCGCTGGCGCCGAAGCAGTCGCGGGTGGTGGCCGAGGGCGACATGGTCGAGCTCTACCCGGGGGTGCAGATCGGCCGGCCCGGCGAGCTTCCCGCCGGCGCGCCGTACACGCCGAACTCGGTGATGGCCGAGGCCCCCACGATGGCGATGCGCCTGCCCCGCTGACTGCCGGGAAACGACGGCGGGCGCCGGGACCGTGTCCCGACGCCCGCCGCTGTCGTACGGGGTCAGCCGGCCAGCACGGCGGCGAGCTGGGCCACCGCGTGGTCGATCTCCTCTTCGGTGATCACCAGCGGCGGGGCGAGCCGGATGGTGGAGCCGTGGGTGTCCTTGGCCAGCACGCCGCGCTCGGCGAGCCGCTCACAGGCCTCCCGGCCGCTCATCAGCGCCGGGTCGATGTCCAGCCCCGCCCACAGTCCGCGGCCCCGCACGGCGACCAGGCCCTTGCCGACCAGCGACTGGAGGCCGGCGTGCAGCCGGGCGCCCAGCTCGGTCGAGCGGCGCTGGAACTCGCCGGTGGCCAGCAGCCGGACCACCTCGGTGGCGACCGCGCAGGCCAGCGGGTTGCCGCCGAAGGTCGAGCCGTGCTGGCCCGGCTTCAGCACACCCAGCACGTCGGAGTTCGCGGCCACCGCGGAGACCGGCACGATGCCACCGCCCAGCGCCTTGCCGAGCAGGTACATGTCCGGCACGACGCCCTCGTGCTCGCAGGCGAAGGTGGCGCCGGTGCGGCCCAGGCCGGACTGGATCTCGTCGGCGACGAAGAGCACGTTCCGCTCGGTGCAGACCCGGCGTACGCCCGGCAGGTAGCCCTCCGGTGGCACGACGACGCCCTGCTCGCCCTGGATGGGCTCGAGCAGCACCGCGACGGTGTTCTCGTCGATGGCGGCGGTCAGCGCGTCCAGGTCGCCGTAGGGCACGACCGTGAAGCCCGGCGTGTACGGCCCGAAGTCGGCGCGGGCGTCCTCATCGGTGGAGAAGCTGACGATGGTGGTCGTGCGGCCGTGGAAGTTCCCCTCGGCGACCACGATGTTGGCTTGGCCCGGCGTCACGCCCTTGACCTGGTAGCCCCACTTCCGGGCCACCTTGATGCCGGTCTCCACCGCCTCGGCGCCGGTGTTCATCGGCAGTACGAGGTCCTTGCCGCAGAGCTCGGCCAGCTCCCGGCAGAAGTCGGCGAACTGGTCGTGGATGAACGCCCGGCTGGTGAGGGTCAGCTTGTCGAGCTGCGCGTGCGCGGCCGCGACGAGCTGCGGGTGCCGGTGCCCGAAGTTCAGTGCCGAGTAGCCGGCCAGGCAGTCGAGGTAGCGCCGGCCGTCCACGTCGGTCAGCCAGGAGCCCTCGGCGGAGGAAATGACCACCGGCAGCGGGTGGTAGTTGTGCGCGGTCCACCGCTCCGCGTCGCGGACCGCCTCCGGCGTCCGCAGCATGTCCTCGATCACTTGCTCGCCTTTCCCTGACGGAGTCGCAACGTGCAGCACTTCGGCCCGCCGCCGGCCTTCCGCAGCTCGGACAGGTCGACGCCGATGGTCTCGTAGCCCCGGTCGCGCAGCTTCGCGGCCAGGCCGATGGCCTGTGCGGGCAGCACCACGTGCCGGCCGTCGCTGACCGCGTTCAGCCCGAAGACCTCGGCGTCGGCCAGGGTGGCGTGCACCGCGTCCGGGAAGAGCCGGCGCAGCACGGCCCGGCTGCCGGGCGAGAACGCCTCCGGCAGGTAGGCCACGGTCCGCTCGTCGAGCACGGTGAGCGCGGTGTCCAGGTGGTAGAAGCGCGGGTCGACCAGTTGCATGGTGACCACCGGGTAGCCGAAGACCTCCTGGAGCTGCGCGTGCGAGGCGTGCGCGGTGCGGAAGCCGGTGCCGGCCAGCAGGAAGTCGCCGGCCAGGAGGATGTCGCCCTCGCCCTCGTTGACGTGCTTCGGGTCGTGCAGCTCGAAGCCGGCGGCCTCGAACCAGGCACGGTACGCGGGGGCCTCGTCGGCGCGCTGCGGGTCGCGGAACTGCACGGCCATCGCCTTGCCGTCGATCACCGTGCCGCCGTTGGCGGCGAAGACCATGTCGGGCAGCCCGGGCACCGGAGTGATCTCCTCGACGGTGTGGCCCAGGTCCCGGTAGATCTGGCGCAGCTGCTCCCACTGCCGGACGGCGAGGTCGGCGTCGACCGGGGCCGTCGGGTCCATCCACGGGTTGATCGCGTAGTCGACGGCGAAGTACGTCGGCCGGCACATCAGGAAGCGCTGGCTGGTGGCGTCCATCGTCATTGTCCTGCTCCCAGGGGGTCGGGCGCGCCCCGGCCATCTTCGACCCACGGGGCTGGCGCCGTCCGTCAACGCTATGCGGGCCGGGCCGACAGGATCCACCGGTGATGGTTGCGTGGGGCGGAGGATCGTTGCGTATGAGACCGCGCCGCCGTCGAATCGTTGCGTCCTGGCGGGAGAGGGTCGCGGTCGCCGCCCGTTCGTCCGTCGGCCGCCCGGATCCCCGACCCCGGACGCACTTCGGGGGCGGCGAACCGCCGCCCCCGAAAGGATGTGCCCGGCTGGTGAACCACCAGGCTGGTCGGGCGTCGCCGATGAACCACCGGCACTGCCGGCGCACCGCCGGCGAGCCCGACAGTGCCCGCTACAAGCGGTCCGCAAACTGTGAGTCGAGCCACTCCCGCAGGCGCCCCACCCAGTCGCCGTCGGTGGTCGGCCAGTCGAACCGGCCGGTCATCGCGAGCACGCCCAGGACCACCGCGCCGAGGCCGAACGCGATGCCCAACAGGGCGTCGGTCTTGCCCGCGATGTGCCGGCGTCGGGTGGCCACGAGACCCAGCACGGCGAGGACCGCACCGACCGCACCGAGCCCGATGCCGTACCCGGCGAGGGTGCCGGTGAGCACGAAGAGGGCGCCGGCGACGCCGACGACCAGGCCGAGCGTGGCGAGCAGGCTGGCCCGGGGCTTCGGGCGGGCGACCACCGGCCGCTCCGGGGCGCGGTCGGCGACGCCGTCGCCGTCCCGGTCGACGGGGTGGTCCACCGGGAGATCCCGGTCCGGCCCGGCGGCCCGCGCCGCCGCCGCGTCCCGGTCCAGGTCGACCGTCCGGCCGTCGACGGTCCGTTCGAGGGCCGGGTCCGCGTCGATGATCCGGGGGTTGCGCCGGGTGTCGTCGTCGGCCGGCCGGGCGGTGGCCGCCCGCGCGACGGCGGCGCGCTCGGCCGCCCGCCGCTCGGCGTCGCCGCCCCGCCCGCCGGGTCCGGTCGCCCGACCGTCGGCTCCGGCCGCGGCGCTGCTGCGGTAGGTCGCCTGGTCGCTCTCCCGGTCGGTCACCACCGGGCGGTCGGCCCGGCCCGTGTCCTCGGCCCGGTCCCGGCCGATCGCGTCGTCGTCCGTCGGCGCCGGCTCCGTCCGGCGCGACAGGGAAGGAATCTTGACCACACCACACCTCCTGATGAATGCGCGGCGGCCGATGGAGCGGGTGGCGCCCGCGCGGTAACGAACCCGAGGTACCCAGCCGCGACCTCCGCGACACCCGGCCGCGTCGGCCCCGGCCCCGTCCCGGCTACCGTTGCCGTCGTGCCTGAGGGACACACCATCCACCGACTCGCCGCGCGGCACGCCGAGCTGTTCGCCGGCGACAAGCCGCACGCCGCCAGCCCGCAGGGCCGCTTCGCCGAGGGCGCGGCCCGGCTCACCGGCACCGTGCTGGAGGCCACCGAGGCGTACGGCAAGCACCTGCTGCACCACCACGCCGGCGAGCTGACGCTGCACGTCCATCTCGGGCTCTACGGCAGGTTCACCGACGGCGCGGGGGAACCGCCGGAGCCGGTCGGCCAGGTGCGACTGCGGCTGACCAGCGACCGGCACTGGCTCGACCTGCGCGGCCCGACCGCCTGCGAACTGCTCACCCCACCCGAGGTGGCGGCGCTGCGCGGCCGGCTCGGCCCCGACCCGTTGCGCGCCGACGCCGACCCCGACCGGGCGTACGCCCGGATCTCCCGCAGCCCCACGCCGCTGGCTGCGCTGCTGCTGGACCAGTCGGTGGTGGCCGGCACCGGGCTGATCTTCGTCACCGAGGCGTTGTTCCGGGCCGGGCTGCCGCCGACGCTGCCCGGGCGGCGGCTGCCCCGCGCCGGCTGGGACGCACTCTGGGCCGACCTGGTGACGCTGATGCGGCTCGCCGTCACGCGCGGCCGGATCGACACCGTCCGCGACGCGCACCTGCCCGAGGCGATGGGCCGCGCCGCCCGGGTCGACCGGCACGGCGGCGAGGTGTACGTCTACCGCCGCCCCGGCGCGCCCTGCCACGTCTGCGGCACGCCCGTGGGCCGGGGCGAGCTGGCCGGCCGCAACCTCTACTGGTGCCCCACCTGCCAACCGGCCTGACGCCCGCCGCGCTCACCCTGGGCCGAGCAGCCAGCGGACCACCTCGACCTGTCGCGGGAAGACCTGCCCCTCGCCGATGCTCCACGCCAGCGTCTGCCCGACCGTCCAGCCCCGCACCCGCTCCCGGTCCAGCCCCAGTTCCGCGCTCAGCCGGTCCAGCCGGTGCCGGACGGCGTCCGGCGAGTGCCCCAGCTCCGCCCCGCGCACCAGCGGCACGACGCCGAACTCCCGCTCGCCGGCCAGTGGCTTCGGGTCGATCACCAGCCACGGCTCCCGGGCCGCCCGCAGTACGTTGCCGGCGTGCAGGTCCTGGTTGACCAGCACCTGCTCGCCCTGACTGCCGACGAGGTCGCCGAGCAGCCCGAGCGCCGCGTCGAGGAGCCGCCGCTCGTACGGCCGGCCGGCCCGTTCCCAGTTCACCGGCAGCCGCTCGCACCACCCGGCGGCCTCCTCGGCGAGCGGGGTGAACGGTGGGCCGGCCGGTCGCCACAGCCGGGGCAGCAGCCCGACCGCCACGTCCAGCGCCGCGTCGGCGGGCAGCTCGTGCAGCGGCGTGCCGGGCACGCACCGCTCCACCAGCAGCGCCCGCCGCTCCGGGTCGTGCGCGAGCAGCCGGGCCGCCCCCGCCCCGGCCCAGTGTTCGAGCGCCGTCGCCTCGTGCACGCTGTCCGGGTCCGGGTACTGGAGCTTGAGCACCGCCGGCGTGCCGTCGGGCAGCGTGGCCGGCAGGGCCAGTGACGCGAAGGCGTACGGGTAGGGGCGTCCCACCCGCAGGTGCCAGCGTTCGACGCACTCCGCCAGCCGGGCTGGCAGCACCGCCCGCCACGCCCGGCCCGCCTCGACTTCCTCGGTCCAGCGCAGCCCGTCGGGGATCTCCAGGTCCACGGCCATCCGGTCATCCTCGGCCACGCCGGCTTGTCGCGTACAACCGTTTCCGGGCCGGGGCCGTCTGGAACAGGGAACCCCACGGAGGTGGCCGGATGCCGGACGCATCGGACCAGGAATACATCGAGTACGTCACCGCACGCCTGCCGGCGCTGCGCCGGCTCGCGTACGCGCTCTGCGGCGACGCCGACCAGGCCGACGACCTGGTGCAGGAGACCGCGACCCGGCTCTATCGGCGCTGGGCGCGGATCGGGGAGGTCGAGCAGCTCGACGCGTACGTCCGCACGGTGCTGGTCCGGCTCTTCCTGGACACCCGACGGCGCGGCTGGTGGCGGGTGCACCTGTTCGGCGGGCCGCCCGACGTCCGGTCCACCGAGGACCGGGGCGCCGAGGAGCGGACCGTGCTGCGCGAGGCGCTGGCCCAGGTGCCGCCACGCCAGCGGGCCGTGCTGGTGCTGCGGTTCGTGCACGACCTGCCGGTCGACGAGGTGGCCCGGACGCTGGGCTGCTCGGCCGGCACGGTGAAGAGCCAGACCTCGCACGGGCTGGCGGCGATGCGACGACTACTCGGCGGCCGGGAACTGGCCAGTCGGGCCGGAGGGGAGCGGAGATCATGACGATGGACGAGGAGCGCGTCACCGACCTGCTGCGTCGGCTCGACGACGAGCCCGACGGGCCGCCCCGGATCGATGTGCCGGGGGCGATCCGGGAGGCGCGCCGCCGCCGGCGCAACCGCCGGGTGGCGGTGGCTGGCGCAGCCGCGTTCGGCGTGCTGGCGGCTGCCGCCCTGCCGGCGGCCCTGCACGGCGGCGACGGGGCGACCCCTGCTCCGGCGGGAGTGAGCGTCAGCCCCGTGCCCCCCACCCCGAAGCCGTCGCCGCCCGGCCCGTGGCAGGGAAAGTGCGAAGCCGCGCTACTGCCGGCGCCGGACAGTGCCGCTCCCGGGAGCGAGGTCACCGGAGGTGACCCCGACGGCCGGTGGCTGGTCGGCCACCTGAGCCCGAACGGGTCGCCGGACCACCGCGTGCTGGTCTGGGACGCCGGCCGGGCCCGGGAGGTCGAGATCCCTGGCACGTACCAGGAGTTGCGCGACGTCAACCGGGCCGGCCTGGCGGTGGGCTCGACGAGGCGCATTGGCGGAGGGCTGGAGGCGTGGGCGGTACGTGACGGCCAGCCTGTACGCCTGTCCGTGGTCGGCCCCGGGGCGGCGAGGGCGGTCAGCGACGCCGGCCGGATCGTCGGCTACCGGACCGACGGGACCGGGCCCGGGGGCTTCCCGAGGTGGCGGCCGGTGGTCTGGGACTCGTACGAGAGTCGGGCGGTCGACCTACCGCTGCCCGGCCCGCAGTGGGAGGGAACAGCCGTCGGCATCGACGAGGACGGCACCATCTTGGCCACCATGACCAACGGAGATCTGCATCAGCCTCCGCGCGCCGTCGTGTGGCGGCCGGGCGCGACCCAGCCGGAGGTGGTGCCGCTGCCCCGGGTGCCTGGCGGGGTCGCCTTCCAGTTCCTGCCCGTCTCGCTGGCAGGGGGCTGGGTGACCGGGAGCGCCGGCCGGGAGACGAAACCGGGAGAGCCGGGCACCTCGACGGGGTACAAGGTGCGGATCAATCTGCGGACCGGGCAGTCGGAGGTGCTGTCGGCCGACGTGGGTATGGCAGCCGTAAACAGTCGGGGTTGGATAGCCGGTGTGCTGCCATCCCGGGTCCCCGCCGTGGCCACCGGTACGACAGTGGTGAAGCTGCCCGGGCCGGACGGTAAGACCGGTGCGCGGGGCTGGGTGCGGAGCATCAGCGATGACGGGCGCGTGGTCGGCGGGCAGCTCTACCTGAACAACAGGGGCTGGGCGGTGCGCTGGACCTGCCGCTGACGGGCCGCCGGCCTGCCGCTGACCGGTCCGGGGGCGGTCCCGCACCGCCCCCGGACCGGAGCATCTCAGCGCAGCCGGCGGATGTCGCCGTACGCCCGGTAGAAGCCGCCCCGGCCGGATTCGCGGACCTGGGTGACCAGGTAGCGCGCGCCCGGCTCGCGGATGCCCTTGGGGAACTGCACCGACCAGTCCGGGCGGTAGCCGGGGGAGAGCACGTGCACGCGCAGCCGGCCGCGGTCCTCGACGCACTGCACCACCACGCCGCCGTCGACGTCGCTGGTCACCTCGACCGTCGTCCACGCCGCCGGCTCCGGCAGCCGGGGCGGGGCCTTGACGTCGACCACCTCCGGCACGCTGCCGGCCTCCGCCGCCCGGATCGCCGGCTCGCTGGCGTCGACGCAGGCCAGGTAGCCACCGGTGGTGACCACGTAGAGGCGCTCCTCGTGGTACTGCATCGAGTAGGCCGAGCCACAGCCGGTGCCGAGCTTCCACAGCCGGTTGCCGGCCGCGTCGAAGCAGTAGATCGAGGACTGGCTGTCACCGGCGAAGACGAACCGGCCGCCCTCGGCCGTGGCGCAGGAGAAGACCGGGGCGTCGCACCGGTAGGTGCGCTCGGTGCGGCCGTCCTTCGCCAGCCGCACCACCTCACGGGTGCCGGTGCCGGCGAACACCGCGCCGGGCTCCTGCCAGCCGAAGAGCACCGAGCCGGTGCGGGTGTGCCACAGCTCCTGCCCGGTGCGCCAGTCGTAGCCGGTCACCCCCTGCGAGTGGCCGTGGTAGACCGCGTCGGCGTCGCAGCGCACCATCCAGGCCGACCGGCCGCGCCCCGCCCGGCGCCAGAGGAACTCGTCCTCGTGGTCGACGGCGGCGATGCCGCCGTCCGCGTCGGAGACGCCGAGCACCCCGTCGTGGATGTCGAGCCAGTAGATGTCGATGTCGGGGGCGATCGCGTACGCCACCCGGGGCACCTTGCCGGACAGGTCGTAGACGTTGCCGTCGTCGCACCCCGCGTAGATCCAGGCGTCGTCGGCGACGATGCACTTCACTCCGTCGGGGAGGCGGACCTGGTCCAGCACCCGGGCGTCGTGACCGAGGGTCGTGATGACCCCGCGCTCGTTGCCGACCATGCAGGTCTGCCCGTCAACGAAGATGCCGAAGGCCGGGGCGCCGGAGTCGTAGCGCCAGAGCACCGGGGCGGTGCGGGCGGTGGATCGCGTGCTGACGATCTGTCGCCGGGAGACGGCGCGCTTCTGCCGTGCGCCGCGCACGGCCGGCGCGTATCCCTTGCGGACCTTCTCGCCGATCTTCTTGGCGGCGGCCGCGCGGGCCCGGGCGTTGTCCGGGTATGCCGTGGTCTTGACCTGGCCCTGGTCGCCGATCCGGCCGTAGCGGACGGTCAGCGCGGCGTCGTCGACCACGACCTCGTAGAACTTGTGCGCGCCACCGTCCGCTTCGGACAGTTCGAGGTAGGTCGTCTCCTGCGACAAGGGGGCCTCCGAGGGGTCAGCGACCGGCCCGACGTGGCCGGCGCGGCGACAGCGGGCACACGGTAACCGCCACCCCCGACAAGGATCGACCGCTTGGTAAGGAAGGGCCCCTTCCTAACCTCAGGTGTTAGGAAGGGGCCCTTCCTCTACCTCAGGCGTTAACAAGGTGCCCTTCCTTACACCTACCGGCGGGAGACGGTCAGGGCGTCGACGGCCTTGCGGGCGGCGATCAGCACCGGGTCCCAGACGGGGGCGTACGGCGGGGCGTAGCCGAGGTCGAGGGCGGTCATGTCGTCCACCGTCATGCCGTTCCACAGTGCCACCGCGAGCGTGTCGATCCGCTTCGCGGCCTCGGACCAGCCGACGATCTGCGCTCCGAGCAGCCGGCCGCTGGGCTTCTCCGCGATCAGCTTGACCGTCATCGGGCGGGAGCCCGGGTAGTAGCCGGCGCGGTTGGTGGACTGCGCGATCACGGAGACGAACTCGAAGCCGGCCGCCCTGGCGTCCCGCTCGCGCAGCCCGGTGCGCCCCACCTCCAGGTCGCAGACCTTGGTGACGGCCGTGCCGATCACGCCGAGGAAGGTGGCGTACCCGCCGCCGATGTTGATGCCGGCCACCCGGCCCTGCTTGTTGGCGTGGGTGCCCAGCGGCACGTGCACCGGCATCCCGGTGACCCGGTGCACGGTCTCCACGCAGTCGCCGGCGGCCCAGACGCCCGGTACGCCGGGCACCCGCATCCGGCGGTCCACCCGGACCCCGCCGGTGACGCCCAGCGGCAGGCCGGCGGCCTCCGCGAGCGCGGTGTTGGGGCGTACGCCGAGACCGAGGACGACCAGGTCGGTGGGGATCGGCCCCTCGGCGGTGACCACCGCGGAGACCCGGCCGTCGGTCTCCTCCAGCCCGGTGACGGCGAGGCCGGTGCGGATCGTGATGCCGATCGCGCGCATCGCGTCCGTGACCAGCTCGGCCATGTCCGGGTCGACGGTGGACATCGGCTGCTCGGCCTGCTCCACCAGCGTGACGGAGAGCCCGCGCTGGATCAGCGCCTCGGCCATCTCCACGCCGATGTAGCCGCCGCCGACCACGACCGCCCGGCGCGGCCGGGGCTCGGACTCCAGCCAGGCGCGCAGCGCCGCGCCGTCGTCGAGGGTCTGCACGCCGAACACCCCGCCGGTGCCGGCACGCGCCCAGTCGGGCTTCGTCGGCACCGCGCCGGTCGCGTACACCAGGGTGTCGAACCGCTCGCGGACCTCGCCGCCGTTCCCGAGGTCCCGCGCGACCACCTCGCGCCGGTCGAGGTCGATGGCGGTGACCTCGTGCCGCATCCGGACGTCGATGGCGAACTTCTCCCGGAACGTCGCCGGGTCGCGGGCGATCAGCTCGTCCCGCTCGGGCACCAGCCCGCTGATCCAGTAGGGGATGCCGCAGGCCGAGTACGACGTGAAGTGCCCGCGCTCGAACGCGACGATCTCCAGATCGCCGCGGTCGCGGCGGCGGCGCGCCTGGGACGCCGCCGCCATGCCCGCCGCGTCTCCACCGATGACGATCAGCCGTTGCGCCACGGGGACCATCCTGTCACGGGCGAGCCGCCCCGCGGGTCTGTCGCGCGACGTCGGAGACCACGTCCACGAGCGTGCCGCCGCGGGCGAGGACGGCGCGCTGCCGGGCCGCCCCGCTGCCGTGCCGGCGCAGCCCGCCGACCAGGTCGGTCACCTCGTCCAGGTCGCCGTGCCGCTCCAGCGCCGGGCACAGCCGCTCGACGAGCTGGTCGAAGAGCTCCCACGCCGGGCGCAGCTCCCCGTCGGTGAGGTCGACGCCGTCGCCCTCCAGCCCGTCGTGCGCCGCCCGCCAGTGCGCGGCGACCAGCAGGTGGTGGTCGGTGCGGATGGCCGGCCGGCCGGCGGCCATGTCGTCCAGCGCGGTCGCCACCATGGCCCGGACCAGCGCGGCGACGAGCACCGCGTCGTCCACGGACGGGCAGACGTCGCCGATCCGGATCTCCACGGTCGGGTACCTGGCCGACAGCCGGGCGTACCAGTAGAGCATCCCCTCGTCGAGCATCACGCCGCTGGCGATGAGCTGCCGGATCAGCCGTTCGTAGTGCTCGTGCGACTTCAGGAACGGGGTGGGCGCCACCGACGGCCAGTGCTCCCACTCGATCGACCGCCAGCTCGCGTACCCGGTGTCCTCGCCCTTGGCGAACGGGGAGTTGACGGTCACCGCGTGCAGCACCGGCAGCCAGGGCCGGACGTGGTTGAGCACCTGCACCCCGGTCTCCGCGTCGGGCACCCCGACGTGCACGTGCATGCCGTTGTTGCCGGGACCGGGGACCAGCAGGCGGAACCGCTCGACCATCCGGTCGAAGCGCGGCTTGTCGACCACCGGGGGCACCGGCCCGTCGACCGGCCCGGTGCCGATGGCGAGCAGCCGTACGCCGGCCCGCTCGGCGGCGTCGGCGAGCGCGGCCCGCAGCACCCCGAGGGAGTGCCGGATGGAGGAGAGTTCCAGGCCGGGCGGGCTGCCGATCTCGATCTGGCTGGTCTGGAACTCCCGCTCCACCTGGCCGCGCAGCTCGGGGGGCACCTGCTCCATGACGAGGTCGACGGCGGGCACCGCGGCCCCGGTGTGCGGGTCGACGAGCAGGAACTCCTCCTCGACACCCACCGTGAGCAGATCCGTCCCCTCGGCCGTCGCGCTCGGGGCCTCCGCCACCTGGCCGGTCATCGCCACCACCGTCCGTTCGCGCCCGGTCGCGGTCTGTCCGTGCCGGGTCGGCCAGTGGTTACCCACCGTGCCGACGCCGGGAAACGCGCCCCGGCGCGTCGCCCGGCGTGTCGCCCGTCGCGTAGCGGGCCCGCCCGGCACCGCCGCCGGCGGCAGGCCGCGCGGGGCCGGTGCCACCGCTGCCGGCGGCACGCCGCGTGGAGCGGTCGCCGGCGGTCGTCCTCGCCGCCGGGCGTCACCGTCGGCGGTCGTCCTCGCCGTCCTGCACCATGGCGCGGACCCGGCGCAGGGTCGCGTCCTGGGCCAGGATGGCCTCCCGCCACCGGTCCAGCGTCCGGCGCAGGTCCCAGACCGTGGCCCGGAGCTGCTGCACCTGTTCGCGGGTCGCTTCGAGTTGCGCCCGGGTGACCAGGGCGGTCTCCTCCAGCTCGGCGACCCGGGTGCGCAGCGGCTGCACCAGCGTGAGGGCGGCGTCGGTGAGGGTGTCGGCGGCGTCCGCCTTGAACTTGCCGCGCTGCACCACGACGGTCGCGATGGCGGCGAGACCGCCGGCGCCGCCGAGGACCCCGAGGATGGAGAGCAGGACCTGTACCCACTGCGGTGCGCTCGGCGCGGACGCGTTCACGTCCCACCTCCGGTGGAAGCCACGCCGCCGTCCAGCCCGACGGGCTGGGCCGCCTGGGCGGCCCGGGTGAGGGCGCGCAGGTCGCGCACGATCTGTGCGGCGCGCCAGCCCGAGCCGATGGACACCGCCCCGACGAAGGAGGTCGCGGCGACCCCCTGCTGCCCGGCGACCACCGCCACGGCGACGGCGTACATGCCGGTGATCGTGCCGAGCATCAGCACCGAGGCGAGCTCGGTGCCGAGGGCGGTGGAGAGCCGGCCGGGCCAGAAGATTCCGAGCAGCCCGGCGACGCCGGCGACGACGAGACCGAACTCCCACCCCACCTGGATGGGGCCCGGCATCGCCACCTCCACCGACTGCGGCCGGACGCCCAGCGAGATCAGGAGGACCCCGCACACGGGGGCGGTCACCATGACGGCGATCTCGAAGGGCTGGTGCCGCGGGCGGATGCGGTTGTGGGGCACGGTGGCTCCTTGGTGGTGGCCCACCACCTCGTCGAGGCGGCCCGTCGGGCCGGGCGGGCGCCCGGCCGTGAGGGGGTGTGCCGGGAGGGCCCGCTCCCGCTGGCCCGGTCGGCTCGGCGGCCTGCCCGACGGGTCGGGCGGCGCATCGGTGACCGGGAGTGACGACAGGCCGGCGTTGGCCCGTCGATGCCCCAAGTCGTACCACTCCCACGGAGGCTCCGTCCACCCCGGATCTGTCGTAAAACAGCAGGTCAGAGCGTTCGGGAGTCGCCGATCGGGCCGGTCGGCGTGACAGCGGGCCCTAGGCTGGTCGGCGTGCCGGGAGCGTGGCGGGTCGTGCTGGGGACGTGGGCGTACGCGCTCACCCACCTGGCCCTGCTCGCCGACCGTCCGGCCGGCCTGCTCGCCGGGGCCGCACTGACCGCCGTCGTGCTGCTCGCCGCCGTGCTCGCGCTGCACGCGGCGGTCGGCGTCGGCGCTCCCCGGGCCGGCCGCGCCGCCGCCCTGCGGGCCCGGGCCCGCCGTCGCCGGGTGCCCCGGCAGGTCGATCCGGACGCCGCCGGGCGTCCCCGCCCCCGGGCGCCCGGGGCCGTTCCCTCGGCCGCGTAGCGCCGCCGCCGCGCGGCCGATTCCGCCGTCACCCGAGGCCCGGCGACGCCCTGTCGTCCCGTCGGGCCGTCACCCGGAATCGGAACGAGGGGTCACCATGCTCGCCTTCGCACCACTGCACGACGCCGTCGGCGCCGCCGGCAGCGCGCTCTCCTGGCTCACCACCCTGCTCGAACCGCTGGCCGGCGGCGCGGCCACCGCCGCCGCGATCGTCGTCCTCACCGTGGCCGTCCGGCTGCTGATCTCGCCGCTGACCCTCGCGCAGGTTCGCGGGGAGCGGCGTCGCGCGGCGCTCGCCCCCGAGGTCCGCGACCTTCAGCGGCGGTACGCGCACGACCCCGCCCGGTTGCAGGGCGAGTTGTTCGCGTTCTACCGGGCCAACGGCGCCAGCCCGGTGTCCGGCTGCCTGCCGATGCTGCTCCAGGCGCCGGTCCTGCTGGTCATGTACCGGCTCTTCACGACCGTCGACGGCGGCACGGGGCTGCTCGCCGAGCGGCTCGCCGGGGTGCCGCTGGGCCACCACCTCGGCGACGGCCTGGGCGGCGCGGTGCTGCCGCTGTTCGGCGTGCTGCTGGCAGCCCTGCTCGCCCTCGCGTGGTGGACGTCGCGGCGGATGCGGCGTGCCGCGGCCGCTACCGGCACGGTGGCCGGTGCACCGACGGAGGGACCGGGGGCCGCGGTGCTCGGCCGGCTGCTGCCGCTGCTGCCGTACGCGACCGTGCTGGTGGCGCTGGTGCTGCCGCTGGCCGCGGTGATCTACCTGGTCACCACGACCGCCTGGTCGGCGCTGGAGCAGGCGGTGCTGCGCCGCCCGCAGGCCGCGCCGGCGGACATCGATCGACATTGACATCTGTCGGGTCGGCACGTACAACTCGTGAGAGAGCGCTCTCTCGACCCGTCCCCGCAGAGAGGCACGTCCATGACACCTGCCCCGGCGGCCCCCGCCGCCCCGCCCCCACGACGCCGGCCGGCCCTGGCGTCGGCACTGCTCGCCGTTGTCGCCACCACCGCCCTGGCCGGGGTGACCGTGACCGCGAACGCCGCCGTGCCGGCGCCCGCACCCGGCTGGAGTCTGGTGTGGAGCGACGACTTCACCGGCGCGGCCGGCACGCTGCCGTCCGCCGCGAACTGGATCATCGACACCGGCACCAGCTACCCCGGCGGACCGCCCAACTGGGGCACCGGCGAGATCCAGACCTACACCGACAGCACCGCGAACGTCAGCCACGACGGCGGCGGCAACCTGCGGATCACCCCGCTGCGCGACGCCTCCGGCCGCTGGACCTCCGCCCGCATCGAGACCGTGCGCAGCAACTTCAAGCCCCCCTCCGGCGGCGTGCTCGCCATCGAGGGCCGGATCCAGATGCCGAACGTGACCGGGGCCCAGGCGGCTGGCTACTGGCCGGCGTTCTGGGCGCTCGGCTCGCCCTACCGGGGCAACTACCAGAACTGGCCGAGCATCGGCGAGTTCGACGTGATGGAGAACGTCAACGGGATCAACTCGGTCTGGGGCGTGCTGCACTGCGGCGTGGCCCCCGGCGGGCCGTGCGACGAGTTCAACGGCATCGGCGCGTCCCGGGCCTGTCCCGGCAGCACCTGCCAGTCCGCGTACCACACCTACCGCTTCGAGTGGGACGCCTCGGTCAGCCCCCAGCAACTGCGCTGGTACGTCGACGGCCAGCTCTACCACACCGTGAGCCAGTCCCGGGTCGGCGAGCCGTACTGGTCGCAGATGACCGGCCACGCCGGCTACTTCCTGCTGCTGAACGTGGCGATGGGCGGGGCCTTCCCGAACGGGGTGGCGGGTTCGGCCACGCCGACGGCCGCCACCGTCTCCGGCCGGCCGATGCTGGTCGACTACGTGGCCGTCTACAGCCGGGGCGGCGGCACCACCCCGCCGCCGACGACCCCGCCTCCCGGCGGGGTGCGGGATGCGTACGCGACGATCCAGGCGGAGTCGTTCAGCGCGCAGAACGGAGTGATCGTCGAGGCGTGCGCCGAGGGCGGCCAGAACATCGGCGCGCTGCGCAACGGCGACTGGGTGCGGTTCGACAACGTCGAGTTCGGCGCCACCCCGCCGCGCGACTTCGTCGCCCGGGTCGCCTCCGGCGCGGCGGGCGGGGTCAGCGGCCTGGTGGAGGTCCGGCTGGACAGCCCGACCGGCCCGCCGATCGGCAGCTTCGCGATCGCCAACACGGGGGGCTGGCAGAGCTGGCGCTCGGTGCCCGGCAACGTCGCCGGCCCGACCGGCCGCCGGACGGTCTACCTGACCTTCACCAGCGGCCAGCCCGCCGACTTCGTCAACGTCAACTGGTTCACCTTCCGTCGTTGAGCCGCGGGGAACCCGGGCGGTCGCCGCCCGGGTTCCCCGCCCCGCCGCCCCTGGACAGAAACAGTTAACAGTCCTAATAATAGGCGTCAATGTCGATGCCAATGGATGTCGTCCGGGTGTGGAGGGTGCTGTGAAACGATCCAGGTCTCTGGTGTTGTCGCTGGTCACCGCCGTGGTCGCGGCGGTCGGGGCGGTGTGGGTGGCGATGCCGGCGTTCGCCGCCGGGGCCACCGCGAGCTTCGTGAAGACGTCCGACTGGGGGTCGGGCTGGGAGGGGAAGTACACGATCACCAACGGCGGCGGCACCACCGTCGACGGCTGGGCCGTCACCTTCGACCTGCCGGCCGGGACGACCGTCGGCTCGTACTGGGACGCCCTGCTGACCTCGTCGGGCCAGCGGTACACCTTCACCAACCGGTCCTGGAACGGCAGCATCGCCCCGGGCGCCTCCGTCTCGTTCGGCTTCCTGGGCAACGGGCCCGGCGCCCCGGCCAACTGCCAGCTCAACGGCGCGTCGTGCGGCGGCGGCACCGCCCCGCCCACCACCGCACCCCCGACCACGCCGCCGCCGACCAGCCCGCCGCCGAACACCGGGCTGCCGAAGCACATCCTCACCGGGTACTGGCACAACTTCGACAACCCCGCCGTGGAACTGCGGCTGCGCGACGTGCCGAACGAGTACGACGTGGTCGCGGTCGCGTTCGCCGAGGCCACCGCCACTCCCGGCGCCGTCACCTTCGCCGTCGACCCGGGGCTCTCCGCCGCCCTCGGCGGCTACACCGACGCGGACTTCTCCGCCGACGTGCGCACCCTCCAGTCCCGGGGCAAGAAGGTGATCATCTCGGTGGGCGGCGAGACAGGCCGGGTGGCGGTCAACGACGCCGCCTCCGCCGCGGCGTTCAGCGACAGCGTGCACGCCCTGATCCAGCGGTACGGCTTCGACGGCGTCGACATCGACCTGGAGAACGGGCTGAACCCGACCTACATGGCGCAGGCGCTGCGCTCGCTGCGGGCCAAGGTCGGCAGCCGGCTGATCATCGCGATGGCCCCGCAGACCATCGACATGCAGTCCCCGGGCAGCAGCTACTTCAAGCTCGCGCTCGACATCAAGGACATCCTCACCGTCGTGAACACCCAGTTCTACAACTCGGGGGCGATGCTCGGCTGCGACCGCAACGCCGCGTACGCCCAGGGGACGGTGAACTTCGTCGTCGCGCTGGCCTGCATCCAGTTGGAGGCCGGGCTGCGTCCCGACCAGGTCGGCCTCGGCCTGCCGGCCGGACCCGGCGCGGCCGGTGGCGGCGTCGTCGCGCCGAGCGTGGTGAACGCGGCACTGGACTGCCTGGCCCGCGGCACCAACTGCGGCAGCTTCCGCCCACCGCGCACCTACCCGGGCATCCGCGGCGCGATGACCTGGTCGGTCAACTGGGACGTGACCAACGGCAACGCCTTCGCCCGCACGGTAGCCCCCCACCTCGCCACCCTGCCCTGACGGCCCCGGGTCAGCGGGTGGCGGCGCCGGCGCGGTCGCGGTGGCGGGCGCGCCGGCGGCGGGACTTCTTGACCGCCCACCAGACGATCATCACCACGAGGACGGCGACGATGCCGTAGTCGAACCAGTCGCTGTACCGCTCGATCCGCTGCCAGCGGGAGCCGAGGGCGTAGCCCAGGCCGACGAAGAGCGAGTTCCAGACGCCGCTGCCCAGCGTCGTGAAGGCGACGAACTCGGGCAGCGGCATGCGGTTGGCCCCGGCGGGGACGGAGACCAGGCTGCGCACCACCGGGATCATCCGGCCGAAGAGCACCGCCCACCGGCCGTGCCGCTCGAACCAGCGGTCCGCCCGCTCCAGGTCGTCCCGGTCGACCAGCGGCAGCCGGTCCAGCCAGCGCTTGAGCCGGTCCTCGCCGGCGACCGCGCCCAGCCAGTAGAGGACGAGCGCCCCCACGAGGGAGCCGGCGGTGGCGGCGAGGACCACCAGCACCACGTTGAACCGGCCCTCGCCGGCCAGGTAGCCGGCCATCGCCAGGACGATCTCGCTCGGGATCGGCGGGATGATGCTCTCCAGGGCGACCAGCAGCGCCACGCCGAACGCGCCGGCGGCATCGATGACCCCCGCCACCCATCCGGTCAGCCCGCCGAGCCGGGTCGGGTCGACGTTCTCGGCGAGTGCCATCGCGATCCTTTCGCCGGGGCCGGGGGATCAGAGTCCTCTACCCCGCGACCCGCCGGTCACACCTGCCCGTGGCCGGAGCCACGCCGGCTCAGCCCTCCGGGTGCAGCGCCGCGTCGGCGGGCCCCCGCCGCCACCCGGTGAACCGGATCCGCAGCCCCGCCCGGGTCGGGGAGCAGCAGTACGGCCCGGCCGTCGCCACCGCCTCCGGCGGCAGCGGGGCGAGCCGGACCAGCCGCCACGGCTCGCCGCCGGCCCGGGCCCGCACGGTGAGCGCGTCCCGGTCGCGGCTGACCCGGACGGTCACCTCCCGCCCGGCCCACTCCGGCACCGGGGCGACCGACCAGTCGGACACCTCCCGGGTCACCACGGCGCCGACCTGCGGCAGGCCGTCGCTGACCTCCACCCCGGCCTTCACCCAGTTCCGCTCGTCGACGCGGACCAGCACGCCGGCCTGGTCGAACTGCTCGCCGTAGTCGAGGTGGAAGGCCACCTCCACCGCGTCGCCGACGGGCAGCGGCGCGAGCAACGCCGGGGCGTCGTCGTGCACGAAGCCGTACGAGGTGTGCCGCCACAGGTCGCTGCCCCCGGCCGGCTCCACCAGCAGCCCGCCGGCCGGCCCGTGCTCGACCCGTACCGGCTCGTTCCACCACTCGCCCTTGGCCCAGTCGACTTCACGCGCTCCGTCTCCCATGCCGGCGACCGTACCGCCGTCCGGACCACGCGCCGCTGCCGCCCGGTCCCGCGTTTGCCGGACGCGGGGATCGGAGACATTAGGTCGGCATGGCTGACAGGTGGTATTCCGAGGCCGTCGTCTACTGCCTCGACATCGACACGTACGCGGACTCCGACGGCGACGGCGTCGGCGACATCAGGGGCCTGATCGGCCGACTCGACTACCTCGCCCGGCTGGGCGTCACCTGCCTCTGGCTGCACCCCATCCACCCGTCGCCCAACCGCGACGACGGCTACGACGCCACCGACTTCTACAACGTCGATCCCCGCTTCGGCACCCTCGGCGACTTCGCGGAGCTGCTGCACCAGGCGCAGAACCGCGGCATCCGGGTGATCATCGACCTGGTCGTGAACCACACCTCGGACGAGCACCCCTGGTTCCAGTCCGCCCGCTCCTCGCCGGACTCGCCGTACCGCGACTGGTACGTCTGGTCCGACCACGAGCCGGACGACCGCCACCAGGGCATGGTCTTCCCCGGCGAGCAGAACGAGACCTGGACCTACGACCGGACCGCCAAGGCGTGGTTCTACCACCGGTTCTACAAGTTCCAGCCGGACCTCAACTTCGCCAACCCGAAGGTGCGCGAGGAGGTCAAGAAGATCGTCTCGTTCTGGCTCCAGCTCGGCGTCTCCGGCTTCCGGATGGACGCCGTGCCGTTCATCATCGAACTGACCGAGGCGGGCAACCCGAACTCCCCGAAGGACTTCGACTTCCTCACCGAGCTGCGCCAGCACGTGCAGTGGCGCCGGGGCGACGCCGTCCTGCTCGCCGAGGCCAACGTGGAGCCCGACCAGCTACCGACCTTCTTCGCCGACGCCGGCGGCTCGGCGAACCGCCTGCACATGCTCTTCGACTTCATGCTCAACGGGCGGCTGATGCTGGCCCTGGCCCGGCAGGACCCGGAGCCGATCATCGAGGCGCTGCGGGACACCCCCGCGCTGCCCGAGGGTGGGCAGTGGGCCACCTTCCTGCGCAACCACGACGAGATCGACCTGTCCCGGCTCACCGCCGAACAGCGCAACCAGGTGTACGCGGAGTTCGGCCCCGACGAGAACATGCGCATCTACGACCGGGGCATCCGCCGCCGGCTCGCCCCGATGCTCGGCAACGACCGCCGGCGCATCGAGCTGGCGTACTCGCTCCAGTTCTCGCTGCGCGGCACGCCGGTGCTGCGCTACGGCGAGGAGATCGGCATGGGGGAGGACCTGTCGCTGCCCGGCCGGGAGGCGATCCGCACCCCGATGCAGTGGTCGTACCAGCCGAACGCCGGATTCTCCACGGCCGACCCGGAGAAGCTGGTCCGGCCGGTGGTCGACAAGGGCGAGTTCGGCTACGAGAAGGTCAACGTCACCGCCCAGCGCGGCGACCCCAGGTCGCTGCTCGCCTGGTTCGAGCGGATGATCCGTACGCTCCGCGAGGCCCCCGAGGTGGGCTCCGGCTCGACCACGCACATCGACGTGGCGATGCCGCCGGGCGTGCTGGCGCACCGGGCCGACGGGCGGACCGGGACGATGGTCTTCCTGCACAACCTCGGCACCTCCGACGCCGAGGTGGACCTGGGCACGCTGGAGCCGGAGGCGGACCTCCCCGTCGACGTCCTCGCCGACCGCAACTACGGCGGGGTCGGCAAGCTGGACCGCCTCAAGCTGGCCGGCCACGGCTACCGGTGGATCCGCCTCTGCCGGGGCCGCGGCCTGTAGCCCGGCCCCATGCCGACCGGTCGTCCACCCCACCTCGGCGGACGACCGGTCACTCCCGCCAGCCGGCCAGTTCGACCCCCTTGGCGAGTTCGACCCGGAAGCCCATGGTGATCTCGCCGCTCTCGCCCGGCCCGAGTCGCAGCCGCCAGGTCAGCTCGCCCAGCTCGGTACGCTCGGCCGGCGGCGGGACGACCGTGGCTTCCCGGACGACCACCGCCTCGTCGCGGGACACCGGAAGCTGGTCGCGTACCTCCACCGTCGCCGTCTGGGGCGTGTGGTTGGCGACGCTGATCCGGTACTCCACCTCCCGTCGCCGGGTCGAGCCGAGCGTGGCCCGGGTGTCGGCGCGCCGGCCCAGCTTCCGCTCCACCCGTACCCGGTCGTCCACCCCGAGCGCCAGTTCGGTCTCCTCACCCGGCGACCACGTCGACAGCCGGGTGGCCGCGACGAAGTCGGCGCCGTGGAAGACCGCCGCCGGGCCGGGGAGCAGCGTGTGCGCCGAGGTGTTGCGGACCGTCGCACGCAGGTGCGCCTCGGCCGCGCGGACCGGCGCGGTCACGTGGTCCAGCCGGGCCGGCAGCTCCAGCACGGCGATGGTGGCCCGGTGCGCGCTGCCGTCCGCCGGCACCGCGACCGGGCGGGCCGGCCGGTAGGTGGCGGCGGTGACCCCCTGCTCGACCGTGGCCACGCTCTCCCGCACCTTGGGACGCGGCGGGGCGGACCGGGCCGCACCATCCGCGGCGGCCGGCGCCGCGCCGGGCGCCGGCGGTGGCGGCAGCGCGCCGAAGCTCGCCGCCGACCTGGGCATCGGCGATACCGGCCGGACCCGGTCGAGATACCAGGGCGACAGTTCGGGTACGCCGGTCGCCGCTGCCGGGCGGGCGGTCGAGAGCTGGAGTTCGCACTCCGGCCAGTCCTCGCCGGTGTCCTGGCTGACCAGGCCGAACCAGGTGACGGTCATGGTGTCGTCGACCAGCCGCAGGTCGTAGGAGGGCTGCCAGCGGGCTCCGTCGACCAGGTAGGTCAGCTCCAGGTCCAGCTCGGCGTCGTCGGCGTCCACCGCCACGGTCACCTCGGCGGCCAGCCGGTCCGGTTCCCGCTTGCCGTTCGCCGCCGCCAACTGTCGCTCGACGGCCGCCAGCTCCTCGGCCAGGTCGGCACGTCGCCGGGCCAACCCGCGCCGCCGGCTGCGGGAGTCGGTGAGCTGGCCGGCCACCGAGTCGGCGAAGCTGGCCACGTCGGCCGGGGCGGCGTCACCGGAGGCCAACGCGCGGGCGTACGTGCCGCCGGCCCGCTCGGCCAGCCGGCCGATGAACTGCCCCCGCTGCGCCTCGATCTCGTCCGCGTCGTCGACCTTGGCCAGCTCGTCGGCCAGCTCCCGGCTCCGCTGCTCCAGCTCGCGGACCTGCCCGTCGGTGCTGCGTGCCTGCCGCCACGTCGTCACGTCCACGCCGAGCACGGTGACCGCGCCCCGGCCGCCGACCCGTACCGAGTCCCGCCGCAGGCCCAGCGGCAACGGTGCGACACGTACGCGGTGCTCACCTGCGGCCAACCGGGTGCTGCCCCGGCGGGTGACCCGGGCCCGGTCCGGGTAGACGGTGACACCGGCGACGGGTGCTTCGATCTCCACTGCGTTCACGGCGGCGACGGTAGCCGAACCGTGCTCGTAACCCCGGCAGGCCGCGGCGGGATGTCGGCAGGACCGGCGTCCCGCGCCCGGCAGGCACGCCGTACGCCTGGGTTAAGCTCCTCCGATCGAGCGGAAGTTACCGGGAGGTAGGCATGTCGGAGGAACAGCGGGTCGCCATCGTCACGGGGGCGGCGCGGGGGATCGGGGCGGCCACCGCCCGCCGGCTGGCCGCCGACGGCCTCGCGGTCGCGGTGGTCGACATCGACGAGTCGGCGACCAAGGACACGGTGGACGCGATCGCCGCCGCCGGTGGCCGGGCGCTTGGCGTCGGCGCCGACGTGTCCGACCGGGCCCAGGTCGAGGCGGCCGTGGAGCGGGTCGCCGCCGGGCTGGGCGCGCCGACCGTGCTGGTGAACAACGCCGGCGTGCTGCGCGACAACCTGCTGTTCAAGATGAGCGACACCGACTGGGACACGGTCATGGGCGTGCACCTGCGCGGCGCGTTCCTGTTCAGCCAGGTGGCCCAGAAGCACATGGTCGAGCAGAAGTGGGGCCGGATCGTCAACCTCTCCAGCACCTCCGCGCTGGGCAACCGGGGCCAGGCGAACTACTCCGCCGCGAAGGCCGGCCTCCAGGGCTTCACCAAGACGCTCGCCATCGAGCTGGGCCCGTTCGGGGTGACCGTCAACGCGGTCGCGCCCGGCTTCATCGTCACCGACATGACCGCCGCCACCGCCGCCCGGATGAAGGTCGACTT
This sequence comes from Micromonospora sp. NPDC047730, assembly GCF_043204765.1. Lineage (NCBI taxonomy): Bacteria > Bacillati > Actinomycetota > Actinomycetes > Micromonosporales > Micromonosporaceae > Micromonospora > Micromonospora sp. NPDC047730. The sequence goes on along the minus strand of NZ_JBIDCU010000003.1, from coordinate 248,290 downwards.
CGACGACCTCCAGAAGCACGCCGCGGCGGAGATCCCGGTCCGCCGCCCCGGCCGGCCGGAGGACGTCGCGCACACCATCTCGTTCCTGGTCAGCGAGGGAGCGTCGTTCGTCTCCGGCCAGGTCGTCTACGTCGCCGGCGGCCCCAAGGACTGACCCCGCCCCCACGTCCCACCCCGTCCCGGCGAGGCGGGGTGGGTCAGGTGCGGGCGGTGCGGGTGCGCCAGAGCCAGAGCAGGCCGAGCACCGGCAGGACCAGCGGGATGTAGCCGTACCCGCTGCCGAACCGCGACCAGACCGTCTCGTCCGGGAACAGCTCCGGGTCGGCCACGCTGAGGATGCCGACGCCGAGCACCCCGGCCAGCTCCACCGTGCAGCACGCCAGGGCGACGCGCCGGCCGGCGGCACCCGCACGCGCCAGCCCCACCGCCGCGACGATGTAGATGGCCGCGGCGAGGGCCGAGAGCAGGTACGCCACGGGGGCCTCGTCGAACCTCGTGGCGATCTGGAGGCCGGCGCGGCTGGTGGCGGCGATCGCGAAGAGCAGGTAGACCGCGATCAGCAGCCGTCCCGGGCCGGCGTTGGTCCGCGTCCGTTCCGGGGCCCGCACCTCAGCCACCCAGCACCTCCCACGTCTGTTGCAGCCGCACGACGACCACCGGCGTGACCAGGCAGACCGCGCAGACGATGGCTGAGCCCCAGCGGGTCGGCTCCATCCGGGCCAGCACCCAGGCCAGCGGCGGCAGGCAGACCAGCGTCGCCAGGTAACCGAAGAAGGCCCCCGGCTCCCCGGGGCGCTCGCCGCCGCCGAGGGCGACCCCCGCCACCACCGCGAGCACGAGCAGCGCCGCCTCCAGCAGGGCCAGACCGGCGAACTGCACCCGGTCCGGCGCGCGATGGCGCAGCGTCGCCACCAGGGCCCAGGCGGCGACGAGGAGCGAGAGCACGATCGATGCGGTCGCGAGGAGCCCGTCCACCGGCGAACCGGCCGAGGCTGCGCTGGTCATCGGGGCCACCCGGGGCTCGCTTCGGTCACCGGCACAGCCTACTAACCCGCGTAGTACACCCCGCCACCCGCCGCCCCGGACACCTGGAATAGGCCCGGTCACACGGGCGGGCGTCGGGGCGGGCGACTAGCGTGGACCGGGGCCGCGGGGTGCTGCCGTGGCGCGACGACGACGGTGGGGGTTCTCGTGGTGCGGTTCGGGTTGTTCGGCACCGGTCACTGGGCGGCGCAGACGCACGGCGCGGCGCTGCACGCGCACCCGGGGGCCACGATCGCCGGGGTGTGGGGCCGCGACCCGCGCAAGGCCGCCAGCCTGGCCGACCGCTACGGGGCGCCGGCGTTCACCGACGTCGACGCACTGCTCGACGCCTGCGACGCGGTCGCGGTGGCCCTCCCGCCGGACGTCCAGGCCGACATCGCGACCCGCGCGGCGGCCGCCGGCCGGCACCTGCTGCTGGACAAGCCGCTCGCGTTGAGCGTCGCCGACGCCGACCGGGTGGTCGACGCCGCGCAGGCGGCCGGCGTCGCCTCGGTGGTCTTCTTCACCGGCCGCTACCAGCCGGACATCGCCGCCTTCCTGGCCTCGACCGCCGCCGTCGGCGGGTGGCACACCGCGAAGGCGGTCCGGTTCGGCTCGATCTTCCAGCCGAGCAGCCCGTACGGCGCCTCGCCCTGGCGGCGGCAGTACGGCGCGCTCTGGGACATCGGCCCGCACGCGCTGTCGGTCATCCTGCCGGTGCTCGGCCGGGTCACCCGGGTCGCCGCGATGGACGGGCCGCGCGGGCTCGTCCACCTGCTGCTCACCCACGACGGGGGAGCGACGAGCACGATCTCGCTGACCCTGGACGCCCCGCCCGAGGCGGTGAGCCGGGAGTTCGTCTTCTACGGCGAGAACGGCGTCGAGACCGTCCCGGCCGGCGAGGGCGACTCGGCCACCGCGTTGGGGGTGGCGATCGACCAGTTGCTGGAGGAGATCGGGTCGGGCACCCGGGACCACCGCTGCGACGTGCGCTTCGGCCGCGAGGTCGTCGCCGTGCTCGCCGCCGCCGAGACCGCCCGCGCCGAGGGCCGCACCGTCGACCTGCCGGCCTGAGGGCCGCACCGTCGACCTGCCGACCTGAGGCGGAAAAGCGGTCGCCGGTCGGCGACGACGGAGCTAGGGTCGCGGGCATGTCCGCGCACGCTCTGATCGAGGGGGTCGGCACGCCGGCCGCCTTCGGGCCACTGCTGGCCCGCCTGCGAGTCCGGCGTCCGGCCCTGGCCGGCGCGACCCGCGACTGATCCCGCACCGCACGCACGGCGCCCTCCGCCCGGTCCTGGCCGGGCCCTCGGCGCCGCCCCACCGCCGCCCCGGGTGACACCCCGGGGTGGTGCCGCCGTCGGCGCCACCCCGGTCACCCGCCCGGGTGACGTGCCGCGCGCTACCCCGGTCTCCGGCCGGGCGGTGGCGTGCCGCACCGACCCCGGTCTCCGGCCGGGCGGTGGGTGCCGCCGTGCGCCGCCGACCCGCAGTCCCCGCGCCACGCCCACGGCCGTCCGAGTCCACTCTTCCCTCGGACAGGCCCCCTTCCGGCTGCCTGTCCGCACCGTCGCCGCACGGCGACAGACAGGACGACGACCCGTGGCGCCCCGCCGTACCCGAGCAACCGAACGCGACCGCTCCCGGCGCGTACTCTCCCAGAACTTCCTCGTCGACCCGGCCGCGATCGCCCGGCTGGTGCACGCCGCCCGACCCCGGCCCGACCGGCTCCTGCTGGAGGTGGGCGCCGGCCGGGGCCAGCTCACCCGGCCGCTCGCCGCCCGCTGCCGGCACCTGATGGCGTACGAGGTGGACCCCGCCGCCGGCGCCGAGTTGGCCAGGGTCTGCGCCGGCCTGCCGAACGTCACCCACCGCCAGACCGACTTCCTGACCGCGACGGCTCCGCCGGAGGAGTTCGACGTGGTCGGCAACATCCCCTGGTCGCTCACCTCGGCCGTTGTGCGGTGGTGCCTGGCCGCGCCCGGGCTGCGCGCGGCGACCCTGCTCACCCAACTCGAGTACGCCCGACGGCGCAGCGGCGACTACGGCCGGTGGACCCGGCTCACCGTCCTGACCTGGCCGGAGTTCGGCTGGCGGCTCGCCGGGCGGGTGCCCCGCACCGCTTTCCGCCCCGTGCCCGGGGTGGACGCCGGCATGCTGCGCGTCGAGCGGCGGCCGGAGCCGCTGCTGGCCGAGTCGGCGCTGCCCGCGTACCGGCGGATGGTGGAGATCGGCTTCGGCGGGGTCGGCGGCTCGCTCGCGGCCTCGCTGGGCCGGCACCACCCGCGGGCGCGGCTGTCGGCGGCGCTGCGGGCGACGCGGCTCGACCCGGCCACCCCGGTCGGGCACGTCTGGCCGGAGCAGTGGCTGGTGCTGTTCCGGCTGCTGCACGCCAGGTGAGCCGGCCAGCCGCTGGAGTGTGGCGTGCAGTCGTGCCGCGGGTCAGGCCAGCGTGTTCAGGGCCTCGCTCAGCTCGGCGGGGGAGCCGAACTCCTCCGTCGGCAGGGACCGGAGCATCTGGAGCATCTCCGTGCTGACCCCGTTCTCCTGGCCCCAGCGGACCAGGTCCTCCCGGGAGACCGGGTAGTCGAGCCCGGCCAGGTACTCCTGCAACTGCACGCCGGTGACGGTCATGCCGACGGGCTACCCGCTCAGCCCGACGGCACACCGCCCGTGCCTCCCGGGTCCCGGGCCCCCACGCCCCGCTCAGGTCCGGTCCCGCGCGGCCCACGTCGCGCGGGACCGGCGGGGGTGCCGCCCCGCTCGCCGGCCGGCGGTTTGCCCGGCGACACGCCGGGTAGCCGCCTGCCATGCTGGTTCAGCGGCTCGGCGCGCCGAGCGACTTCGACCCGTTGCTGGAGCGCGTCCGGGACGCCCGGATCGTGATGATCGGTGAGGCGACGCACGGCAGCTACGACTACTACCGGCTGCGCGAACAGCTCACCCGCCGGCTGATCGCCGAGTGTGGCTTCTCCTTCGTCGCCGTGGAGGGGGACTGGCCCGACTGCGACCGGGTGCACCGGTCCGTGACGGGCGCCCCGGGCGGGGCCACCGAGCCGCGCATGGCGCTGGAACGCTTCGAGCGGTGGCCGACCTGGATGTGGGCGAACGCCGAGGTCTCCCGGTTCTGCAGTTGGCTGCGGGCGTGGAACGTCGAACGGCCAGCGGACGCCCGGGCCGGCTTCCACGGCCTGGACGTCTACAGCCTGTGGGAGTCGATGCAGGCGATCTTCGACTACCTCGGCGAGGAGGACCCGGCGTCGCTGGAGGCGGCGCAGGACGCGTACCGCTGCTTCGAGCCGTACGGCAAGCGGGTCGAGGAGTACGGCGCGGCCAGCCGGTTCGTCTCGGCGCGCTGCGAGGAGGAGGTCGTCCGGCTGCTGGCGCGTACCCGCGAACAGGCCGCCGCGGACGGCCCGGACAGCTTCTCGGCCTGGCAGAACGCGGAGGTGGTGGCCGGCGCGGAGCGCTACTACCGGGCCATGGTCCGGGGCGGCCCGGAGTCGTGGAACGTCCGGGACACCCACATGGCGGACACGCTGGACCGGCTGCTGGACCGCTACGGCCCGGGCTCGCGGGGGATCGTCTGGGCGCACAACACACACATCGGGGACGCCCGGGCCACCGACATGGCCGCCGACGGGCTGATCAACATCGGTCAGTTGGCCCGTGAGCGGCACGGGGCCGACGACGTGGTCCTGGTCGGCTTCGGCGGCTACCGGGGCACGGTGATCGCCGCGCCGCGCTGGGGCTCGCCGGCCGAGGCGATGGTGGTGCCGCCGGCCCGCCCGGGCTCGGTCGAGGGCCGGCTGCACGAGCTGATGCCGGAGCGGGCGGTGCTCGTCTTCGGCGGCGCCGACCAGCCGGTCTGGGTCACCGACACCGTCGACCACCGGGCGATCGGGGTGGTCTACGACCCGTCGTTCGAGTCCTGGGGCAACTACGTGCCGACCCGGCTGGGGGAGCGCTACGACGCCTTCGTCTGGTGCGACGAGACCACCACCCTGCACCCGCTGCCCGCCCTGACCACGCCCGGCGAGATGGAGACCTACCCGGCCGGCGTCTGACCGGCCGGGTAGGCGTCGGGCGGGTCAGGCGCGGGGGGTCACCGGGATCTTCTCGTCGAGGTGGGCGCGCAGGCCCTCGCCCTCGATGTCGACGTTCGGCAGGGCCCTGTCCAGCCAGCGCGGCAGCCACCAGGCTGCCCGGCCGAGCAGCGACATCACCGCCGGGACGATCGTCATCCGCACCACGAACGCGTCGATGGCGACGCCGATCGCGAGCGCGAAGCCCATCGACTTGATCACCGGGTCGTCGAGGAACACGAAGCCGCCGAACACCGAGATCATGATCAGGGCGGCGGCGGTGACCACCCGGGCCCCGTGCCCCATCCCGTTGATGGTCGCCTGCTGCGCGGTGTCGCCGTGCACGAAGTCCTCCCGCATCCGGGAGACCAGGAAGACCTCGTAGTCCATCGCCAGCCCGAACAGGATGCCGATCAGCAGGATCGGCAGGAAGCTGACCAGCGGGCCGGGCGTGTCCAGGCCGACCAGGTCGGCGAGGTGGCCCTGCTGGAACACCGCCACGGTGATGCCGAACGTCGCGGCGACGGTGAGCAGGAAGCCCAGCGCGGCCTTGACCGGCACCAGCAGCGAGCGGAAGACCAGCATCAGCAGCAGCACCGAGAGCCCGACCACCAGCAGCAGGTAGACCGGCAGGGCGTCGGCGAGCTTCTCGGAGACGTCGATGCCGATCGCGGTCGCGCCGGTCAGCAGCACGTCCACGTCGCGGAACCCGCCGACCGCGGCCCGGACGTCGTTGACCAGCGTCTCCGTGGCCTCGTCGGTCGGCCCCGTCTTCGGCACCACGCCGAGCAGCGCGGTGCGGCCGTCCGGGCTGAGCTGCGGCGGGGCCACCGCGAGGACGTTCTCGGTGCGCTGGATCAGCGCGGTGACCTGCGGGACGGCGGCCGAGGTGGCCTGCGGGGTGTCCCCGGCGACCACCACCGCGAGGCGGCCGGTGAAGCCCGGCCCGAAGCCCTCGGTGATCAGGTCGTTGGACGCCCGGGCGGGCGAGCCGACGGGCGCGGTGCCCGCGTCGGGCAGCGCCAGCCGCATGTCCGGCGTGGGCAGCGCGAGCAGGCCCAGCCCGAGCAGCCCGACCAGGATGACGGGGATCCGGAACCGGGTGACGGCGCGCGCCCAGCGGAACCCGAGCCCGGACCGGTTCTTGGCCGCTGACGCCGCGGCGCCGTCGACCGCCCCGTCCCCGGCCGGCACGGACGAGCGCAGCCTGCGGGAAAGCACCCGGCGGCCGGCGAATCCGAGCAGGGCGGGCTGGAGCGTGATCGCGACGAGCACCGCGACGGTGACCGTGGCGGCGGCGGCCAGACCCATCACGGTCAGGAACGGGATGTTGACCACGGCCAGGCCGGCCAGCGCGATGACCACGGTGGCCCCGGCGAAGAGCACGGCCGAGCCGGCGGTGCCCACCGCGCGGCCCACCGCCTCGTCCGGCGGCAGCCCCTCGATCAGGTTCTGCCGGTAGCGGGAGGTGATGAACAGCGAGTAGTCGATGCCGACCGCGAGGCCGAGCATCAGGGCGAGGATCGGCGCGGTGCTGGTCAGGTCGACCACGCTGCTCAGCGCGAAGAGGCCGGCCATGCCGACGCCCACGCCGATCAGGGCGTTCAGCATGGTCATTCCGGCCGCCACCAGCGACCCGAACGTGACCACCAGGACGATCGCGGCGATCGCGACGCCGATCGCCTCGGTCGAGCCGACCTCCGGCACGGCGCTGAGCACCTCGCCGCCGGGCGCGACCTCCCAGCCCTGGGCCTCGGCCCGCGCGCCGACCTGCTCGTACGCGTCGCGTTGGGCGTCGGTCACCTCGTCGGCTCCGGTGGCGAACTGGACCTGGACCAGCGCGTACCGGCCGTCGGGGGAGACCGCCCCCACCTGGAACGGGTCGACGGCGCCGACCACCCCGGGCAGCGTCGCGGCCTCCTGGGCGAGTTCCTTCACCACGGCCTGCCCCTGTGGGCTGCCGAGCGCGCCGTCGGCCGGTGCCTTGACCGCGATGGTGCCGGTCGCGCCGCTGGCCGCCGGGAACTGCTCGGCGAGCAGGTCCAGGGCGCGCTGGGACTCCGTGCCGGGCATGGTGAAGTTGTCCGCCATCGGGCCGCGCAGGGTCGCGGCGGCGAGGCCGAGTCCGACGAGTACGACGAGCCAGATCGCCGCGACGAGTCGCCGCCGGCGCATCGAGCCCCGGCCGAGCCGGTAGAGCAGGGTCGCCATGAGTTCCTTGTCCTCGGTCGTGGTGGTTGGGAACGAGTCAGTCGACGGGCTCCAGCGCCCGTCGTACGAGTGTCAGCAGGGCGGCGCGCAGTTCCTCGTCGGGTACGTCGACGAACTCGCCGCACGTCTCGGCGATGCCGGCGAGCAGCACCAGCGCGGTGATCCGGGCGGAGGGGCGCTCCGGGTGCCCGGCGAACGCGTCGATCAGCTGCTCGGAGATCCGCTGGACGTGCGCGAAGGCGGGCTGCTGGAGCAGCTCCGGGAACTCGCCCCGGATCAGGGCGATCTCGCGCCGGAACCGGACCGCGAGGTCGACGAAGCCCTCGGCGGCGACCCGCTGGGCGTCCGCCCCCCGGTGCGCGGCGATCCGCTCGCCGAGCGCCTGGAGGACCTTCATGGGCCGGGCCATCAGCTCGGTGAGGATGGCCTCCTTGTTGGCGAAGTGGTAGAGCACCGCCGCCTTGGAGCAGCCCACCTCCCGGGCGATGTCCTGCAACGAGGTGCCCCGGTAGCCGGTCACCGCGAAGCGTCGCGCCGCCGCCGCCAGGATGTCGTCGTGTGTCTCCGGTACCGCCCGCACCATGCCGGTCCACCTCCCCGAACCAGCATGCCTGACCGATCGGTCAGAGCCTGACCGATCGGTCAGATCGAAGGCGTGGCGTTCCCCACAGGCCGTCGGGGTGTGCCGCGGGCCGACACCCTCCGGCGCCGGTCCGGCCGAGGTTCAGCGGGGCGCCGGACCCGAACCGGGGTCGTTGCCTAGTCCGCCTCGCCGTGCGCCCGGTCGTACGCGTCCCGCGCGTCGGCGATCGCGGTGCGGTGCCGCTCGGCCCAGCTGGTCAGAGCGACCAGCGAGTCGTAGAGCTCCAGCGCGATCGGGGTGGCGGTGTACTCCACCTTCGGCGGCACGGTCGGATAGACCGTCCGGCGCAGCAGGCCGTCGCGTTCCAGGTTGCGCAGGGTCAGGGTGAGCATCCGGCGGCTGATCCCCTCCACCGTGCGCTCCAGTTCGGTGAAGCGCACCGGCCCCTGGGAGGCGGCGACCAGGATGCCGATGCTCCACTTGCCACCCACCCGGTCGAGCACCTCGCGGACGGTGCACGCCCTGGCCTGGCCGGGGGTGAAAGGCGCGTCGCCGGCCGCGCATTTCTGGACCCCGTCCACGGACACATCGGTGTTCCCCTGGGACATGAAAGTGCCTCCTTACGCTCCGCCTCATGGTCACAGAAGATGTCTCTGGTAACAAACCGTGCACCTAGGAGGCGTCCGTGTCCACCCGTACCGCCGAATCCCGCTGGCCGGCGCTGCTCGTGCTCTGCGCCGGCAGCCTGATGATCATCCTGGACGGCAGCATCGTCGCGGTGGCGCTGCCCGCCATCCAGCGGGACCTGGGCTTCACCGCGACCGGCCTGGCCTGGATGGTCAACGCGTACCTCGTCGCCTTCGGCGGGCTGCTGCTCCTCGCCGGACGCCTCGGCGACCTGCTCGGCCGGCGGGCGGTCTTCCTGGCCGGCGTCGCGCTGTTCACCGTGGCCTCGCTGTTCTGCGCGGTGGCGACCGGCCCGGAGGCGCTGGGCGTGGCCCGCTTCCTCCAGGGCGTCGGCGGGGCGCTCACCATGGCGGTGAGTCTCGGCATGATCGTCCGGCTCTTCCCGGAGCCCGCCGAGCGGGCACGCGCGATCGCGGTCTTCAGCTTCACCGGAGCCGCCGGGGCGTCGATCGGCATGCTGGCCGGGGGCGTGCTCACCGACCTGGCCGGCTGGCCCGCCATCTTCGCGGTCAACCTGCCGATCGGGCTGCTGATCCTGCTGGCCGCCGTACGCCTGCTCGACGCCGACCGCGGCATCGGCCTGCGCGCCGGCCTGGACCTGCTCGGCGCGGCGCTGGTCACCGGGGGCCTGATGCTCGCCGTGCTGGCGATCGTCGGCACCGGCGAGCACGGCTGGGCCTCGGCCCGGACGCTCGGCGCCGCCGCGCTCGCGGTGGCCCTGCTCGCGGCGTTCGGGCTGCGGCAGCGGTCGACCGGGACCCCGCTGCTGCCGCCGCGGGTGCTGCGTACCCCCGACCTGGTCGCCGCCAACGTCGTGCAGTTCCTCATGGTCGCCGCGTTCTTCGGCTTCCAGTTCCTCCTCGCGCTGGAACTCCAGCTCGTCCTGGATCTCGACCCGACGGCCACCGGGCTGGCCTTCCTGCCCACGCCGGTGACGATCGCGGTGGTCTCGCTCGGCCTCGCGGGCCGGCTGATCGCCCGGTACGGCGCGCGGGCGCTGCTGGTCACCGGGCTCGCGCTGGCGGTGGCCGCGTTCCTGCTGCTCGCCCGGCTCCCGGTCGACGGCGGCTACCTGCCCGACGTGCTCCCGTCGATGCTCCTCTTCGGCGTCGCCGGCGGGCTCGCCCTGCCGGCGGTCACCACGCTGGCGATGGCCGGCGCCGACCCGGCCGACGCCGGGCTGGCCTCCGGGCTGGTCAACACCACCCAGCAGGTCGGCGGCGCGCTCGGGCTGGCCGTGCTCGCCACGCTGGCCGCCAGCCGCGCCGACGTCCTGCGGAACGTCGGCCGGGCCGAGGCCGAAGCGCTCGCCGCCGGCTACCGGACCGCGTTCACCGTGGCCGCCGCCCTCGTCGCGGCCGCCCTCCTGGTCGCCGTGGTCACTCTCCGCCCCCGGCCCGCCCCAGCCGCCGAGCCGACCCCAGCCGCCGAGCCGACCCCGGTCGCGGAGTCGACTTCGCGGTAGGTCGTCGCGGCCTCAGCGGCTCACGGCGGTCTCCCGGTCGACGCGGGACAGCTTCTCGGGATTGCGTACGTGGTAGAGGCCGGTGACGTGGCCGTCTTCGAACCGCACCGCCAGCACGCCGTCGAGCTCGCCGTTGACCCGGACGAGCAGTCCCGGGCCACCGTTGACCTGTACCAGCTCGACCGACCTCTCGGCGTCGCGCTTCCACCAGCCGACCGCCAGCAGGCGAGCCACCTTGTCGACCCCCACGACGGGCCGCGGCAGGGCATGTTTGATTCCGCCGCCGTCGCTCAGGGCGACGACGTCCGGCGCGAGGATGTCGAGCAGGCTCTGCAGGTCGCCGGTTTCGACCGCTCGTTGGAAGGCTTGGAGTGCGGCTCGGGTCTCGGCCGGGGAGGCGATGCCGCGTGGTCGGCGGGCGGCGACGTGTGCCCGTGCCCGGTGGGCGATCTGGCGGACGGCGGCGGGGGTCTTGTCGACGGCTTCGGCGATCTCGTCGTAGTCCAGATCGAACACCTCGCGCAGCACGAACACCGCCCGCTCGATCGGCTGAAGCGTCTCCAGCACCACCAGCATCGCCATCGAGACGCTGTCGGCCAGCTCGACGTCCTCGGCCACGTCGGGCGCGGTCAGCAACGGCTCGGGCAACCACGGCCCGACGTACGACTCCTTGCGCCGGCCGAGCGCACGCAGCCGGTCCAGCGCCTGCCGGGTGACGATCCGCACCAGGTAGGCGCGCTCCTCCCGCACGGTGCCGGAATCGACGCCCACCCATCGCAGCCACGTCTCCTGCAGGACGTCCTCGGCGTCAGCGGCCGAACCGAGCATCTCGTAGGCGACGGTGAACAGCAGGTTGCGGTGGGCGAGGAACGCCTCGGTGGCGGCGTCCAGCGGCGGCTCGGCGGTGTCCGTAGTGCGCTTGCTCACGCCTCGCTCCTGCCTGTTCGCTCCCGGCTCTGCCACACGCACATGACGCCGGTCCCCGCCGTTCTGTGACACCCATGATCGATGGTCCACGTCACACGACCGTGCTGTCACGGGGATCGGCGAGCCGACGTCTCGTGCTCGTCCGGACGCCATCCGAACGGTCCGGTCCGAGATCGAGAAGGGACGACCTCACCATGTCCACGCCCACGACGACCGAACTCCGGTCGCGCATGCCCAACCCCCTCGCGTTCATCCCCGAGGTGGCCGAAATCGCCGAAGGCATGCACAAGGTCTTCCGGAACGGTGCCATTCCACCGACCACCGTCAGCCTGCTGCAGCTCCGCGCCGGGCAGATCCTCGGTAGCACGTACTTCACCATTCGGGAAACCGGCAACCTCCGCGCGGCCGGGGAATCCGAGGAGCGGATCACCGCCGTGGCGACCTGGCGGGACGCCCCGTACTTCACTGACGCCGAACGGGTCGCACTGGAACTCGTGGAGGCCGTGCTCACCCCGAACCCGACCGGGGAGCGCGTCCCCGACGCGCTGCACGTCAAGGCGTCCGCGCACTACGACGACAAGGCGCTCTGGACGCTGATCGTGGCGATCGCCCACATCGGCTTCTTCACCCCAGCAGCTCTCATCGCCAAGCCGATCCCCGGCATGCCCCCCGGCCAGAACTACAGCGAGTAGCGCCCAACAGGTATCCGACCACCTATCAGAAAGGCACGGCACATGAGCATCAGGAAGTTCGCGGTGGCCGGAGCGACCGGCCGGCTGGGCCGCCACGTCGTCGACGTCCTCGCCGAACGGGGGCACCAGGTCGTTCCGATGTCCCGGGCCACCGGCGTGGACGTCATCACCGGTGACGGCCTCGCCGAGGCCCTCACCGGGGTCGACATCATCATCGACGTCGCGTCGTGGCACGCCTCCGAGCAGCACGCGGCGACGGAGTTCTTCCGCACGTCAGCCCGCAACCTGCACGAGGCCGGCCAGAAGGCGGGAGTCGCTCAGATCACCGTGGCGTCCGTCATCGGCATCGACAAGGCCACCGCCGGCTTCGGCGTCGCCAAGAAGGTGCACGAGGAGCTCCACCTCTCCGAACGCCTCCCCGTCCGCATCCTGCGGGCCGCGCAGTTCCACGAATTCGTCGGTCAGTTCCTGGACTGGCGGCAGGGCGACGTCGCCCACGTCCCGGCCTGGCCCAGCCAACTCGTCGCGGCTCGCACCGTGGCTAAGGCGCTGGTCGACCTGGCCACCGACCCCGACGCGCCCGTCCGGCCCGTTCCCGGAACGCCGATCCCCGAGATCGCCGGACCCCGCAAGGAGAACCTCGCCGAGGCGGCCAAACTCCTTGGTGCCCGCCGGAACATCAAGGTCGTCGGCGTCGACAACCCCAACCTGCCCGACGCCGAGTACGCCGCCGGCGGAGGGCTCCTGCCCGGCCCGCATGCCAAGCTCGCCGGACCCACCTTCCAGGAGTGGCTCGACACCCGACCCTGACCCGGCCGGAGCCGGCCGCGCGCGGCCGGCTCACCGGTTCCGGTACCGAGCCGCCGCGCGAACGATCCGCGGCGCGCGACACCACCAACCAGTGAGGACGAAAGTCATGGCACACACGAAGGCGCAGGCTCCGGCGGTCACGTCGCGCCGCTGGGCCGCGCTGTTCTTCATCGGGCTGGGCCAGCTCATGATCATCCTGGACGCGACCGTCGTGAACATCGCGCTGCCGTCGCTCCAGCGCGACCTGGGGATCTCCGACGGCGACCGGCAATGGATCCTGACCGGGTACACGCTGGCGTTCGGCAGCCTGCTGTTGCTCGGCGGCCGGATCGCCGACTACACCGGCCGTAAGCGGGCCTTCCTGGTCGCGCTGCTCGGCTTCACCGCGGCGTCGGCGCTCGGCGGCGCGGCGACCAACTTCGAGATGCTGTTGACCGCCCGCGTCCTGCAGGGCGCATTCGGCGCGCTGCTCGGGCCGTCCGCGCTTTCCCTGCTGACCGTGACGTTCACCGAGCCGAGGGACCGCGCCAAGGCCTTCGGGATCTGGGGCGCCATCTCCGCCGCGGGCGGCGCGGTCGGGCTGCTGGCCGGCGGGGCACTGACCGACTACCTGGACTGGCGCTGGTGCCTCTACGTCAACATCCCGATGGCGCTGATCGCGGCGATCGGCGGGTACGCGGTGCTCGCCGAGTCGCGGCGCGCGGGCAAAGCCCGCTTCGACATGCCCGGCGTGCTGCTGGTGACCGGCGGGCTGGTCGCGATCGTGTACGCCACCAGCCAGGCCGAGTCCGCCGGCTGGGGCTCGGCGGAGGTCATCGGCCTGCTGGCCGCCGGCGCGGTACTGCTCGCCGCCTTCGCCCTCGTGGAGAGCCGGGTGCGGCAGCCGCTGCTGCCGCTGCGGCTGATCGCCGACCGCACCCGCGCCGGTGCCTACCTGTCCGTCGGCCTGGCCGTCATCGGAATGTTCGGGGCGTTCCTCTTCATGACCTACTACATGCAGGTCGTCAAGGGATACTCGCCGATCAGGACGGGCGTGTCCTTCCTCCCGATGGTCACGGCGGTCCTGATGTCGGCCGGCGGCCTCGCCACCCGGTTGCTGCCCAAGCTCCCGCCGCGGGCGCTGATCGTGCCCGGCATGCTCATCAGCTGCTGCGGCATGCTATGGATGGTCACCCTCGACGCCGGCACCGGCTACGCCGGCGGCGTCCTGGTCGCGCAGCTTCTGCTCGGCTTCGGCGCGGGCATGATCATGCCGGTGGCCCTCAATTACGCCACCCACGGCGTCGACCAGGGCGACTCGGGCGTGGCCTCGGCCAGCTTCAACACCGCGCAGCAGATCGGCAGTTCGATCGGCACCGCGCTGCTCAACACCATCGCCACCGGCGTGACCGTGGACTACCTGGCCTCGCACGGCTCGGGCCCGGCCGTCGCCAGGCAGGCCATGGTGGAGGGCTTCGGCGCGGCCAGCGCCTGGGCCGCGGGGATCATCGCGGTTGGCGCGCTGATCGTCGCCGTGCTGATGAACGCCCCACGCCCCGGGCGCGACGCCGCCGCCGAGGGCGCCGGGAGCGCCGAGCCGCTGCTCGTACCCGCCTGAGGGCCCATCCGGGTCGCCCCGGGTGCCGGGCGCCGTCCTTGCTGGTGGAGGCCGTGCCCGGCCCGCTGAACGCGTTGGCCCGCCCCCGGCGCGCCGGCGGTGTCGGAGCTGGCCGCGCTCGGGGTGGCCGGGTCAGCTACGGCGGTGGCCTGTACGACGCCGCCCGCGCGCACACGGCCCGGCTGCTCGACGTCGTCCGGGCCGGCGGCGACCCCTTCGGCGGGGATCACACCGCCGCGTCCGGTTGACCGTCGGCCGCCGGGCCGGGAAGGTAATCGGATGAGTCGTGCTGACGAGACCCGGGACGGGGTGGCGCTGACCAACCTCGACCAGCCGCTGTCCGACGGCGACGACGCGACCAAGCGGGACCTGGTCGACTATCTCGACGCCGTCCACGAGCGGATCCTGCCGCCGCTGCGCAACCGGCCGCTGTCGGTGATCCGGGTCCGGCCCGGACAGCCGGCGTTCATGCAGAAGAACCTGCCGAAGTACACCCCGGACTGGGTGCGCCGCACCTCCGTCTGGGCCGAGGCGTCCCACCGCGAGGTCTCGTACGCGCTCTGCGACGACCGGCGCACCCTGCTCTGGTTCGCCAACCAGCGTGCCGTGGAGTACCACCCCACCCTGGCCACGGTGGACGACCTGCACCGCCCCACCCACCTGGTGCTCGACCTCGACCCGCCCGAGGGGGACTCGTTCGGGCTGGCGGTGGCCGCCGCCCTGCTGGTCCGGCAGGCGCTCGCCGACGCCGGGCTCACCGGCGCGGTCAAGACCAGCGGTGCCAAGGGCGTGCACGTCTTCGTGCCGGTCGCGGCGGGCGCCGCCGTGGAGGACATGGCCGCCGCCACCCGGGCGGTCGCCGCCCGCGCCGAACGGCTGGACCCGGCGCTGGCCACCACCGCCTTCATCCGGGAGGACCGGGGCGGCAAGGTGTTCGTGGACTCGACGCGGGCCGGCGGGGCGACCGTGGTGGCCGCCTACAGCCCGCGGCTGCGGCCGGGCGTGCCGGTGTCCTTCCCGGTGGACTGGGCCGACCTGGGCGACGTCGCCCCGGCGGACTTCACGATCCGCACCGCCCCGGCGCTGGTCGCCGACCGCGACCCGTGGGCCGAGCGGATGCCCGCGCCGCAGCAGCTCCCGGCGGACCTGGTCGCGGAGGGGCACACCATCCCGATCGCGCGGGTGCAGGCCATGCACGAGGGCAAGCGCCGGGCCCGCGCCCGCCGCGCCGCCGGCTGACGTACGCGCCGCACCGCCGCTGACCGGCGGTCCGCCGGAGGTCCGTCCTCGGCCGGAGGTCCGGCGTCGGCCGGAGCCCGGCGGTCGGCCGGAGAGGTGTCGTCCGCGTGGCGCTACCGCTCGCCGGGTCGGACGAGCCCGCTCTCGTAGGCGATCACGACGAGCTGGGACCGGTCGCGGGCGTGCAGCTTGGCGAGCAGGCGACTGACGTAGGTGCGGGCGGTGTCCGGGCTGAGGTGCAGGGCGGCGCCGATCTCCGCGTTGGACCGCCCGGCGCCGACCTGGGCGAGGACGTCGCGTTCCCGCTCGGTGAGCCCGGCGAGCCGGGTGCCGTCGGGCACGGGGGAGCGGGCGGCGGCGGCGAGGACCCGGCGGGTGACGGCGGGCGACAGCAGCGCGTCCCCGCCCGCTACGGTGCGCACGGCGGCGCGCAGGGCGTCGGGCGCGGTGTCCTTGAGCAGGAACCCGGCCGCCCCGGCGCGGATGGCGTCGAAGAGGTACTCGTCGTCGTCGAAGGTGGTCAGCATGACCACCTGTACGTCGGCGAGGCCGGGGTCGGCCAGGATGCGCCGGGTGGCCTCGATGCCGTCGGTGGCCGGCATGCGGACGTCCATGAGGACGACGTCCGGCCGGTGGGCCCGGACGGCGGCCAGGCCGGTGGCGCCGTCGGCGGCCTCGGCGACAACGGCGATGTCCGGGTCGCGTTCGAGCAGCGCCCGGAGCCCGGCGCGGATGAGGTGCTGGTCGTCGACGAGGACGACGCGGAGGGGCGTCACGGCCGGGGCCCGGACAGCGGCAGTCGGACGGACACCCGGAAGCCGCCCGTCCCGGCGGTGCCGGTGTGGACGGTCCCGCCGAGCAGGGCGACCCGTTCGGACATCCCGCGCAGCCCCTGGCTTCCGCCGCCCTGCTGGCTCAGGCCGCCCGGTGCCTGGCCCCCGCCGCACAGCCCTTGGCTACCACCGCTCCGCACCGGGCCCCCGCCGCCCGGTGCCTGGCTCCCGCCGTCCTCCCCGGGCGGCGCGGCGGCGCCCCGGCCGTCGTCGACGACCTCCAGCGCCAGGTGGGAGCCGGTCGCCCGGACGGTGACGTCGACCCTCGTGGCCCGCGCGTGTCGCAGCGCGTTGGTCAACGCCTCCTGCACGACCCGGTAGGCGGTCGTGCCCACGACCGCCGGCAGCGCGCCGACGTCGCCGTCGACGCGCAGCTCGACGGCGAGGCCGCTGCGACGGACGCCCTCCGCCAGGGCGGCGAGCTGGTCGACCCCCGGCGGTGGCCGGCGGACGCCGGTGTCGCCGCGCAGGGTGCCCAGCGTCGCGCGCAGCTCGGCCATGGCACTGCCGCCCGCCGACCGGATCGCCGCCAGCGCCGCGTCCACCCGCTCCGGTGCCCGGTCGGCGAGCGCCTCCTGCGCCACCGCCGACTGGAGTGTGACCACGGACATCGTGTGCCCGAGGGTGTCGTGTACCTCCCTGGCGATGCGCAGGCGCTCGGCCTCGACCTGCCGGGCGGCCTCCCGCCGCCGCTCCTCGGCGGCCGCGACCACCTGCCGGGCCAGCTCGGCCCGCAGCGAGCACCGGTGACGGACGGCGTCCCCCAGCGCGACGACGGCCAGCATCAGCGCCGCCTCGGACCCGAGGCCGAAGCCCAGGACGATGCCGGCGTCGTCGCCCTCGGCCAGCCGCGACGCCACCGACGCCGCCAGCAACGCCCCGCCGACCACCGCCGCCCACAGCGCCCGGCCCCGCTCCGCAGCCGCGTACAGGACGGCGGCGGCCGGCGCGGCCAGGCCGATCGGCGGCAGGTCCAGGGTGTAGTACGCCGTGATGCCGAGCGCGGTCGCCAGCAGCGCCGGCACGGGCCAGGCCCGGGCGGCGAGCAGCAGAGCCCCGAAGCCGACCGCGAATCCGTACGCCGTCGGGGCACTCGGGGCGTCGCCGGTGGCCACGGCCGCCGCGACCAGGCAGAAGGTGGCCAGGCCGAGCAGGGCGTCGGTGCGGGTGGGGCGGGATACCGGCACGCCACGAGCGTAGGACCAACCGGGCGCCGGCACTGTCGCCCAGGCGCGTCCGTCAGCGGCTGTCGGCTACGTCCGGAAGCGACCTCGACCGCGCGGGTGGGCGACCGGGCGGCGTCGGCGCACGTCCGGGAGCGACCCGGGTTCGCGCTCCTGGGCGGCAGACCGGCGACGGCGGCCGGCCTAGCGTCGACGACGACCAGGCGTATGGCGTCGGAACGGCGCGACGGATCGGCAGGAGGACTCATGACCCGCAACAGGCTGACCTGGGCGGTGCTCGTCGCTCTCGTGTGGACGGCGATGATGTCGTTCGGCGGCGTCGCCGCCGAGACCGTGATGCTCTACCCGAACATCTTCGGCGACCCGCCGGCGTCGCTGGACCGGGCCCGCGAGTTCCTGGTGGCGGGCGGCCCGAGTGACTACTTCCCGCCGCTCGGCGCCACCGTCGTCCTCACGTCCCTCGCCGCGACGGTGCTCACCTGGCGTGACCGCCGGCTGCGCTGGTGGATCGTCGGCGCGGCAGCGGTGTTCGTCGCCTGCGAGTTCCTGTTCTCCGTGTTCTTCTTCTGGCCGCGCAACGAGATCATGTTCGTCGACCCGGTCGGCACGCACTCCCCGGAGTACCTGCGCCAGGTCGCCGCGGAGTTCGTCGCCGGGCACCGGGTGCGTCTTCTGGGCGGTGCGGTGACCGCCGTGCTGGCGTTCACGGCGCTGCTGCGCTGGGCCCGGTCCACCGCGCCACGGACCTGACGGAGACGGACAACGGGGCGGACGCGTCTGCGTCCGCCCCGTGTGTGTTGGGCGAACGCCAGGGCCAACATGGCCGGCACCCGGGATCGGCGCCTTCCGGCTCCGCGAGCCGAGGCGGGCGATGACGGTCGACGCCGGCACATGTTCGGCACAGGGGCTTCCCACCCGACGCGCGCGCTGCCCTATGGCGACGATGATCCAATAGGTAGTCTCTCGCTCATGGTCGCGCTGCCCCGCGCCTCGCGTTCATGGCGACCCCGCGCCGCAGCCGCCTTCGCCGTCGCGTCATGCCTCGCGGTCGCCCTTCGATGAGCCGCCGTGCGGACGATCGAGGTGGCCCGAGGCGTTTGCCGCGTAGACGCCCCGCGCTCGGTGGACCCGTGGACGTTGTTGGCCGCGCTGCGGCCCATCGGTTCAACGGGAACGGATGCACATTGAGAGGGTTTAGTGATTAAGGCTGGTTCGAAGGTCCTGGCTCTGATTGTTGGTGCGCTCGTCATTCCGTTGAGCCTGATCGGATGCACGGAGAGCGAAGGATCCGGCGGGCGGACGGAGATTGTCGAAATCGAGAACACCGCACAGGTCTTCGGCAGGCAGGGTGAGGCGGTGACCGTCAAGAGGCACTACATGATCCTGAACCCACCGAAAGATCTCACGGAGTTGAAAGAACTGGTCGAGGGCTACAGCAAGGATCACCCGATTGACGGAGAAATCGAGGCGACACCAGGTCGGAACAGGGTTTTCGACGTGTCCTTCTACAGGGAGAGCGAGGATCTGCCGAGAGGCTGGCAGCCTGATGAAGGCTACCTGAACACGGATCGACTCGAACATCACAAGAACGATCTGGTTGCATCTGTCTCCTGGTCGGATGTCGATCCGAAAAAGAACTACGATCTTTATGAGAAGAGCAAGAAGGGCAAAATCGTGAAGCGGATGCGCTTCATCGAGGATCAGCTTGTCGAGTGATGCTGGGATCTGAGGCGGGTATGTGGCCGCAGCCGTTGCCGTCGTTCCTGCGGCCGGCCTCGCTGTGCTCGTCGAATGGGCTGCAGTCAAGACTGTGGCAGCGGACAGGAGAGGTGAGCCGGTAGCCGGCACGAACGCCTATCTCCTGACTGGCATCGAGGCGATGAGGCATGCCGTCACGGCATACTTGGCGCAGTGAGAATTAGCGAAGGCCCCTTAGCGTGACCAGGTCGTCAGTAGGCTTTGCTTGTGAACGACCTGCGGGTGTCCGATCGTGATCGGGAAGCTGTTGTGGCTCGGCTCGGTGCCGCTGCCAGCGAGGGGCGACTGACCCTCGCCGAGCTGACTGATCGGTCAGGGCAGGCCTATGCCGCGAGGACCTACAGCGAGTTGGCGGCCCTGGTCGCCGACCTGCCGCCGGCGGAGCGCGACAACCGAAGCCTGGTCGTCGATTACACAGGCCTGGCCCTATCGCTCTTGGCGCTGGCCGGGGGCGTGGTCTGGATGCCGCTGTTTCCGCACCTTGATTTCGGTGCCCTTCTCGGAGCCACCGGCGTCGTGTTCGGCCTGTTCGCGATTCGTGCAAGCACTCACGCTCTTTGCCGCGCGGTGGCAGTCTTGGGGCTTGTCGGCGGCTCGTTCGGCGTTGCCCTGCAAATCGCCTGGATTGCTGTCAACGCGCTGGAGTACGTGAAGGACTTGCTCTTGTAATGCGTAGGTCGTGCTGGGCGCGGGCCGCCGTCCTCACGCCCGAGATGCAAGCCTCGCCCCTGTATGAATTCGCACGACCCGCGGCACGCCGCCGTGTCGAGGTGGCTCAACGGGGGAGTGCCGCCGACACAGGTAGCCGAGTGGGCCGGGCGATCCGGCGGGGTGCTGTTGAGGATCTACGCCAGGTGTCTGGACGGCGGTGACGCCGCTCGCCGGCAGCGCATCGAGAGCGATTGGCCACGACTGACCCGCGCCGAAAACCTTGGCACGTATGTGGCGCAGACGGCCGCTACGGGCCGCTGGCGGCCCCGGACACTGCCGGACACACGATGAAGGCCCTTGACCGGGTTTTGCCTGGTCAAGGGCCTTTTCGTGCTGGTCGGCTCTGGTGCCCCCGGCAGGATTCGAACCTGCGCCCCCGCCTCCGGAGGGCGGTGCTCTATCCCCTGAGCTACGGGGGCTCAGCGACTTGAGAAGACTAGCAAACGCCTCCCCGGAACGCCGAATCGGTATCGGATGATCGAGCCCGTGTCGCCGAGCCAGGCCGCGGGCGGCCCGGAACGCCTGGTCGGCCCGCTGGTTGACCGGCTCAGGCTGGTCGGCCCGGTCGGCCCGGTCGGCCCGGTCGGCCCGGTCGGCTCCGGTCAGGCTGGTCGGCCCGGTCAGGCGGGTCAGCCCGGTCAGCCCGGTCAGCCCGGCCGCGCCCGGTCAGGCGGCGACGGCGCGGCCGCAGCTGGGCAGCGGGTGCAGCACGATGCGGCGGGGCAGCCGGCGGGGCCACTCGCTGCGGGGCCAGGAGCCGTCGACGATCAGGTGCACCGTCCGCTGCTCCGCGCCGCTGAGCCGCAGCACGAAGTCGCGGGGGAGCGGCGGGTCGACCGACGGCGTGGTGATCATGAAGCGCACCCGGCCGCGGGACGAGACGGCGGAGATGACGTCCGCCGCCGGCATCGTGCCGCGCAGGCGTACCCGGCCGATCCAGTAGACCTCGGCGAGGTGCTCCTGCGCGGCCCGGGTGATGGCCGGGTACTCGCTGCGCACCCAGCGCTCCACCGCGCCCACGCAGAGCCCGCAGGCCCGCTCCCGGGGCTCCCGCGGGCCCAACCCCCAGGCCCGCAGGTACGCCCCGACCGCGCCGGCGTCCATCGGCAGCTCGAAGCGGCGCTGGATGAGGGTGTGCAGGCTCTGCCGCGTCCACAGCTCCTCGTCCAGGCCCAGCGCGTCGGGGTAGACGCCCCGCAGGACGTCGATCAGTTCGAGTTCCTGTTCACGGCTGAGCGTTCCCGGCTCGCCCTGCCGCTGTCCGCGACGGACGGCTGCCACCGCCCCGTCACCGCCGATGGTGTGGCGTCGGCACCAGCTGGTGACCGAACGCCGTGCGTCTCTCAGTGCAACCCCCACGTCTTGCGCAACGAGCCCGAATCGCAACTGGTCACGATATGTGTGGAGAAAACTCCCTTAGTGAGGAAATCAGTCGGACCGGTCACTAGTTCGCGTACGCTAACAAACCGGGCACGGACCCCGGCGAGAACGGCGAGAGGCCCGGGTCGGCCGGGTGAACCGGCGCGACGCGGACCTCTCGACGGATGAGCGGTGCGGCGGGGGCGGGTCAGCCGCCCAGGCGCTTCAGCGCGTTCTGCAGGTTGGTCAGGTCCTTGCGCTGGGTGTTCTTCATCGTCTGGGCCGTCCGGACGACGTCAGGCTCGTCGCTGGCGTCGAGCACGCCGTCGATCATGTGGATGCCGCCCAGGTGGTGCTTGATCATCATTTGCAGGAACAGGACGTCCAGTTCCCGGCCGTCGGCCGCGCGCAGCTTCGCCATCTCCTCGGGGGTGGCCATGCCCGGCATCAGCCCGTTCTTGACCAGGCCGGCGCCGTCGGACATCCAGGACATCGGCGGCTCGCTGCCCGCCGGGTCGAGCCCCCACGAGCGCAGCCACGCCTGCATGATGCCGAGCTCGCCCTGCTGGGCGGTGGCGATGTCGCCGCCGATGCTGCGGACCTCCGGGTCCGTGCCCCGGTCGAAGGCGATCAGGCCCATCTCCACCGCCTGCGCGTGGTGGGTCGTCATGTCCCGGGCGAAGCCCGCCTCCGCCGAGGTCTCGCCCGGCCGGGTGAGCCGGGGCGTCAGCAGGCCGCCGGCGTACCCGAGGAGCAGCCCGACCACGATGGCGAGAGCCAGCGCGGCCGTGCCCCAGCGGCGCGCGGACGGCCGCCGCTCCTCCGGAGCGGGGCTGGCCGGCTCGGCGGTATCGATCATGGTCGGGGTGCTCATCGCTCTCCTCAGCCCATCTGGTTGCCGTCGCGCGGCGTGGTGCCGGTGGCGGTGATGCCCTGGCTGCACAGCGCGGTCGGGCCCTCGATCGAGGCGTTGACCCGCAGCGCCTTGATGAAGTCGTCGATCCGGCTGTCGTCGGCGTTGTCGACCTTGAGCTGGTAGCCCCAGGCCTGCAGGGAGATCGGCTTGTCCAGCCCCTCGAACGGGCTGAGCATCATCTTCTCCTTGCCCTGCACCTTCTCGGTCAGCTTCGCCACCTGGTCGGCGGGCAGGCCGGGACGGTAGGTGATCCAGATCGTGCCGTGCTCCAGGCTGTGCACCGCGTGCTCGTTGGCGACCGGGGCGTCGTAGACGTCACCCATGCAGTTCTGCCAGGCCGCGTTGTGGGGGCCGGCCACCGGCGGCAGGATCGAGTAGGTGATCGGGCCGGTCTGGTGGTTGCCGCCCGCGACGAGGTCCTTGTCCTTCTCGCGGAAGTTGACGATGCCCTGGATGTCGGCCGCCCGGTCCTCCCAGGGCTTGGAGCCCTGGAACGACGCCCAGGCGCCGTAGCCGATGATCGACACGGCGAGCACGCCCACGGCGACGAAGAGCGCGATGGGGCCCCAGGAGCGGCCCTGGCTCACCTTCACCGGGGTGACCGGCTTGCGGCCCTTGCCCCCGGCGCCCGGGCGGGGACCCGTCGGCTTGCCGGACCCGCCCTTGTTGCCGGACCCGGTCTTGGCGCTGCCGGACCCGGCCTTGTCGGCGCCCGCAGCCGGCCGGCCCGCCGCCGGCTTCTTGCCGGTGCTGACCACGGTCGGACGGCGCTCGGGGCCGCCACCAGGTGTGCTGATGCTCATCGTGCCTCGTCAGGTCGGTCGGTCAGGGGATCCGGCGGGCCGGTTTCACACTCTGGGTCGCCGCCGCGGGTGCCGAGTCTACCCCCGATAACATGGATCGGTGACTCCCGCAGAACTCGCCGAGGTCGTCCTCTCCGCAGCCCACGCCGTCTTCACCGAGCGGGGCCTGGACCGCTCCGCCCTGCCGGACTCCACGGCGGTGGAGCGACCTCGCAACCCCGAGCACGGCGACTACGCCTCGACGCTGGCGCTCCAGCTCAGCAAGAAGGTGGGCGTCCCGCCGCGCGAGCTGGCCACCGCCCTCGCCGAGCAGCTCGGGCGGGCCCCGGGGGTCAAGTCGGTGGAGATCGCCGGCCCGGGCTTCCTCAACATCCGGCTCGACGCGGCCGCCGCCGGCCAGCTCGCCCGGACGATCGTCGAGGCCGGCGAGGAGTACGGCCGCAGCGAGCGGCTCGCCGGCCAGCGGATCAACCTGGAGTTCGTCTCGGCGAACCCGACCGGCCCGGTGCACATCGGCGGCGTCCGCTGGGCGGCCGTCGGCGACGCGCTCAGCCGCCTGCTGCGCGCCACCGGCGCCGATGTCGGCACGGAATACTATTTCAACGACGCCGGCTCCCAGATCGACCGGTTCGCCCGTTCCCTGCTCGCCGCCGCGAAGGGCGAGCCGGCCCCCGAGGACGGCTACGCCGGGGCGTACATCACCGAGATCGCCGACGCCGTCCGCGGCGCCCGGCCGGACGTGCTGGAGCTGGACGACGCCGCCGCCCAGGAGGTCTTCCGGGTCGAGGGCGTGCAGCTCATGTTCGCCGAGATCAAGTCCTCGCTGCGCGGCTTCGGGGTGGAGTTCGACACCTACTTCAACGAGAAGGACCTGCACGACCGGGGCGAGCTGGACCACGCGCTCGACCGGCTGCGCGAGCAGGGCCACACGTTCGAGGCCGACGGCGCGACCTGGCTGCGCACCACCGACTTCGGCGACGACAAGGACCGGGTGCTGCGCAAGTCCAACGGCGAGTGGACGTACTTCGCCGCCGACTGTGCCTACTACCTCGACAAGCGCGAGCGCGGCTTCGAGCGGGTCGTGATCATGCTGGGCGCCGACCACCACGGCTACATCGGCCGGATGAAGGCGATGGCCGCGTGCTTCGGCGACGACCCGGAGCGCAACCTGGAGATCCTGATCGGCCAGCTGGTCAACCTGGTCCGCGACGGCGCCCCGGTCCGGATGAGCAAGCGGGCCGGCACCGTGGTGACCCTGGAGGACCTGGTCGACGCGATCGGCGTCGACGCCTCCCGCTACGCGCTGGCCCGCTACTCCAGCGACTCCCCGATCGACATCGACGTCGAGCTGTGGACCCGGGCCACCCGCGACAACCCGGTCTACTACGTCCAGTACGTGGCGGCCCGGACGGCCAGCGTGGGCCGCAACGCGGCCGAGGTGGGGCTGACCCGGGGCGACGCCGAAGCGTTCCGCCCCGAGCTGCTCGGGCACGAGAAGGAGAACGAGCTGCTCAAGGCGCTCGCCGAGTTCCCCGCCGTGGTCGCCACGGCGGCCGAGCTGCGGGGGCCGCACCGGGTGGCGCGCTACCTGGAGGAGCTGGCCGGGGCCTACCACCGGTTCTACGACGAGTGCCGGATCCTGCCGCGCGGCGACGAGGAGGCCACCGACCTGCACCGCGCCCGGCTCTGGCTGAACGACGCCACCCGCACCGTGATCGCCAACGGGCTGCGCCTGCTGGGCGTCTCCGCCCCCGAGAGGATGTGACATGCGAGCGCATGAGGCCGGTGCCCTGCACGGGGACATCGGCAGCCGGGGGCCGGCGTGGCTGCGTACGCCGGTCGACGTCAACGCGCTGGTGCCGGCGCTCTGGCCGCGCAACGTGACGCGTGGCGGCGACGGGGTGCTCACCGTGGCCGGGCTCGGCGTCGGCGACCTCGCGGCCGAGTTCGGCACGGCGGTGTACGTGCTCGACGAGGACGACCTTCGCTCGCGCTGCCGCGACTTCCGCACCGCCTTCGACGGCGTCGACGTCTACTACGCGGGCAAGGCGTTCCTCTGCCGCGCCGTGGTTCGGATGATCGCCGAGGAGGGCCTGCACCTCGACGTGTGCACCGGTGGTGAGCTGGCCACCGCGCTGTCGGCCGGGATGCCGCCCGAGCGGATCGGCTTCCACGGCAACAACAAGTCGGTCGGCGAGCTGGCCCGGGCGCTGGACGCCGGGGTCGGGCGGATCATCCTCGACTCGTTCCACGAGATCGACCGGCTCACCGCGCTGGCCCGGGAGCGGGGCGTCCGACCGAAGGTGATGATCCGCGTCACCGTCGGCGTCGAGGCGCACACCCACGAGTTCATCGCCACCGCGCACGAGGACCAGAAGTTCGGCTTCTCCCTCGCGGGCGGGGCGGCGGCCGAGGCGGCCTTCCGCGTGCTCGACGAGGGCGTGCTGGAGCTGCGCGGCCTGCACTCGCACATCGGCTCGCAGATCTTCGACGCCAGTGGCTTCGAGGTCTCCGCCCGTCGGGTGCTCGGCCTCCAGGCGCAGATCCGCGACGCGCGCGGGGTGGAGTTGCCCGAGCTGGACCTCGGCGGCGGCTTCGGCATCGCGTACACGACCCAGGACGACCCGGCCGCGCCGCAGGACCTGGCGAAGCGGATGCGCCGGATCGTCGAGTCCGAGTGCGCCGCCGAGCGGCTGGCGGTGCCGCACCTGTCGATCGAGCCGGGCCGGGCGATCGTCGGGCCGGCCGTGTTCACCCTCTACGAGGTCGGCACGGTCAAGGACGTCGACGGGATCCGGACGTACGTGAGCGTGGACGGGGGGATGAGCGACAACATCCGCACCGCGCTCTACGACGCGTCCTACTCCGCGACGCTGGCCTCCCGGGCGTCGGCCGCCGAGCCGATGCTCGCCCGCGTGGTGGGAAAGCATTGTGAGTCCGGGGACATCGTGGTGAAGGATGAATTCCTGCCCGCCGACGTGCAGCCCGGAGATCTTGTCGCGGTGCCCGGCACCGGCGCCTACTGCCGGAGCATGGCCAGCAACTACAACCACGTGCCCCGGCCCCCCGTGGTCGCGGTGCGGGCCGGCCGGGCACGTCTGATCGTCCGGCGGGAAACCGAAGAGGACCTGCTCGCATTGGATGTGGGATGACGTCACCTGTGCGCCTGGCGCTGCTCGGCTGCGGCACGGTCGGTAGCGAGGTGGTCCGGCTGCTGCACGAGCAGTCGGCCGACCTCGCCGCCCGGATCGGCGCCCCGCTGGAGATCGCCGGCATTGCCGTACGCCGTCTCGGCCGCGACCGGGGCGACCTCCCGGTCGACCCCGCGCTGTTCACCACCGACCCGCTCGGGCTGATCAAGCGCGACGACGTCGACGTGGTGGTCGAGGTGGTCGGCGGCATCGAACCGGCGCGGAGCTGGCTCGTCGAGGCGCTGCGGGCCGGCAAGAGCGTGGTCACCGCCAACAAGGCACTGCTCGCGGAGGACGGCGCGGCCCTGCACGACGCGGCGGCCGAGGGCGGCGGCGACCTCTACTACGAGGCGTCCGTCGCCGGGGCGATCCCGCTGCTGCGCCCGCTGCGGGAGTCGCTGCACGGGGACCGGATCAACCGGGTCACCGGCATCGTCAACGGCACCACCAACTTCATCCTCTCCGCCATGGACGCCACCGGCGCCGGCTTCGCGGAGGCGCTCGAGGAGGCCACCGAGCTGGGGTACGCCGAGGCCGACCCGACCGCCGACGTGGAGGGCTTCGACGCGGCGGCCAAGGCGGCCATCCTCGCCTCGCTGGCGTTCCACACCCGGGTGGGCGCGGCCGACGTGCACCGGGAGGGCATCACCGAGGTCACCGCCGCCGACGTGGCCAGCGCCAAGGCGATGGGCTGCACCATCAAGCTGCTCTGCATCGCCGCCCGGGGCGCCGACGCCGCCGGCCGGGAGACGGTCAGCGTGCGGGTGCACCCGGCGATGATCCCGCTGACCCACCCGCTGGCCGGCGTCGGCGACGCGTTCAACGCGGTCTTCGTCGAGGCCGAGGCGGCCGGGCAGCTGATGTTCTACGGGCGGGGCGCCGGTGGTGCGCCGACCGCCAGCGCGGTCCTCGGCGACGTGGTGGCGGTCTCCCGCAACCGGCTCGCCGGGGTGCGCTCGGCCAGCGAGTCCGCGTACGCCGACCTGCCGGTCCGGCCGATGGGGGAGGCGCTCACCCGCTACCACATCAGCCTGGACGTGGCGGACCGGCCGGGCGTGCTGGAGGCGGTGGCCGGCGTCTTCGCCCGGCACGACGTCTCGATCGCCACCGTGCGGCAGGGCCCGGCGGGCGGCGACGCGGCCGGCCGGGGCGAGGACGCGGACCTGGTCATCGTCACCCACGTGGCCCCGGACGCGGCGCTCGCCGCCACCGTCGGCGAGCTGCGCGGGCTGGAGATCGTCCGGTCGGTGGCGAGCGTTTTGCGGGTCGAGGGCGGGGCGTGACGGCGTTCGCGTCTCGTCAGGTGGTTAACGACGGGTGCGCCGCGGGCGGGCCAGGCAGGCTGGTCCACGCTGACGGTGCCCCCGGCCCAGTGGGGCGATAGAGCGAGGAGAGCGACATGTGGCGGGGTCTGATCGACGCGTACCGGGACCGGCTGCCGGTCACCGACGCCACGCCCGTCGTGACCCTGCACGAGGGGAACACCCCGCTGCTGCCCGCGCCGGTGCTCTCCGCCCGGCTCGGCTGCGACGTCCACCTGAAGGTGGAGGGGGCCAACCCCACCGGCTCGTTCAAGGACCGGGGCATGACGCTCGCGGTCTCCAAGGCGGTCGAGGCCGGCAACAAGGCGATCATCTGCGCCTCCACCGGTAACACCAGCGCGTCCGCGGCGGCGTACGCGGCCCGCGCCGGCCTGACCTGCGCCGTGCTCGTGCCGCAGGGCAAGATCGCGCTGGGCAAGCTGGCCCAGGCGCTGGTGCACGGCGCGAAGCTGCTCCAGGTGCAGGGCAACTTCGACGACTGCCTGTCGCTGGCGGCGAAGCTCGCCCAGGACTACCCGGTCGCCCTGGTCAACTCGGTCAACATCGACCGGCTGCACGGCCAGAAGACGGCCGCGTTCGAGATCGTCGAGGCGCTCGGCGACGCCCCCGACATCCACTGCCTGCCGGTCGGTAACGCCGGCAACGTCTCCGCCTACTGGATGGGCTACTCGGAGGAGCTGCGGGACGGCAACGCCACCCGGGCCCCGAAGATGTACGGCTTCCAGGCGGCCGGCGCGGCGCCGATCGTCACCGGCCAGGTGGTCCGCGAGCCGTCCACGATCGCCACCGCGATCCGGATCGGCAACCCGGCGAGCTGGACCAGGGCGCTGGACGCCCGGGACTCCTCCGGCGGGCTGATCGCCGCCGTCACCGACCGGGAGATCCTGGCCGCGTACCGGCTGCTGGCCCGCGAGGTCGGGGTCTTCGTCGAGCTGGGCAGCGCGGCCAGCGTGGCCGGCCTGCTCCAGCAGGCCGCCGCCGGCAGGATCCCGGCCGGCTCGACGGTCGTCTGCACGGTCACCGGGCACGGCCTGAAGGACCCGGAGTGGGCCATCTCCACCGCTCCCGCTCCGATCACCATCGCCAACGACCCGCTGGCCGCCGCCCGCTCGCTCGACCTGGCCTGAACCACGCCCGGTCCCGCCCGTCCTGTGGGCGGGACCGGGAGCGGGGGCGGCCGGTGCGCGCCGCAGCGGGTGCGGGAGACTTGTTGCGCCCCGCAACCGTCCTCTCTCCAGGAGTGAGTCACGCCGATGTCGGTGCTCGCCAGATTCAGCCTCGCCAATCGAGGGCTGATCGCCCTCATCGCGGTGGTGACCACGGCGTTCGGAGCGTTCGCCGTGCCGTCGCTGAAGCAGCAACTCCTGCCGTCGCTGGAGTTCCCGGCCGCGTTCATCGTGGCGGCGTACCCGGGCGCCGGCCCGGAGGTCGTCGAGTCGCAGGTCACCGAGCCGATCGAGAACAGCCTCCAGGGCATCCCCGGCCTGGACAGGGTCACCTCGACCTCGCGCGAGGGCTCGACGACCATCCAGGTGCAGTACGAGTTCGGCACCGACCTGGACGACGTGGTCAACAAGATGGAGACCGCGCTCAACCGGATCGACACGCAGCTGCCGGAGGGGGTCGACCCGCAGGTCATCGCCGGCAGCACGGACGACCTGCCGGCCGTGGTGCTCGCCGCGTCCGGCGGCGCCGACCAGCGCGCCCTCGCGGAGAAGCTGCGTGGTGCGGTCGTGCCGGAGCTGGAGGCGATCGAGGGGGTCCGGTCGGTCGACGTGACCGGTGCCCGGGACGACGTCGTGGTGGTCACCCCGAATCCGGCGAAGCTGGCCGCGACGAAGCTCCAGCCGGCCGCGATCGGCGCCGCGCTGAAGACCAACGGCGTGACGGTGCCGGCCGGCGCGGTGGCCGACGGCACCCGGGCGCTGCCGGTGCAGGTGGGGACCCCGCTCGCCACGCTGGACGACCTGCGCGGCATCGTCGTCGCGCCGGCGGCGGGGAAGGCCGCCCCGGTCCGCCTCGGCGACGTGGCCACCGTCGAACAGCAGGCCGCCCCGGCCACCGCGCTCACCCGGACCAACGGCAGGGACAGCCTCGGCATCGCCGTCACCGCGGCCCCCGACGGCAACGCGGTGGAGATCTCCCACGAGATCCGGGACCGGCTGGCCGAGCTGCGGGAGGCCTCCGGCGCCGAGCTGACCGTGGTCTTCGACCAGGCGCCGTTCGTCGAGAAGTCGATCGAGAGCCTGACCACCGAGGGCCTGCTGGGCCTGGTCATGGCCGTCATCGTCATCCTGGTCTTCCTGCTGTCGATCCGCTCCACCGTGGTCACCGCGGTCTCCATCCCGCTCTCGGTGGTGGTCGCCCTGATCGCGCTCTGGGTCGGCGACTACTCGCTGAACCTGCTCACCCTCGGCGCGCTCACCATCGCGGTCGGCCGGGTGGTCGACGACTCGATCGTCGTGCTGGAGAACATCAAGCGACACCTGGAGTACGGCGAGCCGAAGCGCGAGGCGATCCTCGCCGCCGTCCGCGAGGTGGCCGGCGCGGTGACCGCGTCCACCCTCACCACGGTGGCCGTCTTCGCGCCGATCGCGCTGGTGGGCGGCTTCGTCGGGCAGCTGTTCGCGCCGTTCGCGATCACGGTCACCGTGGCCCTGCTCGCCTCGCTGCTGGTCTCGCTGACCGTCATCCCGGTGCTCGCGTACTGGTTCCTCAAGCCCTCCGGCGGCACCGTGGACGACGCCGCGGTGCGCCGGGCGGCGGAGGAGAAGGAGCTGCGCAGCCCGTTGCAGCGGGCGTACCTGCCGGTGATCGGGTTCGCCACCCGCAAGCGGGCCACCCGCTGGATCACCCTGGGGCTCGGCGTGCTCGTGCTGTTCGGCACGTTCGGCCTGTCCCGTCAGCTGGAGACCAACTTCATCGACGACTCCGGCCAGGACACGCTGAGCATGACGCAGGAGCTGCCGGCGGGCACCGGGCTGGCCGGCACCGACGCGGCGGCGCGCCAGATCGAGGCGGTGTTGGAGCGGACCGACGGCATCGAGACGTACCAGGTGACGGCGGGCGGTGGCGACAACCCGTTCGCGGGCGGCGGCAACAACGTCGCCACCTGGTCGCTGGCCCTCGGTGGCGAGACCGACGCCAAGGAGATGCGGGAGGTCCTGCGCCGGGAAATCGACGCGCTCGGCGCGGCCGTCGGCGAGGTCAGCTTCGGGGCCGGGCAGGGCGGGGCCGCCGCCAACCAGTTGGAGGTGGTCGTCCAGGCCACCGACCCGGAGGCGCTGAACCGGGCAGCGGAGGAGGTCCGGGCGGCGATGGCCGGGGTGGCGGGCGTGGCGGACGTCTCCACCAGCCTCGCCACCCGGGTGCCGCGCGTCGACGTCACCGTCGACCGGGTCGCCGCCGGCCGGGCCGGGCTCACCGAGGCCGCCGTCGGCCAGCTGGTGGCGCAGGCGTTCCGGGGCGCGCCGCTGGGCCAGGTGACCCTGGACGGCGGGCAGCGGGATGTGGTGCTGCGGTTCGCGGGCAAGGTGCCGGTCTCCGTCGAGGAGCTGCGCGCGCTGCCGGTGGGGCCGGTGAAGCTGGACGACATCGCCGACGTCACCGTGGCCGAGGGGCCGCAGCAGGTGACCCGGATCGAGGGTGAGCGCAGCGTCTCGGTGACCGGTACGGCCACCGGCTCCAACCTCGGCGCCACCACCCAGGAGCTGCAGAAGAAGCTGGACGCCATCGACGTTCCGGGGGCGACCTTCGCCATCGGCGGCGTCAGCGCCGACCAGGAGGAGGCGTTTGCCGACCTGGGCCTGGCCGTGCTCGCGGCCATCGCGATCGTCTTCCTGATCATGGTGGCGACGTTCCGCAGCCTGACCCAGGCGCTGATCCTGCTGATCTCCATCCCGTTCGCGGCGACCGGCGCGATCGGCCTGCTGCTGGCCACCGGCACCCCGCTGGGCGTGCCGGCGCTGATCGGCGTGCTCATGCTGGTCGGCATCGTGGTGACCAACGCGATCGTGCTGCTCGACCTGATCAACCAGTACCGGGCGCAGGGCATGGGGGTCCGGGAGGCGGTGGTCGAGGGCGGCCGGCGCCGGCTGCGGCCGATCCTGATGACCGCGGTCGCCACCATCTTCGCGCTGCTGCCGATGGCGTTCGGCCTCACCGGGGAGGGCGGCTTCATCTCCAAGCCGCTGGCGATCGTGGTGATCGGTGGTCTGCTCAGCTCGACGCTGCTCACCCTGATCCTGGTGCCGACGCTCTACACGATGGTGGAGCACACCAAGGAGAGCATCCGCTCCTGGCGGGCGCGCCGGTCCGGCGGCGCGACTCCGGCGGCCCCCGCCGCCCCCGCCGCCGGCGTCCGGGACGCCGGGACGGAGCGGGCCGGCGAGCCGGTTTCGGTGCCCGCGGCGCCGTCGGCCGGCGCGGAGGGGGCCGCCCGGCCGGCGCCGTCGGCTGCGCTGGTGGACGGCACGGATCAGTTCGAGGTGCTGCGGCTGCCGAAGAGCCGCAGGTCGCCGCTGCCACCGGCCGAGTAGCGCCCGTACCTCCGTGGACGCCCCCGGCCGGTTCCGCCCGCCGGGGGCGTCCGCGTTCGGTCAGGTACCCGCCGGACGCCGTGGCGCGCCGGCCGCCGCCCGGTAGGGTCCGGACGTGCCGTCCACCTTCTCGGTCCTCGCCCGCAACCGGAACTTCCGCAACCTCGTCCTGGCCGAGCTGGTGGTCTTCGGCGCCGACTGGTTCGTCATGGTGCCGCTGCTGGTGCTCCTGCCGGACCTGACCGGCAGCGGCGTGTGGGGGGCCCTGGTGCTCGCCGTGGACACCGGCATCGTGGCGCTGCTGCTGCCCTACACGGGCACGGTCGCCGACCGGTTCGACCGGCGCAAGATCATGATCGCGGCCAACGTCGCGGCCCTGTTCGGCGTGCTCCTGCTGCTCGGGGTGCGCAGCGCCGGCACGGCCTGGCTGGCGATGGTCGGGATCGGCGTGGTGGCGGTGGCCAAGGCGTTCTACTCCCCAGCGGCGCAGGCCGCCCTGCCCAACGTCCTCGACCCCGACGAGCTGGCCGCGGGCAACGCCGTCGCCGGGTCGGCCTGGGGCACGATGACCATCGTCGGCGCCTCGCTCGGTGGCGTGCTCAGCGCCGCCGTCGGCCCGTACGCCTGCTTCTGGGTGGGGGTGGTCGGCCTGGCGGCCGCGGCGGGCCTGGCCACGCTGATCCGCCGGCCGTTGCAGGCCCCGCGCGACGCCGGGCGACCGGCGCAACAGACCTGGGCGGCGATCCGCGAGGCGCTGGGCTACATCGGGCACCGGCCGAGGGTGCTGGGGCTGGTCACCGTGAAGAGCGCGGTCGGCCTGGGCAACGGCGTGCTGACGGTCTTCCCACTGCTCGCCGCGGTGTACGGCGTGGGGCCGGTCGGCACCGGGCTGCTCTTCGCGGTCCGCGGGGCGGGTGCGCTGGTCGGGCCGATCCTGATGCGTCGGGTGCTGAACAACCGGGCCTGGCTGCTGTCCGGGCTGGCGCTGTCCATGTCCCTCTACGGCCTGGCCTACCTCGGCATCTCGGTCGTCGACTGGTTCCCGCTGGTGCTGGCCCTGGTCTTCGTCGCCCACTTCGCCGGTGGCAGCAACTGGGTGATGTCGAACTTCGCCCTCCAGGGCGAGGTGCCCGACCGGTTGCGGGGCCGGGTCTTCGCCACCGACATGATGCTGGCGACCCTGGCCATCTCGGTCAGCCAGCTCGTGGTGGCGGCCGTGGTGGACACGGTGGACGAGCGGGTGGTGCTGGCCGGCTGCGGCCTGGTCACGCTGGTCTACGCGGTCGGCTGGCGGATCGCCACCCGCCGGCTCTCGCTCACCGACCCCGTCGCGGAGCCGGACCCGACCCCGGCCCGCTGACCCGCCCGCCGGTCAGCGCTGTCCCGCCCCGCCCGTGGGCGCATCCGGCCGGGGCAGGCCGTCCCACTGTGTCGGCGCGTGACCGGGGACCGCCGTGGGCCACCCCGGCGTGGGCTGCCCGGCTGCGGTCGGCGCGGGCCCGGGGGTCGGCGCGGGCCCGGCGGGCGGCCATCCGCCCGCGGGGGCGGCCGCTGGGCCGGTCGCCCGCCGCCCGGTGAGCACCGCCGCGATCACCAGGCCCAGCCCGAGGGGGTACGCCAGGGCCATCACCACGCTGTACGCCGTGTTCATCAGCTGGAACTCGCGCCACCCGAAGCCGGCGTCGTCGTCGGAATACCCGAACCACCCGAAGTCCTCGCCGTCGGAAGATCCGAAGGTGCCGTCGATCAGGCGGGGGGCCAGCAGGACCCAGGCGAGGGTGAGCACCGAGCTGACGAGCAGCACGCCGAGGCCGAACAGGGCCAGCAGCCGGGGCCGTCGGGGCAGCCGACGCCCCGCCGTCACGGTCAGCACGAGGCCGACCAGCAACACCAGCACCGTGGGCGCCTGCGTGGCCACCATCATCGCCACGTGTCCGAGCACGCTGCCTCCCGTCGTCGTCGGTCGGGTCAGGCTAGCGGAACGGCACCGGGCCGGATCACCCGCGCGGTGCCGCGGCGGCCCCGTCCCACCCGGCGGGCGGACGGCCGCGACGTCGGTGCGGAGCCCTAGCATGAGCCAGTGCCGACGACATTCGCCTCCGGTCCGGTCCGGGTCCGGGTTCCCGCCACCAGCGCCAACCTGGGGCCGGGCTTCGACGCCCTGGGGCTCGCCCTGGCCCTCTACGACGACGTGGCCGCCGAGGTCACGGCGGGGGGCGTCACGGTGGCCGTGACGGGGCAGGGCGCCGGGGAGCTGCCGACCGACGACCGGCACCTCGTGGTGCGCGCCATGCGGGCGACCTTCGAGGCGCTGGGCGGCCAGCCGGCGGGCCTGGCGGTGGAGTGTGTCAACCGCATCCCGCAGGCCCGGGGGCTGGGCTCCTCGTCGGCCGCGATCGTCGCCGGCGTGCTGCTCGCCCGGGCGCTGGTGACCGAAGGGGAGACCCGGCTGGACGACGCCGCCGCGCTGCGGCTCGCCGCCGGGATCGAGGGCCATCCGGACAATGTGGCGCCCTGCCTGCTCGGCGGCTTCACGCTGGCCTGGACGGAGCCGTCCGGGGCCCGGGCGGTGTCGCTGCCGGTCGCCGCCGGCGTACGGCCGACGGTCTTCGTGCCTCAGGAGCGCGGCCTGACGGCGGCGGCGCGGGCCGCCCTGCCGGCCGCCGTGCCGCACGGGGACGCGGCGCTGAACGCCGGACGCGCCGCGCTGCTGGTGCACGCGATGACCGCCGAGCCGGCGCTGCTGCTGCCGGCCACCGTCGACCGGCTGCACCAGGACTACCGCGCGGAGGGGATGCCGGGCAGCGCCGCCCTGGTCAGGGCGTTGCGTGAGGCCGGTGTGGCCGCTGTGATCAGTGGGGCCGGGCCGACCGTCCTGGCCCTGGACGGGTTGCCGGAAGGCTATGATCCGGGAACAGACTGGCAGGTCTGGCGGTTGGACCCGGACGGGCACGGAGCACGGGTTGCCCGGGGTAGACTCGGACACGCGGAGCGGGACCCTGTTGCCGCAGGTCGGAAGAGTTGATTACGCTCTAGACTTAGCACAGCCGCGAAGCATGCGATCTTCCTGCGGGTCGGCGCACCCCCGAAGCTTTCGGCGGTCAGCCCGTCACCCCTGCTTAGGCCCACGCCGCACCGCAGTCTTCACAGGTCGCCGCAGACGGCGAGACCTGCTCACCGACGTCGGTGAGTCGGGAAACCGACCGGCTGCTGTGTCACAGACTCCCGCGACGCGTCCATGCGAGGCGGGTGCACCGAGGCCGCCCGGCCACCTTGTTTCGACCCCGGGCAGTCCCGGCCTATCGAGGGAAGGAATCCATTGAGCGACACCACCGACGTGACGTCGGATGTTTCCAACGTCGCTGGCGATGCCACCACCGCCGCCGCCCCCGCCCGTCGTCGGCGCAGCGGCACCGGCCTGTCGGCGATGCTGCTGCCGGAGCTGCAGAGCCTGGCTGCGTCGCTCGGCATCTCGGGCACGGCTCGGATGCGCAAGGGCGAGCTGATCAGCGCGATCTCCGAGCGGCAGGGCGGTGCCACCGCCGGGACCCCTCGACCGCGGGCCGAGGTCGCGGCCGCCGCCGCTCCCGCCCGTGAAGAGGTCCACGCCGAGGTCCGCGAGACCACCGAGCGGCCCAAGGCCGAGCGGCGGGCCGCGGAGCAGGCCCCGGCGGAGCCGGCGCCCGTCGAGACCGAGGCTCGTCCCCGGACCCGGCGCAGCCGGGCCGCCGCCGCCGAGGCGCGGGCCGCCGAGGCCCGTCCCGCGGAGACCCGCACGGAGGAGGCCGAGGCCGGCGAGCGTGCCGACCGGGCCGAGGGCCGTGGCCGCGAGCGTGCGGAGCGCGTTGAGCGTGGCGAGCGGGCCGAGCGTGCGGAGCGTGGCGCGGAGCGTGCCGAGCGCGGCGACCGTGCCGAGCGGGCCGACCGCGCGGAGCGCGGCGAACGGGCCGAGCGTGGCGAGCGGGCCGAGCGGGGCGACCGTAACGAGCGGGCCGAGCGTGGCGAGCGGGGCGACCGCAACGAGCGCGCCGAGCGGGGCGACCGCAACGAGCGGGGCGACCGGGGCCAGCGCGCCGAGCGCGACGCCGACGGTGACGACGACGGCGAGGGCGGCGGCCGGCGCGGCCGGCGCAGCCGGTTCCGGGACCGTCGCCGCGGCCGTGGCGAGCGGGCCGAGGGCGGCGGCGAGGGCGGGCGCGAGCCGCAGGTCGGCGAGGACGACGTGCTCGTCCCGGTGGCCGGCATCATCGACGTGCTCGACAACTACGCCTTCGTGCGGACCACCGGCTACCTGGCCGGCCCGAACGACGTCTACGTCTCGATGTCCCAGATCAAGAAGTACGGTCTGCGGCGCGGTGACGCCATCACCGGTGCGGTGCGCGCTTCGCGCGACGGCGAGCAGCGGCGGGACAAGTACAACCCGCTGGTGCGGCTGGACACCATCAACGGGATGGAGCCGGACGAGGCGAAGCGTCGGCCGGAGTTCTACAAGCTCACCCCGCTCTACCCGCAGGAGCGGCTGCGGCTGGAGACCGAGCCGCACATCCTCACCACCCGGGTGATCGACCTGGTCATGCCGCTCGGCAAGGGCCAGCGCGCGCTGATCGTGTCGCCGCCGAAGGCGGGCAAGACGATGGTGCTGCAGGCCATCGCGAACGCGATCACGCACAACAACCCGGAGTGCCACCTGATGGTGGTGCTGGTGGACGAGCGCCCCGAAGAGGTCACCGACATGCAGCGGTCGGTGAAGGGTGAGGTCATCGCGGCGACGTTCGACCGTCCGCCGCAGGACCACACCACGGTGGCGGAGCTGGCGATCGAGCGGGCGAAGCGCCTGGTCGAGCTGGGCCACGACGTGGTCGTGCTGCTCGACTCGGTGACCCGGCTCGGTCGGTCGTACAACCTGGCGGCGCCGGCTAGCGGCCGGATCATGTCGGGTGGTATCGACTCCACCGCGCTCTACCCGCCGAAGCGCTTCCTGGGTGCGGCCCGCAACATCGAGAACGGCGGCTCGCTGACCATCCTCGCCACCGCGCTGGTGGAGACCGGGTCCATGGCGGACACGGTCATCTTCGAGGAGTTCAAGGGCACCGGCAACGCGGAGCTGAAGCTGGACCGGAAGATCGCCGACAAGCGCACCTTCCCGGCCATCGACATCCACCCGTCCGGCACGCGCAAGGAGGAGATCCTGCTCGCGCCGGAGGAGCTGGCCATCATCCACAAGCTCCGCAAGGTGCTGCACTCGCTGGACTCGCAGGCGGCGCTGGACCTGCTGCTCGACAAGCTCAAGCAGACCCGCACCAACATCGAGTTCCTGATGCAGATCGCCAAGTCGACGCCGGGGGAGTGACCCTCCCCGGGTGAGACCGACGAGAAGGGCACGGCCACGCGGCCGTGCCCTTCTCGCGTTCCCGGGCACCCCTTGTCGTTCGCCCGCCCGCCGTCCGTCTGCCCACGACAGTCGCATTCGGTCACCACGCCCCGTCGCGCGCGTCATCTGGCGGTGTCGAGCCTGGGCCTGGCGGCAGTGCGCGCGGTCGAGCCGCCCTCGCCGGACGGGGCGGGGAACGGCTCCGGCTGGTCGCATGGACGGGGCAGCTCGACAGCGCGTTCCACCACCCCACCGACGCCGGCGGCGCGGTTGCTGCGGACCGGGCAGCGAAGGGTGGAGTTTTCCTTCGGTTTGGTTGACAGGTATTGAAACTTCTATTCACAGTCCGGTTGACTGTGGCCCATGCGTACCCGCAGACGATCTGCCCGTCTTGCCGGCGTCCTGCTGTTGACGCCGCTGCTCACCATGGCCGGCACCGTGCCGGCGACCGCCGGTGCGCCGGATCCGGCCACCGACCCCTCCGCCACCGCGGCCGAGGACGCCCCCCGCGCCTCCTCGTACCCCGCCGACTCCGTCACGCTCTCCGGCGGCATCGAGCCGGCCGGCGGCCTGGAGACCGCCAAGACCACCCGCCCGGTCGCCCCGGGCCTCCAACTCACCTCCTTCGACCGGTACGACGCCGACGGCTGGCTCCGCGCCGACGCGCTCACGGCCGACCTCACCGGCGGCGTCACCGTCGACTACGTGAACTCCGGCGCGGTCAGCCGGGCCGAGCCGCTGCGCCGCGCGGTGGACGCCTCCCGCGCGGTCGCCGCGGTCAACGGCGACTTCTTCGACATCAACAACTCGGGCGCCGCCCAGGGCGTCGGCATCCGCGACGGCGAGCTGGTCCAGTCCGCGGTCGGCGGGCACCGCAACGCCGTCGCGATCACCACCGAGGGGCTCGGCCGGGTGATCGAGGTGAACTTCGACGGCACCGCGACGCTGCCCACCGGCCCGGTGCCGCTGACCCAGTTCAACAACATGATCCAGGCGAACGGGATCGGCGTGTTCACCGCGCTCTGGGGGTCGTACACCCGGGAACGCGCGGTCGCCGGCGCCGCCCGCGTCACGGAGGTCACGGTGGTCGACGGCCGCGTCGCCACCGTCGGCACGACGGCCGGCAGCGGGCCGATCCCGGCCGGCACCACCGTGCTGCTCGGCCGCGACGCCGGCGCGGACGCCCTCGCCGGGCTGCGCCCCGGCGACCCGGTGATGGTCGCCTGGCAGCCCAAGCCCGCCGACGGCAGCACCCTGCACGCGGCGGTCGGCGGCGGCAACGTGCTGGTCCGGGACGGCGTGGTGCAGAACATCGCCGACGCGTCGCTGGCCCCGCGCACGTCGGTCGGCTTCTCCGCCGACGGCCGGCGCATGATCCTGCTGACCGTGGACGGCCGCCAGGTCGACAGCCGCGGCGTCACCCAGACCGAGATGGGCCGGATGATGGCCGAGCTCGGCGCCCACCACGCGCTCAACCTCGACGGCGGCGGCTCGTCCACGCTGCTCGCCCGGGAGCCGGGCGCGGCGGCCGTGCAGGTGGAGAACAGCCCCTCCGACGGCACGGAGCGCGCGGTGCCCAACGGCCTGGCCCTCTACGCGCCCCAGGGCAGCGGCCGGCTCACCGGGTACTGGCTGGAGACCGCCAGCGACCCGACCAGCGCACCCGGCGTCGCGCCGGTGCGCGGCGGTCGCCCCGACCGGGTCTTCCCCGGCCTGACCCGCCGGCTCACCGCCGCCGGCCACGACGAGACGTACGGCCCGGCGGCCGGCGCGCCGGAGTGGCGGGCCAACCCGGCGGTGCACGGCAAGGTCGACGAGTCCGGTGTCTTCCGGGCCGCGACGCCGGGCCGGACCACCGTCACCGCCTGGCGGGGCGAGGCCAGCGGCACCCTCGACCTCACCGTCCTCGGCCCGCTGGCCCGGATCGACTCCACCGTGGACCGGATCGGCCTGGACGGCACCGACGGCAGCGCGCTGTTCGGCGTGGTCGGCTACGACGCGGAGGGCAACACCGCCCCGATCGAGCCCGCCGACCTGAAGCTCGACTACGACCGGGACCTTCTCAAGATCACCCCGACCGCCGACGGCAACCTCGCCGTCACCGCGCTGCGGGACACCGGCTCGGCGCTGGTCACCGTGCGCGTGGGCGGCAGCAGCACCGTGCTGCCCGTCACCGTCGGGCTCACCGACGTCCCGGTGGCCACGTTCGACGACGCGGCGGCCT
This sequence comes from Micromonospora sp. NPDC047730, assembly GCF_043204765.1. NCBI lineage: Bacteria > Bacillati > Actinomycetota > Actinomycetes > Micromonosporales > Micromonosporaceae > Micromonospora > Micromonospora sp. NPDC047730. Next base: position 208,761 of record NZ_JBIDCU010000003.1, on the reverse strand, counting down.
GGAAGTTCAGCCAGGCCCGGGCCAGCGGTGCCGTCGCCCCGGCGCCGGGGCGCACCGGCACCGGCCTGAAGATGACGTACGACTTCAGCCAGTCCACCGGCACCCGGGCCGCGTACGCCGACCCGCCGGCCTGGATCGACGTGGCCGGCCAGCCGCAGGCGTTCGGCATGTGGATCCACGGCAACGGCACCGGGGAGTGGCCCAGCCTGCACCTGCACGACGCGCAGAACACCCAGCACGTCCTGCGCGGGCCACTGATCACCTGGAAGGGCTGGAAGTACGTCGAGTTCGCCGTGCCCGCCGGGGTGCAGTACCCGGTGCGGATCCGCCGGTTCTACGTGGCCGAGACCAACGCCGCTGCCCAGTACCGCAGCGAGGTGGTCATCGACGACCTGGTGGCAAAGGTGCCGCCGACGGTCGACGCCCCGGCCGAGGCGCCGCGCACCGACCGAGTGGTGCTCCGCGACGGCACGGTCGACGGCGCGCCCTGGCGCTTCGCGGTCATGTCCGACGCGCAGTTCGTCGCGGCGGACCCGGACAGCGACCTGGTCGCCCAGGCCCGCCGTACGCTCCGCGAGGTCAAGGCCGCGAAGCCGGACTTCCTCGTGATCAACGGCGACTTCGTGGACACCGCGTACCCGGCCGACTTCGCGCTGGCGAAGCGGGTGCTGGACGAGGAGCTCGGCGGGGAACTGCCGTACTACTACGTGCCCGGCAACCACGAGATCATGGGCGCCCCGATCGCCAACTTCCGGGCCGCGTTCGGCGACAGCGAGCGGGTCTTCGACCACAAGGGCACCCGGTTCGTCACGCTGAACTCGTCGACCGGCTCGCTGCGCGGCGGCGGCTTCGACCAGGTGCGGATGCTGCGCGAGGCGCTCGACTCGGCGGCCGGCGACCCCGCCGTCGGCTCGGTGGCGGTGCTGTACCACCACCCGCCGCGCGACCCGAGCCCCGCCAAGGCCAGCCAGCTCGGCGACCGGAAGGAGGCCGCGCTGTTGGAGCAGTGGCTGGCCGACTTCCAGCACCGCACCGGCAAGGGGGCGGTCTTCGTCGGCGGGCACGTCGGCACGTTCCACGCCGACCGGGTCGACGGGGTGCCGTACCTGATCAACGGCAACTCGGGCAAGAACCCGTCCACCCCGGCCGACCAGGGCGGATTCACCGGGTGGACCGAGTTCGGGGTGGACCCGGTGAGCGCCGCCGAGGCCGACCGGGCCCGGCGGGACCCGCTCGCCGAGGGCCCGAGCTGGGTCGCCGCCGAGTTCCACGCGCACGTCGACGGGCTCGCGTTGGCCGCCCCGGCCAGCGTCGCCGTCGGCGCCCCGGCCACGGTCACCGCCACGGTGACCCAGCCGGGCGGGCGTACGGTGCCGGTGGCGGCCCCGGTGAGTGCGGACTGGTCCGCCTCGCCGAACCTGCACGTCGGCTCGGCCGCCGGGCTGAAGCCCTGGCACGTGGCCCGCTTCGACCCGGCCACCGGCACGCTCACCGCCCTGCGCCCCGGCGCGCAGGTCACGCTGGCGGTGGACGTCAACGGCGTCCACGCCGAGGCGACCGTCACCCTGACCCCCGCCGCCTGAGGTGTAAGGAAGGGCACCTTCCTATCGCCTGGTGCATAGGAAGGTGCCCTTCCTAACGCCAATCTGAGGCCCGCACCGATAGGTGCGGGCCTCAGAAGTCGCCCTCGGCGACCTGGAAGACGGTGAGGCCGAGGGCGCGCCACATCCGTACGACCTGCTGGCGGTCGTCGAAGACGCCGACCACCCGGTAGCGGTCCCTGACCTCGTGCTCGTAGATCTCCTGCTTGACCACCGAGTCCTTGCGGTTGTCGCCGACGGCGCGCAGGTGCAGGTCGAGGTAGGGGACCCGGACGTGCCGGGCCAGCCACGCCTCGGTGGCGGGCCGGGCGGTGGCGTCGCGGCCCGAGCAGAAGACCACCCCGTACCCGGCCGCGTGCATCGCCCGGACCGCCGCGATCACCGCCGGGTTCGGCTCGTCCTCGTCAACCCGGGTCATGTCGTACGGGCTGCGCGAGACGTTCAGCGCGACCGTCCCGTCGATGTCGACCAGCACGATCTCCGGTGGCTCGGTCGACGGGGCGTGCACCGTGGCCGGCCGCCCCGTCCGGGCCTGCGGCACCGGCAGCGGCAGCGCGCGCCCCGCCAGGTAGCGCTCGTGCAGCCGGCGGATCCACGCCTCGCCGACCCGGTCGGCCTCCGGGCGGGCGGCGTCGCGGCGCAGGCACTCCGCCAGCGGCACGTCGGTGAAGTCGTGCACCTCGAACTCGGCGCCGTGCCGGGCGGCCAGGTCGGCCCAGTCCCGCAGGGTCCGCGACCGCAGGTTGGTGTCGTCGACGCAGACGTCCGCCCGGGCCCGCAGCAGCGCCTCGACCTGCGCCCGCTGCACGACGGTGACCTGCCACTCCGCCCACTGGGTGAACAGCCGCTCGCCGTGCAGCATCCGGCGCAGGTCGTCCCGGTTGACCCGGACCACGGACGGTTGCAGCGTCCGGGCGAACGTGGTCTTGCCGGAGGCGGGGAGTCCCCGGGTGGCGATCAGGCGGGCCATGGCTCCTCCGTGTCGTACGTCTCGGTGGCCGGCGGCACGTCGCCGCCGTACCCCGGTCGGGGCACGACCGGCGGGCGGCCGTGCCGGGGTGAATGCCCGGCCAGGCGGCGGGAATGCGGGAGACGAGGCGCGCGTTGTCGATGCCGGACCAGCCGTGCGGCCCGATTGCCGGGCCGGCGCCGGCCCATGGCACACTGGTCAATCGGCCACCGGTTCCGGTTCACGCCCGAGCCCGTCGCGCACGAGGCGACGGACACCGACGGCGACCCGGCGACCATCCACGAAAGGACCGAGGCGACATGAAGCCCAACATCCACCCGGAGTACGTGACCACCGAGGTCACCTGCTCCTGCGGCAACACCTTCAGCACCCGCAGCACCGCCAAGGGCGGCTCGATCCACGTCGAGACCTGCAGCGCCTGCCACCCGTTCTACACGGGCAAGCAGCGCGTCCTGGACACCGCCGGGCGGGTCGCGAAGTTCCAGCAGAAGTACGCCAAGGTTCAGGCCAAGAAGGCCAAGTAACTCCTCGTTCGGCGCCCGCGCCCGGTTTCGTGCCGGTCGCGGGCGTCGTCCGTATCCGCCCCGGTTCCGCCTCCCGTCCCGCCGTCGTCGAAGGAGCTTCCCCCGCATGAGCAGCGAGCGCCTGGCCGCCCTCCTCGACGAGTACGCCGAGCTGGAGAAGCGGCTGGCGGACCCGGCCATCCACGCCGACCAGGGCACCGCCCGCCGGGTCGGCCGTCGGTACGCCGAGCTGGTCCCGCTGCACAAGGCGGCCGGGGAGCTGGAGCAGGCCCGTGCCGACCTCGCCGCCGCCCGGGAGTTGGCCGCCGAGGACCCGTCCTTCGCCACCGAGGCGGAGTCGATCGCGGCGACCCTACCGGCGCTCGAGGAGCGGCTGGCCGAGCTGCTGATCCCGCGCGACCCGCACGACGCCAAGGACGTGATCGTCGAGATCAAGGCCGGCGAGGGCGGCGAGGAGTCCGCGCTCTTCGCCGGCGACCTGCTGCGGATGTACACCCGGTACGCCGAGCGGCGCGGCTGGCTCACCGAGGTGATCGACGCCCAGGACTCGGACCTCGGCGGGGTGAAGGACGTCTCGCTGGCGATCAAGACCAAGGGCGTGCCCGAGGGCGGCAACGGCGTCTGGTCCCGGCTCAAGTGGGAGGGCGGCGTGCACCGGGTGCAGCGCGTCCCGGTTACCGAGTCGCAGGGCCGGATCCACACCAGCGCCGCCGGCGTGCTGGTGCTGCCCGAGGCCGAGGACGTCGACGTCACCATCGACCCGAACGACCTGCGGATCGACGTGTTCCGCTCGTCGGGTCCGGGCGGCCAGTCGGTGAACACGACCGACTCGGCGGTGCGGATCACCCACGTCCCGACCGGCATCGTGGTCTCCTGCCAGAACGAGAAGTCCCAGTTGCAGAACCGGGAGCAGGCGATGCGGATCCTGCGCGCCCGGCTGCTGGCGGCGGCCCAGGAGCAGGCCGACGCGGCCGCCTCGGACGCCCGCAAGGCACAGGTGCGTACCGTGGACCGCTCGGAGCGGATCCGCACCTACAACTTCCCGCAGAACCGGATCACCGACCACCGGATCGGCTACACCGCGTACAACCTGGACCTGTCCCTCGCCGGGGACCTGGACGGCGTCCTCGACGCCCTGGCGGAGGCCGACCGCGCCGCCCGCCTGGCCGGCGACACGGAGCTGACCCGCCGCTGACCCGCCGGCCGGCCGATGAGAAGGCGGGGGTCAGGAGGCGCGGGGGCGGGTCTTCGCGCGGAGCATCTCGCGGTCGGCCGCCTCGAAGGCGGCGCTGAGGGCGTCGCGCAGGCCGGGGCCGGTGGCGCCCACCTCCGCGAAGCCGACGCTGACCCCGACCGGCGTGCCGGGCACCAGCGACTCCCAGTCCTCCGCCCGCACCGCGGCGTCGATCCGGCGGCCCACCTCGGCCGCCTCGGCCATCCCGGCGTGGGGGAGCACCACCACGAACTCGTCGCCCCCGTAGCGGGCCACGAAGTCGCCCCGGCGCATCACCCGGTTGATCACCCCGGCGACGCGCTGGAGCACCAGGTCGCCGGAGTGGTGCCCGTGCCGGGTGTTGACCGCCTTGAAGCCGTCCAGGTCGCAGACGCCGATCACCACCCGGTCGCCGCCGGCGACCACCGTGGCGATGTAGCGCTCCAGCCGGCGCCGGTTGGGCAGCCCGGTCAGCGGGTCGGTCAGCGCCTCGCCCTCGAAGCGGGCCGCCTCGCGGCGCATCTCCTCGTGGTCGATGCGGGCGGCGATGCCGTCGATGTAGACGTCCCGGAGCCGGTCGTTGCGCTGGGCGGCCAGCCGGAACGCCAGCCGGTCGGCCCGGTGGGCCGCCGCGTGGTCGCCGGAGCGGGCCAGGGCGATGCTGCGCAGCCGCGCCGGCTCGGCCGCGCCCAACGTCTCGCTGGAGACCTGGACGGTGTCCAGCCGGGTGACCGCCTCGATCGGCCGGCCCTCGGCGACGGCGAGGCAGACCTGGCCGAGCTGGCGCATGTCCCGGGCCCGGGCGCTGTCCCCGCCGTGGCCGAGCAGCCGCGCCGGGGCGGCGTCCGTGCCGACCTCCAGCCGGTCGCCCAGGGCCCCCCGCCGGGCGGCGGCGTAGCCGTACGCGGCCAGGCTGCTCGGGCGCAGCCTCCCGGCCCGGCCGCTGCGCAGGAACCGGTCCAGGTCGGCGGCGACGTCCCGCAGCACCCGCAGGCAGCCGTCGCTGTCGCCGTTGTGGTCCAGCGCCACCGCGTTGCGCAGCCGGATGCCGGGCGCGGCGAACGTCTCCGGCGGGATCCCGGCGGCCGTCCCGAGCTGCCGGGCCCGCTCGATGGCGCCGAGGGCGTAGCCGTGGAAGCTGAGGTAGGAGTAGGCCATCGCGAGGTCGTGCCAGCCCCACGCGGTGTCCCGGTCGGGATCCGGCACCGCGCCCAGCGCCCGGGCGGCCTTGACCAGGTGCGTGACGCAGCGGTCCAGCGCGCCCTGGTGGTGCGCGGCGAGCGCGGCCAGCGCGTTGAGGTGCCCGTGCAGGTAGGGCTCGGCGAGGTCGCGGACCGCGGTGGAGGCCTCCTCGACCGCCCGCGTGTATTCGGCCGTCCGGCCCAGGTTGATCACCGCCGAGAGGCGCTGCACCAGGGCGTCGGCCCGCGCGTACGGGTCGGTGGTGGTGCCGATGACGCGGTCGAGGATCGCGTACGCCTCGGCGGAACGGCTGGACTCCTGCAACGCCCGCGACCGCGTGAGGGCGTCAACCTGGTCGGTGACCCGGTCGAGCCAACCCACCCGCGACCTCCTGTCGGTGTGCGCCCGGACGCATCCGCTCGTGATGTCCGGCGCGACGCCTCATGATTATCTCGTGACGACCGCGCCGCAACAGCCGTCCGAAGGGACGAGACGACAACGCCCTTCCGTGGCGGTGTCCCGGGCGGCCCGGGCGCTGGCCGAGGCCGGCGTCGAGGCGGCCCGCGCCGAGGCGGAGCAGTTGGCCGCGTACGTGCTGGGGGTGCCCCGGGGGCGGCTCGCGCTGGCCGACGACCTCACCGCCGACCAGCTCGACCGGTTCGACGGGCTGGTCGCCCGGCGGGCCGACCGGGAGCCGTTGCAGCACCTCACCGGCGTCGCCGGCTTCCGGCACCTGGAGTTGGCCGTCGGGCCGGGTGTCTTCGTGCCGCGGCCCGAGACCGAGCTGCTCGCCGGCTGGGGGATCGCGCGGGCCGGGCGCCTGGCCGCCCCGGTGGTGGTGGACCTGTGCAGCGGCTCCGGCGCGATCGCCCTGTCGGTCGCCCAGGAGGTGCCGGCCGCCCGGGTGGTGGCGGTGGAACGCTCGGCCGACGCGCTGCCCTGGCTGCGGCGGAACGCGGCGACCCGGGCGGCGGCGGGGGACCGGCCGATCGAGGTGGTGGCGGCGGACGTCACCGCCCCGGACCTGCTGGCCGACCTCGTCGGCCGGGTCGACGTGCTGCTCTGCAACCCGCCGTACGTGCCCTCCGACGTGCCGGTGCCGCCGGAGGTGGGCCGGCACGATCCGGCCAGCGCGGTCTTCGGCGGGGCGGACGGCCTGGCGGTGATCCGCCCGGTGGTCGCGCGGGCGGCGGCCCTGCTGCGCCCCGGCGGGGCGCTCGGCGTCGAGCACGACGACACGCACGGCACGGCGGTGCCCGACCTGCTGGCGGCGGACGGTCGGTTCGAGGCGGTGGCCGACCACCCGGACCTGGTCGGGCGGCCCCGCTTCGCCACCGCGTCCCGCCGGGCGGACGGCCCGCACGCCGCCGTCCACCCGGCGTGGCAGACTGACTCCTCGTGATGCTCTACGACTGCCGGTCGCCCGCCGACCGGGACCGCGGCATCGCTGCGGCCATCGAGGCGGTCAAGAACGGCGAACTCGTCGTCCTGCCGACGGACACGGTCTACGGGATCGGCGCGGACGCGTTCACCCCGTACGCGGTCAAGGCCCTGCTGGACGCCAAGGGCGGCCGGCACGTGCCGCCGCCGGTGCTGATCGGCTCCCGGCACACCCTCGACGGCCTGGTCTACTCGCTGCCCCAGGCCGCGCGGGACCTGGTGGAGGCGTTCTGGCCCGGCGCGCTGACCATCGTCGTCGAGCACTCACCGAGCCTGCGCTGGGACCTCGGCGACACGTCCGGGACGGTGGCGGTGCGGATGCCGCTGCACCCGGTGGCGCTGGAGGTGCTGCGCGAGACCGGCCCGATGGCGGTCGCCTCGGCCAACAAGACCGGCCAGCCGGCCGCGCTCACCGCCGAGCAGGCCCGCGACCAGCTCGCCTACTCGGTGCGGGCGTACCTGGAGGCGGGGCCCTGCCCGGACCCGGTGCCGAGCACCATCGTCGACCTCACCGGCGAGGTGCCGCAGGTCCTCCGCCAGGGCGCCGTCCCGCTGGAGAAGCTGCGTGACGTGGTGCCGGCCATCCTCGTCGGCCAGGGGGTCTGAGTGCCGCCGTTCACCGTGTTGCACGTCTGCATGGGCAACATCTGCCGGTCCCCGATGGCCGAGCGGCTGCTGGCCCTCGCCGTCCGGGAGCGGCTGGCCCGGCGGGAGGCCGACCCGGGCCGCGCCGACGAGCTGGTGCACAGCCACAGCGCGGGCACCGGCGGCTGGCACGCCGGTGAGGAGATGAACCCGCCGGCCGCCCGCCAGGTCACCACCCGGGGCGGCAGCACCGACGGCTTCGCCGCCCGCAAGCTCCGCTCGGACCACATCGACGCCGCCGACCTCGTGCTCACCGCCACCGCAGACCAGCAGGAGTACGTGGTGGCGCTGCGTCCCGACGCCGCGGCGCGCACCTTCGTGCTGGGCGAGTTCGGCCGGCTGCTCGCCGCGGTGGACGCGGCCGGGCTGCCCCCGGCCGAGGCCACCCCGGAGGGGGTGTACGCGCGCGGCGTGGCGCTGGTGGCGGCCGCCCACGCCGCCCGGGAGGGCACCACCGCCCTGCCCACCGACGATCTCGACGACCCGTGGGGGCGCGGCGACCAGTGCTTCAGCCGGGTGGCCGACGAGATCGAGGAGACCGTCCACCCCCTCGCCGCCGCGCTCCTGCCGTAACCGCCCGCCGCGCTCCGGGCAGGCTCCCGCCGTGGCCGTCCACCCGCGCCGCCGGACTCGTGCCGTAATTCGCCGGAGTTACCCTCGCGCGTGAGTTTTCTGCGGGTTTGGGGGAAAGGGGCGGTGGAGAGGGCCTTTCAGGTCATTCTGGGTGGGTCCTGACCGGCTCCTGCGGGGAGAGCTGATGACCCGGGCACACCTCGAAAGACTGTTCACCGTGCTGCTCGCCGGCGTGCTCGCCGGCGTGGCGCTCGCGGCGGCGGCCCTACCGACCGCGCTGGTGTTCGGCATCGGGTTCTCGGCGCTCGCCGCGCCGTACTCGGAGCTGCCCAACACGTTGCGCACGCCGCCGACGGCCCAGCGGTCGAACCTCTACGCCAACGACGGCACCACCCTGATCACCTCCTTCTACCAGGAGGACCGGGTGGACGTGCCGCTGGCCGAGGTCGCGCCGGTGATGCGGCAGGCGATCGTCGCCGCCGAGGACGTCCGGTTCCACGAGCACAGCGGGGTCGACCTGCGCGGCGCGGTGCGGGCCTTCACGGTCAACCAGGGCAGCGGGGAGACCCGGCAGGGCGCGTCCACGCTGACCATGCAGTACGTCCGCAACGTGCTCAGCAACGACCCCCGGCTCAGCGAGCGGCAGCGCGCCGCCGCCACCGAACTCACCACCGCCCGCAAGATCCAGGAGATGCGGTACGCGCTGGCCCTGGAGCGGGAGCTGACCAAGGACGAGATCCTCGCCCGCTACCTCAACATCGCCTACTTCGGGGCCGGGGCGTACGGGGTGGCCGCCGCGAGCAAGCGCTACTTCTCCAAGGCGCCGGCGGATCTCACCCTGGCCGAGGCAGCGCTGCTGGCCGGGCTGGTCCGCTCCCCGCACACCGACGACCCGATCAACGGCGACGCGGACGCGGCGCTCGCCCGCCGGGCGTACGTGCTGGACCGGCTGGTCGAGTCGGGGCAGGTCCCGGCCGCGGCGGCGGACCTGGCCCGGGCCGAGCAGTTGCACCTGCGCCCCAGCCAGACCCCGAACGACTGCACGGCGGTGCCGGAGGAGCACGCCGACTGGGGCTTCTTCTGCGACTGGTTCACCCGCTGGTGGAACGCCCAGCAGGCGTTCGGCGCGACGGTCGACGAGCGGCAGCTCACGCTGCGTCGGGGCGGCTTCTCCATCGTCTCCTCGCTGGACCCGGCCGTGCAGCGCGCCGCCACCGAGCAGGTCCGCCGGATCTACTCCCTGGACGACCGCCGGGCGGCGCCGACGGCGGTGGTCCAGCCCGGCACGGGCCGGGTGCTCGCCATGGCGGTGAACCGGAACTACAGCGTGGCCGGCAACCCGGCCGGGCAGAAGAACCACCCGAACACGGTCAACCAGTTGGTCGCCGGGGGCGGGGCGATCGACGGCTACCAGGCCGGCTCGACGTTCAAGATCTTCACCATGCTGGCCGCGCTGGAGTCCGGGCTGCCGCTGGACACGGAGTTCGACGCGCCGGAGCGGATCGTGACCGAGTTCCGGGCGACCGGGGCGGCTAGCTGCGACGGGTACTGGTGCCCCCAGAACGCCAACAGCGACATGGACGGCGAACACACCATGTGGACGGCGTTCGGCAACTCGGTCAACACCTACTTCGCCTGGCTGGCCGAGCGGGTCGGCGCGGACCGGGTGGTGGAGATGGCCGAGCGGCTCGGGATCGTGTTCCGGGCCGAGGACGACGCGCGGCTGGCCCGCCACGGGGCGCGCGAGTGGGGGCCGTTCACCCTCGGCGTCTCCGCCACCACCCCGCTCGACCTCGCCGGCGCGTACGCGGCGGTGGCGGCCGAGGGGACGTGGTGCGCGCCGCTGCCCGTCGTCTCGGTGACCGACGCGGCGGGCCGGCCGGTGGCCGCCGCGCGGCCGGACTGCCGGCAGGCGGTCGACACGGACGTGGCCCGGGCGGCGGCCGACGCCGCCCGCTGCCCGGTCGGCGACCAGTCGATGTACCGGGAGTGCGACCGCGGCACCGCCGAGGGGCTGCGCCGGCAAGTCGGCCGCCCGGTGGCCGGCAAGACCGGCAGCTCGGACGGGTACGCGACCGAGACCGTGGTCGCCTTCACCCCGCAACTGGTGGTCGCCTCGATCGCCACCAACCCCGACGACCCGCGCGACGCGGTCGGCCAGCGGGTGCAGGGGCAGCTGGTCGAGGCGGTGGGCGAGGTGCTCTCCTTCGCCCTGCGCGACCAGCCGGTCCGGGACTTCGTGCCGCCCAGCGAGGCGACCGCCTTCCGGCACACCGGCGCCCGCACGGGCAACTGACCCACTCAGGGGGTCTGCTCGGCGCCCCGGGCGATGTTGCGGGCCATCCCGCCGAAGACCACCGCGTGGAAGGGCGCCACCGCCCCCCAGTACGCGTGCCCGGCCAGGCCGCGGGGCAGGAACACCGCCCGCTGGTGGTAGCGGCTGCGGCCGCCGTCGAGCGGGGCCACCCGCATCTCCAGCCAGGCCCGGCCGGGCAGCCGCATCTCGGCGCGCAGCCGCAGCAGCTCGCCCGGGACGATCTCCTCCACCCGCCAGAAGTCCAGCGCCTCGCCGACCCGCAGGCGGTGCGGGTCGCGCCGGCCCCGGCGCAGCCCCACGCCGCCCACCAGCCGGTCCAGCCAGCCCCGGGCGGACCAGGCCAGCGGGAACGAGTACCAGCCGTGCTCCCCGCCGACGCCCTCGACGACCCGCCACAGGGCCTCCGGCGGCGCGTGCACGACCCGCTCCCGTACGTCGGTGTAGGCGGTGCCGCCGGACCACTCCGGGTCGCTGGGCAGCGGCTCGGCGGGCGCGTCCGGGCCGCTCGCCGTCGACCAGCGGGTCTCCACCTCGCCGTCGCGCACCTTGACCAGGGCCAGCGCGACCGCCTGGTCGAAGCTGGTCAGCCCCTCCGGCGGGTCCGGGACGTGGGCGGCGATGTCGTGCTCGCGGGCGACGGCCTCGTGGACCAGGCTCTCCACCAGCGGCCGGGCGATCGCGTTCGGCACCGGGGTGACCAGCCCGACCCAGTACGAGGAGAGCGACGGGGTCAGCGGTCGCACCGGCACGATGATCCGGCGGCGCAGCCCGGCCACCCGCGCGTAGCGCTGCACCATGTCCTGGAAGGTGAGGACGTCGGGCCCGCCGACGTCGAAGGCGCGGTTCACCTCCGGCGGCAGGCTCGCGCAGCCGACCAGGTAGCGCAGCACGTCCCGGACGGCGATCGGCTGGATCCGGTTGCGGACCCAGCGCGGGGTGACCATGCCCGGCAGCCGTTCGGTCAGGTGGCGCAGCATCTCGAACGAGGCCGAGCCGGACCCGATGATCACCGCCGCCCGCAGCACCGCCGTCGGCACCCCGCTGTCCAGCAGGATGCGTCCCACCTCGGCCCGCGAGCGCAGGTGCGCCGACGGGACCTCGCGGTGCGCCGCCGGCTCCGGCCCGCCGAGGTAGACGATCCGGCGTACGCCCGCGGCGCGGGCCGCGGCGGCGAAGTTGACCGCGGCCTCCCGGTCGGCGGCCTCGAAGCCGGCCTGCCCGAGCGAGTGCACCAGGTAGTACGCGACGTCCACGCCCTCGAACGCGGCCGCCAGGGTCTCCGGCCTGCGCAGGTCGCCCTCGGCGATCTCGGCGCGCTCCGCCCAGGGCACGTCCCGCAGCCGGCCGGCCCTGCGGGCGAGGCAGCGCACCGTGTGCCCCTCGGCCAGCAGCCGGGGCGCGAGCCGCCCGCCGATGTAACCCGTGGCTCCGGTGACCAGGCATCTCACGGCTTCCAGTGTGCCGCCCAATAGACTCTGGCGCTGTGGCTACTGAGACGGGCACCTTCTGGGGGCCGGACTTCGATCAGCTCCGCGCGACGGACCCGGAGATCGCCGGGGTGGTGCTGGGCGAGCTGGACCGGCTCCGGGGCGGCCTCCAGCTGATCGCCAGCGAGAACCTCACCTCGCCGGCGGTGCTGGCGGCGCTCGGCTCGACGCTGACCAACAAGTACGCCGAGGGCTACCCGGGCCGGCGCTACTACGGCGGCTGCGCCGAGGTCGACCGGGCCGAGGAGATCGGCATCGCCCGGGCGAAGGAGCTGTTCGGCGCCGAGCACGCCAACCTCCAGCCGCACTCCGGGGCGAGCGCCAACCTGGCCGCCTACGCCGCGCTGGTGCAGCCGGGGGACACGGTGCTCGCCATGGACCTGCCGCACGGCGGCCACCTCACCCACGGCAGCCGGGTGAACTTCTCCGGCAAGTGGTTCCACACCGTCGGCTACACGGTGCGGCGGGACACCGAGCTGATCGACTACGACGAGGTGCGCGACCTGGCCCTCGCCCACCGCCCCAAGATGATCATTTGCGGCGCGACGGCCTATCCCCGGCTGATCGACTTCGCGCGGTTCCGCGAGATCGCCGACGAGGTCGGGGCGTACCTGATGGTGGACGCGGCGCACTTCGTCGGGCTGGTCGCGGGGAAGGCCGTCCCGTCGCCGGTGCCGCACGCCGACGTCGTCTGCTTCACCACGCACAAGGTGCTGCGCGGGCCGCGGGGCGGCATGATCCTCTGCCGGGAGCCGCTGGCCCAGCGCATCGACAAGGCGGTCTTCCCGTTCACCCAGGGCGGGCCGCTGATGCACGCCGTCGCCGCCAAGGCCGTCGCGCTGCGCGAGGCCGCCCAGCCCGAGTTCCAGGCGTACGCGGCGCAGGTGGTGAGCAACGCGCAGGCGCTCGCCGCCGGGCTGGCCGCCGAGGGCATGCGCCCGGTCTCCGGGGGCACCGACACCCACCTCGCCCTGATCGACCTGCGCGAGGTCGGGGTGACGGGCGCGGACGCCGAGGCCCGCTGCGACGCCGCCGGCATCACGTTGAACAAGAACGCCGTCCCGTACGACCCGCAGAAGCCGATGGTGGCGTCGGGTATCCGCGTCGGCACCCCGAGCGTGACCACCCAGGGGATGCGGGAGGGCGAGATGCACCGGATCGCCGGGCTGATCGCCCGCGCGGTGCGCACCGATCCCGCCGCGCCGGGGGGCGCCGACGAGCTGACCCGGATCGCGTCCGAGGTGACCGCGCTGGTCGCCGACTTCCCGGCGTACCCCCGTGGCTGAGCCCGGGGTGCGCGAGCCGGCGGCGACCGCGGCGGCCGGCCGGCGCTGGCGGCTGCGGCACCTGCCGGTCCTGCTGGCCGCCAGCGGCCTGCTGATCGCGGTGGCCGCGCTGGCGGGGGCGCTGGCCGGCGGCGCGGACGCGGCGCTGGGCGCGGCGGCCGGGGTGGGTGTCACGGCGGTCAGCTACACCCTGACCACGGTGGTGCTGGCCTGGGCCGACTCGGTGAATCCGCAGCTCGTGCTCCCGTTCGGCCTCGGCCTGTACGCGGCCAAGATGACCCTGCTGGGCGTCGTGATGGTGGCCGTGGCGTCGACCGGCTGGCCCGGGCTGATCCCGCTCTGCCTGGGCATCGCCGCCGGCGTGGTGGTCTGGACCGGCGTGCACATCTGGTGGCTCACCACCGTGCACGCCCGCCGTCCCCGCTGAGCCCGCCGCAGGTGGCGGGCACGGTGGTGGCCCACGGCCCGGACGGCGCGGAAATGTGTCCGCCACCGGTCATTTGCACGCTGGCGGAAGGGGAGTAGCGTGCCCACAGACGACGCTGCCCGCCACCGGCCCACACAACGACGGTTGTGCGGGGGGCGAGGCACAGCCTCGTATTCCCGGCTGATATCGTTCGCCCCGTCATGGCTGGTGACCAACCCCCCCGACCCAGCGGCGGCCCGGACGACGTTCCGACCGGAGCCGGCCAGGGTTGGACCGCGCTCACATACCTGATCGCGGGCATGCTCGTGTGGGGCTTCATCGGCTGGCTGGTCGACCAGTGGCTCGACACCGGCGGCATCGCCACCGGGATCGGCGTCGTGCTCGGCATGGCCGGGGGGATCATCCTGGTCGTCCGTCGACTCGGCACGCCTACTTAGGAAGGGACGCGGTGTTCGGACAGGCGAACGTCCTGGCAGCGGGCCAGGCGGCATTCCCACCCAGCGTGGAGGACTTCTACCTGCCCAGCATCCTGCCCTGGGGTGCGCACGACTCCTACTGGTTCACCAAGATCACGGCCATGGTCTGGATCGCCGTCGGCGTCCTGATCATCTTCTTCCTGGCCAGCTACCGTAAGCCGCAGCTGGTGCCGACCAAGAAGCAGTGGCTCGCCGAGTCGATCTACGGCTTCGTGCGCAACAACATCGCGGTCGACATGATCGGGCACGCGGGTGTGCGGTTCGCGCCGTACTTCACCACGCTGTTCTGCTTCATCCTGCTGACCAACTTCTTCGCGATCGTGCCGCTGTTCCAGATCTCGCCGAACTCGCACATCGCCTTCCCGGCCTTCCTCGCCGTGATCAGCTACGTGCTCTTCATCTACGCCGGCATCAAGCACCACGGCGCCGGGAAGTTCATCAAGAACTCGCTCATCCCGCCGGCGCCCTGGTACATCCTGCCGCTGCTGATCCCGATCGAGTTCTTCTCGACCTTCCTCGTCCGGCCGTTCTCGCTGGCCGTGCGTCTCTTCGCGAACATGTTCGCCGGCCACATGCTCCTGCTGGTCTTCACGCTCGGCGGCTTCGCGATGCTCAACGCCAACGCCTGGCTCGCACCGGTCTCGGTGCTGTCCTGGGCGATGACCGTCGCGCTCACCTTCCTCGAGTTCCTGGTGATCGTCCTGCAGGCCTACGTCTTCACCGTGCTGACCGCCAGCTACGTGCAGGGCGCGCTCGCCGACGAGCACTGATCCACCTCGCACCAACAGTTGTCGTCCCGCGTGACCGTCACGCGTGATAACCAGGAGGAACCCACTAATGGACATCTACGCCGCGGTAGAGGGCAGCACCGCCGCCATCGGCTACGGTCTCGCGGCCATCGGCCCGGGCATCGGTGTCGGCCTGGTCTTCGCCGCCTACATCCAGTCGACCGCCCGCCAGCCGGAGTCGTCCCGGATGACCCTGCCGTACGTCTGGATCGGCTTCGCCGTCATCGAGGCGCTCGCGCTGCTGGGCATCGCCTTCGGCTTCATCTGGCAGGGCCCGATTCAGTAATTCCGCCCCCCTCGGACCGGGAGGTCTTCCATGTTCCTGCTCGCCGCTGAGGGTGGTGAGTCGACCCACAACCCGATCGTGCCGATCTGGCAGGAGATCGTGGTGGGCGGCATCGCCTTCGCCCTGCTCTGCGTCGTGCTGATGAAGTTCGTCTTCCCCCGCATGGAGCAGACGTTCCAGGCTCGGGTGGACGCGATCGAGGGCGGCATCAAGCGCGCCGAGGCCGCCCAGGCCGAGGCCAACCAGCTCCTCGAGCAGTACCGCGCGCAGCTCGCCGAGGCGCGCACCGACGCCGCCAAGATCCGGGACGACGCCCGGGCCGACGCCGAGGGCATCCGGCAGGACATCCTCGCCAAGGCACGGGAGGAGTCCGACCGGATCATCGCGGCCGGCAAGGAGCAGCTCGCCGCCGAGCGGGCCACCATCGTGCGCGAGCTGCGCACCGAGGTCGGCACGATCGCGGTGGACCTGGCCAGCAAGATCGTCGGTGAGTCGCTCGCCGACGAGGCGCGTCGCAAGGGCACCGTCGACCGGTTCCTGAGCGGTCTCGAGAGCGCGGGGGCCCGCTGATGCAGGCCGCCAGCCGGGAGTCGTACAAGGTCGCGGCCGAGCGCCTCGACGCGTACGTCCGCGGCACGGAGCCGTCGGCGGTGGCCACCACCGCCGACGACATCCTCTCCGTCGCCGACCTGCTGCGGCGCGAGCCGCGGCTGCGCCGGGCGCTCTCCGACCCGGCCCGCTCGGGCGCGGACCGCACCGCCCTGCTCGGCGAGCTGCTGCGCGGCAAGGTCGGCGCCGAGGCGCTCGACCTGGTCGCCTCGCTGGTCGCCGGCCGCTGGTCGGCGCCGTCGGAGCTGCTCGACGGTGCCGAGCGGCTCGGCGTGGAGGCGCTGCTGGCCAGCGCCGACTCCGCCGGCGACCTCGGCGAGGTCGAGGACGAGCTGTTCCGCTTCGGTCAGGTGGTCTCCGGTCAGTCGGCGCTCTCCAACGCGCTGGCGGACCCGATCGCCCCGGTCGGGAAGCGGGCCGACCTGGCCCGCGAACTGCTCGCCGGCAAGGCCCGCCCGATCACCCTCCGCCTCGTCGAGGCGGCGCTGGGCGGGTTCGGGGGGCGCTCCTTCGCCGGGGCGCTCACCCGACTGGTCGAGCTCGCCGCCGACCGGCGGGACCGGCAGGTGGCGTACGTGACCGTAGCGGCCCCGTTGAGTGACGAGGACGAGCGCCGGCTGGGCGCGAGCCTCTCCGCGATATACGGTCGAGAGGTTTCCGTCAAGCAGACGGTGGACCCCGGAGTTCTCGGTGGCGTGAGCGTGCGGGTCGGCTCCGACCTGTACGACGGCACCGTCCTGCGCCGCCTCAACGAGAGCCGCAACGCGCTCGCGAAGCGCTGAGGCGGCACTGCCGCCCAGCGCCTGTGAATAGACGCCATTCGGACCGGTCGGTACTAGGTATCCCGGGCCCCTGATACTTAAGGAAGCAGAGGATGGCCGAGCTGACCATCTCGACGGAGGAGATCCGCGGCGCCCTGGAGCGCTACGTCTCCTCCTACTCGTCCGAACTCTCCCGCGAGGAGGTCGGCACCGTCGCCGACACCGGCGACGGCATCGCCCACGTCGAGGGCCTCCCCTCGACCATGACCAACGAGCTCCTGGAGTTCGAGGACGGCACCCTGGGTGTGGCGCTGAACCTCGACGTCCGGGAGATCGGTGTCGTCGTTCTCGGTGACTCCGCCAAGCTCGAAGAGGGGCAGCGCGTCAAGCGCACCGGCCGGGTGCTCTCCGTGCCGGTCGGCGACGCCTTCCTCGGCCGCGTGGTCAACGCGCTCGGCCAGCCGATCGACGGCCTCGGCGACATCGCCAACGAGGGCTTCCGCGAGCTGGAGCTCCAGGCCCCGAACGTGATGGCCCGGCAGTCGGTCGACGAGCCGCTGCAGACCGGCCTCAAGGCCGTCGACGCCATGACCCCGATCGGCCGTGGGCAGCGTCAGCTGATCATCGGTGACCGGAAGACCGGCAAGACCACCGTCGCGCTGGACACCATCCTCAACCAGCGGGACAACTGGCGCTCCGGCGACCCGAAGAAGCAGGTCCGCTGCATCTACGTCGCCATCGGCCAGAAGGCCTCCACGGTCGCCTCGATCAAGGGCGTCCTGGAGGAGGCGGGCGCGATGGAGTACACCACCATCGTCGCCTCCCCGGCCTCCGACCCGGCCGGCTTCAAGTACCTCGCCCCGTACACCGGCTCGTCCATCGGGCAGCACTGGATGTACGGCGGCAAGCACGTCCTGATCGTCTTCGACGACCTGAGCAAGCAGGCCGAGGCGTACCGCGCCGTGTCGCTGCTGCTGCGCCGCCCGCCGGGCCGCGAGGCGTACCCGGGTGACGTCTTCTACCTGCACTCCCGGCTGCTGGAGCGCTGCGCGAAGCTCTCCGACGAGCTCGGCGGCGGCTCGATGACCGGCCTGCCGATCATCGAGACGAAGGCCAACGACATCTCGGCCTTCATCCCGACCAACGTCATCTCCATCACCGACGGCCAGATCTTCCTCGAGACCGACCTGTTCAACCAGGGCGTCCGGCCGGCCATCAACGTCGGCACCTCGGTCTCCCGGGTCGGTGGCGCCGCGCAGGTGAAGCCGATGCGGAAGGTCGCCGGGTCGCTGCGGCTCAACCTGGCCCAGTACCGCGAGCTGGAGGCGTTCGCCGCCTTCGCCTCCGACCTGGACAAGGCCTCCCGCGCCCAGCTGGAGCGCGGTTCCCGCCTGGTCGAGCTGCTGAAGCAGTCGAACTACTCGCCGTACCCGGTGCAGGAGCAGGTCGTCTCGGTCTGGGCCGGCACCGAGGGCAAGCTGGACGACATCCCCGTGGGTGAGGTCCGCCGCTTCGAGTCGGAGTTCCTCCAGTACCTGCGCCACAAGCACGAGGGTGTGCTGGCCGGCATCGCCGACAACAAGTGGGACGACGAGATCGTCGGCTCGCTCGACCGCGCCATCACCGAGTTCAAGCAGCTCTTCCTCGGCAAGGCCGACGAGCGTCGGATCAACGAGGCCCCGGCCGCGCCGCTCGAGGGCGAGGAGAACCGCGAGACGGTGACCCGCTTCCGTGACGGCACGACCGACCGCCCGGTCGAGAACCAGTAAGGGCTGATTCATGGCGGCCCAGGTACGCGTTCTTCGTCAACGGATCCGCTCGGCGAAGGGGATGAAGAAGATCACCAAGGCGATGGAGCTCGTGGCGACGAGCCGGATCGCCAAGGCCCAGGCCCGGGTGGAGGCGTCCCTGCCGTACGCCCAGGCCATCACCGGTGTGCTCACGGCGCTGGCGTCCAACGCGCGGATCGACCACCCGCTGCTCACCCCGCGTCCGCGGGTGCGGCGGGCGGGCGTCCTGCTGGTCACCTCCGACCGTGGCCTGGCCGGCGGTTACAGCTCCAACGCGATCAAGACGGCGGAGTCGCTGATCGCCCGGCTCCGTGCCGACGGCAAGGAGCCGGTGCTCTACGTCATCGGGCGCAAGGGCGTCGGTTTCTTCCGCTTCCGTGACCGGCCGATCGAGGCGAACTGGACCGGGTTCTCGGAGCAGCCGACGTTCGCCGACGCCCGCGCCGTGGGCGAGACGCTGATCAAGGCGTTCACGGCCGGCGCGGACGACGTCGACGGCGGCGCCGGGCCGGACGGGGTGCTCGGTATCGACGAGCTGCACATCGTCTACACCGAGTTCCACTCCCTGATGACCCAGACCCCGGTCGCGAAGATCATCGGGCCGATGCAGGTCGAGGACCGTCCCCGGTCCGAGGGCCTGCTGCCGGCGTACGAGTTCGAGCCGGAGGCGGAGGCGCTGCTCGACGCGCTGTTGCCGAAGTACATCAACACGCGGATCTACGCGGCGTTGCTGGAGTCGGCGGCCAGCGAGTCGGCGGCCCGTCGGCGGGCGATGAAGAGCGCCACCGACAACGCCGAAGAGATGATCGAGAAGTACACGCGTGAGATGAACTCGGCCCGCCAGGCCGGGATCACCCAGGAGATCAGCGAGATCGTCGGCGGCGCGAACGCGCTGGCCGCGTCGGGAAGTGAAGTGTGATGACTGCCCCAGTAGAGACCAAGACGGCCACGGGTCGCGTGGTCCGGGTCATCGGCCCGGTCGTCGACGCCGAGTTCCCGCGCGACGCCATGCCGGCCCTGTTCAACGCCCTGCACGTGGACGTGACGCTCTCCGGCGGCGAGAAGACGCTGACCCTGGAGGTCGCCCAGCACCTGGGTGACAACATGGTCCGCGCCATCTCGATGCAGCCGACCGACGGCCTGGTCCGCGGCACCGAGGTGCGCGACACCGGCTCGCCGATCACCGTGCCGGTGGGCGACACGGTGAAGGGCCACGTGTTCAACGCGATCGGCGAGTGCCTCAACCTCACCGAGGGCGAGACGCTCCAGCCGGACGACCACTGGGGCATCCACCGCAAGGCCCCGGCCTTCGCGGACCTGGAGCCGAAGACCGAGATGCTGGAGACCGGCATCAAGGTCATCGACCTGCTCGCCCCGTACGTCAAGGGTGGCAAGATCGGTCTGTTCGGCGGCGCCGGCGTGGGCAAGACGGTGCTCATCCAGGAGATGATCACCCGTGTCGCCCGGAACTTCGGTGGTACGTCGGTCTTCGCCGGCGTGGGTGAGCGCACCCGTGAGGGCAACGACCTCATCGCCGAGATGACCGAGTCCGGCGTCATCGACAAGACCGCGCTGGTCTACGGCCAGATGGACGAGCCGCCGGGCACCCGGCTGCGGGTGGCGCTCTCCGCGCTGACCATGGCCGAGTACTTCCGGGACGTGAAGAAGCAGGAGGTGCTGCTCTTCATCGACAACATCTTCCGCTTCACCCAGGCGGGTTCGGAGGTCTCCACCCTGCTCGGCCGCATGCCGAGCGCCGTGGGTTACCAGCCGACCCTGGCCGACGAGATGGGCGAGCTCCAGGAGCGGATCACCTCCGTCCGGGGCCAGGCCATCACCTCGATGCAGGCGATCTACGTGCCGGCGGACGACTACACCGACCCCGCCCCGGCCACCACGTTCGCCCACCTCGACGCGACCACCAACCTGGAGCGGTCGATCTCCGACAAGGGCATCTACCCGGCCGTGGACCCGCTGGCGTCCTCGTCCCGGATCCTCGCCCCGGAGTTCGTCGGCGCCGAGCACTTCGCGGTGGCGACCGAGGTGAAGCGGATCCTGCAGAAGTACAAGGACCTGCAGGACATCATCGCCATCCTCGGTATCGAGGAGCTCTCCGAGGAAGACAAGATCACCGTGCAGCGTGCGCGGCGGATCGAGCGCTTCCTGTCGCAGAACACCTACGCCGCCGAGCAGTTCACCGGCGTACCGGGCTCGACGGTCCCGATCAAGGAGACCATCGAGGCGTTCAAGAAGATCAGCGAGGGTGAGTACGACCACTTCCCCGAGCAGGCCTTCTTCATGTGCGGCGGTCTGGAGGACCTGGAGCGCAAGGCGGCGGAGCTGATGAAGGGCTGACCTGTCGGTCCTGAGAAAGGCCGTCCCGGCAATGCCGGGACGGCCTTTCGTTCATCTTCGGGCCTTATGATCGCCGCTGCCCGGTTCCGCGCGGTCGGCGATCAAGCCGAACGCGAGGTACCGTCGATCCGCGCGCTCGCCGGAAGCGAGCGTCGATCTGTGCAATCAATCGGCTGCGTGCGCCCGTCTCCTGATCGTGGGCGTGACGAACGGAGATGATCGTGGGTAAGGCCGGCAAGGGCGGCGGCAAGTCGTCCGTGTGGTCGGGGGTGCCGCGGTGGGCCCGGGCCTGCACCGTGTTCGGTGCCGTCCTGATGCTGCTCAGCGGCGTGGTCCTGGTCGGCGCCGAGGCGCTGATGGCCCGCTACGAGGGCGCGGTGGGCAAGGCCGACCTCTTCGGCGACCAGGCCGCCGGGGCGAAGGAGCGCAAGAGCGACATCAAGGGCCCGCTCAACATCCTGCTGGTCGGCATCGACCCGCGCAACCCGGAGACGCCGCCACTGGCCGACTCGATCATGGTGCTGCACGTGCCCGCCGAGATGGACCGCGCCTACCTCTTCTCGATGCCGCGCGACCTCATCGTGGAGATCCCC
Organism: Micromonospora sp. NPDC047730; assembly: GCF_043204765.1. Lineage (NCBI taxonomy): Bacteria > Bacillati > Actinomycetota > Actinomycetes > Micromonosporales > Micromonosporaceae > Micromonospora > Micromonospora sp. NPDC047730. The sequence continues at coordinate 187,438 of NZ_JBIDCU010000003.1, read as the reverse complement.
AAGTTCAGCCGGGCGGAGTTCAACGGCGGCACCGACAAGCTCAACGCGGCGATGTCGTACGGCAGCCGGGTGCCCGGCGGCAACCCGGACGCCGCCCGGGGCTTCGAGCTACTGGCGACGACGGTGCAGAAGGTCACCGGCATCAAGCGCTTCGACGCCGGCGCGATCATCAACTTCAACGGCTTCCAGAAGATCGTCGACGCGATGGGCGGCGTCGACATGTACATCGAGCGCGAGGTGCGCTCCGAGCACCGCGAGCCGAACGGCAAGCACCGCAAGGGCAACCCGTACGGTGAGGGCTACGTCGGCCCGCAGGCGGTCTACAAGAAGGGCAACCAGCACCTCAGCGGCTGGCAGGCGCTCGACTACGTCCGGCAGCGCTACCCGAAGAACGGCGTCCCGGACGGAGACTACGGCCGGCAGCGCCACCAGCAGCAGTTCGTCAAGGCAATGGCCGGGCAGGCGTTGAGCGCCGACGTGGTGACGAACCCGATCAAGCTGGACCGGGTGCTGCGGGCGGCCGGGCAGTCGCTGATCTTCAGTGGCCGCGGCAACAGCGTGATCGACTTCGGCATCGCGCTGAAGAACATCCGCCCGGAGACGATCCAGATGGTCAAGCTGCCCGGCGGCGGGGTCACCGAGAACGGGAAGTACCGGGGCGAGCGCTTCGAGCCGGAGGTCGACGACTTCTTCACCGCCCTGAAGAATGAGCAGCTGGACGCGTTCCTGTTGGAGCACCCCGACTTCCAGAACAAGGCCAAATAGCCGTGGCGCAGGTCTCGCCACCCGCGTTGGGGGCGCGTCCGCGGCAAGACTAGACTTTCGACAATCCGCCGCCGCAGCAAGGAGACAGCGTGGCACAGCAGCTTCACGTCGAGCTCGTAGCCGTCGAGGAGAAGGTCTGGTCCGGTGACGCCGAGATGGTCGTCGCCCGGACGACCGAGGGTGAGCTGGGTGTGCTGCCGGGGCACGCGCCCCTGCTCGGCCAGCTCGCCGAGCCCGGCCAGGTACGCATCAAGCTCGCCGGTGGCGAGCAGGTCTCCTACGAGGTCGCCGGCGGCTTCCTCTCGGTGACCGCCGACGGCGTCACCGTCCTGGCCGAGAGCGCCACCCCGGTTTCCGCCGCACAGAGCCGCTGAGCCGCACCGCCGATGGGGATCGTCGAAGGGATCGGAATCGGCGTAGTCGTCATCCTCGGCGCGCTCCTGATCCTCTTCGCCCGGCGGGCCGTCGTCACGCGTAGCGGAGGCATCATCCGGCTCGGCGTCCGGACCTCCACGATGCTCGACGGCCGCGGCTGGTCCCCCGGCTTCGGCCGGTTCGTCGGCGACGAACTCCGCTGGTACCGGGTCTTCAGCTTCGCCATCCGTCCCACGCGGGTGCTCTCCCGCAAAGGGCTGGCCGTGGAGCGCCGGCGGCTGCCGGAGGGGCAGGAACGCCTCTCCATGCCCGCCGACTGGGTCATCCTCCGCTGTACCAGCAACCACGCTCCGGTCGAGATCGCCATGGCGCGATCCACCGTCACCGGGTTCCTCTCCTGGCTCGAGGCCGCCCCTCCGGGGGCGGCCTCGCCGCGTCTGGCCTCCCAGGACTGGCCCGCCGCCTGACCACATCCTCTTCAGGAATCTCCCACGCCGCCGACCGCCTGCTTCGCGACGAGAGTGACCCGGAGACACCCCACCGCAAGCTGAGAGACGCCTCAGGCGGCCGAAGCCACGAGTTCCACCTCGTACCCCTGGTTGTCGGTGAGGTAGGCGGCGTAGGTCTGCGGGCCGCCGGCGTGGGGATGCAGGTCGGGGAAGAGCAGCGTCCAGCCGTGTGCCGGCGCCGCCGCGACCAGCCGGTCCACCGCGGCGGGCGGGCCGGCGTGGAAGGCCAGGTGATTGAGGCCCGGGGCGAGCCGGTCGTGCCGCCGCCCGCGCAGCGCCGGTGACTGCTCCACCACGAGGTACGTCGGGCCGAGCCGCCAGGAGCGGCCGGCCGGCCACTCCTGGAACGGCGTCCAGCCCAGCTCGCCGAGGAGCCAGCCCCAGCCGCGTATCGCGGCGGCCAGGTCGGGTACCCAGATCTCGACGTGGTGCAGCGCGCCGGCGGTCAGCGCCTGCCGCCCGGCACCCATAGCACATCTCCACCGGGATTGGCGGTTCTTGCCAGGATGAACAGCAGGTCAGAGAGCCGGTTGAGATACTTTGCCGGGAGCGAGCTGGTCCGCTCAGGGTCGTGCGCGACCAGGGCCCACGCCGCCCGCTCGGCGCGTCGGGCGACCGTCCGCGCCACGTGCAGCAGCGCCGCACCCGCGGTGCCGCCGGGGAGGATGAAGGAGTCGAGCTTGCTCAGGCGTGCGTTGTACTCGTCGCACCAACCCTCGATGCGCTCGACGTACTCCTCGGTGACCCGCAGCGGCGGGTACTTCGGGTCCGGCTCCACCGGGGTGGCCAGGTCGGCGCCCACGTCGAACATGTCGTTCTGGATCGACGCCAGGACGCCCCGCAGCTCGTCGTCGAGCTGCCCAAGCGCGAGCGCCACGCCGATCGCGGCGTTGCACTCGTCGACGTCCGCGTACGCGGTGATGCGCGGATCGGTCTTCGGCACCTGTTCGTTGTTGCTCAGCCTGGTCATGCCGGCGTCGCCGGCCTTGGTGTAGATGCGCGTGAGGTGGACGGCCATGACGCACAGCCTACGGATACCGGACCTGACGATCCCGGTGCGCCCGGGCGCACTCCGGCCGGGTGGGGTGGGCCCCGGGGACGCCGGTGACCCGGCGGTCAACGACGTCGACGTCATCCGGGTGCGCGGCGATGCCCGCCTGGCCGGCACGGTGCACGTCGTCGGCGCGAAGAACTCGGCACTGAAGCTGATGGCCGCCGCGCTGCTCGCCCCGGGACGCAGCGTGATCACCAACGTCCCGCGGATCACCGACATCGCGATCATGGGCGAGGTGCTCCGCCGGCTCGGCTGCGGCATCCGCTTCGACGCCGACGACCCGGTCGACCCGATGGTCGTGCACGGCGGGGTGGCCCGGTCCCGGTCGGTCGTCATCGACGTGCCCGAACAGCCCGGCACCGAGGCCGACTACGACCTCGTCCGCCGGTTGCGCGCCTCCATCTGCGTGCTCGGCCCGCTGTTGGCCCGCCTGGGGTACGTGCGGGTGGCCCACCCCGGCGGGGACGCCATCGGCTCGCGGGGGCTGGACATGCACATCTCCGGGCTGACCCGGATGGGCGCGGAGATCTCGGGCGAGCACGGCTTCGTGATCGCCTCGGCGCCGCACGGGTTGCACGGCGCGGAGATCATGCTCGACTTCCCCAGCGTCGGGGCGACGGAGAACCTGGTCATGGCGGCGGTGCTGGCCCGCGGGGCCAGCGTCATCGACAACGCGGCCCGCGAGCCGGAGATCGTCGACATCTGCACCATGCTCAACCAGATGGGCGCGCGGATCTCCGGCGCCGGCACGTCGACGCTGCACATCGAGGGGGTGCCCGGGCTGCGGCCGGTGCGGCACGCCACGGTGGGGGACCGGATCGTGGCCGGCACCTGGGCCTTCGGCGCGGCGATGACCCGGGGGGACGTCACCGTCACCGGGGTGGAGCCGGGGTTCCTGGAGGTCGCGCTCGACAAGCTGGTCTCCGCCGGTGGCCTGGTGGAGACCAGGGGCGACGCGTTCCGAGTCCGGATGGACGACCGGCCGAAGGCGGTGGACGTGGTCACCCTGCCGTACCCGGGCTTCGCCACCGACCTGCTGCCGATGGCGATCGGCCTGGCGGCGGTCAGCGACGGCGCGTCCCTGATCACAGAGAACATCTTCGACGGCCGGTTCATGTTCGCCAACGAGATGATGCGGCTGGGCGCGGACATCAAGACCGACGGGCACCACGCGGTGGTACGCGGCCGCGAGCGGCTCTCCGGCGCCCCCGTACGCGCCACCGACATCCGGGCCGGCGCGGGGCTGATCATCGCCGGGCTCTGTGCCGAGGGGGTCACCGAGGTCTCCCACGTGCACCACGTGGACCGGGGCTACCCGGACTTCGCGGCGGACCTGCGGGCCCTCGGCGTCGAGGTGGAGCCGGGCACCGCGCCGGAGGAGCCGGACCTCACCATCTGACGGCCCCGCCGCTGCCGTCCGCCGCCCGGGCGACACGCCTTAGCATCCGTTCAGGCGTGCCGACTAGGGTGCTGGCAGACACTCATTCAGGCGAGGGAGAAGCAGATGGCGGGTCGACTCGCGGTCGTCGGGGCCGGGCTGATGGGCTCGGGCATCGCCCAGGTGGCGGCGCAGGCGGGCTGGCAGGTGACGCTGCGGGACCTGGACGACGCGGCCACCAAGCGGGGCGTGGACGGCATCCGGAAGTCGCTGGAGAGGTTCGCCCAGAAGGGGAAGATCGAGGCGTCCGACGTCGAGGCGGCGCTCGGCCGGATCACCCCGACCACCGACCTGGAGGCGGCGGCGGACGCGGACATCGTCGTCGAGGCGGTCTTCGAGAAAATCGAGATCAAGCACGAGGTGTTCCGGGCGCTCGACAAGATCTGCCGGCCCGACGCGATCCTGGCCACCAACACCTCGGCCATCCCGGTGACCCAGATCGCCACGGCGACCGAGCGGCCGGAGGCGGTCGTCGGCACCCACTTCTTCTCACCGGTGCCGATGATGAAGCTCTGCGAGCTGGTGCGCGGCTACAAGACCAGCGACGAGACCCTGGCGACGGCGAAGGCGTTCGCCGAGGGGATCGGCAAGACCGTCGTGGTGGTCAACCGGGACATCGCCGGCTTCGTCACCACCCGGCTGATCAGCGCGCTCGCCATGGAGGCGGTCAAGCTGGTCGAGTCCGGCGTGGTCTCCGCCGAGGACCTGGACACGGCCTGCAAGCTCGGCTTCGGCCACGCCATGGGCCCGCTGGCGACGATCGACCTGACCGGCGTGGACGTGCTGCTCAACGCCACGAAGAACATCTACACCGACACCGCGGACGAGAAGTTCTTCCCGCCGGAGCTGCTCCAGCGCATGGCCACCGCCGGCGACCTCGGCCGCAAGTCCGGCAAGGGCTTCTACACGTACTGACGGGCGGCCGGGCGCGACCTTCGCCGGCCGCTCAGCGGACCGCCTCCACCGGTGCGGGGGCGGTCCGCCGCAGCCCGGCGGTGAGCACGAGCGTGGCCGCCAGCGACGCCGCGGCGAGCAGCGTGACGGCCCAGTTCGCCGGGACCAGGTCCGCGACCGCGCCGGCGAGCACGGCACACAGCGCCTGCGCGGCCAGCATCCCGTTGTGGTGCAGGCCGAGCACCTGGCCCCGGATCTCGGCGGGCGAGTGGGCGATCAGCCGCTCCTGCAACGGCAGCCCGGCGGCGAAGCCCGCCGAGGCGACGGCCGCGACGGCCATGGCCAGCGGCAGCGCCGGCGACAGCGCGAAGGCCAGGTAAGGCAGGGCGAGTAGCAGTCGCAGGGCGGGGACCAGCCGGTCCCGCGTGGCCGGCGGCAGGGACCGCCCCACCACGATGTCGCCCGCCAGCATGCCGAGGGCTGCGGCGGCGTAGAGGAAGCCGGCCCGGTCCCCGGCGTAGGGCACGAACAGCGCCTCGCAACCGACGACCAGGCCGCCCGGCACCCACAGGTTGAGCAGGAGCGACCGGCGGCCGGGATCCGTCCACAGTTCCCGGTTCACCCTGAGCGTGCGCCCGACCGTCGTCCGGGCGGTGGTCCGGGCCGGGCGTTCCGAGATCCCGCACCACCCGACCGCCGCCGCCACCATCCGCAGCACCGCCGAGAGCAGGAACACCTCGTACGGGGTCAGCCAGGCCAGCAGGACGCCGGCAAGTCCGAACCCGGCGATCTGCATCGCCCCGACGCTGGTGTTCAGGGTGGACCTGCCCAGCACGTACGCGTCGGCCGGCAGGATGTCGGTGAGCAGTGCCCACCGGGCCCCGGCGGTGATCGAGCCGACGTACGCGCTGGCGAAGACGACCGCGAACCGGGCCCACAGCGGCAGGCCGGGCACAACCTGCAGCGCCGCTCCGGCGGCGACCAGCACGGCGGCGAGGGTCAGCGCCCGGCGGGGCGGCACGTTGTCCGCGGCCGACAGCAACGTCAGGCTGCCGAGCACGCCGGCGAGCGGTGCGCCGAACATGCTCAGCGCGGTGAGCAGCGCCGAGCCGGTCGACGCGTAGGTCAGCGCGCCCAGCGCCAGCGCCGACGTCGTGTGCGCCGCGATTCCCGCGCAGTTCGCGAGGAACAGGTTGCGGAACTCCCGGACCGCGAACAGATCTGCGTACGTTCTCACGGGCGCCATCGTGTGGGGTGCCGGGTGGATCTCGTAGGGTTACGTCTGGAGGCGAAACGTGGGCGTCTGGCAGGTGCCGTCGGACCTACTCGCGCGGAGCCGCTTCGCGGTCTCGCCGATGGTCGACACGATCGCCGCGCTGCGCGCGCTGCACGACCCGCGTACCCCCTGGCAGCGGGCGTGGCGGGGGCGGCACGTCGAGGCGTTCCGGCGGATGCTGGCCGGTCGGCCGGTGCTCCGGGCGCTGCTGCCCGCGTCGTTCCACCCCCGGTGGACCGCGGACTTCCTCACCGTCGCTCCCGCCTCGCCGGAACCGACGTTCGCGGCGGAGCTGGCGGCCGTCGGGCGGTTGTCCGACGAGCGGATCCGGGCCGACCTGCGCGCCACCCGCCCGGAGCCGCTCGCCGCCGAGTTGCTGGCGGACGGTCTCACCGGGCAGGTGGTGGGGCTCCTCGACTGGGTCTGGACGCACACCGTCGAGCCGGAGTGGCCGGAGCGGGAACGCCGGCTCCGGGCGGACATCGTGGCTCGCACCGCCGCCTTGAGCACGGGCGGCTGGGCCGGGGTGGTCGCCGACCTCAACCGGAACATGCGCTGGCTGGGCGACGGGCGGCTCCAGGTCAACGACTACCCGGAGCCGCCGCTGTCGCTGGACGAGGCCGAGCAGTTGGTCTTCCTCCCGGCGCACTGCCGTCGCGGCTGGGTGGTCTGGGACAAGCCGACCCGCTTCGGGATGGTGTATCCGGCGCGCGGGATCCTGGTCGATCCCACCTCACCGGCACCCGAAGGGCTCGCCCGGCTGATCGGCGCCAACCGGGCCAACATCCTGGCCAGGTTGGACACGCCGCTGAGCACCTCGCAGCTCGTGGTGGTGACCGGGTTGTCCCTCGGGACGGTGAGCGGCCACCTGCGGGTGCTGCTGGACGCGGGCGCCGTCGGCAAGCGGCGGTCCGGGCGCGAGGTGCTCTACTGGCGTACGCCGCTCGGCGCCGCGCTCGCCGCCGGCGGGTGAGCGAGGCCGCCTGGCCGCCGGCGGGGCGGGGGAGGGCCCCGTCCGGCTCAGCCGTCGCGCTTGGTCGTCCAGCGGAACGTGGTCAGGCAGAGCACCAGCCCGACCACGCACCAGGCGACGAGCACCAGGGCGACCCGGTCCAGCTCGAACGAACCGCCCGGCTCGCGGGCGCCGAAGCTCTCCGGCAGGAAGACCGAGCGCAGGCCCTGGCACATCCACTTCAGCGGGAAGAGCGCCGCCACCTGCTGCATCCAGCTCGGCAGCTCGGTGAAGACGAAGAACACGCCGGAGATGAACTGGAGCACCAGCGCGACGGGGGTGACCACGGCCGAGCCGCTGCGGGCGGTGCGGGCCAGCGACGAGATGGCGATGCCGCACAGCGTGCAGGCGGTGACGCCGAGCACCGACACCCAGCCGAAGGTGAGCCACTTCGCGGCGGTGCCGGGCAGCTCCAGGTCGAACAGCGCCACCGAGACGGCGAGCAGCAGCACGGTCTCCGCGATGCCGATGGCGACGACCATCAGGACCTTGCCGGCGAACCAGACCCACTTCGGCATCGGCGTGCCCCGGTAGCGCTTGAGCACCCCCCGGTCCCGCTCGATCGGGATCCAGATGCCGAGGTTCTGGAAGCTGACGGTCATCAGGCCGGTGGCGATCATGCCGGTGATGAAGTACTGGGTGTAGCTGACCCCGGGCGCGATCCGGTCGTCGAAGATCGCCGCGAAGATCACGATCATGATGACCGGGAAGCCCATCGTGAAGACGACGGACTCCCGGCTGCGCAGGAACTGGGTGATCTCCAGCCGGCCCTGCCGCAGGCCGAGGGCGACCGGACCGGGCCGTCGGGCGGCCGTGGTGGCCGGTGGGACGGGCTTCGTCGTGGTGGTCATCGGTGTCCGATCATCCGCAGGTAGACGTCCTCCAGGGTCGGCCGGGTCACCGTCAGGCCGGGGACCTCGCCGCCGAAGCGCGCCGCCAGGTCGGCCACCAGCGCCGTCGGCGTCGCGCTCTCCGCCGTCTCCAGCGCCCCCTCCGGCGTACGCCAGGAGACCGTCGCGAGGGCCGCCTGCCGGTCGCCCAGCCGGTCGGGTCCGGCGACCTCGACCAGCCGTCCGCCGGCGATCACGCCGACCCGGTCGGCCAACGCCTCGGCCTCGTCGAGGTAGTGGGTGGTCAGCACGATGGTGGTGCCGGCGGCGGCCAGGTCCCGGATCAGCTCCCAGAACTCCCGGCGCGCCTCGGGGTCGAAGCCGGTGGTCGGCTCGTCCAGGAAGAGCAGCTCGGGGCGGCCGACGATGCCGAGCGCCACGTCGAGCCGGCGCTTCTGCCCGCCGGAGAGGGTGTGCGTACGCGCCTTCGCCTTGCCGGCCAGCCCCACCCGCTCGATGACCTTGTCCGGGTCGTCCGCCCCGGCGTAGAAGCCGGCGAAGTGGCGCACCACCTCCGCGACGGTCAGCTCGTCGAACTCGCCCGTGCCCTGGAGCACGATGCCCACCCGGGAGCGCCAGTCGGCGGCCGGCCCGGCCGGGTCGCTGCCGAGCACCGAGACCTCGCCGGCGTCGCGCCGACGGTAGCCCTCCAGGATCTCCACCGTGGTGGTCTTGCCGGCGCCGTTGGGGCCGAGCAGGGCGAACACCTCGCCGCGGCGGACGTCCAGGTCCAGGCCCGCCACGGCGACGTTGTCGCCGTACGCCTTGCGCAGCCCCCGGACGGAGATCGCGAGCTCGTCATCCATGTCGTCAAGTGTGCGTCCTGGCCGTGGCCGTGACCCGCCCGGGGTGTGGGGCTCCGGCCCATGTCGGGAGCTTCGCACCCGGGCGTCCGCTCCATGGAGCTGTGTGGTTTTCCACAGCGCCGGTGACTGAACGGTAACTTAGACTCCCGCCATGGACGAGAAGGCTCTCCCGGGTCGGCTGCCCGAACGCGACCGCCCGTGGGTGATGCGCACGTACGCCGGGCACAGCTCGGCCGCCGCCACGAACGCGCTCTTCCGCCGCAACCTGGCGAAGGGGCAGACCGGCCTGTCGGTCGCCTTCGATCTGCCGACGCAGACCGGCTACGACCCCGACCACGAACTCGCCGCCGGTGAGGTCGGCCGGGTGGGCGTCCCGGTGGCGCACCTCGGCGACATGCGGGCCCTCTTCACGGGCATCCCGTTGGCCGAGATGAACACGTCCATGACCATCAACGCGCCCGCGATGTGGCTGCTCGCCCTCTACGGCACGGTCGGCGCGGAGCAGGGGGCCGAGCTGGCCCGCTGCGCCGGCACCACGCAGAACGACATCATCAAGGAGTACCTCTCCCGGGGCACCTACATCTTCCCGCCGGCGGCGTCGCTGCGGCTCACGGCCGACGTCATCGCGTACACGCTGCGGGAGATGCCCCGGTGGAACCCGGTGAACATCTGCTCGTACCACCTCCAGGAGGCTGGCGCGACGCCGGTGCAGGAGGTCGGTTTCGCGCTCTCCACCGCCGTCGCGGTGCTCGACGCGGTCCGGGACTCGGGCCAGGTGCCCGCCGAGCGGATGGGCGACGTGGTGCAGCGGGTCTCCTTCTTCGTCAACGCCGGTGTGCGCTTCGTCGAGGAGATCGCCAAGATGCGGGCCTTCGGCGCGCTCTGGGACGAGATCACCCGCGAGCGCTACGGGGTGGCGAACCCGAAGCAGCGTCGGTTCCGCTACGGCGTGCAGGTCAACTCGCTGGGCCTGACCGAGGCGCAGCCGGAGAACAACATCCAGCGCATCGTGCTGGAGATGCTGGGCGTGACCCTGTCCCGGGACGCCCGGGCCCGCGCCGTCCAGCTGCCCGCCTGGAACGAGGCCCTCGGCCTGCCCCGGCCGTGGGACCAGCAGTGGTCGCTACGCATGCAGCAGGTGCTCGCGTACGAGTCGGACCTGCTGGAGTACCCGGACCTCTTCGAGGGCTCGCACGTGATGACCGCGCTGGTCGACGAGATCGTCGCCGGGGCGCGGGTCGAGCTGGAGAAGGTGCTGGAGATGGGCGGCGTGGTGGCCGCCGTGGAGACCGGCTACCTCAAGAGCGCGCTGGTCGCCTCGCTGGCCGAGCGGCGCCGCCGGATGGAGGCGGGCACCGACGTGGTGGTCGGGGTCAACCGGTTCGCCGAGACCGAGCCGTCGCCGCTGACCGCGGCCGGTGCCGAGGCCGTCGAACAGGTCGACCCGGCGGTGGAGGCGGCCGCCGTGGCCGCCGTACGCGAATGGCGGGCCGGGCGGGACGCGGCGGCCGTGGACGCGGCGCTGGCCCGACTGCGCGCGGACGCCGCGACCACCACGAACCTGATGCCGGCGACGCTCGAGTGCGTGCGGGCCGGCGTGACCACCGGCGAGTGGGCCGGCGCGCTGCGGCAGGTCTTCGGCGAGTACCGCGCCCCCACCGGCCTGGCCGGCGCCGCCGGGGCCGGCGGGGACGCCACCCTGGCCGCCGTCCGCGAGCGGGTCGCCGCCACGGCCCGCGAGTTGGGCAGCGGCCGGCTGCGGCTGCTGGTCGGCAAGCCCGGCCTGGACGGGCACTCCAACGGCGCGGAGCAGATCGCGGTACGCGCCCGCGACGCCGGCTTCGAGGTGGTGTACCAGGGCATCCGGCTGACCGCCGGGCAGATCGTCGCCGCCGCCGTCGAGGAGGACGTGGACCTGGTCGGCCTGTCGGTGCTCTCCGGCTCGCACCTGGCCGCGGTGCCGGCGGTGCTGGACGGGCTGCGCGCGGCCGGCCGGCCGGACCTGCCCGTGGTGGTCGGCGGGATCATCCCGGCCGGCGACGCCGCGCAGCTCCGGGCCGCCGGGGTGGCCCGGGTCTTCACGCCGAAGGACTTCGCCCTCACCGGCATCATCGACGACCTGGTCACCGTGGTTCGCGAGGCCAACGGCCTGAGCTGAGGGGACGGGCGGTCAGCGGGTGATGTAGGTCATGCAGTCGGCCATGTCGTTGTCCGGGCCGACCTTGATCGCCGGCGCGTGGCACTCCAACTGGTCGTTGTGCCGGCAGTCGGCCCGCTGGCAGGCGCCGACCTGAGCGATGAGGCCGTCCACGCCGGCCCGGACGGCGGGCATCTCGATGAACGTGTGGCAGTGCGCGTGGTCCATGCTGCCGATCGTGATGGCGAAGGCGTGGCAGTCGCCGGTGTGGTTGTACGCGCAGGCCGAAACCACACACTCCTGGACCCGGGGCATCTCCATCGCTGCGGTCATGCCGACCTCCTCTAGAGTCTTGCCCCGACTTTAGGCTTTTGGTGGGGTTGGCGAGGCGGATTCAGCCCTGCCCGAGCACCTCCGACAGCGGAGCCGGCTCCAGGCCGCGCTCGGCCAGCCCCGCCAGGATGTGCGGCAGCGCCTCGTCCGTCATCGGCGCGTTCGCCTCCGTCACGTGCAGGACGATCACCGACCCGGGGCGCACCCCGTCCAGCGCCGCCCGCACGACCGGCCGCCACGACTTCGCGAACGGATCGCCGCTCACCACGTCGCCGTCGACCACGGTCACCCCCAACGGCGCCAGCGCGTCCAGCGCCTGCCGGTCGTGGCACAGCCCCGGGAAGCGGAAGTACCGGGTCTGCCGCCCGCCGTACGCGGCGACCACGTCGAACGTCCGCGCCACGTCGGCCGTCATCTCCCGCTCCGGGATCCGGGGCAGGCCGTAGCAGTCCGGGGTGAAGGCCAGGTGCCCGTACGTGTGGTTGGCCAGCTCGAAGCGCGGGTTCGCGGCGAGCCGCCGGGTCACCGCCGGGTACTGCTCGACCCACTTGCCGGTCAGGAAGAACGTGGCCGGCACCCGCTCCCGCTCCAGCAGGTCGATGATCTTCAGGTTCGCGTACGACCGCACCGCGCCGCTGCGCAACTGGTACCGCATCGCGTCCGTCATGTCCGCGTCGAAGGTGAGCGCCACCCTGTTCCCCACACGCGGCCCGTGGTCCACGACGGGTGGCCTTGTGCCGGGCGGGGTCGCGCCCGGGGTCGTCGGGGTGGGCGGGGCCGTGCCCGGGGTCGTCGGGGTGGGCGTCGGCCCCGACGACGGGGACTGTGGCTGCGCTGTGGGGATCGGGACGATGCCGGTGGCGGTCGGGGTGCGGAGGGGGACCGGGCCGGCGAGGAGCGCCGCGGCGGCGATCACGGCGGCGATGGTGGCGGCGGCGAGCGGAACGCGGGGGATCTTCACGGGCACCGGGAGATGATGTCAGCGCTTCGTGTTCTCCGGGTGCCGGGCGTGGGGTGGTGTGCGGTCGTGGTGGGGTGTGGGTTGCGGCGTGTGGTCGTGGCCGGGGTTGTTGGGTTGCGGTGCGTGGTGGTGGGGTGTGGGCCCCCCGGGCCCCCCCCCGGGGGGGGGGGGGGTGTACCACGCCGGGGCCCCCGCCGCCCACCCCCCCGGG
>NZ_JBIDCU010000003.1:0-174767 GCF_043204765.1 Micromonospora sp. NPDC047730 | reverse complement strand
TGTGGCCCGCCGTGCCCGGCTCCGGGCGGTCAGGCTTGATCCCTGCGCCGGGCACGGCGGGCCACACCCCGTCGGTGGTCGCGCGCCGTCCGTGCCTGGCTGTCCGTTGTCCGGCATTGGCCGTCGGGGAGGCCCGTCGGGACGCCCGTCGGGAGGCGACGGCGATGCGTTGGCGAGCTGTCGACCGCGAGGTCACGGCCCGTCGGCCCGCTCTTGACCGGGCCGGTGGGTGGGTGCGGTGGGCGCTGTCGAGCTGCCCCATCTGTGGGACCACCCGTCACACCAGGCTCGATCACCTGCCGCGGCACGTGTGCCCCATCTGTGAGGGCAGCTCGACAGCGGCCGGGCGATGGGACCCGTGGGGTCCGGTTCGGGGTGTGACCGGGGGCATCGTGGGGGCGGAATCGTGGCCGGGGCGGGGTCGTTACACCCTGCGTACGGCCGAGCAAGACCGCGCCGCCCTCGGCGGGCTGGCGTGCAGGCCCCCGGAATGTTGGTGGGCCGCCGGTCGTTACACATGGTCCCGGCCGATGAAGGGGCGACCCCCTCGCCCCGCGACACGGGCCACTCCCGGTCTCCAGATGGCCGGTCTGATTCTTCCCGGCGCGTGACGCGCCGGATCCCCCGATTTCTTGAGCGCCGGACGGTGCTTGCACCCTCGCTGAACCCCCCTTCGGCGTGTGGTGCCAACCCCCGAATGGAGCATCCTGATGAACACGATCCTGCGTAAGAGCGTTCTTGGTGTTGCTGGTCTGGCTTTTGCCGGTGGTGTGTTCGCCGGTCCGGCTGCTGCTCACGCCGCCCCGACGGTCGAGTCGGGTAAGCCCGTGGCGGTGGCGGTGCAGGCTGACAAGCCGGCCGTGGACAAGACGAAGCTGATCCCGCATGGCGTGCAGGGCGCGCAGTCGCGCATCGACCTGACCGACGAGCAGGTCGCCAACGCCAAGGCGATCATCGCGGCGACGAAGAAGGCCGGGATGGACGAGCGGGCCGCGGTGGTGTCGATCGCGACGGCGTTGCAGGAGTCGAAGCTGGAGAACCTGGGTCATCTGGGTGACCGCAACGACCACGACTCGCAGGGCCTGTTCCAGCAGCGCCCGTCGAGCGGTTGGGGCACGGTCGAGCAGATCACCGACCCGGAGTACTCGACGACGGCGTTCCTGAAGGGTCTGAAGCAGGTCGACGGGTGGCAGGACATGCCGCTGACCGAGGCCGCGCAGACGGTGCAGGTGTCGGCGTACCCGGACCACTACGCCCAGTGGGAGCAGCAGGCCGCCGACCTGGTGGCCGAGCACTGGAACAGCTGACACACAGACATTCACCACAAGGGGGATCGCTGGCCGGCACCCGACACGGGCGCCGGCCAGCGGCACATCTCCACCACCGACGACGGCCGGCACCCCACGCGGGGTGGCCGGCCGTCGGTGCGTACGAGGGTCAGACGCGGAAGCCGGCGGCCCGGGCCGCCTGACGTTCGCGGCGTCGGTCGGACCGGCGACGCAGGAACCAGACGACGAAGAGGACCAGCCCGAGCAGGAACGCCAGCACCAGCACCGGCAGGATGATCGCCACCATCGACATGACCACGCTGGTGGCGTCCTCGGCGGTGCTGGCCACCGGGGCACCGACGCCGGCCGTGGTCGCGTTGACGACTGGTCGGGCGGCGGACTTCAGCAGGTGCACGCCGAGGGCGATCAGCACCCCGGTCACCACCGGGACCCACTGGTGGGAGGAGAAGAAGCTCCCCGGGTCGCTCACCGTCACCGTCTCCGACGACGAGCCCGCGCCGAAGGCCAGGCCACCAGCGGTGGGCCGGACCACGGTCTGCACCACGTCGTTGACGTGGTCGACCACGGGCACCTTGTCGGCCACGACCTCGATGACCAGCAGCACCGCCAGGATGGCGAGCACCCAGCCGTTGCCGAGCCACTGCCAGCCGGCGGGCAGGTCGATCAGGCTGGTGTGGCGGGCCAGCAACCCCATGGTGAGCAGGGGGATGTAGGCGTTCAGCCCCGCTGAGGCGGCGAGGCCGGTACCGGTGAGAACTTCGAGCACCGACTCAGCATCCCACCGCCACGCCAGTGCCGCTCGGTGGCGCGGGCCGGGGCCTCCGCTACCCTCGTCGGGTGCGGTTGGTGATTGCGAAGTGCTCGGTGGACTACGTCGGACGGCTCTCGGCCCACCTGCCGCCGGCCACCCGGTTGCTGATGGTGAAGGCGGACGGGTCGGTGTCGATCCACGCCGACGACCGGGCGTACAAGCCGCTGAACTGGATGAGCCCGCCCTGCCGGCTGGAGGAGGCCCCCGGCGTCTGGCGGGTCGTCAACAAGGCCGGCGAGGAGCTGCGGATCACCCTGGAGGAGATCTTCCAGGACACCTCGTACGAGCTGGGCGTCGACCCGGGCCTGCGCAAGGACGGCGTGGAGGCGCACCTCCAGGAGCTGCTGGCGGCCAACCCGGAGACCCTCGGCGAGGGGTTCACGCTGGTCCGCCGGGAGTACATGACGGCCATCGGCCCGGTGGACCTGCTCTGTCGGGACGCCAACCAGGGTGCCGTGGCGGTGGAGGTGAAGCGGCGCGGCGAGATCGACGGCGTGGAGCAGCTCACCCGATACCTGGAGCTGATGAACCGCGACCCGCTGCTCGCGCCCGTCGCCGGGGTGTTCGCCGCGCAGGAGATCAAGCCGCAGGCCAGGGTGCTCGCCACCGACCGGGGCATCCGCTGCGTCGTCGTGGACTACGACAAGCTGCGCGGCATCGAGCGGGACGAACTCACCCTCTTCTGACGCCCTCCGCCCCAGGGCTCACCGGCCGTACATCGCCTTGATGGCCCTGACGAGCCGGGCGACGTCGGCCGGCGTCCGCTCGAAGGTCGTGGAGGCCAGCAGCGACCGGGCCCGCCGGCGGGTGATCGCCTTGGCGCGGCTGAACTCGCGCAGCCCGTCCTCGCCGTGGATGCGGCCGAAGCCGGAGTCGCCGACGCCGCCGAACGGCAGCGTGGACATCCCGGCGAAGGTCAGCGTCGAGTTGACCGACGCCATCCCCGAGCGCAGCCGCCGGGCGATCGCCACCGCGCGCCGCCGGCCGAAGACCGAACCCCCCAGGCCGTACGACAGGGCGTTGGCCCGGGCGACGGCCTCGTCGGCGTCGCGGACCCGGTTGACGGTCAGGGTCGGGCCGAAGGTCTCCTCGCGTACGGCGAGTGAGTCCTCCGGGACGTCCACCAGCACGGTCGGGCGCACGTACGGCGGCTGCACCGCGTCGGCGCCGCCCAGCACCGCCCGGCCGCCCCGGGCCAGCGCGTCGTCGATGTGCCGGCGGATCACGTCGAGCTGGCTCGGCATGGTGATCGGGCCGATGTCGGCGTCGTCGGGGCCGACGGTCAACCGGCCGGCCCGCTCGACCACCTTCCCGACGAAGGCGTCGAAAACCGGCTCGACCGCGTAGACCCGCTCGATGCCGATGCAGGTCTGGCCGGCGTTGGTGAGCGCGCCCCAGACGCAGGCCTCGGCGGCAGCGTCCAGGTCGGCGTCGGCGTCGACGATCATCGCGTCCTTGCCGCCCGCCTCCAGCAGCACGGGCGTCAACGACTCGGCGCAGGCCGCCATCACCTTCCTGGCGGTGGCGGACGAGCCGGTGAAGGCCACCTTGCCCACCCCGGAGCGGCAGAGTGCGGCGCCGACGTCGCCGAGCCCGTGCACCGCGGTGAACACCGGGTGCTCCGGCACCACCTCGGCGAACGTGTCGACCAGCCACTGCCCGACGGCGGGGGTGTACTCGCTGGGCTTCAGCACCACGGCGTTCCCGGCCGCGAGCGCGTACGCGACGGAGCCGATCGGGGTGAAGACGGGATAGTTCCACGGCCCGATCACGCCGATCACCCCGTGCGGCTGGTATTCGAGGTGGGCGGAGAACTCGGCCAGGACGAGCCGCGAGCGGACCCGGCGGGGGCCCAGCACCCGGCGGGCGTTGCGGGCCGCCCAGTCGACGTGCTCGACGGCGCTGACGATCTCCACGACGGCGTCGGCCAACGGCTTGCCGCCCTCGGCGTGCACCAGCTCGGCCAGCTCCTCGATCCGCCGGGCGAGCAGGGCCCGCCACCGCAGCAGCCGCTCCCTGCGCCCGGCGAAGCCGAGCCCGGCCCACCACTCGCCGGCCGGGCGGGCGCGGTCGACCGCCCGCGCGACGTCCTCGGCGGTCGCCACCGGCAGGCGGCCGACCTCCGCGCCGGTCGCCGGGCTCGTCGACACCAGCCGACCGTCCTCGATGACCGGGGTTCCCGGGGCATGCACAGCCGTCATGACGGAAGTCTAGACCTGAGGATTACTCGCCGGTAGGTGGCGCGCCCGCTGGTTCCGGTCCGCCGGGTCGCCCGTACGGAAGAGGTCATGGCCCGCCGTCCGGCCTCGTTGAACGCGGTGGTGCCCGATTCCGTGGACATGGTCGGGGCGTCCGGCCGGCCGGGACTGTTTTGCGGTCCTTGTCAGCCGGTGGACGCCGAACCGGCGAACGGGAGGTGTCCGGCCGGGGGTGTGGAGGTGACCGCCCGGCGGTCGAGGGCGACCACCGTGTGGTGGCAGGCTGACGCGCGGGGTGACCGTGCGGGGTGGGGGGCTGACTGTCCATGGAGGAGCGTCCGGAACTGATGCCGTTGCTGACGGTGGCGGGTGGGGCGATGCGGGGGCTGAGTTTCCGGGTCGGCCCGGTGCGGCAGGTGATCGGCCGGGTGCCGACGGCCGACGTCGTCGTGCCCGACGCGCACCTGAGCCGCCGGCACGCCGAGGTCTGGCTGACGGACGAGGGCGCCTGCCTGGTGGACCTGGGCTCGACCAACGGCACCTGGCTGAACGACCGGCGGATCACCGGCGTGGAGCGGTTGGCCGACGGGGACGTGATCCGGGTCGGGCGCACGGAGCTGCGCCTCTTCGACCCGGGCGTGGCGCGGACCGATCCGGTGGGGCTCAGCTTCGGCCAGCCGCGCCGGGACCACCGCCCGACGCTGCCGCTGCCGATCGCGACCCCGGCCCTCCCGGGCGCCGACCCCCTCGTGACCCCCGCCCGGCAGGCTGCCCAGCCGGTGCCGCCGCTGTCGGCCGCGATGCCGGCCCTCCAGGGTCCCGACGCGGTGCCGCCGCTGCCGGTGGGCGCGCTGGGGCCCGCCCCGTCCTGACCTGTCGCCGCACACCTCCCGACCACCGAACATGGTGAAAGGGCCCATGGACGCGGCCGGGGCGTCGTGGCAGCATGCCGCGGATGGAGACCGGACAGCAGCTCGTGTCGGCGAATGGGATCACCCAGGCGGTGCGGGTGGCCGGGCCGCCGGACGGCGTGCCCGTGCTGCTGGTCCACGGCAACTGCTCGTCCGCGGCGTTCTGGGAGCCGCTGGTGCGGCGGCTGCCGGACACCCTCCGGGTGGTCGCGCCCGACCTGCGGGGCTACGGGTACACCGACACCGCCCCGGTGGACGCGACCCGGGGGTTGACCGACTTCTCCGACGACCTCGCCGCGCTGCTGGACGAGCCGTCCCTGTTCGCGCCCGGCGCCCGGCCGGTGGTGGTCGGGCACTCGTTGGGCGGGGGAGTGGCCATGCGGCTGCTGGTCGACCACCCCGACCGGGTGGCCGCGCTGCTGCTCGCCGCGCCGGTCTCGCCGTACGGCTTCGGGGGCACGCGCGACCTGGCCGGTACGCCCACCACGCCCGACTTCGCCGGCACCGGGGCGGGCACGGCCAACGCGGAGTTCGTCAAGCGGCTGGCCGCCGGCGACCGGGGCGCGGACAGCCAGGCCAGCCCGCGCAACGTGCTGCGGGCCACCTACGTGGCGGACCCGGCCTCGCTCGGCGACGACGAGGAACTGCTGCTGGACACCCTCCTCACCACCGCGACGGGCGACGACAACTATCCGGGCACGGCGGTGGACTCGGCGAACTGGCCCGGCACCGCCCCGGGCCGGCGCGGCGTGCTCAACGCGCTCTCCCCGGCGTACTTCCGGGTCGCCGACGAACTCGTGGCCGTCGCCGGCAAGCCGCCGGTCACCTGGATCCACGGGGACGCCGACGTGATCGTCTCGGACACCTCGCTGTTCGACCTGGCCCACCTGGGCTCGCTCGGCGCGGTGCCGGGCTGGCCGGGGGCGGATGCCTGCCCGGCGCAGCCGATGGTGGGGCAGACCCGGGTGGTGCTGGAGCGTTACGCGGCGGCCGGCGGCGCGTACCGGGAGGTGCTGCTGCCCGGCTGTGGGCACAGCCCGCACCTGGAGCGGCCGGCCGAGTTCGTCGCCGAGTTGCTCCGGCTGACCGGCCGGGCGGCCTGACGACGGGCGGCCCGACGACGGGCCGCACCGCTCGTGAAATACCCCACCGCGTCTCGACAACCGAACGTCACGTGGCAGACTCGCGCGCATAACCTTAGTGGCCGTTCACGCGGCTGTGCGGAGCATTGGGGAGGCCGGTCGTGGCGCGCGAGTTCACCAGCGTGGGCGTTGTGGGTCTGGGCACCATGGGTGCCGGCATCGTCGAGGTATTCGCGCGCAACGGCGTCGACGTCGTCGCGGTCGAGATCTCCGAGGGCGCGCTGGAGCGCGGCCGGGCCACCCTGACCGGCTCGACGGACCGGGCCGTGGCCAAGGGCAAGCTCGCCGAGGCGGACCGGGACGCGCTGCTGAGCCGGGTCCACTGGCAGGTCGGGCTGGACGCGCTGCACTCGGTGGACCTCGTCATCGAGGCGGTGCCTGAGCACCTGGACCTCAAGCAGCGGATCTTCGCCGAGCTGGACCGGGTCTGCAAGCCCGAGGCGATCCTGGCCACCAACACCTCGTCGCTGAGCGTCACCGAGATCTCCGTCGCCACCAGCCGGCCCAACCAGGTGATCGGCATCCACTTCTTCAACCCGGCCCCGGTCATGAAGCTCGTCGAGGTCGTCCGGACGGTGGTCACCTCCGCCGACGTGGTCGCGGACGTGGAGGCGCTCTGCGACCGGCTCGGCAAGGTCGACGTCACCATCAACGACCGCGCCGGCTTCATCGCCAACGCGCTGCTCTTCG
This sequence comes from Micromonospora sp. NPDC047730, assembly GCF_043204765.1. Classification (NCBI taxonomy): domain Bacteria; kingdom Bacillati; phylum Actinomycetota; class Actinomycetes; order Micromonosporales; family Micromonosporaceae; genus Micromonospora; species Micromonospora sp. NPDC047730. The sequence continues at coordinate 167,726 of NZ_JBIDCU010000003.1, read as the reverse complement.
GCTATCTCAACCACGCCGTCGGCATGTTCGAGTCGCACTACGCCAGCCGTGAGGACATCGACGCGGCCATGAAGCTCGGCTGCGGCCTGCCGATGGGCCCGCTGGCGCTGATGGACCTGATCGGCCTGGACACCGCGTACGAGATCCTGGACACCATGTACCGGCGCGGCGGCCGGGACCGCCGGCACGCCCCCGTGCCGCTGATCAAGCAGATGGTCACCGCCGGGCTGCTCGGCCGCAAGTCCGGCCGGGGCTTCTACACCTACGAGCGGCCTGGCTCCCCGAAGGTCGTACCGGACGAGCGGACGCCCGTGGCGGCGGAGCCGGCGCTGGCCGACGGCGCGCGGGCCATCGCGAAGGTGGGCGTGGTGGGCTCCGGGACGATGGCCACCGGCATCATCGAGGTCTTCGCCAAGGCCGGCTACGAGGTCGTTTCGGTGACCCGGGGCGCGGAGAAGTCCGCGAAGGTCTGCGAGGCGGTCAAGACCTCGCTCAACAAGGGCGTGGTGCGCGGCAAGCTCAGCGAGGACGACCGGGATGCCGCGCTCGGCCGGGTCAACTGGTCGGCCACCCTGGAGCACCTCGCGGACGTCGACCTCGTGGTCGAGGCCGTGGTGGAGGAGCTGAGCGTCAAGAAGGCCCTCTTCGCCAGCCTCGACGAGATCTGCAAGCCGGGCGTCGTGCTCGCCACCACCACCTCGTCGCTGCCGGTGATCGACGTCGCGATGGCCACCCAGCGGCCCGCCGACGTGGTCGGGTTGCACTTCTTCAACCCGGCCCCCGTCATGCCGCTGGTCGAGATCGTGCAGACCATCCGGACGTCGGCCGAGACGACCGCCACCGCCCGCGCCGTCTGCGCCGCGCTGGGCAAGACGGGCGTGGTCTGCGGCGACCGGTCCGGCTTCGTCGTCAACGCGCTGCTCTTCCCGTACCTCAACGACGCGGTCAAGATGCTGGAGGCCAGCTACTCCACCGCCGACGACATCGACTACGCGATGAAGCTGGGCTGCGGCTACCCGATGGGCCCGTTCGAGCTGCTCGACGTGGTCGGCCTGGACGTCTCGCTGGCCATCCAGCGGGAGCTCTACCTGGAGCTGCGTGAGCCGGGCTTCGCGCCCGCCCCGCTGCTGGAGCACCTGGTCACGGCCGGCTACCTGGGTCGCAAGAGCGGCCGCGGCTTCCGCGACCACACCCGTCGCTGAGCGGGTCAACGCCCGGCGCCGGTGACGGCGTCTGCATGGTGTGACCTTCGAGGAGTACGTCAGCAGCCGCGGGCCGGCCCTGATCCGGCTGGCCCGGCTGCTGACCGGGGACGAGCACCGGGCCGAGGACCTCACCCAGGACGTCCTCGCCCGCGCGTACGTGCACTGGCGGCGGATCGCCAGGGCGGACCGGCCCGACGTGTACGTGCGCCGGATGCTGGTCAACGCCAACCACTCCTGGTGGCGCCGGCGTACGAACCGGGAACTGGCGACGGCCGACTTCGCCGAGCGGCCGCAGCGCGGCGACCTCGGCGGCGAGACCGCCGACCGGGACGCGATGTGGCGGCTCGTCCTCGGGCTGCCGGAACGCCAGCGGGCGGTGCTCGTGCTGCGCTACTACGAGGACCTCGACGACGCGACCATCGCCCAGATCCTGGACTGCTCGCCGGTCACCGTCCGCACCCATGCCATGCGGGCGCTCACCCACCTCCGGGAGCGCTGCGGCCTCCCGACGACGAACGGGAGCCGGTCGTGACCGACCTCGACGAGCGGATCGTACGGGCGCTGCGCGAGCGCGCCGAGGGGGCGGTGGACACCGACCGGCTGACGGCGCGTGCCGTCGCCGGGGGACAGGCCCGCCGCCGTCGTCGTCGGGCCGGCGCGGGGGTCGCGGTGGGCCTGGTGGCGGTGCTCGGCCTGACCGTCGGCACCGGCGCCGGCTGGCTGGAGGGGGTACGCCCACCGCACGCCGCCGCGCCGGGAACCTCTGCGGTGACGCCACCCGGGGCGGACGACGTACCGGGGGCCGCGAGCCGGCCCGACCTGGTGGGCACGGATCCGCAGGTGCTGCACTTCGGGTTGGACCCGGCACGGGCCCGCTATCTGGGCTGGGAGGTCTGGTCGGGGGTGGAGGTGGTCCGGGCCGACGTCGGCGGGGGCCGGGCGGTCACCGTCGAGCTGACCACCTCCGCCGCCGCGCTCATGCACGATGTGGTCAACGGAATGACGGTCGAGGAGGCCTACGACGGCAGCGACCGCCGGCACCGGGGCAGGGGAGACACGCCCAGCTGGGTCCGGCTCTGGCAACCGGCCCGCGGCCTGTACGCCCGGGCCACCGTGACCGCCGCCACCGCCCGGGAGGTCGACGTGGCGGTCCGCGCCCTCCGGCTGGGCGACGCGCGCCGCTGCGACGGTCCGGTGCGGCTGACCACGCTGCCCACCGGCGCCCGGCTCACCGGCTGTCGGGTCGAGGCGGACTCCTTCCCCGACACGCTGCGGGTGTCGCTGCGGGTGACCGCGAACGAGCAGCGGCAGATGACCGTGTCCTTCGAGTACGCGAGCAGTATCGCCAGCAGCCAGACCGAGGGGAACCGGACGATCGCCGGCCGGCCCGCCTACCGTTACCCGCAGGGCGAGCAACTGGAGCTGCTCGGATTCCCGAAGGCCCACCTGGTGGCCGACTTCGGCTGGCCCTTCGACGGCTTCACCGAGCAGGACGCCGCCCTCGTACTCGGCGGGGCGCGGGTGGCCGAGGACCCGATCCGCCCGGAGACCTGGGACTGACCGGTCGTGCGCCCGTGCCGGGCCGGCCCACAGGTCGGCCCGTACGCTTGGTAGGCGTGAGCCCCCGTCGCAACCGACCCCGCCGCGATGACACCGCCCACCTCGACTCCGACCGGGCCCGGCAGGGCGTCGCCTCGGTGCAGCAGTGGCGCGACGGCGAGTGGCAGGTGCGCGGGATCAGCGGCGGGGCGTCCACCAAGACGTACCGCTGCCCGGGCTGCGACCAGGAGATCCGGCCCGGGGTGGCGCACCTGGTGGCGTGGCCGGCCGACGGGCGGGGCGACCTGACGGACCGGCGGCACTGGCACAGTGGCTGCTGGCGCGCCCGGGACCGGCGCGGGCCGGTCGTCCAGCGCGGTCGCGGCGCCCCCCGGTACGGCTGAGCGATCTGGATCACCCTGTTTCCGCCCCGCCCGGCGGCCGCCGGGCGCACGGGTGAGACTGGACGGGTGAGCACACCGATCCGCGCGTCCACCATCCTGCCCGGGCATCGCGAGGACATCGAGCTGCACACCGCGGACGGACTGCGGCTGGTCGGCGAGCTGGCCCGACCGCTGGACCGGGAGCCGGTGGGCACCCTCGTCTGCCTGCACCCGCTGCCCACCCACGGCGGGATGATGGACAGCCACGTGTTCCGCAAGGCGGCGTGGCGCCTGCCGGCCCTGGCCGACCTGGCGGTGCTCCGCTTCAACACGCGGGGCACCAGCAGCCTGCGCGGCACCAGTGAGGGCACCTTCGACAACGCCGTCGGCGAGCGTTTCGACGTCGCCGCCGCCATCGAGTACGCCGAGTTCGCCGAGCTGCCGAACATCTGGCTGCTCGGCTGGTCGTTCGGCACCGACCTGACCCTGAGGTACGGCTGCGACCCGGCGGTCACCGGGGCGATCCTGCTCTCCCCGCCGCTGCGCTACTCCACCCCGGCGGACCTCGACCACTGGGCGGAGTCCGGCAAGCCGCTGACCGCCCTGGTGCCGGAGTTCGACGACTACCTGCGCCCCGACGAGGCGCGGGAACGCTTCGCGGCGGTGCCGCAGGCCGAGGTGGTCGGGGTGCCCGGCGCGAAGCACCTCTGGGTCGGCGACGCCGAGACCGTGCTGGACGAGGTGGTCCGCCGGGTCGCCCCGGCCGCCGCCGTGCCGCTGCCGACCGCCTGGGACGGCCCGGTGGAGACCGGCGACGTCAGCGCGTACGCCGACCGCACGGTGGCCTCCTTCGCCGACCGCCCGGTGCCCGGCCCGCCCGCGGGCCAGGCCGGCTGACCCGCCCACGGGCCGGGGCGGTCGTCGTGGTCCCGGCCGGGGTCAACGGGACTCCTGCCGGGGCAGGATCACCTCCCGCAGGATGAGCTGGAACGCGGCCACCGCCGGGATCGCGATCAGCGCGCCCACCACGCCCAGCAGGGACACGCCGAGCAGGGCGGCGACCAGGGCGGCCACCTCGTTGACCGCCACCGACCGGCGCATGACCTTGGGATAGATCAGGTAGTTCTCCACCTGCTGGTAGATCAGGAAGAACACCACGCAGGCGATGCCGACCGGCAGGTCGGTGGCGAAGCCGACCAGGCTGACGATCACCGCGCCCAGCGTGGCGCCGATCTGCGGAATGAGGTCGGTCACCGCGACCACCACGGCCAGCGCGAACGGGTACGGCAGCCCGACGGCCAGCGCGAAGACGAACGTGGTCGCCCCGGCCAGCACGGCGATGCTGAGCGCGCCCACCATGTACGCGCCGACCTTGGCCAGGATCTCGTCGCCGATCAGCCGCACCCGCTCCCGGCGGGACCGGGGCACCAGCGAGTAGCCCAGGTCGCGGAGCCGGTCGAAGTAGACCAGGAAGTAGATCGTCAGCACCAGCACGGTCAGCCCCCGGAACACCGTGCCGAAGACCATCTGGGCCCCGCCGAGCACCCCGCCGAGCGCCCGCCCGATCGTGGCCGGGTTCGCCGCGTTCTGCAGCCGTTCCATCAGGTCGTACCGCTCCACCAGTTCGTTGACCGTCCGGTTGCGGCGCAACTCCTCCAGGTAGCTCGGCAACTGGTCCACGAACTGCCCGGTCTGCGTGACGATCGGCGGCACCAGGGCGAACACGCCGCCGCAGAGGAGCAGCACGACCGTCAGCGCGACCGTCGCCACCGCCGCGCCGTGCGGCAGCCCCCAGGACCGCAGCCGGACCACGGCGGGGTGCAGGCCCACGGCGAGGAAGAGCGCGATGAGCACCAGGACGAGGATTCCGGCCGCGTTGCGCAGGCCCAGATAGAGGGCGTACGCGAGCAGAACCCCGGCCGCACCCGTGAAGCCGACCAGGAAGCTGCTGCGCCGCAGCGGTCGCCCCGGCCTGCCGAACCGTCCCGGCCCGACGGCCGGGGGCTCGTCGCCGCCCGGCGCCGACGCCGGGCCCTCGGTCACCGCCCCGGCCCGTTCCTGCTCGGCGGCCCGTCCCCACCCGGGCTCGGCCGTCCCTTCTGGCTCGGCGTCCCGCCTCCGTCCCGGGTCGTCGGCCCCCTCCGGCTCGGCGGCCCGCGTCCGTCCCGGGTCGTCGGCCCGCACCGGCTCGGCGGCCGTCCCGGCCGGGTCCGGGGTGGCCCCCCGCTCCCGGTCGGCGCCCGACGCCGAGGGTCCGTCCTGTGCCATCCGGACCTCCCTGATCGACTTCCGCCGGCGCCTGCCGGCCCCCGGGCGCGGGGACCCCAGGTCCGGGGGCTCCGATCAGGAGCGTAGTGGTCGTCAGGGCGCCGGACCGACCCCGTCCGTCCCTCGGGTCGCATCGGCCCGGCCGCCGGCCCACCCCACGGGATCCGTCGCCCGGCCGCTGTCGAGCTGCCCTCACAGACGGGGCACGACCGGATCCCACAGGATGCCGCCGCCCGGCCGCTGTCGAGCTGCCCTCACAGACGGGGCACACGTGCCCCCGGCGGACATGGCCCCGCATGGCCTCGACCCGGCCGATCAGGCGGCAGGCAATCGGGCCTGGTGTGACGGGTGGTCCCACAGATGGGGCAGCTCGACAGCGCCCACACCACCCGACCCGCCCGTGCGACGGGGCGGGTGGTCAGTCCTTCTCGACGACGACCTTGCTCGGCTTGGCGCTGCGCTCGTCGGTGGTCGGCTTCGTCGGCCGCTTGCCGTTCTCGCCGGTGCTGGTGATCTTCGTCGGGGTGGCGCCCCGGCCGGCCTCACCCGGCACCGCCGCCACGGTCGGCTCCCCCTCCACGCCGGCGCTGGCGGTGCCGCCGTCGACGGTGGTCACGGAGGCGACCCTGCCGCTCTCCGGCTGCCCGGCGTCCGCCGGCTCGATCCGACCCTTGGCCGGCTGGCCGGCCTCCGCCGGCTCGACCTTGCCCGCGCCGGGCCTGCCGTCCGCGGCCGGGGCGGCCTCCTTGCCCCCGGCCCCACCCGCCGAAGCCGCTGCCGCTCCGGCCGGCGTGGCCTCCTTTGCCGCTCCGGCCGGCGTAGCCTCCTTCTTCGCCTCGCCCGCCCCGGCGGCGGTCGACGCCTTCCCGCCGTTCGCCGTCGCGGTGCCGGTCCCGGCCGGCCCGCCGTCGGCCACCGGGCCGGCCGCGGCGGTGGCCGTCCCGCCCGGTCCGTCGGCCGCACCGACCAGCCCCAACCGCAGCTCGGCCACCTGCCGCTGCAACTCGTCGGACTCCTGCCGCGACTTCCACGTCTCCTGCCGCAGGTCGGCGAGCTGCTGCTGGGCCTGCGCGATCTCCAGCATCACCTGGGCGAGCTGCTGGCGGCTCGCGGCGGCCTCCTGCTGGGTGGCGGCGAGGTGCTGCTGGGTGGTGGCCAGGTGCTGCTGCGTCGTCGCCGCGTACTCCTCGAACTGGCGACGCGAGGTCGCCACGTGCTCGTTGGCCTTGCGGCGCTTCTCGGCCGCCTCCGACTCGGCCCGGCCGAGCAGCGTCGCCGCCTCCTCCTCGGCCTGGCGGCGCATCGCCAGCGCGTCCCGTTCGGCGGCCTGTCGGACGGCGGCGGCACCCTGCTCGATCTCGTTCTTCCGGCTGGTGTACTCCGACTCCAGCGCGGCGCGGCGCGACTCGAACCCGGTCTCCAGCTCGTCGTGCCGGCTCTTGTGCTGCTGCTCCAGCTCGGCGAGGCGGGTCTTGTACTGCTTCTCCAGGTCGTCGCGGCGCTTGGTGAACTCCTGCTCGGCGGTCGTCCGGCGCTGGGTCAGCTCGCGGTCCGCCGCCTCGCGGCGGCTGTTGACCTCCTGCTCCACCCCGGCCCGCCAGGCGCCCAGCTCCTGCTGCGTCTGCGCCCGGGCCTGCTGCACGTACGCCTCGGTCTCCGTGCGCATCCGCTGCACGTACGCCTCGGTCTCGGCGCGGCTGCGCTTGGCCGCCTCGGCCGCCTGGGTGGTGAGCCGCTCCGCCTCCTGCCGGGCCTTGTCGCGGGTGGCCCGGCCGGCCTGGGCGGCGTCGTCGATGATCTGCTTGGCGTCCCGCTGGGCCTTGGCGTGGGTGGCCCGGCCCGCCTCGGTGGCCTGGTCGACCAGGCGCTTGGACTCCTGCTGGGCCTTGGCGTGGACCTCCTTGGCCGCCTCGCGGAGCTGGGTGGCCTCCTGCTGGGCCCTGGCGTGGACCTCCTTGGCGGCCTCGCGGAGCTTGGTCGCCTCCTGCTGGGCCCGGTGGTGGATCTCCTTGGCCGCGTCCCGCAGCTGGGTGGCCTCCTGCTGGGCCTTCGCCAGCGCCTCCTGGGCGGCCTTGCCCAGCCGCGCGGCCTCCTCCTTGGCGCCCCGGACCGCGGCGTCCGCCTCGGCCCTGCGGGCCGCGCTGTGCCGCTCCTCCTCCGCCCGGCGGGCGGCCAGCGCGATCTCGAAGTCCTTGAGCGCGGCGGCGGCTTGCTCGCGCGCCTCCTCGATGATGTTTTCGGCGGCGGCCCGGCGCGCCTCGATCTCCTGGTTGGCGGCGACCAGGACCGCGTCGGCCTGCTCCTCGGCGAGAGTGAGGATCTGCTCCACCCGCGGGCCGAGGTGCCGGAAGGAGACGTTCTCCAGCGCGCCGGAGGACTTGCGCGCCTGGGCGAGGTCCCGCTGGAGGACCTCCACCTGGCCGGCGAGCTTGTGGATCTGTGTGTAGGCCTGCTCCCGCTCGGCCGCGAGGGCCGCGATCTCGTGCTCCGCACGAGCGACGTACCGGTCGACCTGTCGTTTCTCGTACCCCCGCAGAGCGGACTCGAAGCTGGGCTCCGTGGTCACGTCCCCGCCGAGAGCGAACAGTTCCTCGCCGTGCGACATGCCCCCATCCTCACACGCATCCGGCTCTGCTGGGGCGATACGGACGCCCCGGATGGGACCTACTTCACTGCGGCCACGCCCGGGCAATTCCCTGACGGGCAAACGCATACGGCGCGGGGCACACCGGTCACCCGGTGTCACCCCGCGCCGTCGTCATGCCCCCGGTCGGGTCGGTCAGTTGGACGTCTCGGCCGCCACCCGCTCGTCCGCGCCGTCGGCCTTCTTCGCCTCGGGCTTGGCCGGCGCGGCCTGGGCGGCCGGCTGCGCGGCCGGCACGCCCGGCACGATGCCGGCAAGGCCGGAGAGCATCTGGCCGAGCTGGGAGGTGACGGCGTCCTTCTGCCGGGTGAGGTCCTCGACCTCGCGGCGAGCCGCCTGGGTGGTCAGTTCGGCCTCGGTGCGCGCCTCGGTGAGCAGCCGCTTCGCCTCGGCCTTCGCCTCGCTGAGCGTCTTGTCGGCGAGCGCCTTGGCCTTGTCGACCGTCTCGTTGGCGGTGCGCTCCGACTCGACCCGGCGGGCCTCGGCGCGCTGCTCGATCTCCTTGGCCCGCTCCTGCGCGGCGTGCGCCCGCTGCTCCGCCTCGCTGACCAGCTTCTGGGTCTGCGCGACCTGCGCCGCGTGCCGCTCCGACTCCTCACGCTCGGCCTTCTCCCGGCGCTCGGCGAGCTGGAGCTCCAGGGCCTGGAGGTCCTTGTCGCGCTTGTCCCGCGCGTCGGTGAGCAGCTTGGTCGCCTCGGCGCGCTTCTCCTCGGCCTCCCGGGCGGCCTTCGCCCGCTGCTGGGTGATCTCCCGCTCGGCGGTCGCCCGGAGCGTGGCGACCTCGCGCTCGACGGTGGACTTCAGCTCGGCGACCTCGTGCGCGGTGACCGTGCGCAGCTGCTTGGTCTCGCGGTCGGCGTCGGCGCGCAGCGTGTCGGCCTCGCGCCGGGCCTGGACGCGGACCTCGGCGGCCTCCCGCTCGGCGGCGGTGCGGACGGTGCCGGCCTCCCGCTCGGCGGTGGCCTTCATCGCCGCCGCCTCGGCCCGCGCCTTGTCGGTGATCTCACGGGCCTCGAGGCGGGCGGCGGAGAGGATGCCCTCCGACTCGCGCTTGGCCTCGTTGCGGTGGTCGTTGGCCTGCTCCTCAGCCAGCCGGAGGATCTGCTCGACCCGGGTGCCGAGGCCGGAGAGGGTGGGCCGGCTGTTCTCCTCGAGCTGCTTGTTGGTGTCGGCGAGCTTCTGCTCCAGCGTGCTCATGCGCTGTTCGGCCTGGCGGAGCCGGCGCTGGGCGTCGTTCATGCGCTGCTCGGCCTCGGCCCGGGCCTGCTCGGACTGGGTCAGCGCGGCCGTCATCCGACCGATGAAGTCATCGACCTGGTGGGTGTTGTAGCCGCGTAGGCCGACGGTGAAATCGGGCTGGGAGTTCGCGTTATCGAAGAACGCAAGAGGGGAGGACTGCTGGGGCATTGGGACATACTCGCAGACTCCCCAGGGTGCTTCGCAAGAGCGGTCCCGAGCTTTCGCGTCCTCTTTACATGGTCAACTACGGGAGCCCCGGGAGGCGGGACCAATCGGCGATCTTGGCAGGTCCCGGGCGGGTCGGTCGGCACAGAGAGTGACTACGGAAAAGGGCCGCGGGAGATCGCCGCGGCCCTTTGTCGCGCATGGCCGGGTCGCTCGAATGAGCGCCCCGCGTCGGTGGCGGAAAACGATCGTCGTTCGCCCCCAATGGTCGTCGGTGTGGTCAGTGGCCGCGGAACCGGTTGATCGCGTCCTCGTGCCGGGAGCGCAGCTCGCGGTCGCGCACGCCGAGCCCGTCGGAGGGGGCGAGGCAACGGACGCCGACCTTGCCCTGGTGCGCGTTGCGGTGCACCTCGTACGCGGCCTGGCCGGTCTGCTCCAGGCCGTAGGTCCTGGACACCGTCGGGTGGATCCTGCCGAGTGCCACCAGCCGGTTCGCCTCCCACGCCTCGCGGTAGTTGGCGAAGTGGCTGCCGACGATCCGCTTCAGGTGCATCCAGAGGTAGCGGTTGTCGTACTGGTGCTGGTAGCCGCTGGTGGAGGCGCAGGTGACGACGGTGCCGCCGCGCTTGGTCACGTAGACGCTCGCGCCGAAGGTCTCCCGGCCCGGGTGCTCGAAGACGATGTCCGGGTCCTCGCCGCCGGTCAGCTCGCGGATCCGCTCGCCGAAGCGGCGCCACTCGTCCGGGTCCTGGGTCTCCTCGTCCTTCCAGAAGCGGAAGCCCTCGGCGGCCCGGTCGATCACCAGCTCGGCGCCCATCCTGCGGCACAGCTCCGCCTTGTCCGGGGAGGACACCACGCAGACCGGGATCGCTCCGCCGTTGAGCGCCATCTGGGTGGCGTACCCGCCGAGGCCGCCGGAGGCGCCCCAGATCAGCACGACGTCGCCCTGCTTCATGTTCGCCCCGTGGTGCGACACGAGCTGCCGGTACGCCGTCGAGTTGACCAGGCCGGGGCTGGCCGCCTCCTCCCAGCTCAGGTGGCGCGGCTTGGGCATCAGCTGGTTGGCCTTGACCACGGCCAGCTCGGCGAGGCCGCCGAAGTTGGTCTCGAAGCCCCAGATCCGCTGCTGCGGGTCGAGCATGGTGTCGTCGTGCCCGGCCGCGTCCTCCAGCTCCACCGACAGGCAGTGCGCGACCACCTCGTCGCCGGCCTTCCAGCGGGTCACCCCGGGCCCGGTGCGCAGCACCACGCCGGCGGCGTCCGAGCCGACCACGTGGTACGGCAGGTCGTGCCGCTTGGTCAGCTCGGAGTGCCGGCCGTAGCGCTCGAGGAACCTGAAGGTCGGCAGCGGCTCGAAGATGCTGGTCCAGACCGTGTTGTAGTTGATCGCACTGGCCATCACCGCGACGAGCGCCTCGCCCGGCCCGAGTTCCGGCGTCGGCACCTCCTGCACGTGCAGCGCCTTGCGCGGGTCCTTGTCCCGGGTGGCCAGGCCGTCGAACATCCCGGCCTCGTCCGCGCGCACCACGACGCCCCGGTACGACTCCGGCACCGGCAGGCCGGCGACGCCGCCGAGCTCCCGCTCCGGTTGGTCGGATCCCTCCGCCGCCATGATCGCTTCGAGGATGTCCTGCACGTCGACCTCCCGTTCGTCCGCACCCGCGCACGCGGGCCTGGGTGCTGCCATCGTCGGCGCGAGTGCGGCCGGCCGCCATGTCGGCATCCGACACATCCGACACGGCCGCGCTCCTGTTGAGGCGGGACGTTACTGAACGGTAGCTAGGGCTGGAAGTCCTCTGTGAAAAACTGCATCGGCCGATGCGTGGAGGTGTCCGGGCGGCGGTCGTACCGCGCAGTGCCGCGCTCGACGCCGGTGGTCACCGGCCCCCAACCCGGCGGCGGGGGCCGGTCGTGGGCGTCAGTGCGCGGCGGGCTCGACCAGCTCGACGAGCACGCCGCCGGCGTCCTTTGGGTGGACGAAGTTGACCCGGGAGTTCGACGTGCCGCGCTTCGGGGTGTCGTAGAGCAGCTTCACGCCCCGCTCGCGCAGCGCCGCACAGGCGGCGTCGATGTCGGCGACCGTGTACGCCACCTGCTGCACGCCCGGCCCCTTGCGGTCCAGGAACTTCGCGATGGTCGACTCGGGCGTCAGCGGGGCCAGCAGTTGCAGGCAGCCGCCCTCGGTGGTCGGGCCGACGGCCAGCATCGCCTCGCGGACGCCCTGCTCGGCGTTGGTCTCGGTGTGCACACAGCGCATCCCGAAGGTGCGCTGGTAGAAGTCGATCGCGGCGTCCAGGTCGGCCACGGCGACCCCGACGTGGTCGATGCGGAGCAGGCCGATGCCTGTGACATAGTCGGCAGCGGTCTCGGCGGGGGAGTTCTCAGCCATGGCGCTAGTCTGACCGAACAATCGTTAAGGCGTACAGGTCGGCACCCCCTCGGAGGCAGGTTATGGCTTCGGTGATCGTCAGCGGCGCGCGGACCCCCATGGGGCGCCTGCTGGGCAACCTCAAGGACCTCTCCGCGACCAGGCTCGGTGGCGTGGCGATCAAGGCGGCGCTGGAGCGCGCCGGCGTCGCCCCCGAGCAGGTCCAGTACGTGATCATGGGTCAGGTGCTCCAGGCCGGTGCCGGGCAGATCCCGGCCCGCCAGGCGGCGGTCGAGGCGGGCATCCCGATGTCCGTGCCGGCCCTGACCATCAACAAGGTCTGCCTCTCCGGCCTGGACGCGATCGCCCTGGCCGACCAGCTCATCCGGGCCGGCGAGTTCGACATCGTGGTGGCCGGCGGCATGGAGTCGATGACCAACGCCCCGCACCTGCTGCTCGGTCAGCGCGGCGGCTACAAGTACGGCGACGTCGTGGTCAAGGACCACATGGCGCTGGACGGGCTCACCGACGCCTGGGACTGCTGCTCGATGGGCGAGTCGACCGAGCGGCTCGGCGCGAAGCACGGCATCAGCCGCGAGGAGCAGGACGCGTTCGCCGCGGCCAGCCACCAGCGGGCCGCCGCCGCGCAGAAGAACGGGCACTTCGCCGACGAGATCACCCCGGTGGTCATCCCGCAGCGCAAGGGCGACCCGCTGGTGATCAGCGAGGACGAGGGCATCCGCCCGGACACCACCGTCGAGGTGCTGGCCAAGCTGCGGCCCTCGTTCACCAAGGACGGCACGATCACCGCCGGCACCTCCTCGCCGATCTCCGACGGCGCCGCCGCCGTGGTCGTGATGAGCAAGGCCAAGGCCAAGGAGCTGGGCCTGACCTGGCTGGCCGAGATCGGCGCGCACGGCAACGTGGCGGGGCCGGACAACTCCCTGCACTCGCAGCCGTCCAACGCCATCCAGCACGCCCTGAAGAAGGGCGGGCTGAGCGTCTCCGACCTCGACCTCATCGAGATCAACGAGGCGTTCGCCCAGGTCGGCATCCAGTCCACCCGTGACCTCGGCATCAGCCCGGACAAGGTCAACGTCAACGGCGGCGCGATCGCGCTGGGCCACCCGATCGGCATGTCCGGCGCCCGGTTGGTGCTCACCCTGGCCCTGGAGCTCAAGCGCCGGGGCGGCGGCACCGGCGCGGCCGCGCTCTGCGGTGGCGGCGGCCAGGGCGACGCACTGGTCATCCACGTCCCGGCCCCCGGCGAGAGCGGTCAGTGAGCGCGGCGCACCGCTGATCCGGTAGCCGCCGACAAACGAAGGCAGTGCAGTGAGCGGGAGGAGTGAGCCGGTCTTGCGAGCCCCGCAGTCGCGAACAGAGGCAGTGCAGTGAGCGAGATCGTCGACGACGTGCCGGCGGCGGGCGCACCCCCGGTGCGCCGCAGCCGGGACGTGCCGATGCTGGTCGAGCGGGCCCGCGCGGGGGATCCCCGCGCGGTGGCCCGGCTGATCACCCTGGTCGAGTCGGGCGACGAGACGCTGCCGCGGATCGCGGCGGCGCTCGCGCCGTACGCCGGGCAGGCCCAGGTGGTCGGCCTGACCGGCTCGCCCGGGGTGGGCAAGTCCACCACCACGAACGAGCTGGTCCGGGCGCTGCGCGCCCGGGGGCACCGGGTCGGCGTGCTGGCGATCGACCCGTCCAGCCCGTTCACCGGCGGGGCGATCCTCGGCGACCGGGTCCGGATGCAGGACCACGCGACCGACCCGGGCGTCTACATCCGCTCGATGTCCAGCCGGGGGCACCTCGGCGGGCTGTCGGCGGCCACGCCGCAGGCGGTCCGCGTGTTGGAGGGCGCCGGCTGCGACGTGGTGCTGGTGGAGACCGTCGGCGTCGGGCAGGCCGAGGTGGAGGTCGCCTCGCTGGCCGACACCACGCTGGTGCTGCTCGCCCCGGGCATGGGCGACGCGATCCAGGCGGTCAAGGCGGGCATCCTGGAGATCGCCGACGTCTTCGTGGTCAACAAGGCCGACCGGGACGGCGCCGACGCCACCTACCGCGACATCCAGGGCATGATCGCCCTGGGCGAGCGCGGCCCGGGCGACTGGCGGCCGCAGGTGGTCCGTGCGATCGCCGCGCGGGGCGAGGGGATCGACGACATCGCCGCCGCCATCGACAAGCACCGGGGCTGGCTGGTCGAGCACGGCGAGCTGCGCCGCCGCCAGGAGGCGCGGGCCGCCGCCGAGATCGAGGCGATCGCGCTGGGCGCGCTCCGCGCCCGGATCGGCTCCCTGCGTGACGGTACGGAGCTGCCGGCGCTCGCCGCGAAGGTGGCCGAGGGTGCCCTCGACCCGTACGCGGCGGCCGACGAGCTGCTCGCCCAGCTCGGCTCCTGAGGCGTCCCCTCCGGTACCCGCCGACCTAGTACGCTCGCACCGCTCCACGGACCCGTGGGGCGGTGCGCGGCGAGTGGGGGGACGATGGGCGACGAGGCGACCCAGGAGCTGTCGGTGACGCCGGACGCGGTGGCGGGCGGGAGCACGCACGTCTCCGACGAGGTGGTGGAGAAGATCGCGGTGGCCGCCACCCGGTCGGTGCCCGGGGTGGCCGAGCTGGGCGGCGACGTGGCCCGGTTCTTCAACGCGGTGCTCGACAAGGTCGGGCTGGACCAGGTCGGCGACGCCCGGCGGGGCTGTTCGGCCCACGTCACGAACGGCGCGGCCGTGGTCAACCTCGTCATCGTGATCGAGGCGGGTCGGCCGGTGCCGCAGGTGACCGACGCCGTCCGGGCGAAGGTGACCGAGGCGGTCGAGGCGTACGGGCTGCGGGTCGACGAGATCAACATCCGGGTCGACGACGTGACGCTGGGGGAGCCCGCCGCGCCGACCGCCTGACTGGTACGGGCAGCTCAGGTTACCGGCCGGTACGAGTATCCTTAGCGATCGTTCAGGCTGGGCTCTACACTCGACGTGCAGGTCGAGGACTCGAGGAGGAGCCCCGCGGATGAACGCCGACGAGATCGCAGCCGGACGGGCACGCTGGCAGGCCCGCTACGACGCCGCGCGCAAGCGGGACGCCGACTTCACCACGCTCTCCGGGATGGCCGTCGACCCGGTCTACGGGCCGCCGGAGGGCGTCGCCCACCCGGGCTTCGAGCGGATCGGCTGGCCGGGCGAGTACCCGTACACCCGGGGCCTGTACCCGACCGGCTACCGCGGGCGGACCTGGACCATCCGGCAGTTCGCCGGCTTCGGCAACGCCCGGCAGACCAACGAGCGCTACAAGATGATCCTCGGCGCGGGCGGCGGCGGCCTCTCGGTCGCCTTCGACATGCCCACCCTCATGGGCCGGGACTCGGACGACCCGCAGTCGCTCGGCGAGGTGGGCCACTGCGGCGTCGCGGTGGACAGCGCCGCCGACATGGAGACGCTCTTCGACGGCATCGACCTGGCCGGCGTGACCACCTCGATGACCATCTCCGGGCCGGCCGTGCCCGTGTTCTGCATGTACCTGGTGGCCGCCGAGCGGCAGGGCGCCGACCTGTCCCGGCTGGACGGCACGCTCCAGACCGACATCTTCAAGGAGTACATCGCGCAGAAGGAGTGGCTCTTCGACCCGGAGCCGCACCTGCGCCTGATCGGCGACCTGATGGAGTACTGCGCCCGGGAGATCCCGCGCTACAAGCCGCTCTCGGTCTCCGGCTACCACATCCGGGAGGCCGGTGCGACGGCCGCGCAGGAGTTGGCGTACACGCTCGCCGACGGGTTCGGCTACGTCGAGCTGGGGCTCTCGCGCGGGCTGGACGTCAACGTCTTCGCCCCGGGCCTGAGCTTCTTCTTCGACTCGCACGTCGACTTCTTCGAGGAGATCGCCAAGTTCCGGGCCGCCCGCCGGATCTGGGCCCGCTGGCTGCGCGACGTCTACGGCGCGACCAGCGAGAAGGCGCTCTGGCTACGGTTCCACACCCAGACCGCCGGGGTGTCGCTGACCGCCCAGCAGCCGGTCAACAACGTCGTACGGACGGCCGTCGAGGCGCTCGCCGCGGTGCTCGGCGGGACCAACTCCCTGCACACCAACGCGCTGGACGAGACCCTCGCGCTGCCCACCGACGAGTCCGCCGAGATCGCCCTGCGTACGCAGCAGGTGCTGATGGAGGAGACCGGGGTGACCAACGTGGCCGACCCGCTCGGCGGGTCGTGGTACGTGGAGGCGCTCACCGACAAGATCGAGGCCGAGGCGGAGGCGATCTTCGCCCGGATCCGGCAGCTCGGCGGGGAGGGCCCGCACCAGATCGGCCCGATGACCTCCGGCATCCTGCGCGGCATCGAGGACGGCTGGTTCACCGGCCACATCGCCGAGTCGGCCTTCGTCTACCAGCAGGCGCTGGAGAAGGGCGACAAGAAGATCGTCGGCGTCAACTGCCACACCGGCACGGTCGCCAAGGACCTGGAGATCCTGCGCATCTCGCACGAGGTGGAACTGGAGCAGCGCCGGGTGCTGGCCGAGCGCAAGGCCGGCCGGGACGACTCGGCCGTCAAGGCGGCCATCGAGCGGATGGTCGCGGTCGGCCGGACCGACGGGAACATGATCCCGGCCATGCTGGACGCCGTACGCGCCGAGGCCACCCTCGGCGAGATCTGCGACGCCCTCCGCGCCGAGTGGGGCGTCTACCGCGAACCCGCCCGCTTCTGACCCCCACCCCCTTACCCCTCCGCGATCTTGCACTTCCTGCCCCGGCAAATGCCGCGTACGCCGCGTACCGGGGGCCGAAAGCGCAAGATCGCGGAGGGCTGGGCGGGAGGCGGGAGCAGGCGTGACAGTTGCAACTGTCGCCGTCGCGGTTGATCTGAGTTCGGCGGGTCGCGTGCGAGACTAGGTAACCATGAGCGACCCACGGATCACCTCGTCGATCTTCACCCGCGGCGCGGTCGACCTCAGCGCGCTGCGCACCCCCGCACCGGCCCCCGCCCGCCCCACCGCCCCCGCCCAGCCCGGCCCCTCTGGCGGCCTGCCCGGCACCGCCGGCGGCGGCGTCAGCGTCATCGACGTCAGCGAGGCGACATTCCAGTCCGAGGTTCTCGAACGCTCGCTCACCACACCGGTGATCGTGGACTTCTGGGCCGAGTGGTGCGAGCCGTGCAAGCAGCTCTCGCCGGTGCTGGAGCGGTTGGCCGCGGAGGGCGGCGGCGCCTGGGTGCTCGCCAAGGTCGACGTGGACGCCAACCCGCGGATCGCCCAGATGTTCCGGGTGCAGGGCATCCCGATGGTCTACGCGGTGGTCGGCGGCCAGCCGATCGACGCCTTCTCGGGCGTGGTGCCCGAGGCGCAGCTGCGGCAGTGGATCCAGGCGGTGCTCAAGGCCGGTGGCGTGACCGTCGCCGAGCCGGAGGACCCGCGCCTCGACGAGGCCGACGACGCCCTGATGAGCGGCGACCTGGACGCGGCCGAGCGCGCGTACAAGAAGATCCTCGCCGAGTCCCCGGCGGACGCCGCGGCGGAGGCGGGCCTCGCCCAGGTCGGGCTGGCCCGCCGGGTGGCGGGGGCAGACCCGGGCGCGGCGATCGCCGCCGCCCAGGCCAACCCCGACGACGTCGAGGCCCAACTCCTGGCCGCCGACATCGAGGTGCTCAGCGGTCAGGCCGAGGCGGCGTACGCCCGCCTGGTGGGCCTGGTCCGCCGCACCGCCGGCGACGACCGCGAGAAGGTACGCCAGCACCTGGTCGGCCTCTTCGCGGTCGCCGGGCCGGAGGACCCGGCGGTCGCCTCGGCCCGCCGGGCGTTGGCCAGCGCCCTGTTCTGAGCACGTAGCACGCCAGCGCGGGCCGGCGTTCCGGCCGGCCCGCCCGACACCTGAGGACGGGAGCCCATGATGCGCCGGATCGCCGTCCTCGACGCGCCCAGCAACCTCGGCCTGCGCCCACCCACGCCCACCTCGGTGCCGGGCTGCGCCAAGGCCCCGGGCGCGCTGCGCGACCAGGGGCTGCTCGCCCGGCTGCGGGCCCGGGACGCCGGCTGCCTCACCCCGCCCCGCTACGACCCCGGCGACTGGCGACCCGGCGACGGGGTCTGCCACGCCCGGGAGATCGCCGACTACTCGGCGGCGCTCGCCGAGCGGATCGGCGCCATCATCGACCGCGGGGAGTTCCCGCTGGTCCTCGGGGGCGACTGCTCGGTCCTGCTCGGCTCGGCGCTGGCCATGCACCGGCTCGGCGAGGCGGTCGGCGGCCGCATCGGGCTGGTCTTCGTCGACGGCCACTCCGACTTCCGGCACCCTGGCAACGCCTCCTACGTGGGCGCGGCGGCGGGGGAGGACCTCGCCCTGGTCACCGGGCGAGGGCAGGCCGACCTGGCCGCCATCGAGGGGCGCCGGCCGTACTTCCGGGACATCGACGTGGTGGTGCTCGGCATCCGCGCGCAGGACGAGTACCGCCTGGACCTCCAGGCCGCCGGGATCACCACCCGTCCGGTGCCGGCGCTGCGCGCCGAGGGCGCGGCGCGTACCGCCCAGTGGGCGCACGAGCAGCTCGCCGACTGCGCCGG
Source organism: Micromonospora sp. NPDC047730 (assembly GCF_043204765.1). Taxonomy (NCBI): domain Bacteria; kingdom Bacillati; phylum Actinomycetota; class Actinomycetes; order Micromonosporales; family Micromonosporaceae; genus Micromonospora; species Micromonospora sp. NPDC047730. Next base: position 149,375 of record NZ_JBIDCU010000003.1, on the reverse strand, counting down.
CTACTGGGTGCACATCGACGTGGACGTGCTGGACCCGGCGGTGATGCCGGCCGTGGACGCCCCCGACCCGGGTGGCATCGCCTTCGCCGAGCTGGAGATCCTGCTCGCCGGGCTGGTCGACACCCCGCACTGCCTCGGCGTCGAGCTGACCGTCTTCGACCCCGACTACGACCCGGACGGCGCGTACGCGGCCGAGATCGTCAACACCGTGGTGGCCGGGCTGCGCCCCGTCTCCGCCCCGGGCGCGTTGCCGCCCCGGCTGCTGCCGGACTCGTCGGCGGCTACCGCCCCCACGGTCCGCGCCTCGTCGGCCGGCAGCTCCTCGGTAGGTGCCTCGCCGGCCGGCAACTCGTCGGTCCGCGCCTTGTCGGTACCCTCGGCCCGGCGGGGCAACGGCCGTCCCGAGCCCCCGACCATGCCCTCGCCCGTTCCCGCTGCTGCCGCCGTCCCCGCCCCCGAGGACGACGATGACGACCGTGACCCGGGCGGCGGCGTCGAGGCGCGCGTCGAGGACGCTCCGCCGGCTCTTCTCGGCCCGGTCGGCCCGATTGCTGCGGTCGGCCCGGTCGATGCGGTCGGGGTGGTCGCCCCGGTGGCCGACGGCACCGGTCCCGGTCCCGGTCTGGGTCCCGGCCTGGCCGCGCCGGAACCGGTCGGTCCGCCCGCCTCCGCCGGGCCTGGCCTGTTGCGCCGGGCGCCGCTCGCGGGCCTGGGTCCGGAGGATTCGCCGCCCGCGACCGACGACGGCACCTCGCCGTCCACCGCCGGCATCGCCTGACGGCCGTCGGGGTCTCCGACAGGTCCGGTTCGTCCGACTCATCCGACTCATCCGGCTCGGTCGATCCCGGGCGGCCCGGTCGTGCGTCCGGCCCCCGGCGGCGTCGGCCTCTGGCACCCGGCGGCTTGCCCAGGCCGCGTGCGCTGGTGCTGGGCAGCTGAGCTGCACGTCTGCGTGCCCAGCTTCGCCCGGCCCGGGCTGGCTCGGGAGTGCCGGTGGAACCTCATGGCTGTCACCGTCGACGTTTGACGTCCATGAGGTTCCACCCGTGGTGCCTGCCGGAGCTGGTCGGTGCCGGTCCCGGACCGTGTCCGTGGCTGCCCCGTCTGTGGGGCAGCTCGACAGCGTCGAGCCGGCGGGCGGCGCCGCGGTCCGCGTCACCCGGCCCGGTCCGCGTCACCCGGCCCGGTCGGGTGCGACCCGTGGTGGGGTTGGCGCGCGCGGGGCGCGTCAGCGGGCCAGGGCGCGCAGGAAACGCTCGGCGGCGGGGACGGCGGTGGCCGTGCTGGCGCCGCCCTGCTCGACGAAGACCGCGAACGCGACGTCGCCCTGCCAGCCGACGAACCAGGCGTGCGTGTGCGCCGGGTTGTTGTCGTACTCGGCGGTGCCGGTCTTGCCGTGCACCGGCGCGCCCGGCACGTCCTTCAGCGCGGGGCCGGAGCCGGCGGTCACCACCTCGCGCATCATCGCCTTGACGGCCTCGACCGACTCCGGCTTGAGCTGGGGGCCGGGGGCGGCGGGCTGCGCCGGCGCCGGGTCCAGCACCAGTTTCGGCTGTTCGAAGCGGCCCCGGGCGACCGCCGCGGTGGCGGACGCCATGGCCAGCGGGCTGACGACCGTGGTGCCCTGTCCGATCGCGGCGGCGGCCTGCTCGGTCGCGCCGCCGTTCGCGGAGACCTTGCCCGTGAAGGCGTCGAGGCCGACGTCCCACTGCCCCTCCAGCCCGAGCGACCGGCCGGCGACGGCCAGCCCGTCGGGGCCGAGCTTCGGCGCCAGCGCCGCGAACGCCGTGTTGCAGGACTTGGCGAAGTCGGTGCGGAACGGCACCGCCCCCAGCTCGAAGTTGTCGGAGTTCTTGAACGGCCGGCCGTCCACCGTGAACGTCTTCGGGCAGGCCACCGTCGCGTCCGGCGTAACCGCGCCGAGGTCGAGCAGGCCGAGCGCGCTGACCATCTTGAAGGTGGAGCCCGGCGGGACCTGGGCGGTGAAGGCCAGGTTTTCCCCGGCCGCGCCGGGACCGTTGGCGGCGGCGAGCACGGCACCGTCGCTGATCCGCACCGCCACCAGCGCCGCCCGGCGCTTCTCGGCGCGCAGGGCGGCGTCGGCCGCGTTCTGGGTGGCCACGTCGAGCGTGGTCTTCAGCGGCTGCCCCGGCTGCGGCTCGCGGCGGAACACCTCGGTGCCGGTGGGGACCAGCGTGCCGTCCGGGCCGGGGCGCTCGGTGATCACGGTCAGCCCGGGCGCGCCGCGCAGCCGTTCGTCGTAGCGGCCCTGGAGGCCGCCGTGGCCGACCAGGTCGCCGGCCGCGTACCGGTCGGGGTGCTTCGCGAGGTCGTCGGCCTGGGCCGGGTCGACCGAGCCGAGCACCGCCCGGGCGAACTCGCGGGTGGGCGCGAGGTCGAGCTTGTCGCTGCGGAACTTGGTGCCCGGCAGGTCGTAGATGCGGGCCTTGATCTGCCGGTACGCCTCCTCCCGCAGGGTGACCACCTCGACGAACGCGCCCGGGTCGGCGTCGGCGAGCCGCTTGGGCAGGCCGGAGAGGTCCACCGGCGGGGTGATCGCCGGCCGGATCGCCCGGAAGGCCGCGTCCAGCTTCCGGGTCAGGCCCGCCACGTCGGTGACCTCGCTCGGTTGCAGCCCCACCCGCACCACGGGCCGGGGCGCCACGATCGGCTGGCCGGCGGCGTCGAGCACCGCGGCCCGGGGGCCGGAGTCCCGACGCAGCCCGAGCCGGTCGCCCCGGCTGAGCTGCTCCTGCACCAGCTGCGGCTCCCAGATCACCCGCCACTCGTCGTCGCCGCCGCGGCTGAGCCGCACCTGCCGGTCGTACGCCCAGCGGGTCTGACCCGGGAGGCTCCACTCGACTGTGACCACCGCCGTCGCGACGTCCGCGGTGATCTTCGCGTCGCCCTGGCGGGTCAGCGCCGGCGGCGTGGCCGCCAGCTCGCCGGAGAGCTCCTTGATCTCGCGGGACACGTTGGCGGCCGGCACCTTCGCGCCCGCCGGGTCCACGAACCCGACGGCCTGGAGGTCGCCGGAACGCCAGCCGGCCAGGAACGCGTCGACGCTGCGCTCCGGCCCGTCGTTGTCCGAGCAGGCGGTGAGCGCGCCGGCCGCGAGCGCGGTCACGGCGAGCAGCGCGAGCGACGGGCGGAGCCGGTTGCGAGGGTGACGGCTGGGGTACGAGGGGTGCATGGAGCAGTCCTCCGATCTCGGAACTGCCGTCACGCTAGTACGGCCGCGCCGTCCGTATCGTCCCGAGGCGGCTGCGACGTGCGCAAAGACGGGCCTGCGACGGGGTGATGAACAACCGGTGGCGGGGTAACCCCCGACCGGCCAACCTCGTATCCGCAACGGGTGAAAGGACAGAGTCCGGAACCGGACGTCCGCACCGTGGTCCGCCGACGAAGGCGCGGAACGGCAGGCCTAGGCTTGGCGGCAGAGTGACCCACAACGCGGTGGGTCGAGGGGAGTGGCACCGATGGACCGGCGTCCGGCGATCAAACCGGGACCCGACCTCCGGCAGGATGACACCAGCCGGGACGACAGCTTCGATTCGGCAACCGACGGGGACGGCTTCGACCGGCCCGACACAGGGGTGACCGGGATGACCGGTACGAGTATCGACACCATCTACGACCTGGGCCTGCCCGCTGACGCGCTGGCCGACGACGTGGAGGACAACGAGCTCGACGAGCCGGTACCCAACGCGGAGCGCCTGGTGGCCCAGGCCGTGGCGCTCGCCGGCGACGACCACGACGTGGCGACCCTGGTCAGCCGCTTCTGGCGGTTCGCGCCGGACGAGGAGCTGATCGGCTTCACCGCCGAGGAGATGCTCGACGCGGCGCGCGCGCACCGGGACCTGGCCCAGCAGCGGGTGCCGGGCGAGTTGAAGCTCCGCATCCACGAGCCCGACGCCGACCAGCACCACACGGTCATCGAGATCGTGACCGACGACATGCCCTTCCTGGTCGACTCGGTGACCGCCCTGCTCAACGCGCGCCACCTGGACGTGCACCTGCTGGTGCACCCGCTGGTGGTGGTGCGGCGCGAGCCGCTGGGCCGGCTGATCGAGGTCTCCGCCGACGTCGAGCCCGACGACGCGATCGCCGGCGACCTGGTCGAGAGCTGGATGCACGTCGAGATCGACCCGGTCCGGGACGCCGCCGAACGGGAGAAGCTGCGCCGCGAGCTCCAGCGCGTGCTGACCGACGTGCGGGAGGCGGTCGAGGACTGGCCGAAGATGCGCCAGCGGGCGCTCGCCCTCGCCGACGAGCTGGCCACCGCACGCACGTCGGACAACCGGCCGCCGGTGCCGGAGAAGGACATCACCGACTCGGTGGAGTTGCTCCGCTGGCTCGCCCACGACCATTTCACGTTCCTCGGCTACCGGGAGTACCGCCTGGCCGACGCCGGCGACGGGGGGCAGGCGCTGGAGGCCGTGCTCGGCACCGGGCTGGGCATCCTGCGCCAGGACTCCCCGGAGGCCCGGCCGCTGTCGTCGATGACGCCGGAGGCGCACGACAAGGTCACCGAGAAGCGCCTGCTGATCATCACCAAGGCGAACTCGCGGGCGACCGTGCACCGCTCCGCCTACCTCGACTACATCGGCTTCAAGATCTTCAACGAGGCCGGCGAGGTGGTCGGCGAGCGGCGCTTCCTGGGCCTGTTCTCCACGGCCGCGTACCGCACCAGCGTGCGCGAGCTGCCGGTGGTCCGCCGCAAGGTGGCCGAGGTGCTGGACCGCTCCGGCCTGAGCCAGCGCAGCCACTCCGGCAAGGACCTGCTGCAGATCCTGGAGACCTACCCGCGCGACGAGCTGTTCCAGATCAAGACCGACGACCTCTACCACGCGGTGATCGGCGTGCTGCGGATGGCCGGTCGCCGGCAGCTGCGGGTGTTCCTGCGCCGGGACGCGTACGGGCGGTTCATCTCCTGCCTGATCTACCTGCCCCGGGACCGGTTCACGACGCAGAACCGGCTGCGCATGCAGGACATCCTGCTCCGCGAGCTGCACGGCGTCGGGGTCGACTACACGACCCGGGTCACCGAGTCGATGCTCGCCCGGGTGCACTTCACCGTCCGGACCGACCCGACCAAGCCCCCGAGCGACATCGACGCCGACCTGCTCGCCGAGGAGCTGGCCGACGCCACCCGGCTGTGGGACGACGACTACCGGCTGGTGTTGGAGCGCAAGCTCGGCGACGAGCAGGCCAAGCACCTGTTCAGCCGGTACGCCGACGCCTTCCCGGAGGGCTACAAGGACGGCCACACGCCGTACGAGGCGATGAAGGACCTGGCCAAGCTGGAGCTGCTGGAGGAGCCCGGCCAGCTGGAGATGCACCTGTTCCGCAAGCAGGCCGCGCCGCGGGCCGGCGGGCGGGGCCCGGACGTCGACGAGGCGATGGACGTCCGCTTCAAGGTCTACCGGTACGGCGAGCCGATGATGCTCTCCGCCGTGCTGCCGGTGCTGCACTCCCTCGGCGTCCGGGTGGTCGACGAGCACCCGTACGAGGTGGACCGGATCGACGGCCGCGTCTACCTCTACGACTTCGGGCTGCGGCTGCCGGAGGGGCACCAGGAGCTGGCCGAGGTGCGCCCGCACGTGGAGAACGCCTTCGCGGCGGCGTGGCGGGGCGAGGCCGAGGTCGACGGCTTCAACGAGCTGGTGCTGCGTAGCGGCCTCACCTGGCGGCAGGTGGTGGTGCTGCGGGCGTACGCGAAGTACCTGCGCCAGACCGGCGCGGTCTTCTCGCAGGAGTACATGGAGTCGACCTTCATCGCGTACCCGAGGATCGTCGCGCTGCTGGTGGAGCTCTTCGAGGTCCGGTTCGCGCCGGGCGCGACGGGTCACGAGGAGCGGGAGCGGCGCAGCGAGAAGCTGGTCGCGGAGATCCGGGGCGCGCTGGACGACGTCGTCAGCCTCGACCAGGACCGGATCCTGCGGGCCTACCTGACGCTGATCCAGGCCACCCTGCGGACGAGCTTCTACCAGAAGCGCGAGGACGGGCGGCCGAAGTCGTACGTGGCGTTCAAGCTGGACCCGCAGGCGATCCCGGACCTGCCGGCGCCCCGGCCGAAGTTCGAGGTCTTCGTGTACTCGCCGCGCTTCGAGGGCGTGCACCTGCGGTTCGGGCCGGTGGCCCGGGGCGGGCTGCGCTGGTCCGACCGCCGGGAGGACTTCCGCACCGAGGTGCTCGGCCTGGTCAAGGCGCAGATGGTGAAGAACGCCGTGATCGTGCCGGTCGGCGCGAAGGGCGGCTTCGTGCTCAAGCAGAAGCCGGGGGACCGCGACGAGGCGGTCGTCTGCTACAAGGAGTTCATCTCGGCGCTGCTGGACGTCGCGGACAACATCGTCAGCGGCGAGATCGTGCCGCCGGAGGACGTGGTCCGGCACGACGGCGACGACCCGTACATGGTGGTCGCGGCGGACAAGGGCACGGCGACGTTCTCGGACATCGCCAACGAGATCTCCACGGCGCACAACTTCTGGCTCGGCGACGCGTTCGCCTCCGGCGGCTCCGCCGGGTACGACCACAAGAAGATGGGCATCACCGCCCGGGGCGCCTGGGAGTCGGTGAAGCGGCACTTCCGCGAGATGGGCCACGACACCCAGACCCAGGACTTCACCGTCGTGGGCGTGGGCGACATGTCCGGCGACGTGTTCGGCAACGGGATGCTGTTGTCGGAGCACATCCGGCTGGTGGCCGCGTTCGACCACCGGCACATCTTCCTCGACCCGGATCCGAACGCCGCCACCTCGTACGCCGAGCGGAAGCGGTTGTTCGAGCTGCCCCGCTCGTCGTGGGAGGACTACAACCGGGAGCTGATCTCGGCCGGCGGCGGCGTGTACCCGCGTACCGCCAAGTCGGTGCCGATCTCGCCGCAGGTCCGCGAGCGGCTCGGCCTGGACGCCGAGGTGGAGCAGCTCTCGCCGCAGGAGCTGATGAAGGCGATCCTGACCGCGCCGGTCGACCTGTTCTGGAACGGCGGCATCGGCACGTACGTGAAGGCCTCCAGCCAGACCAACGCGGAGGTGGGCGACAAGTCCAACGACGCGATCCGGGTGGACGGCCGGAACCTGCGCTGCCGGGTGGCCGGCGAGGGCGGCAACCTGGGCTGGACCCAGCTCGGCCGAATCGAGTACGCCCAGACCGGCGGCCGGATCTACACGGACTTCATCGACAACGCGGCCGGGGTGGACTGCTCCGACCACGAGGTGAACATCAAGATCCTGCTGAACACGGCGGTCGCCGACGGCGCGCTGACCCTCCCCGAGCGGGACGAGCTGCTCGCCGACATGACCGACGAGGTCGCCGAGCTGGTGCTGCGGGACAACTACGACCAGGCCCGGGCGATCAACAACGCGCAGGCGCAGGCCGCCTCGCTGCTGCCGGTGCACCGGCGGATGATCACCGAGCTGGAGCGTTCCGGGGCGCTGGACCGGTCCCTGGAGGCGCTGCCGCCGGACGACGAGCTGGCGGTGCGGACCGAGTCCGGGCTGACCGCGCCGGAGTTCGCGGTGCTGCTGGCGTACGTCAAGATCGTCCTGGAGACCGAGATCCTCGCCGAGGGGCTCGCGGACGAGGAGTGGACGACCGACGTCCTGGTCAACTACTTCCCGACGCCGATGCGCGAGCGGTTCGCCGACCGGATGGGCCAGCACCGGCTGCGCCGGGACATCGTGACCACCGTCCTGGTCAACGAGGCGATCAACCGGGGTGGCATCACGTTCGTCTTCCGGGTGGTCGAGGAGACGGCCGCCTCGGCGGCGGACGTGATCCGGGCGTACGTGGTGGTCCGCGAGGTGTTCGGGCTGCGCGAGCTGTGGGACGCCGTGGAGGCCCTGGACAACAAGGTCGACCCGGAGCTGCAGACGAGCGTCTACCTGGACACCCGGCGGCTGCTGGACCGGGCGGTGCGGTGGCTGGTGACCAACCGCCGCTCGCCGATCGACGTGCCGGCGGAGATCGCCCGGTTGCGCGACGGCGTGGCCCGGCTCCTGCCCGACCTCGAGGAGCGCTTCTACGGCAGCGAGCGGGAGTCGCTGGCGGCCCACATCGACTCGCTGACCGAGCGAGGGCTGCCGCGCGACCTGGCCGAGCAGACGACCCGGCTGATGTACAGCTTCGGCCTGCTCGACGTGGTGGAGACGGCGGCGAGCAGCGGGCGCGACGTCGGCGAGGTGGCCTCGGTCTACTTCGTGCTCTCCGACCGCTTCCGGGTCGACTCGCTGCTGTCGAAGATCTCCCTGCTGCCGCGGGAGGACCGCTGGCAGACGCTCGCCCGGATGGCGCTGCGTTACGACCTGTACGCCGCGCTGGCCGCGCTGACCGCCGAGGTGCTCGACTCCACCCCCGGCACCCTGCCGCCGCAGGAGCGGGTGCAGGAATGGGAGCAGTCGAACGCCACGTCGATCCACCGGGCCGAGCGGGCGATGGGGGAGTTCGACGAGTCCCGGGCGGACCTCGCCGCCCTGTCGGTGCTGCTGCGCCAGATCCGCACCCTGGTGCGGACCTCCGCCGCCGCCTGACGCCGGACACGCCACGCGGTCCGGCCGGTCGGTTCCCCGACCGGCCGGACCGCGTCGTCGTCTTCCAGGGTGTGCCCCGTTTCGCTGCCGTGCCGCGGGACCGGCCGGCCACGACGTGGCGGATGCCGCCGCCACCGCCCGGCCGGGACCGTGCGCCCGCCGGCCGCGGGGCCCTGGATCAGGCGGTCATGGAGGCGAAGACGACCACGTTGTCCGGGTAGCTGCGCGCCGCCTCGTCGAAGACGCCGCCGCAGGTGACCACCCGCAGGCCGGGCCGGTCGTTGGGGCCGTAGACCTGCTCCGTCGGGAACTCGGTCTTCGGGTACGCCTTCACCGACTCGACCGTGAACGTGACCCGTTGCCCGTCCTCGCGGGTGACGATGATCGTGTCACCGGGTTGCAGGGCGCCGAGGGAGAAGAAGACCGCCGGCCCGATCTTCGCCGAGTCGACGTGCCCGACGATGACCGCGTTGCCGACCTCCCCCGGGCTGGGCCCCGGCTCGTACCAGCCGGCGCGCTGCGCCTGCTCCAGCGGGGGCACCTGGACGGTGCCGTCCGGGTTGGTGCCGAGCGACATGATCGAGGCGTCGACCCCGATCCGGGGGATGCTGATCGTGGTGGGGGCGGAACGGGTCAGCCCCGTGGCGGCCCCGGCGACGTCCGGGTCCGCGCCGTCGCGCCCCGGCCCGGAGGTGGCCGGTCCGGCCTGCGCCAGGGGCTGCGGCGGGCGGGGGGCGGGGGCGGTCATGACCGACGCGCCGATCATGCCGGTGCCCACCATGGCGAGCAGGACGATGGCGGCCGCGCCGGCGGCGCGCCACGGTTTCCCGTGACGGCCGCCGGCCCGTCTCGCCGTCATGTCAGACCAGCGACTCATCGGTCCGACGCCGACGCATCAGCACCAGGCCGCCCAGGGTGGCCGCGCCGAGCAGGCTGGCCCCACCGGCGGCCAGGCCCCGGTCGGTCCCGGCGCCGGCACCGCCGTCGCCGCCGTCGACCCCGCCGCGCGGCAGGACGACGAGTTCACCCTCGCCGCACGAGCCCTTGAGCTCGTAGCGGCCCGGCTTGGCGTCCTCGGAGACCTCGGCCTCGCCGTAGTAGACGAAGTCACGCTTGTGCTCCCAGCGGTCCTTGTCGTCCTTCCGGGACTCCTCGTCGGACCAGTCCTTCTTCTCGTGGTCCTTCTTCCAGTCGCCCTCGTCCGAGCCGTATCCCTCGTGGTCCTTGCGGTCCTCCTCGCGGCCGCTGTCGCCACGGTCCGAGCCCCAGCTGTCCTCGCCGTACTTGTCGTGGTCCTTGCGGTCCTCGCCCTCGCGGCCGCTGTCGCCCCGCTCGTCCGAGCCGTACTTGTCGTGGTCCTTGCGGTCCTCGCCCTTGCGGTCCTCGCCCTTGCGGTCCTCGCCCTCGCGGCCACCCTCGGCGTCCTGGCCGTGCTCGTAGCCCTTCCAGTCGCCCTCGTCGGCGGCGCCGCCGCCCTGGCCGTAGCTGTTCGACGGCTGCGGCTTGGCGGTCTCGTCCTTGCCTTCGTGGTCCTTGCCCTTGTCGTGCTCCTTGCCCTTGTCGTGCTCCTTGCCTTCGTGCTCCTTGCCCTTGTCGTGCTCCTTGCCCTTGTCGTGCTCCTTGCCCTTGTCGTGCTCCTTGCCCTTGTCGTGCTCCTTGCCCTCGTGGTCCTTGCCCTTGTCGTGGTCGCCGGAACCCTCCTCCCCGCGCCAGTCGTCGCGGTCCTCGGCCGGCTTGAGCTTGACCTTGCCCGTGACCTTGGACCACACGTAGGCGTGCTCCTGGCGCTCCGAGCAGACCTCGAGCAGCTTGACCGTTTCGCCCGCCTTGACGACGTGGGGCTTGGCGTAGACCTTGCCCTCGTCGTGGTGGCCGTCCGCGAACGCGATACCCGGCGTGAACACGAGCAGGGAGGCACCACCGAGGGCAGCGCCCGCAACGACCTTCCCGAGCATCTTGTTTGCCATGACCTGCGTCACTCCATCCCTGTTGTCCTCGGCTCGGTGGCAACCGAGCTACGAACGACGTTAGACCGTTTCATGAGTTATGCAGGGAAAGATTCGTGTTTTAACCTATGTTGGGCATGCGGACGACAGGCGTGGTATGCCCGGTTTCGAGTGCTATGCGGCTTTCTCGCCCCGGGGCGGCAACCGGGTGTCGAACAAGCGGACCGCCGTGTGGCTCGACCGGATCGCCGCCATCAACGGGACCGCGGACAGCAGCTCCAACGGCGCGACGGGCGTCCGGGACCACAGGGCGACGCGAAGTGCACCGGCCCGCGAATCGTCGACATCATCGAGATCGACCCGCCGCCGAATCTGGTGACCGGCACCTCCGGCCATCCCGGCGGCACCGCCATGAGCGACACGGTCAAGGCCAACGGCGCCTACGTCAAACGGCATCGGGTACGCCCTGGCGAAGCTGGCTGCGATCGGCAACGCCCACAACCACATCGACGCCGCCCAGCACGGCTGGATCGGCTGGGACAGCAACATCGGCCCGACCGCCGACATGCCGAAGAGCGCCGCGGTCGCCTGTGGCAGCACCGTGGGCAAGGTGCGGCTTCATCGGCCAACCACTCGGCCCTGCGGGAGCCGTACGTCGGGTCGCCGACACGGTGAACGGCCGGACCGTGCGCTAGTCAGGGCATCGACTGGAGTCAGGGCATCGACGAGCTGTCGTTCGCCCAGGCGTTACGAGCTGGTCCAGGTGGGCTTGGACGCCGACATCGGCATGCTGGCCTGGTGCAACGAGTCCGGGCCCTGCCGGACTCCCCGATCTCGGGGGACTGGTTCCCCGCGCAGTTCACGCGGCTCCTGCGGGACGCGTACCGCCGCTCTCCTGACACCGGCGCCCACCCGCCGCTGGCAGTGGGTGAGGCGCTCCGGCGGGGTTCCCCGGCCCGACCGCTCGATGGTCGAGCCGGGGGCATCACGTACGGAGGTCAGGGGACCGTCCTCTCGATCGCCGCCCGGCCCAGCTCGGCCAGGTCCCGGCGGGCCCGCTCGATGTTCTCCGGCGTCAGGTCCTGGCCCCGGGCCGCCACCAGGTCCTCCGGCTCCCAGGGCTGCTCCGCGCCGGTGCGGATGTTGTCCGGCGCCGCCCCCGTGCCGGTGCCGGTGGCCCCGGTGCCGGCGGCGTACGGGTCACCGATCAGCTGGTCGGTCGGCGCGCCGCCCCGTGGCTGGTCACCGGGCTCCGCGAACGACGGAGTGTCCCGGTCGGCGCCGCCGCCGGTCATCAGCTGGGGGATGCCGGTGTCGTCCTCGACCGCCGCGGCCACCTCGGGGCTCTCCTCCAGCGGTCGGTCACGGTCACGATCCGTCATGTGGCTGCCCTCCTGCCGGCAGGTGGTTCCTGATCCTCCCGGCGTACCCCGCGTGGCGACGCCCATGCCCGGATGCGGGCCGGGCGGTTCAGCGCGTCTCGTCGGGGGTCTCCGGCCCGCTCGGCCGGGTTGCGCCACTGCCGCAGCAGCACCGACACGCCGAACACAGGCATGCCGAGGCCGGCCGAGAGGTTGATCCGGACACCCTGCGCCTTCTGGGCACGCGATCGGCGCGGGGCGGCCGGCACGGGCGCACCGCCGGGGCGCCCCCGGGCCGGTCCGACCGGGGGCGCCCGTGGGAGCGGTCAGCGGCCGAGCACGCGGTCGAGGAAGTCGCGGTAGTGGCGGACCGCCATCCGCAACTGCTCGGTGTCGGCCGAGCCGGCGTCCTGCCAGCCGCCCAGCTTGTTCTTCTGCGCGGACAGCGCCGAGGCGAGCGCCTGGATCGCCTCGTCGACCAGCGACTGCGCCTCCCCGGCCGCCGCGCGGGGGTCGTCCACGAACCGCAGCTGGACGTCCCGCCAGCGGTCCCGGAAACCCTGCGCCGCCGTGGGGTCGAAGAGCGTGGCCGGCTCGGCGGCGACGGTCGATCCCGCCGGCCGGGACGTCCCGGCCGACTCCAGCGAGCCGGCGGCGGCACCCGTGCGCCCGGCCGACGCGTGCTCGGCGTCGGGGTCGACCATGGCGGGGGTGGCGCTGCCGTACCCGGGCCCGCCGGCCGCGGCGGTCTCCGCGTCGCCCGTCCAGCCGGACAGGTCGGTCCGGCGCTCGGGGCCACCGTCGGCGGCGTCCGGCGGCAGCACGGTCGTGCCGCCCCGTGACCCGCCGCGCTCGTCGGGTCGGCCCTCGCCACGCTCATCGGCACCGCGGAACTCGGCGGTCGGGTCGGCCCGGCGCCCCTCCCGGGCGCCGTCCACGGCCCCGTCGCCCGGCCGCGCGGTCGACTCCGTACGCGGGTCGACCTCGTCCTCGGGGCGGGGGCTGGCCAGGGCGGACGCGGCCACCGCGTCGCCGACGGTGGTGGCGCCGAAGGCCGTCGGCAGCGGACCCGGCTCGTGGAACTCCGGCCGACCGCCGTCGGCGTCCCGGCCGCCGGAGCGCGCCGCGCCGGCGCCCCGGTCGCGGGACCGTGTCGCGTCGGCGTCCCGATCGCCGGACCGCTCGTCGTCGGCCGTCCCGCGGCGCGGAGCGCGCTCGCCGGCGACGGCCGGGTCGTCGAACGTGCCCCGGTCGTCGAGGGCGTCCTCGGGCACCTCGGCGCGGCCGGCCTGGTCGCCGGGTGGCGGCACCGGCACCGGTGTGGAGCGGACGGCCTCGGGGTGCTCGTTGCCCACCCGCTGCTCTTCCTGTCGCATCGCGGTCTCCTCAGCGGCTCGTGACGTCGTGCTGGCTGTCCGGACTGCGCTGCTCGGGCGGCCGGTGCCCGACCGGCTCCTGGCCGAGCAGGTCGGCGAAGAGGGCGCGGTAGTGGACGACGGCCTGGCGGAGCTCCTCGGTGCTGGCCTCGCCGCGCGAGTTGCGCAGGTGGATCTCGTGGGCGTCGCGGTAGTGGCCCAGCGTGCGGGCGTGTTCCACCGAGAGGTGGGCGATCTGGTCGGAGAAGTCGCCGGTCGGGTAGCCCCGTTCGGCGATGAGCCGGGTGACCAGTTCGTCCGCGTCGCCCACGGTCTCGGCCGGGGAGTCCACGAAGCGGACCTGGATCTCCTCCCAGGCGGCGGCGTACCGGGCGCGGGACTCGGGGGCGAGGGGGGTGAGCGTGAGCCCGGCGTGGCGGCGCTCCCGCTCGCGCAGCTCCCGCTCGGCTGCGGTACGGCTGTCCCGTTCGGCGACGGCGCGGTCGTACTCGGGACCGAACCGCGACCGCAGCGCCCGACGGCGGGCGTACGACCGGGCGGCCACGGCCAGCGCCGCGACCACCAGCACGACGAGAACTATGACGATTACCTGCGTGGGCGACATGGCTCCTCCTTCGGTCAGTGGTATTCCCTCCGCTCCGTGATCGCCAATCCCGTTCCGCGGCACTTTCCTGACGAACCCGACCGGGCGGCATTCCCCGTGCCGGCATGACGAGTCGCACAGCGTGATCGCCCCCAAAAACTTGACTCATTCCAGAAAAGGGGCTTGGGTGGGGTGATGCCGGTCGAGACCGACGTCGAACGCCTCCGGGCCGCCGGGCTGCGGGTCACGCAGCCCCGGGGGCGACCACACCGATCAGGAGGAGTGCCATGAGCGACCCGCAGGCCAGCAAGCCGATCCTCACCACCCGTCAGGGTCACCCCGTGCACAACAACCAGCAGCAGCGGACGGTCGGTTCGCGTGGCCCGGCGACGCTGGAGAACTACCACTTCCTCGAGAAGATCAGCCACTTCGACCGGGAGCGCATCCCGGAGCGGGTGGTGCACGCGCGCGGCTTCGTCGCGCACGGCGAGTTCGAGGCGTACGGGACGATCGGCGACCAGCCGGCGTCGACGTACACCCGGGCCAAGCTGTTCCAGACCAGGGGCAAGAAGACCCCGGTCACCATCCGCTTCTCCACCGTCATCGGCGGCCGAGACTCCTCCGAGGCGGCCCGCGACCCGCGCGGCTTCGCGGTGAAGTTCCGCACCGACGACGGCAACTGGGACATGGTGGGCAACAACCTCCAGGTCTTCTTCATCCGCGACGCGATCAAGTTCCCCGACGTGATCCACTCGCTGAAGCCGGACCCGGTGACCTTCCGCCAGGAGCCGAACCGGATCTTCGACTTCATGTCGAACACGCCCGAGTCGATGCACATGCTGACCTGGCTGTTCTCCCCGTACGGCATCCCGAAGAACTACCGGACCATGCGCGGGTCCGGGGTGAACACCTACCGGCTGGTCAACGCCGGGGGCGAGGGCGTGCTGGTCAAGTTCCACTGGCTGTCGCAGCAGGGCGAGCACAACCTCACCCAGGCCGAGGCGGACGCCATCCAGGCCACCGACCTGGGCCACGCGTCCAAGGACTTCTACGAGGCGATCGAGCGCGGCGAGTACCCGAGGTGGGAACTCAACGTCCAGGTCATGAGCGACGACGAGCACACGGAGCTGGACTTCGACCCGCTCGACGACACCAAGATCTGGCCGGAGGAGGACTTCCCCTACCTGCCGGTCGGCATGATGACGCTCAACCGCAACATCACCGACCACCACAACGAGAACGAGCAGATCGCCTTCGGCACCGGCGTGCTGGTCGACGGGATCGACTTCTCCGACGACAAGATGCTGGTCGGGCGCACGTTCTCCTACTCGGACACCCAGCGTTACCGGGTCGGGCCGAACTACCTCCAGCTGCCGGTCAACCGGCCGCGCGAGGACGTGGTCGTCAGCACCAACCAGGGCGGCGGCCAGATGTCGTACGGGGTGGACAACCGGGGCGGCAACCCGCACATCAACTTCGAGCCGTCCTCGGTCGCCGGGCTCCGCGAGGCCGACGAGTCCTACCGGGAGTACCGCCCGTTCGTCTCCGGCCAGGTCATGAAGGCCCCGATCGAGCGGCAGAACAACTACTCCCAGGCGGGCCGCCGCTACCGTGAGATGGCCGACTGGGAGCGCGACGACCTGATCCTCAACCTGACCACCCTGCTGGCACAGTGCGACAAGCACATCCAGGAGAAGATGGTCTGGCACTTCAGCCAGTGCGACGAGGACTACGGCCGTCGGGTCGCCGAGGGTCTCGGCATCTCCGTCGGCGCCTGATCCGCACCACCCACCGAACGCCCCGCCGGCCCCCGGCGGGGCGTTCGTCCGCTGTGGACGTCCGTCCGGTAGGCCCGACGCGACGGACGGTAGTGCATCGGGCGGGATTTACGTATCCTGCCCAAGGCGTCCGCCGGACGGGCCGGCACCGTGAGCCGCGACCGTCCGACCCGGACGCTGCCCGGCCGGCGCCGGCGCCCCCGCAGCCACACCTTCCGGGCGAGGTCTGATTGAAATCCCGCGACTGGCCGATCCGCTCCAAGCTGACCGCGCTGGTCGTCGTCCCGGTGACCGCGCTGCTGGCGCTCTGGATCTTCGCCACGACGCTGACCTTCGGGCCGGCCCTCGACCTGCTCGCCGCCCGGACCCTTCTCTACGACCTCGGCCGCCCCGGCGAGACGGTGGTGGCCGAGCTGCAACGGGAGCGCCGGCTCTCGGTGGTGCACCTGGCCGGCGGGGAGGTCGCGCCCGGGCTCGCCGAGCAGCGCCAGCGGACCGACCGCGCGGTCGCCGAGCTGCGCCGCCGGGTCGGCGGTGAGGAACTGCGCGACGCCGCCGGCGACCACCTCGACACGCGGCTCGACCACCTCGTCACCGCGCTGGACGCGCTGCCCGCCGGGCGGGGGTTCATCGACCGGCGCGAGGTCGACCGGGCCGGCGCGGTCGGGCTCTACAGCGGGATGATCTCCTCGGCCTTCCAGGCGTTCTCGGCCATGGCGAACCTGCCCGACCGGGACCTGAACCGTCAGGCGCTCGCCGTCACCGCGCTCGGCCGCAGCCGGGAGCTGCTCGGCCAGACCGACGCCCTGCTGGCCGGGGCGTTCACCGCCGGCCGGTTCGCCGAGGGCGAGCACACCCAGGTCGTGCAGACCATCGCCAACCAGCGGTTCCTCGCCGAGGCGGCGGTCGCGGACCTGCCCGATGCGGAGCGCGCCGCGTTCCAGCGGCTGACCGAGGGGGAGGTCTTCGGCCGGCTGCGGACGATGCAGGACGCCCTGGTCGACGCCCGGTCGCCGACCCGGCCGGCGGTGGACCCGGCGCAGTGGCAGGCCAGCTACGAGGCCGTGCAGCAGGCGCTGCGGGAGTTCGAGCTGGCCCAGGCCGACGGGCTCGCCGACCGGTCGGTGCCGACGGCCGTCGGCATCCTCGTCCGGCTCGCCGCCGCCGGGGTGCTCGGCCTGGCCGCCGTCGTGGTCTCGGTCCTGGTGGCGCTGCGGGTCGGTCGTTCCCTCGCGCAGCGGCTCACCGGCGTACGCACGGCCGCGCTGGACATGGCCGAACGCCGGCTGCCCGACGTGGTGGCCCGCCTGCGCCGGGGCGAGCAGGTCGACGTCGCCCGGGAGGCGCCCGCGCTGGAGTACGGCGGCGACGAGATCGGCCAGGTGGCGCGGGCCTTCACCGAGGTGCAGCGGACGGCGGTCCGCTCGGCCGTCGACGAGGTCACCCTGCGCCGGGGGCTCAACGAGGTCTTCCTCAACATCGCCCGCCGCAGCCAGGGGCTGGTGCACCGGCAGCTCGCCCTGCTCGACCGGATGGAGCGGCACACCGAGGACCCGGACGAGCTGGCCGAGCTGTTCCGCGTCGACCACCTCGCCACCCGGCTGCGGCGGCACGCGGAGGACCTGGTCATCCTGGCCGGCGCCGCCCCCGGGCGGGGCTGGCGCAACCCGGTCGCGATGGTCGACCTGATCCGGGGCGCCATCTCCGAGGTGGAGTCGTACGACCGCGTCGACATCGCCGCGGTGCAGCCCGGTGGCGCGCTGGGGCGGGCCGTCGGCGACGTGATCCACCTGCTCGCCGAGCTGATCGAGAACGCCGCGGCGTTCTCCCCGCCGCACAGTCGGGTGGAGGTCTCCGGACAGCACGTGGCCAACGGCTACGCCGTCGAGGTCACCGACCGCGGCCTGGGCATGACCGCCGCCGCGCTGGAGGACGCGAACCGGCGGCTGGCCCGGTCCCCCGACTTCGAGCCCGCCGAGACGGCCCGGCTCGGCCACTTCGTCGTGGCCCGGCTCGCCGCCCGGCACGGCGTCCGGGTGCGGCTGCGCCCGTCCGACGGAGGCGGCTTGACCGCCGTCGTGCTCATCCCCGCCGACCTGGTCACCGACGAGCCGCCCCTGCTGCCCGAGGGCGTCGCCCCGCCGGAGCGCCAGTCCGGGGCGACGCCGGAGGAACGGCGGATGGCCCGGGCGAGCCGGCTGAGCACGCTGCCCCGGCCCCGTACCGCCCGAGCCGCCGAACCCGGCGCGACGCCGCCTTCCGCAGCCCCGCCCGCCGCAGCCCCGCCCGCCGCAGCCGCGCCCGCCGCAGCCCCCGCCGCGCCGGACCAGCCCGGTCGCGCCGCCGGCCCGGCCCCGTCCGGCGTCGGGGGCCCGGCCTCCGCCGGCCCGGACCGGCCCGCCTCCGCCACCCGAGGCCCAGCCGTCGCCGGCCGGGTGCCCGGAGGCCCCGGCCCCGCCGAGAGCGCCGGGGAGATCGACGGGCTGCCGCGTCGGGTGCGGCGCCACGGGCCGGCCGTCCGGCAGCGGCGGTCGACGCCGGACGCTCCCGGGGGCGGCCCGGCGGTCGGGCACCCCGCGGCGGCCCGGCACCCGGTCGTCGACGGCCCGACGCCGCGGCCACCGGTGATCGAGAGCCCGGCCCCGCGTACTCCGGAGGAGGCGCGGCGCGCCATGTCCGCCCTGCAGGCGGGCACCGCCCGTGGCCGCGCATCGGCCGGCGGCGCGACGGCCGACGCGGCCGTGGCCGCCGCCCGTGGCCGTGCCGCGGCTGGCGGCGCGACGGCTGACGCGGCCGTGGCCGCCGGCGCCCCGGCGGCCGGTGGCGACACACCGGAGCAGGCCGCAGAGCCGACCCCGACCCCGACCCCGACCTCGATACCGACCCCGACCTCGATACCGACCCCGACCCCGACGCCGGCCGAGCCGCCGGCGGAACCGGACCCCGTGACCGCGACTGAGAGGGACGCCTGATGCTGCATCCGACGAGGCAGAGCGCCGATCTCGACTGGTTGCTCGACGACCTGGTGGAACGGGTGCCGCCCGCCCGCCAGGCGGTGGCGCTGTCGGCCGACGGGCTGCTGCTCGGCTCCTCCACCAACCTGGACCGCGCCGACGCCGAGCACCTGTGCGCGCTGGCGTCCGGCTTCTCGAGCCTGGCCCGGGGCGCGAGCCGGCAGGTGGCCGGCGGGGCGGTCCGGCAGACCGTGGTGGAGATGGAGTCGGCGTACCTCTTCGTCACCGCCGCCGGGCAGGGGGCCTGCCTGGCGGTGGTCAGCGACGCGGACGCGGACATCGGCCTGGTGGCGTACGAGATGGCGATGCTGGTCACCCGGGTGGGGGAGTACCTGAGCGCCCCGGCCCGGTCGGCGGCGGGGGCTGCCGATGCGGGCTGAGTCCCCCGGGCCGCAGCACGAGTGGCTCGACGACGACGCCGGCCCCGTCGTGCGGCCCTACACCCTCACCGGCGGGCGGGTCCGGTCGTCCGCGGACGGCTTCGACCTGGTCGCGTACGTGCTGGCCGAGCCGGCCGCCGACCCGGTCGCCCACCCGGAGCTGCACCCCGAGCACCGGCGCCTGGTGTCGCTGGCCGCCCGGCCGGTGCCCGTCGCCGAGTTGGCGGCCGAGCTGGACCTCGCGGTGGGCGTGGTCCGCGTCCTGCTCGGCGACCTGCTGGCCCGGGGACTGGTCGCGGTGCACCAGCCGACGGCCACCGCCTACCTGCCCGACGACGACATCCTCAAGGCGGTGGTCAGTGGACTCCGTGCGCTGTGACGAGGCTGGTTCCGCTCCCCGGATCCCGCTCGCGCTGAAGATCCTCATCGCCGGGGGCTTCGGCGCCGGCAAGACGACGCTGGTGAGCGCGCTCAGCGAGGTCCGGCCGTTGCAGACCGAGGAGATCCTGACCGGGGCCGGGGTCGACACCGACGACCTCTCCGGCGTCGAGGCGAAGTCGACCACGACGGTGGCGATGGACTTCGGCCGGATCACGATCAACGACGACCTCCAGGTCTACCTGTTCGGCACCCCGGGCCAGGACCGCTTCTGGTTCCTCTGGGACGAGCTGGCCTTCGGGGCGCTCGGCGCGGTGGTGCTCGCCGACACCCGTCGCCTGGCGGACTGCTTCCCGTCGATCGACTACTTCGAGCAGCGGGGCATCCCGTTCGTGGTGGGGGTGAACTGTTTCGACGGCGCCCGACGGTTCAGCCTGGAGACCGTACGCCAGGCGCTGGACCTCGACCCCGACGTGCCGCTGGTGCTCTGCGACGCGCGGGACCGACAGTCCGGCAAGGAGGTGCTGATCGCCCTCGTCGAGCACGTGGCCCGGCAGCGCGGCGAGCCGGTGCCGGCGGCCTGAGCCCGCCGGCGCGGCCGGTCCCGTCGACCGGCCGCGATTCGGCGCGGCTTTCGGGGGCAAGGAGCCGGCACAGGGGGAAGCCTCTGGTTGGATCGACGGAGGAATCGGCGGAGGGTGGAACCGGTGACGGAACAGGGCGAGGTCGTCCACATCGGCGGCTACACGGCACCCGGCGGGGGCCGGGGCACCGGCATCGTCGCGGCGCGGCGGGACCCGGGCTCCGGCGAGCTGTCCCCGCTCGGCACCGTCGCGGTCACCCCGGCGCCCTCCTTCCTCGCCCGGCACCCGCGGCTGCCGGTGCTGTACGCGGTCAACGAGCTGCCCGACGGCGAGGTCAGCGCCTTCCGGGTGGCCGCCGACGGCGACCTAACCCCGCTCGGCACCCGGTCCACCGGGGGCGCGGAGCCCTGCCACCTGGCGGTCGTCCCGGACGGCGGCCACCTCGTCGTGGCCAACTACGGCGGCGGCAGCGTGGCGGTGTTCCCGCTCGGCCCCGACGGGGTGCCCGGCGAGCGCAGTGACCTGGTGCGGCACGAGGGGCACGGGCCGGACCCGGAGCGCCAGGCCGGCGCCCACGCCCACATGGTCAACCCCGACCCGGGCCGGGGCCCGCTGCTCGCGGTCGACCTCGGCACCGACTCGATCTACCGCTACGACCTGGACGCCGCCTCCGGTCGGCTGGTGCCCCGGGCGCCCCGGGTGCGGGCGGCCGCCGGCTCCGGCCCCCGGCACCTGGCCCGGCACCCGGACGGCCGGCGGTGCTGGGTGGCGGGGGAGCTGGACGCCTCGGTGACCGCGTACGAGTTGACCGCCGAGGGTGCGCTGCACCAGCGGGGCCGGGTCGACGCCAGCGACCGGCCCGGGCACGTCCAGCCGTCGGAGATCGCGGTCGGCCCGGACGGCCGCTTCCTCTACGTGGCCAACCGCGGGGTGGGCACGATCGCGGTCTTCGCCCTGGCCGGAGAGCTGCCGGAGCTGGTCGCCGAGGTGGACACGGGCGGGGAGTGGCCGCGGCACTTCGCCCGGGCGGGGGAGCACCTCTACGTGGCCGACGAGCGGGCCGACATGGTCCGGGTCTTCCGGGTGGACTCGGCCACCGGTGTGCCGGCCCCGGTCGGGGAACCGGTGGCGGTGCCCAGCCCCACCTGCGTCCTGCCCTGACCAGGCCAGATCAACGCGGCGAGGCGAGGCGGTCACTCGTCGTCGACAATTTGGTGGTCGAGTGTATATCCTGCGTAACTTTCGTCCGAACGGTTGTGGCAGCCACCGAGGCGGGTACGCAGTATGGTCAGCGTGTCAGCAGGCCGCCATCGCATGCGTTCCAACGTTCACGCAGCTACCGCCGCCGTTGCCGTCGGCGTGCTCGCCGTGACGGCCGGCGGCTGGTTCGGCTACCGGCAGCTTGCGCAACCGGACTGCTCCGGCAGGATCGAGCTGTCCGTCGCCGTCGCCGACGAGCTCGCCCCCGCCGTCGACGCGGCGGCCGCGCGGTGGGTCGAGGACGGGGCCGCGGTCGGCGGGACCTGCATCGCGGTGAAGGTCTCGGCCTCCGACCCGGTCGACGTGGCCGCGACGGTCGCCGCCAAGCACGGTGTCACGCTGGCCGGCGTCGGGCAGGCCAGTGGCACGGCGGTCAGCCCGGACGTCTGGGTGCCCGACTCCTCCACCTGGCTGCTGCGGCTCAAGACCGGCGGCGCCACCGCCTTCGACCCCGGCAACGGCGCGTCCATCGCCCGCAGCCCGGTGGTCGTGGCGATGCCGGTGCCGATCGCCTCGCGGCTGGGCTGGCCGCAGAAGAAGTTCAGCTGGAGCCAGCTCCTCCAGCAGGTCCAGAGCGACAAGCCGCTGCGTACCGGCATCGTCGAGCCGACCCGCGACGCGGCGGGGCTGTCCGGCCTGCTCTCGCTGACCGCCGCCGCCAGCGCCACCGGCGGCCCGGACGCCGAGAAGGACAAGGTCGCCGCGCTGCGGGCGCTGGCCACCGACCGCTCGGCGCTGCGGCCGGACCTGCTCGCCCGGTTCCCCACCGCGTCGGACGCGACGACGGTCGCCAGCAGCCTCGGCGCGGCGGCGTTGTCCGAAGAGGACGTGATCCAGTACAACAGCAAGAAGCCGCCGGTGCCGCTGGCCGCGCTCTACCTGGAGCCGGCGCCCGCGCCGCTGGACTACCCGTACGCGGTGCTGCCCGGCATCGAGCCGGCCAAGGCGTCGGCGGCGCGGGAACTCTACGAGGTGCTCACCACCGCCGACTTCCGCGACAGGCTGGCGGCCCAGGCGCTGCGGGCGCCGGACGGCAACTGGGGCGCGGGCTTCGACGCCCCGCAGGGCGCACCCAGCCCGGCCGGCGGCGCGTCGGCCCCGCCGGCGACCGGCGGCACCGCGGCGACCGGCGGGCCCGATCCGCAGAACATGGACCGGGCGCTCTCCAGCTGGTCGATCGCCACCCAGTCCGGCCGGATGCTCGCTGTCATCGACGTCTCCGGCTCCATGAAGGAGAAGGTGGCCAACGCCGGCAACGCGACGCGGCAGCAGGTCACCGCGGAGGCGGCCCGGCGCGGGCTGAACCTCTTCGACGACTCCTGGTCCATCGGCCTCTGGACGTTCTCCACCGAGTTGGTCGGCTCCCGCGACCACCAGGAGTTGGTCGCCATCGGGCCGCTGTCGCGGCAGCGCGGCAAGCTGGAGCAGGCGCTCGGCTCGATCCGGTCCTCCAACGGCAGCACTGGCCTCTACGACACCATGCTGGCGGCCTACCAGAAGGTGCAGGACAACTGGGAGCCGGGCCGGGTCAACTCGATCGTGCTGTTCACCGACGGCAAGAACGAGGACTCCGACGGCATCACCCAGCAGCAGTTGCTGGCCGAACTCAACAAGATCAAGGACCCGGAGCGGCCGGTGCAGGTCGTGATCATCGGTATCGGCGGCGACGTCAGCAAGGCCGAGCTGAAGTCGATCACCGACGTGACCGGCGGCGGCGCCTTCGTCACCGAGGACCCGACCAAGATCGGCGAAATCTTCCTCCGGGCGGTCGCGCTGCGCAAGGCCCCGGCCTGAGTGACGAAGCAGGGCGCGCAGGGCCCGTCGTACCGTTGGATCCGGTACCGCGGGCCCTTTCCCGCCACCGGGTCCGTCGGGAAAAGTGACGGCAATACGTCGGAAGCAATCGGCCACCCTGTTTGTCGAGGCAGGATGTCGTAGTGCTCCGCGGCCGGCCCGCGACGGGGCCGGTCGACGACCGGGGCCGTCGGCATGCGAAGTGGGGAGGGCCGGTGACCTCGGCGACGCTGTTGACCCCCGCCCGAGCGGCGTCGCCCGACCAGCCGTGGTCCGGGCAGGCGGCCCGCGCCGACGAGCGCGCCTACGTCCGCTCCCTGGTGGTGCTGGACACCACCATCCTGACCATCGCCGTGCTCATCGGGTACGTGGCCCGCTTCGGCGGCGACACCCCGGGCGGATCGAAGGTCCCGTACGTCGTGGTGGCTCCCGGGCTCGTCGTCGCCTGGTTGATCTCGCTCCGGGTGCTGCGCTGCTACGACGACCGGGTCCTCGGGTACGGCGCGGACGAGTACCGCCGGGTCAGCGCCGCCAGCCTGCGCCTCGCCGGTGGCATCGCGATCGTCGGCTACATCGCCGACGTCGGCGTCTCCCGGGGCTTCCTGGGCATCTCGTTCGCGGTCGGCGCCGTCGGTCTGGAGGTGGCCCGGTTCGCCGCGCGCAAGCGGCTGCACCGGGCGCGGTCCCGGGGTGCGGGCTGGTCGCGCAAGGTGCTGGTGGTCGGCGACACCGCGCACGTGCTGGAGCTGGTGCACACCCTGCGCCGCGAGCCGTACGCGGGCTACCAGGTGGTCGGCGCGTGCATCCCCGACGCGCTGCTCGCCCCGGTCGCCCAGCGGCTGGGCGACGTGCCGGTGGTCGGCTCGTTCCGGGGCATCCCCGAGGCCGCCACCGCCATCGGCGCGGACACGGTCGCGGTGACCGCCTCCGGCGAGCTGACCGCCACCCGGCTGCGGCGGCTGGGCTGGCAACTGGAGGGCACCGGCGTCGACCTGGTGGTGGCGCCCGCGCTGACCGACGTCGCCGGCCCGCGCATCCACACCCGGCCGGTCGCCGGCCTGCCGCTGATCCACGTCGAGGCGCCCGAGTTCCGCGGCGCCCGCAAGCTGGTCAAGGGCTTCGTCGACCGGGCGGCCTCCTCACTGGCCCTGACGCTGCTGCTGCCGCTGCTGGCCGTCATCGCGCTGGCGATCAAGCTCGACAGCCGGGGGCCGGTGCTGTTCCGCCAGACCCGCGTCGGGCAGGGCGGCCGGGAGTTCGGCGTCTACAAGTTCCGCACCATGGTGGTGAACGCCGACGCCCTGCTGGCGGAGCTGGCCTCCCGCAACGAGACCGACGGCCTGATGTTCAAGATGCGCGACGACCCGCGGGTGACCCGGATCGGCCGGCTGCTGCGCAAGTGGTCGCTGGACGAGCTGCCGCAACTGGTCAACGTCCTGTTCGGGCAGATGAGCCTGGTCGGCCCCCGCCCGCCGCTGCCCTCCGAGGTGGCCCGCTACGACGGGGACGTGGCCCGCCGGCTGCTGGTCAAGCCCGGTATGACGGGGCTCTGGCAGGTCAGCGGCCGGTCCGACCTCAGCTGGGAGGACGGCATCCGGCTCGACCTCTACTACGTGGAGAACTGGTCGCTCGCGGCCGACCTGACGATCCTCTGGAAGACCTTCGGTGCCGTGGTCAACAGTCGCGGGGCGTACTGACCCGCCCCGGTGGGCGTCAGTCCTGCGGGCCGGTCCAGTCCAGGCACACCACGACCGCGTCGTCGACCAGGTCACCGGCGACGAACGCGCGCAGGTCGCCGATCAGCGAGCGCACCGCGTCCAGCGGCTCCATCGGCCCGGTCCGGCGCAGGAACCGGTCCAGCGCGGTCTCGCCGTACCGGACGTCCTGCCCGGTGGCGTCGACGACGCCGTCGCTGACCACGAAGAGCCGGTCGCCCCGGCACAGCTCGATCCGCTGCTCGTGGTAGTCGGTGGCCTCGAACATGCCGAGCGGGAACTGCGCCTCCAGCGGCAGCTGGTGGACCTCCCCGTCGCGCAGCAGCACGAGGCGGGGCGACCCGGCGTCGACCACGGTCAGCACCCCCGAGCGCAGGTCGAGGTCCATCAGCAGCGCCGCGAGGTGCTGGTCGCCGCGGTGCAGGTCGTAGATCGCCTGGTCGGCGAGGGCCGCCTGGTCGGCGAGGCCGAGCCCGGCCCGGCGGGCGTTGCGCAGCGCGTACGTGGCGAGCGAGGTGAGCATGGCGGCGGCCACCCCCTCGCCCGTGCCGTTGATGGTGGACAGCCAGACGCGCTCCCCGTCGTCGGACCAGTCGAAGCTGTCGCCGCGCACCGCGTACGCCGGTTCGAGCTGCCCCGCGAGGCTGAACGAGGGCCGGATCCGGCTGCGGCCGGGCAACATCTCCCACTGCATCTCGGCGGCGAGGGTGAGCCTCCTGCTGCGCCGTGCGGCCCGGTAGACGTCCGTGCCGGCGCTGACCGCGGCGATCTCGTGGGCCAGCGCGGTGGCGGTCTCCGTCAGTTCGTGGAGCGCCCCCGGGTCGCCGGGGGCCGGCGCCACCCGCAGCACCCCCCGGCGTTCCCCGCGCATCGACACCGGCAGGTACGCGGTGTCGTCGGCGACGATCGGGGTCTGGTGGTCGAAGCAGCGCCAGGCGGGGTGCCCCGGGCCGGTGACCGGCTCCCCGTCGCCGAGCGGCAGCAGCGCCGCCAGCCGGTAGTCGACCTGGAGGAGCTGCACCCGGGTGATCCCGTAGGCCCCGGCCAGGGTGTCGGCGACCCGGTCCAGCAGGAGATCGGCGGGCGCCTCGTTGAGGGCGCGCCGTACCCGGTCGACCGGTTCGCTCATCCTTGGCTCCTTGGTCGCGAGCCCGCACCAGCGGTTTCGGAGTAGTCTCGGGCGCACCATGGCGGAAGTGCACGGTCCCCAGGGGCCCCAGACGAGTATGGCTGCCGAGCTCGACGCGGTGGCCGATGCCCTGCTGACGGTCTGGGAGGCCGCGCGGGAGCGCACGACCAGCCGCGTCTCCGGCGCCCAGCTGCGCGCGATCATGCTGGTCGAGCAGCACGACGGGATCAACCTCCGCCGCCTGGCCACCGGGCTCGACATGCTGCTCTCCTCCGCCAGCCGGCTCTGTGACCGGCTGGTCGCCGCCGGCATGATGGAACGCGAGCCCGGCCGCCTCGACCGGCGGGAGATCTCGCTGCACCTCACCCCGGAGGCCCACCGGCTCCTCGCCGAGCTGCGCGACGACCGGCGGCAGCAGCTCGCGGCGATCCTCGGCGACATGACCCCCGAGGGGCGGCAGGCCCTGCTGCGGGGCATGCGGGAGTTCGACGAGGCGGCGCGTCGCCGCCACGCGTCCGTCCAGTCCGTCGAGCCGGCCGGCCCCTGGTCCGGCGCGGGCGGCCCGGCGGAGCCTCGGGTCGGCCCACCGAAGCAGGAGTGGCCCGGCGACGAGCCGAGGGTGGCCAGGACGGCCTGACCCGCCGGCGGCACGCCCGGGCCGCGCCGGCCGCCCATCGGAGGAGTGGCTCAGGGCTGCCGGGTCAGCCAGCCGGCGGGTCGGGCGAGGATCCGGCGGATCACCGAACCGGCCCCGCCGACGGCCGCCGCCGCGCCGCCGAGCGCCGCGGGGCGGACGGTGACCGGCGACCAGGCCGCGGTGAGCACCCGGCGGGAGACCTCGGCGAGCACCGGCGGGCGGAGCCAGGGCGCCAGCGGGGCGTACCCGCCGCCGAGCACCACGGTGTCCAGGTCCAGCAGGTTGACCACCCCGGCCACGGCGACCCCGAGCGCGGTTCCGGCGTCGGCCAGGGCGTGCAGCGCCGCCGGGTCGCCCGCCCCGGCCAGCTCCGCGAGCCGGGTCGTCGCGGTGTCCGCCGGGAGGTCCGCGCCGGCCAGGCCGGCCGCCGCGAGGATGGCCTCCTGACCGGCGTACGTCTCCAGGCAGCCCCGAGCCCCGCACCGGCACGGCCGGCCGTCGGGGCGGACCGGGACGTGGCCGATCTCGCCGCTCCAGCCGCGGGCGCCCCGGAACAGGGAGCCGTCCAGGACGATCCCGGCGCCGATGCCGACCTCGCCGGAGACGTGCAGGAAGCTGGCCGGGCCGGCCGGTCCGGCGTGCAGCTCACCCAGCGCGGCGAGGTTGGCCTCGTTGTCGACCACCAGCGGTGGCACGCCGCCCACGTCCGCGGTCAGCGGCGGATGCCCGGCGAGGAGGGCGGGAACGGGCACGTCGCGCCAGCCCAGGTTCGGCGCGAGGCGGACCAGCCCGGCGTCGTCGACCAGGCCGGGCACCGCGAGGGCCGCGCCGGCCAGGGTGAGCCCCTCGCGGGCCGCCTCGGCGCGGGCGTGGGCGGCCAGGTCGGCCAGCCGGGCGACGGCCTCGGCCGGGGAGACCGGCCGGAGGTCGGCGCGGAGCACCGTGTGGTGGCGGACCCGGCCGGCGAGGTCGACCACGCAGGCGGCCAGGTAGTCGACGTTGACCTCCAGGCCAAGCCCGGCCGGGCCGTCGGTGGCGAGCACCAGGCCCCGGGACGGCCGCCCCGCGCCGGTCCGCGGCGTCGGCTCCGCCTCGCGCACCAGCCGGCCGGCGAGCAGGTCCTCCACCACGGCCGAGACGGTGGCCCGGGTCAGGCCGGTCCGGGTGGCCAGCTCGGCCCGGGACGGCGGGCGGTCGGCGGCGGCGATCCGGCCGAGCACCACGGCGAGGTTCCACTCGCGCAGGCTGCCCTGCCGGACCGGCCCCGGCGGGGCGTCGGGTCGGGTCACTCCTTGACGCTGCCACAGGTCGATCGAATAATTCAACCACTGAACAAATAGCGGACGACACCCCCGGAGGTCTGCCATGGCACCCCGTCCCACCCCCGCCGACAAGTTCTCCTTCGGCCTCTGGACGGTGGGCTGGCAGGCCCGCGACCCGTTCGGCGACGCCACCCGGCCGGAGCTGGACCCGGTCGAGGCGGTGCACCGGCTCGCCGGGCTCGGGGCGTACGGGATCACGTTCCACGACGACGACCTGGTGCCCTTCGGCGCGGACGCCGCCACCCGCGACGGGCACGTCGCCCGGTTCCGCAAGGCGCTCGACGAGACCGGCCTGGTGGTGCCCATGGTCACCACCAACCTGTTCACCCACCCGGTGTTCAAGGACGGCGGATTCACCAGCAATGACCGCGACGTCCGGCGCTACGCGCTGCGCAAGGTGCTGCGCAACGTCGACCTCGCCGCCGACCTCGGCGCCCGCACCTTCGTGATGTGGGGCGGTCGGGAGGGCGCCGAGTACGACCTAGCCAAGGACGTCCGGGCCGCCCTGGACCGCTACCGGGAGGCCGTCGACCTGCTCTGCCAGTACGTCGTCGACCGCGGCTACGACCTGCGCTTCGCCCTGGAGCCCAAGCCGAACGAGCCGCGCGGCGACATCCTCCTGCCCACCGTCGGGCACGCCCTCGCCTTCATCTCCACCCTGGCCCACCCCGAGCTGGTCGGGCTCAACCCCGAGGTCGGGCACGAGCAGATGGCCGGGCTGAACTTCGCCCACGGCATCGCCCAGGCGCTCTGGCAGGGCAAGCTGTTCCACATCGACCTCAACGGCCAGCGCGGCGTCAAGTACGACCAGGACCTGGTCTTCGGCCACGGCGACCTGCTCAACGCGTTCGCCCTGGTCGACCTGCTGGAGCACGGCGGCCCCGGCGGCGCGCCCGCCTACGACGGCCCCCGGCACTTCGACTACAAGCCCTCGCGCACCGAGGACACGGCCGGCGTCTGGGCGTCGGCGGAGGCGAACATGCGGACGTACCTCCTGCTCAAGGAGCGGGCGGCGGCCTTCCGAGCGGATCCGGAGGTGGCCGAGGCGCTGGCGGCCAGCCGGGTCGCCGACCTCGGCACGCCGACACTGGCGGCGGGAGAGGGCCACGCCGACCTGCTCGCCGACCGTTCCGCGTTCGAGGAGTTCGACGTCGACGGGGCCGCCGCGCGGGGCTTCGGCTTCGTCCGGCTCAACCAGCTCGCCGTCGAGCACCTGCTCGGCGCGCGCTGAGGGCCGCCGGAGATGCCGCTCGTCGCCGGGGTCGACTCCTCGACCCAGTCCTGCAAGGTCGTCGTCCGGGACGCGGAGACCGGTGCCCTGCTCCGGCAGGGCCGGGCACCGCACCCGGACGGCACCGAGGTCGACCCGTCGGCGTGGTGGTCCGCGCTGGCCGCGGCGGTCAACGCCGCCGGCGGGCTGGCCGACGTCGCGGCGGTCTCCGTCGCCGGCCAGCAGCACGGCATGGTCTGCCTCGACGCGGCGGGTACCGTCGTCCGGCCCGCGCTGCTGTGGAACGACACCCGCTCCGCCGGGGCCGCCGCCGAGCTGGTCGAGGAGGCCGGCGGCGGGGCGGCCGGCCGCCGGTTCTGGGCGGACGCGGTCGGCAGCGTGCCCGTGGCCAGCTTCACCGCCACCAAGCTGCGCTGGCTGGCCCGGCACGAGCCGGAGCACGCGGCCCGGGTGGCGGCCGTCTGCCTGCCACACGACTGGCTGACCTGGCGGCTGGCCGGCGCGCCCGGACTGGCGGCGCTGCGCACCGACCGGGGCGACGCCAGCGGCACCGGCTACTGGTCCCCGGCCACCGGCGACTACCGGCTCGACCTGCTGGAGCGCGCCTTCGGCCGGCGCCCGCACGTGCCGGCCGTGCTCGGCCCGGCGGAACCGGCCGGCGCGCTGCGCCCCGACGCCCTCCCGGCCGGCCCGGGACTCCCCGACGGGGCCGTGCTCGGCCCCGGCACGGGGGACAACGCCGCCGCCGCGCTCGGAGTCGGCGCGGGGCCGGGCGACGTGGTGCTCTCCATCGGCACCTCCGGCACCGTGTTCAGCGTCGCCGACACC
Organism: Micromonospora sp. NPDC047730; assembly: GCF_043204765.1. Lineage (NCBI taxonomy): Bacteria > Bacillati > Actinomycetota > Actinomycetes > Micromonosporales > Micromonosporaceae > Micromonospora > Micromonospora sp. NPDC047730. The sequence continues at coordinate 119,528 of NZ_JBIDCU010000003.1, read as the reverse complement.
CCCGCCGCCGACCCGACCGGCGCGGTCGCCGGTTTCGCCGACGCCACCGGCCGCTTCCTGCCGCTGGTCTGCACGCTCAACGCCGCCCGCGTGCTCGACGCCGCCGCGGCCCTGCTCCGGGTCGACCTGGAGGAGCTGGCCGCGCTGGCGCTCGCCGCCCCCGCCGGCGCGGACGGCCTGGTCGTGGTGCCCTACCTCGAGGGCGAGCGGACCCCGGACCGGCCGCTGGCCACCGGCGCGGTACACGGACTGACCCTGCGCACCTCGACCCCGGCCCACCTGGCCCGGGCCGCCGTCGAGGGCCTGCTCTGCGCCCTCGCCGACGGCCTCGACGCGCTCACCGCCCAGGGCGCCACGGTGCGCCGGGTGATCCTCGTCGGCGGGGGAGCCCGCTCGGTGGCGGTGCGCCGGATCGCGCCCGAGGTCCTCGGGGTGCCGGTGGTCGTCCCGCCGCCGGGGGAGTACGTCGCCGACGGCGCCGCCCGCCAGGCCGCCTGGGTCGCCCTGGGCGGCGCGGCGCCCCCCACCTGGTCGGTCCGGGACACCGAGGAGTACGCCGCCGCGCCCGTCCCCGCCGTCCGCGAGCGGTACGCCGCCGCCCGCGACCGCTTCCTCGACCGACTCGACCGCGCCCCGGCCGGCGAGGAGTAAACGACTGTACGGGCGCGCCCCGGCTCGCGATCATCGACGGATGCGAACCACCCCCCAAGCGGACGAGGCGCCGGTGACCGTCGGGACCGGCATCCCCTCGATGCTCCAGTACGACGACGCGGACACCCCCTGCGACGTCATCGACGCGCTGGTCCTGGCGGACTTCGTCACCGGCCGGCACCCGTGGTCGCACACGGTCCGGCTCTCCCGGGTGCGCCCCGACGCGCCCCTGACCGCCCCCGACGGGCGGCTGCTGCGTACGGCGGTGGAGAACCGGCAGCGGTCCCGCCTGCTGGCCGGCGACGGCTGGACGGCCCGGGTGGTCACCTGGAAGGGGCGGGGCGCCGAGGTGACCGTCACGGCCGTGACCGAGGAGATCGGCCGGGCGGCCCTCGACCGGATCGTCGACGGCGCCGCCGAACCGGAGGACCCGGGTGCCGGCCGGATCGGCTTCTGGCACCAGAACCCCCGCCGCGGCAGCCAGCGGGACGTGCGGTCGATCGCCGCGCCGGAGTGGGCGCAGATCCGGCCGAACTACGCCGCCGGGGCGCGCACCGCGCTCGACGCGCTGATGGCGACCACCCCGGAGCAACTCGCCGGCCGGTTGGTGCTCCTGCACGGAGCGCCCGGGACGGGGAAGACCACCGCCCTGCGCGCCCTCGCCAGGGCGTGGCGCGAGTGGTGCCAGGTCGACGCCGTGCTGGACCCAGACGTACTCTTCGCGGACCCGGCGTACCTGTCGGAGGTGGCGGTCGGGGACGAGGACGGCGAGCCGGGCACGGGTCGCCGGTGGCGGCTGCTCATCCTGGAGGACTGCGACGAGCTGATCCGGGGCGAGGCGAAGCAGGCCGCCGGCCAGGCGCTGTCCCGGCTGCTCAACCTGACCGACGGGCTGCTCGGGCAGGGGCGCGACGTGCTCGTCGCCATCACCACGAACGAGGACCTGTCCCGGCTGCACCCGGCCGTGGTCCGCCCCGGGCGCTGCCTGGCCCGGATCGAGGTGGGTCCGCTGTCGTACGAGGAGGCGACGGGTTGGCTGGGCACGTCGGCGGGGGTGCCGCCCCAGGGGGCCACCCTCGCCGAGCTGTACGCGCTGCGTGCGGGCACGCCGGCCACGCCCGCGGCCCCGCCCGCGATCGGCGGCTACCTCTGAGCCGCCCGACCCGCCCGCGCGCCGTCACCCGCTCGTGACCTGACCCTGGTTGGCTGCCGCTCATGACCTTGATGAGGGGCGGGGCGGCGCGGGTCTGGGGCGGCTCGGCCGCGCACCGGTTCTACAGCGTCGTGGTCTTCGTGCTGCTCGCCTCGCTGGACAACGTGGCGATCGGCCTGGTGCCCCCGCTGTACGGGCCGATCGCCGACGCCTTCGACGTGCCGCGGCGGCTGCTCGGCCTGGTCACCGCCGTGAGCTTCCTGGCCAGCGCGGTGGCGGCGGTGGGCTGGGCGTACGTCGGCGACCGCGCGAACCGCAAGCCGCTGCTGATGGTCGGCACCCTGATCTGGGCGCTGGGCACCGGCGGCAGCGCGGTCGCGGCGAACTACCCCGCGTTCCTGGCCGCGCAACTGCTGGCGGCGGTCGGGCTGGGCGCCGTCGGGTCGGTCGGGTTCTCGGTCGTCACCGACCTGATCTCACCCCGCCGGCGGGGGCTGGTGATGAGCTTCTGGGGGCTGTCCCAGGGGGTCGGCACGCTGGCCGGCACGCTGGTCGGCGGGCTGCTCGGGGCGGCCGACTGGCGGCGGCCGTTCCTGGCGCTGACGGTGGTCGGCCTGCTGGCGACCGCCGCCTACCTGTTCACCTACGACATCCGCCGGGGCCAGAGCGAGCCGGAGCTGGCCGACGCGCTCGCCACCGGCGCCGAGTACGACTACCGGATCAGCCGGGCGGACCTGCCGAGGATCCTCGGCAGGCGGACGAACCGGTGGCTGATCCTGCAGGGCCTCACCGCACAGGCGGCCTTCGGGTCGCTGGTCTGGCTGCCCGTGCTCTTCGCCGAGCGGGCCGAGGACCAGGGCTACTCCGCCGCCACCGCCGTGGTGGTGGGCAGCGTCTTCGCCACCCTGTTCCAGCTCGGCGGGGTGCTCTCCATCGTCGGCGGGCTGGTCGGCGACGCCCTGCAACGCCGTACGCCGAGGGGGCGGGCGCTGGTCGCGGCGGTCGGCATCCTCGCGGCGCTGCCGTTCTACCTGGTGCTCTTCTTCGTGCCGATCCGCATCGACGTGCCCGACGGCGCCGGCGCGGGGACGGTGGTCCGGGCGGTGCTGGCCAGCGTGGTCACCGAGCCGACGGTCGGGCTGAGCCTGCTCACCGCCGTGGTGGCGTTGGCGCTGACCTCCGCGAACTCGCCGAACTGGTTCGCCCTGATCGCCGACGTCAACCCGCCCGAGCACCGGGGCACCGTCTACAGCCTCGGCAACCTGGTGAACGGCGTCGGACGGGCGGCCGGCAACGGGCTGGTCGGGGTCGCCTTCCACGGGCTGCGGGCGGCCTTCCCGCCGCCGCTGAACTACGCCGTCGGGCTGGCCGCCTTCCAGCTCTTCTTCATCCCGACCGGGATCATGTACTGGCTGGCGTCGCGGACCTCGCCGACCGACATCGCCGACGTCCACGACCTCCTGCACACCCGCGCCGAGCGGCTGTAAGGAAGGGCCCCTTGTTAACGCTATGCGTTAACAAGGGGCCCTTCCTTACAGCTCAGGCCGGCCGGACCCAGACCGTGACGTCGGTGGGGACGGCGCCGTCGGTGTCGAGCGGGGCGCTGGCGTGCACCAGTTCGGTGCCGGCCGGCAGCGGCACGGCGGCGTCGCCGAAGTTGGTCAGCACGGTCAGCCCGCCGTTGCGGAAGGAGAGCACCTCGTCGCCGCTGGCGAGCCACTCCAGCGGGCCCGCGCCGAGGTCGTGCTCGCGGCGTAGCCGTAGCGCCGTCCGGTACAGCTCGTACGTCGAGCCGGGCACGCCCCGCTGCCGGTCCAGGGCGTGCTCCGCCCAGACCGGTGGCTGCGGCAGCCAGCTCGCGTCGGTCGGCCCGAAGCCGTACGACGGGGCGTCGGCCTCCCACGGGATCGGCACCCGGCAGCCGTCCCGGCCCCGCTCGGTGTGCGCGCTGCGTACCCAGGTCGGGTCCTGCCGCGCCTCGTCGGGCATCGTGGTGTGCTCCGGCAGGCCCAGCTCCTCGCCCTGGTAGAGGTAGGCCGAGCCGGGCAGGGCGAGCATCAGCAGGGTGGCCGCCCGGGCCCGGCGCAGGCCGAGCGCGGCGTCCGGCTGCGGGTCGCCGATGCCAATGCCGTTGGGCCGCTTGCCGCCGACGGGCAACCCGAGCCGGGAGGCGTGCCGGACCACGTCGTGGTTGGACAGCACCCAGGTGGTCGGGGCGCCGACCGCGTCGGTGGCCTCCAGCGAGCGGGTGATCACCGCGTACTGGGCGGGCGCGGTCCACGAGGCGAGCAGGTACTCGAAGTTGAACGCCTGGTGCATCTCGTCGGGGCGCACGTACCGGGCCAGCCGCTCGGCCGGCTCGACCCATGCCTCGGCGACCAGGATCCGCTCGCCCGGGTAGCCGTCCAGCAGCCGGCGCCACTCCCGGTAGATGTCGTGCACGCCGTCCTGGTCCCACATCGGCGGGCGCGGCTTGTCGACCTCCCGCCCGGAGAGGATCTCCTGCGGCTCCTGCCAGTCGGCCAGGTCGGCCTGCTTGATCAGGCCGTGCGCCACGTCGACCCGGAAGCCGTCCACGCCCCGGTCCAGCCAGAACCGCAGCACGTCCAGGAACTCCGCCCGCACCTCGGGGTTGTCCCAGTTGAGGTCGGGCTGCCCGGTGTCGAACAGGTGCAGGTACCACTGGCCGGGTCGGCCGTCGGGGTCGGTGACCCGGGTCCAGGCCGGCCCGCCGAAGACGCTCTGCCAGTCGTTCGGCGGCCGGTCGCCGTCCGGTCCCAGGCCGTCCCGGAACACGTACCGGTCGCGCTCCGGGCTGCCCGGGGCGGCGGCGAGCGCCGCGGTGAACCAGCGGTGCGCCGACGACGTGTGGTTGGGCACCAGGTCGACGATCACCCGCAGCCCGCGCGAGTGCGCCTCGGCGATCAGCCGGTCCGCGTCGGCGAGGCCGCCGAAGAGCGGGTCGACGTCGCGGTAGTCGGCCACGTCGTAGCCGGCGTCGGCCTGCGGCGACGGATAGAACGGCGACAGCCAGACCGCGTCGACGCCCAGCTCGACGAGGTGGTCGAGGCGGGCGGTGATGCCGGGCAGGTCACCGATCCCGTCGCCGTCGGAGTCGGCGAAGGAGCGCGGATAGACCTGGTAGATGACGGCCCGCGTCCACCAACCGGTGGCCGCGTCGGTGGGCGTGTCCTGGTGTGTCGGGTTGCTGTTCAGGGCCTTCTCCCGTGTGTCGAGCCGTACGGTCGGGTGCGTGGTGCCGGGGATCGGCGGTCCCCGTCAGTGTGCCCGGGGCGGCGCGGTCGATTCCCGCACGATCAGTCGAGTGGGCAGGATCACGGGCGTTCCCGGCGGGTCGCCGGCTGCCCGGCGGGCCGGGGCGCGGCCCGCGCCCGCGTCGGGGCCGGGCGGCTCCGGTCGCCGGCCGACGAGCGGGTCGAGCAGCATCCGGGCGGCCAGCCGGCCCTGCTCCGCCGCGGGCTGGGCGATCGTGCTCAGGCCGACGACGCGGGCCAGGTCGTGGTCGTCGACGCCGATGACGCTGACGTCCTGCGGCACCCGCAGGCCGGCGTCCCGCAGTGCCGTCATCGCCCCCATCGCCATCTCGTCGCAGGCGGCGAAGATCGCCGTCGGCGCGTCGCCGCGGCGGAGCAGCTCCTCGGTGGCGCGCGTGCCGCCGTCGATGGTGAACTGCGACTCCACGTCCAGGTCCGGGTCCGGGGCGAGGCCGGCGTCGCGCAGCGCGTCCCGGTAGCCCCGCCGCCGGTCGAGGTGCGTGGTGAAGGCCAGCTCGTCCTCCGGGTCGCCGGAGATGTGCGCGATCCGGCGGTGGCCCAGGTCGAGCAGGTGGCGGGTGGCGGTCCGCGCGGCGTCCACGTCGTCGATGCGTACGCAGGGCCAGCCCGGCACGACCGAGCCGGAGCTGACGGTCACCCCGGGCAGCGCCAGCTTCGTCAGGGCGATCAGGTCGGCGGGGCGCAGCGGCGTGGCGACCAGCATGATCGCGTCCACCCGCTTGTGCAGGTTGGCGGCGCTCAGCACCCGCTGGCGGGTCTGCTCCCGCCCGCCGAGGTTGTGCAGCAGCAGGTCGTAGCCCGACTGGTGGAGGAACTCCTCGACGGACTCCACGACGGTGGCGAAGAACCACCGGGTGATCCGCGGGACCACGACCGCGATGGCGCCGGTGCGCCCGCCGGCCAGCCGGGAGGCGCTCGGCGAGACGGCGTACTCCAGTTGCTCGGCCGCCGCGAGCACGCGCCGCCGGGTCGCGGCCGAGACCGTCGGGAGCCCACGCAGCGCCCGGGAGACGGTGGCCGTGGAGACCCCGGCCAGGCGTGCGACATCATCGATCTTCGTCACGGTACCCCCGCTTCGCGCCGGCTCCGCCGCCGCCGGTGTCCCGGCGGCGGCGGAGAGGCGTCAGCCCTTGACGCTGCCGGCGAGCAGGCCCCGCACGAAGTAGCGCTGGAGGGACAGGAAGACGATCAGCGGTACGACGATCGAGATGAACGCGCCGGCGGTGAGCCGCTGCCACTCGTTGCCCCGGGTGCCGGCCATCTCGGCCAGCCGGACGGTGAGCGGAGCGGTCTCGTTGCCGCCACCGGCGAAGATCAACGCCACCAGCAGGTCGTTCCAGACCCAGAGGAACTGGAAGATGCCGAACGCGGCCAGCGCCGGGGTGATCAGCGGCAGGACGATGGTGCGGAAGATCTTCGGGTGGGTGGCCCCGTCGACCCGGGCGGCCTCCATCAGGTCTCCCGGGAGCTGCGAGATGAAGTTGTGCAGCAGGAAGACCGCGAACGGCAGCGCGAAGCAGGTGTGCGCGAACCACACCTGCGCGAACTTCTGTTCGTCGACCAGGTCCCAGGCGGGCAGCACGGTGACCCCGCCGACGGTGACCCCGGTGGAGAAGAACTTCAGCAGCGGCACCAGCGCCATCTGCAGCGGCACGATCTGCAGCGCGAAGATCGCGATGTACACCCAGTCCCGCCCCCGGAAGTTGATCCAGGCCAGCGCGTACGCGGCCAGGGCCGCGAAGGCGAGCGGGAAGAGCACCGACGGGACGGTGATCGCCAGCGAGTTGATGAAGTAGCTGGCGAGCTGCCCGGACGACGAGGAACGCCCGAACAGCACCTCCTGGTAGTTCTCGAAGGTGAACTGCGGGTCGGTGAAGAAGGTCCACCACCCGCTGCTCTTGATCTGGTCCTCCGGCCGGAACGACGAGATGAACAGGCCGAAGGTCGGGATGGTCCAGAGCACCGCGATGACGATCGACACGAGGGTGGCGGTGCGGCTGTTCAGCCGCTTGCGCACCCGCGCGGCGGTGGTGGACGTGCGGCCGTCGGTCTTCTGGGTGCCGGCGGCGACGGTGGGCGTTGCGGTGGTCATCTCAGCCCTTCCGCTGCTGTCGGAGGTTGCGGATCTGGTAGATCACGATCGGCACCACCAGGACGAACAGGAAGACCGCCAGCGCCGAGCCCTGCCCGTTCTGGCCGTACCGGAACGCCTGGTTGTACATCTCGTTGGCGATCACGCTGGTGTCGTAGTTGCCGTTGGTGGCCGTCCGGACGATGTCGAAGACCTTGAGCGTGGCGATCGACAGCGTCACCACGACCACGATCAGCGCCGGCCGGATGCTCGGCATGGTGATCTGCCAGAACATCTGCCACGGGGTGACCCCGTCGAGGCGGGCCGCCTCCACGATGTCGGCGGGGATGGCCTTGATGGCGGCGGAGAGCACCACCATGGCGAACCCGGCCTGGATCCACACCATGATCACGATCAGCAGCAGCGTGTTCAGCGGCGACTCCAGCAGCCACTGCTTCGGTTCGCCGCCGAGGCTCACCACGATCTGGTTGAGCAGGCCGATCTGCTCCTGCCCGTCGCCGCGGTAGGCGTACACGAACTTCCAGATGATGCTGGCGCCGACGAAGGAGATCGCCATCGGCAGGAAGATCAGTGACTTGGCGACCGCCTCGAACCGGGCCTTGTCCACCATGACCGCGTAGATCAGGCCGAACGCGGTGGCGACCAGCGGGACGAGCAGCACCCAGATCAGGGTGTTCAGCAGCACCCGGACGATCGAGTCCTCCGAGAACATCCAGCCGTAGTTGCGCAGCCCCACCCAGTCGTTGCTGCCCGCGTCCATGAAGGACAGCATGGTGGTGCGGATGGCCGGCACCACCAGCCCGACGGTCAGCAGCAGCAGCGTCGGCAGCAGGAAGAAGAGCGCGAACACGCCCTCGCGCGGCTTGCGCCGGCGGGGGAGCGGGGCGCCGCTTGCGGAGGCGGCGACGAGCTGCGCCTCCCGGCGGCGGGCGAACCAGGCCGGCACCACGTCGAGGAGCAGGAGCAGACCGCCCACCACCGCGACGAAAGCGATCAGCCCGTACATCAGCATGAGGAACTTTGGCTGTTCCTCCGCGAAGTCGAACTCCATCGACCCTCCCAGGTCTGGATCTGCCGGTGGGCCGGCCCGCGTCCGCGGACCGGCCCACCGTTCAGATCACTTCCAGCTGCTCTCGATGCCGTTCAGCACCGTCGCGGTGTCCTTGCCGTTGATCCAGTCGACCATGCCCTTCCAGAACGTCCCCGCGCCGACCGTGGCCGGCATCAGGTCGGAGCCGTCGAAGCGGAAGACCGAGCTCTTGTCCTGAAGGATCTGGACGGAGAGCTTGTCGATCGGGTTGGCGACGTTGGCCAGGTCGAGCTTGTTGTTCGCCGACACCCAGTCACCGATCTTGGCGCGGCTGTTGGCGTACTCGCCCGAGGCGAGGTAGGTCTGCACCGCCTGGACCTCGGGGCGGTCGGTGAAGGCCGCGACGAACTCGCCGCCGCCCAGCACCGGCTTGCCCTTCGCGGGGTCGATCGCCGGGAAGTAGAAGGCGAAGACGTCGCCGTCCTCGGCCACCTTGGTGCCCTTCGGCCACTGGTTCGCGTAGAAGGAGGCCTGCCGGTGCAGCGCGCACTTGCCGGTGGTGATCGGGAGGCCGGCCTCGCCGAAGGCGGTGGTGGCGATGCTCTTCACGCCGCCGTAGCCGCCGTTCATGTACTTCTCGTTCTTGAGGATCGTGCCGGCCTTGTCGACGGCCTCGGCGACCTTCGGGTCGTTGAACGGGATGCCGTGGGTGGTCCACTGGTCGTAGACCTCGGGGGTCTGCGTCCGCAGCATCACGTCCTCGATCCAGTCCGTGGCCGGCCAGCCGGTGGCGTCACCGGACTCGATGCCGGCGCACCACGGCTTGGTGCCGGTGGCGGCGATCTGGTCGCTGAGCTTGATCAGGTCATCCCAGGTGGTCGGGACGGTCCAGCCCTTCTCCTTGAAGGTCTTCGGCGAGTACCACACGAACGACTTCACGTTCGAGCCGAGCGGGGCGCCGTAGAACTGGCCGTTGACGGTGCTGTACTTCAGCCAGTCGGCCGGGTAGTTCTCCTCCGCCATCTTCTTGGTGTCGGCGCCGACCGGCTTGAGCTTGCCCGCGTCGGCGAAGCGCTTGAGCAGGCCCGGCTGCGGGATGAACGCGAGGTCGGGGGCATTGCCGCCGTCGACCCGGACGCCGAGCTGCGCCTCGAACTCGGCGCTGCCCTCGTGGTCGATCTTGATGCCGGTGCAGTCCTCGAACTGCTTCCAGGACTCCGCCAGGCGGTCGGCCTCGATGTCCCGGATGGACGAGTAGATCGTGACCTTCTTGCCGTCGTTGTCGCCGTACTTCTCGTATGCGGCGCACTCCGCGGAACCCGCGGCGTCACTCTTCTTGTCGTTGCCGGTGCCGCAGGCGGTGACGCTCAGCGCCAGCCCCAGTACGCCGGCGATCGCGAGAGCCTGGCGTGATCTGGCAAACGCCATGCCGTTCTCCTTCCTTGCCGGCGCGTGGGGGATCGAACGCGCGCCGGTCCGATTTGGCATCAACACATGTAAGCGCTTGCATCCGACCCGGTCCACCCCAGACCGGACACGACCGAGTAACAATCCGGAAACCCCGTCGTTGCCTCGTGGGCGCGCTCCCATGACACGTGTCCGCATCTTTTCAGGAGTGGCGATTTCTGTCACGCTGGAGGTAGGTATAGAAGAATTTCAACATTGGAGGTTCTGGATGCGTAAGCGATGGCTCAGCCTGCTCGCGACCGGTCTGCTGGCCGTGGGCGCGCTGCTTCCGGCGGCCCCGGCGATGGCCGCGCCGACGTTCAAGGTGCCGTTCCCCTGCGGGCAGTCCTGGTCCGGCCAGACCCGGACCGGCCACAGCCCGGCGTACGCGATCGACTTCAACCGCACCGACGACCTCGGCGACCCGGTGGTCGCCAGCGCGCCGGGCACCGTCGACCGGGTCACGGACCTCGGCGGGACCAGCTACGGCAAGTACGTCCGGATCGACCACGGCGGCGGCTACAGCACCTACTACGCCCACCTCAACGGCTTCAACGTCTCCGTCGGGCAGACCGTCGGCTACGGGAAGGTGATCGGCTGGGTCGGCAGCACCGGCGGCTCCACCGGCCCGCACCTGCACTACGAGCAGCGGCTCAACGGCAGCGACATCCAGGTCCGTTTCAACGGCGCGCTCGCCCTCTACTGGGGGACGAAGACCTACACCAGCGACAACGGCTGCGGCAGCACCACCGGCTCCGGCACGGTCAACACCAGCGGGACCCCGCTGACCGTCCGCTCCGGCCCCGGCACCGGCTACGAGGCGGTGGGCACCGTCGCCGACGGCACCCGGGTGACCATCTACTGCCAGACCAGCGGCACCACCGTCACCGGCACCTACGGCACCAGTTCGATCTGGGACCGGATCGGCAGCGGACGCTACATCGCCGACGCGTACGTCTACACCGGCCACGACGGCTACATCCCCAACGTGCCCCGCTGCTGAGCGCGGGACGGGGCCCCGGGACCGCCCGGGGCCCCGTCATCCGGCACACGCCGGGAGCGGCCACCCGCGGACAGCACGACGCCGGGGTCGTCGGGTCCGGATGCTCCCGTCGGGAGGACGGAGTTCCGGTCTCGACGACCCCGGCGGGTCCCGGTCGGCGGCGGACGGCCGCCACGTCAACTGAAGATGCTCACACCACCCGGCCCGACCAGCAGGCCCACCACGATGAGGACGATGCCCCACAGGATCTGCCGGCGGAACAGCGCGAGGATGCCGGCGACCACGAGTACGACTGCGAGAATCCAGAGAATCAGCTCCATGGTTGCTGGATACCCGAGCCGCCGACGCGGGAAACCTCCAGTTGATCGAGGTGGTCGCCCAGGTGGAAGACGCTGTAGGCCTGCTTGATCACGGGGTGGGCGACGTTGCGGACGCGTACCCCGCCCGGCGTGGTGCCCCGCTCGGTCCCGGCGTGCGCGTGCCCGTGCAGCGCCAGCGCGGTCGGTGCCGAGTCGATCGCCTGACCGAGCTGGTACGACCCCAGGAACGGGTAGATCTCCAGCGGCTCGCCGGCGAGCGTGTCCGGCACCGGCGAGTAGTGGGTGAGCGCCACCAGCACGTCGCAGTCCAGCCCCCGCAGCGCCGCGGCCAGCGCGTCCGCGCTCCCGGTGGTGGTCCGGACGAACGCCTTCATCTCCGGCTCGCCGAAGTCGCTGGCGCAGCGCCCGGCGAACCCGCCGCCGAACCCCTTCACCCCGGCGACGCCCAGCCGGCCGCCGGCGCACTCCAGCACGACGCCGTCGCCCTCCAGGACCCTGATCCCGGCGTCCTCCAGCACCGTGACCACCTGCGGCACCTGGTCGCACTGGTGGTCGTGGTTGCCGAGCACGGTCACCACCGGCACGCCCAGTCCGCCGAACTCGGTGGCCACGCACCGGGCCTCCGACTCCGTCCCGTGCCGGGTCAGGTCACCGGCGAGCAGCAGCACGTCGGCGTGCTCGGGCAGCTCCTCCAGCGCCGGCCGGAACCGGCCGACCACGTCCTCGTCCAGATGCACGTCACCCACGGCGGCGATCCGGATCACCATGGCACCTCCTCAGGGCAGTTGCTCGATCTCCGTGGGCGCCTGCGCGCGGATCACCCCGATGTCGCTGGTGATCGGCACGTCCGGGAAGCGCTCGGCCACCCGGCGCAGGATCTCCTCCCGCCGGTGCGGGCTCTCCACCTCGCCGTACAGCACGAGGCCGCGTTCCCGGCGGACCACGGTGATCCCCTGCTCGGCCACGTCCGGGTCCTCGGCGAGCAGCCGGTGTACCTCCGCCTCGACGTACTCGTCGGGCGGCCCGGTGGCGACGTCGCGGTGCTCGGTCACGGTGTCCCCTCTCCCTGCGGGGTGCCGGAGTACGGCACCACGTCCAGCCGGTCCAGCAGCACCAGGAACGCCTCCGCGTACGGCGAGTGCTGCGTCTCCTTGCGTACCCGTTCCCAGTCGATCTGCTCCCGCAACGAACGGGCGAGCGGCAGGCCCCGGGCGAAGTCGCAGTAGTGCTGCGAGAAGCTGAGCAGCTTGTGCACCATCAACTGGGTGGCCGAGAGCACCGGCATGTGGATCGCGTCGACCGGCCGGACCATCGTGTCGGCGAACGTCTCCTCGGTCACCGGCGTCTCGATGGGCCGGTGGATGAGGTCGACCATCCGCCCGTCGTCGAAGACCTTGACCAGCCAGTCCTCGGGCGGGCGCTCGGCCGTGAAACCCGCCGCGACCAGGGCCTCCAGGGCGCGTTCCACGTCGACCTCCCGGATGAGGAAGTCGACGTCGTGCTCGCTGGAGTGGCCGCCGTGGGCGTACACGGCGAAGCTGCCGCCGAGCGCGAAGGGAATCTCTTCCTGCTTGAGCACGGCGGCGACCTTCTTCAGCGTGTGCACCAGGCTCTCGTCCCCGCGCTCGGCCATTGGCGTCTCCCGTCGATGGTGGTAGGCGGCTGATCCAACTCCGGTACCCGGCATCCCGGGGGGCCACACCTGGCAGGAGGCGCGGGTGGGGTCAACCGGGAGCAGACGGTACAAATCTCCGGCAATGCGAGCGCGAGTCGGATAGCCTGTGCAGGGTGTCCAGATCACCGGAGGCACGGCGCGGCAGGGCCCGATTGCGCGCCGTCGCCCTGATCGGCATCGACGGCTCGGGCAAGACCACCCAGGCGCACCGGCTCGCCGACGCGCTCACCGCGGCGGGACACCCCGCCACCTATCACCGCAACGCGGGCGGGCGCCGCTGGCTCGGCCGCATCGCGCACCGCCTCGGCCGGCCGGACGCCCAGCGTCTCGTCGGGCGCGCCGGCATGCTCGCCGTGGAGTCCGTGCTGCGCTGGCTCGCCATCGCCGCCGCCCTGCTCGGCTGCCTGGCCACGGGCCGGATCGCGGTCATGGACCGCTACTCCGCCTGCCAGTACGCGAGCATCCGCGCCCACGGGGGCCAGCGCTGGGAGCGGCTCGCCCGGGTGGGCTACCGGGTCTTTCCGCGGCCGCAGCTGACCTTCCTGCTGACCGTCGACCCGGCCGAGGCGTACCGGCGGATCGAGCAGCGCGGCACCGACCACGAGAGCATGCGGTACCTGACCGCCGCGGACGCCGCGTACCGGGCGCTGCCGGAGCATCCGACCTTCGTGGTGGTCGACGCCGGGCGCCCGCCGGAGGAGGTGTCCCGGCAGATCAGGGGCCACCTCGCCGGCTGGCTCGACGCCGCCGACGGGCGCGACGGCCCGTCCCACGCGGTGGCCGGCCCCGCCGTCGTGGCCGCGCCGGCCGTGGAGCCGGTCGCGGCGGGCCGCCTGGCCGGCTGACCCCGCCGGGCCTGACCGGCCGACTGGACGCGGGCGACCGGGCCGGTCAGGCGCGGCCGTAGACCGGGATGCTCGCGCCGCTGGTCGGCGCCGACTCGTCGGAGGCGAGGAAACGGACCACCGGCGCGATCTCGGCCGGCGTGACCCAGCGCGAGTGGTCGGCGGTGGGCTGGGCCGCGCGGTTCGCCGGGGTGTCGATGACGCTCGGCAGCACCGTGTTGCAGCGCACCCCGGCCGCCCGGTACTCCACGGCCACCGCGTTCGCGAAGGCGAGCACGGCTGCCTTGGCGGTCACGTAGCCGGCGGCGCCGGGGAAGGGGGCGACGGCCGCACGGGAGGACACGCAGACCACCGCGCCACCGCCGGCCGCGACCAGGCGCGGCAGCGCCGCCCGGGTCACCAGCCAGGTCGGTCGCAGGTTCACCGTCAGCATCCGGTCGAACTCCTCGACCGGGGTCTCGTGCACCAGCCCGCCGCCGGCGTACCCGCCGACGAGGTTGACCACCGCCCGCAGCGGCGCCGCGGGATCGTCGGCGGCCGCGGCGACCGCCCGCTCCGCGTCGGCCGGGTCGGTGAGGTCCGCGACCAGCCGGACCGGAGCGCCCGCCGCCGGCTCCGTCGCCGGCGGTCGCTCCCGCCCGGGTACGACCACCCGCCACCCCGCGTCGAGGAAGGCGGCCGTGACCGCCCCGCCCAGTCCGCCCGTTCCGCCGGTGACCAGCACACTGCGATCCGCCATGCGCCACACGCTAGTGCCGGCCCGGCCCCGGCGCCGCCCGCCGGGAGGTCGTCCCGGAGGCGTGGGGCGCCCGGGCCCGGGCGCCGCCGCGGTGACGGGGCATCGCGGAAGGCGGAGAGGTGGCATGGTCTTTTCGGAGACGGTGGCCGACGGCGGCCGACCGGCAGGGCCGGGCCGCCCTCCCGGGGAGGCGACGGCACCGGGGGAGTGGCACCCTGAGCAGATCCGGCGGTCCCGGCGGGCGGTGTTTTCCCCAACACGTGGAGTCATGGTTGACGCTCACGCCTCATGAAAGTAAGTTTCATCCGTGGCGAAGAGTCCGAAGATTTCTGCGAGTCACGAGCCGGGTGGACTGATCGTCCACATCAGCGGCCTGCTCCCGTCGTTGTCGCCGGCTGAGCAGCGGGTCGCCCGGCTGGTCGTCGCCGACCCGGCCGGCGCCGCGCGTCGGACCATCACCGACCTCGCCACCGCCGCCGAGACATCCGAGGCGACCGTCATCCGGTTCTGCCGGTCGGTCGGCATGGACGGCTACCCACAGCTGCGGATCCGGCTCGCCGCCGAGGCCGCCCGCCGGGTCGAGCCGCCGGACGCCCGGGTCGTCGGCGGTGACATCCCGCCCGGCGCCGACCTCGCCCAGATCATCGCCACCATAGCGTTCAACGACGCGCGCGCCGTCGAGGAGACGGCCGAGCAGCTCGACCCGGCGATCTGCGAGCAGGTCGTCGAGGCCATCGCGGGCGCGGGCCGGATCGACGTCTACGGTGCCGGCGCCAGCGGCTTCGTCGCCTCGGACTTCCAGCAGAAGCTGCACCGGATCGGCCGCACCGCCTTCTACTTCCCGGACGTGCACACCGCGCTGACGTCGGCCGCGCTGCTCGGTCGGGGTGACGTCGCGGTCGGCATCTCGCACACCGGCACCACCTCAGACGTGGTCGAGGTGCTGGAGCAGGCCCGGGCCCGGGGCGCCGCCACGGTGGCGCTGACCAACTTCCCCCGCTCGCCGATCACCGAGGTCGCCGACTTCGTGCTCACCACCGCGGCCCGCGAGACCACCTACCGTTCCGGCGCGATGGCGAGCCGGCTCGCCCAGCTCACCGTCGTCGACTGCCTCTTCGTCGGGGTGGCGGCGCGTAACCGGTCGCGGGCCCGCAAGGCCCTCGAGGCGACCGCGGAGGCAGTCCAGTCGCACCGGGTCGGCTCGGGACGGAGGCGGGCATGACGGCCGGCGCGGTGGAACCGCAGGACGTGACCACCCCGATGGCGGCCCGTCCGGTGATCCGGGTCGGCGCGCCGACGGAGCGGCGCAATCCACACAGCGTCGACCTCGACCTGATGTCGACGCGGGACGTGCTCTCGGTGATCAACGAGGCGGACCGGCGGGTGCCCGGCGCGGTCGCGGACGTCCTGGACGAGATCGCCGCGACGGTGGACCTGGCGGTGGCCGCGCTGCGCGGCGGGCACCGGGTGCACTACTTCGGCGCCGGCACCTCCGGCCGGCTCGGCGTGATCGACGCCGCCGAGCTCGCCCCCACCTTCAACTCGCCCCGGCACTGGTTCTGCGCGCACATCGCGGGCGGGCCGGAGGCCATGTGGCGGGCGGTCGAGGACGCCGAGGACGACGACCGGGGCGGGGCGGCCGAGGCCGCCGACTGCGTACGCGCCGGCGACCTCGTGGTCGGACTCGCCGCGAGCGGGCGCACGCCGTACGTCCTGGGGGCGCTCGCCGCGTCCCGGGCCAAGGGCGCCTCGACCGTGCTGCTCTGTGCCAACCCGGAGGCGGAGGCCGCCCGGTCGGTGGACGTCTTCATCGGCGTGGACACCGGACCCGAGGTCGTCACCGGGTCGACCCGGATGAAGGCGGGCACCGCGCAGAAGCTGGTGCTCAACACCTTCTCCACGGCAGCCATGGTGCGGCTCGGTCGGGTCTACTCGAACCTGATGATCGACATGGTGGCCACCAACGCCAAGCTCCGTGGCCGGATGATCTCGATCCTGATGGAGGCCACCGGCTGCTCCGAGGAGATCTGCCGGCGGGCCCTCGGCGAGGCCGACGGCGACATGAAGACCGCGCTGGTCTCGCTCGTCTCCGGGGCCGAGGTGTCGGCCGCGCGGGCCGCCCTCGCCCGCTCCGCCGACCAGGTCCGAGGCGCCCTGGCCCTGCTGGCCTCCTGACCGCGGCGCCCGCCGTCGCCCTCCGGCCCAGCCACGCCTCCATCCCGTCCCCGCGTCACCCCTGACCTCACCCGGCCGCCCGTACCAAGCCCGTTGCCCGAGTCACCCCGCACCTCGCCCGCCGCCACGTCACAGCGTCTCGCGTCGCCGGCCCACCCCTGGGCAGCGCCGCACCGCCTCCCGTTCGCCCCTCCGTGCGAGCTGCGTCACGTGCCGGGCATAGATCCGGGGCGCGGATTGTTCATCGGGGGGTGGGGTATTACCACGGGCGTGGATGAACCGACCGGTCCACGGGCGCGTATCTGGCAGTGACCAGGATCGCAGCGCTGCGGTGAGCCGGGTCGCTGTGCCACCGGGGTGGGCGATGTTGCCATGGACCGGGGGAAACGGCGACGCGTCGACCCGCCGACCCTGCGTGGTGCCCATCGGAGCGCCGCCACACGGGGTGCTGACAGCAAACGTGGACCGTGCTCTCAGCGGATTATCAGGCATTCGTGACACTTTCGACTCACGACATGGAATCCCCGACGCGTCTCATCTGTTGTGTAGGTGTCAGCACCGGTGGGCACAGCGGAAGTTACGGGGGAGGGCTGATGGACGTGGGGATGGCAAGGAACCGGGCAACCGGCGCGAGCGAGGGGACCGTGGGCAACGTGGACAAGAACATCGGCATGCGAACCGACGAGGTTGCCGAGGAGCGCGACCTGGTCGGCGTCTACCTTCACGAGATCTCCCGGACGCCACTGCTGGACGCCGCCAAGGAGGTCGACCTCTCCAAGGCCATCGAGGCCGGCCTCTACGCCGAGCACCTGCTCGGCGAGGACCGCGTCCCCGCCGGTGCCGACCGGGAAGACCTGGAGCGGCTGGTCGCCGAGGGTGAGCGGGCCAAGGACCTGTTCATCCGCGCCAACCTGCGGCTGGTCGTGTCGATCGCCCGCCGCTACGTCCGCTCGGGCATGCCCATGCTGGACCTGATCCAGGAGGGCAACACCGGCCTGGTGCGGGCGGTCGAGAAGTTCGACTACGAGCGCGGCTACAAGTTCTCCACCTACGCGACCTGGTGGATCCGTCAGGCCATCAGCCGGGCGATCGCCCAGCAGGAGCGCACGGTGCGCCTGCCGGTGCACCTGGTCGAGGACGTCAACCGGATGCGCAACGTGGCTCGGCAGCTCACCCGCGAGCTGGGCAGCGACCCGGAGCCGGAGCAGATCGCGGCGGCCCTCGGGGTCACCGTCGAGCGGGTCAACGAGCTGGTCCGCTGGTCGCAGGACACGGTGTCGCTGGACACCCCGGTCGGCGACGACGGCGACACCAACCTCGGTGACCTGGTGGCCGACAGCGACGCCCCGTCGCCGGAGGAGATCGTCCTCACCGGCCTGGAGCGGCAGCGGATCGAGGGCCTGCTCAACCACCTCGACGACCGGTCGGCCGGCATCATGCGGGCCCGCTACGGGCTGGAGGACGGCCGTGAGCACTCCCTCACCGAGGTGGCCTCGCGGTTCTCGCTCTCCCGGGAGCGGATCCGGCAGCTGGAGATCCAGGCGCTCGGCCGGCTCCGCGAGCTGGCCCGCGCGGAGGGGCTGCAGGCAGCCTGAGCTGGTAGGAATGACGGCGAACGGCCGGCGTCCGATAGGGGGACGCCGGCCGTTCGCCGTCTGCGGGTGCGGTCAGCGCACCCGGCCGTAGCCCTGGATGGGCATCAGGTTCATGCCCCGCTTGAGCACGTTGCGCCCCGCGCTCGGGGCGTCGATCACCTGGCCGCCGCCGACGTAGAGCGCGACGTGCCCGAGCCCGCGGTAGAAGACCAGGTCACCGGGGCGCAGCTCGCCCCTGCTGATGTGGGCGACCGCGCCCCACTGCATGCGGGCGTTGTGCGGCAGCGACTTCCCGGCCGCCCGCCAGGCCGCCGAGGTCAGGCCCGAGCAGTCGTAGCCGTTCGGTCCGTCGGCGCCCCAGACGTACGGCTTGCCGAGCGCGCCGTAGGCGTACCGGACGGCGACGCCGGCCCGGCCGGAGACCGCGGGAGCGCCGTCCGCGCTGTCGGGCCGGGCGGCCGGCTTCTCGGTGGCCCGGCCGTACGCCTGGCGGCGCAGCTCGTAGAGCTCGGCCAGGTCGCGCTCGATCCGCTTCTTCGCGGCGGTCAGCTCGCGGGCCTGGGCGGCCTGCCGACCGAGCGTGACGTCCAGCCGGGTCTTCTCGGCGAGCAGGCGGCGCTGGTCGTTGGTGAAGGTGGCGATGGTCTCCTGCCGCTGCCGGGTGAGCCGGTCGATCATGTGCAGCCGGTCCAGCAGGGTGTCGGAGCCGCCGGGACGCAGCAGCGCCTCGGTGGTGGACAGGTGGCTGCCGGTCTTGTATGCGGTCACCGCCAGCTCGCCGACGTCCGCCCGGCTCCGCTCGGCCTGCTGCTCCAGCGGCCCGATCCGGTCCTGCACCCGGGTCACGGCGGCCTGGTTCGCCTTCATCTCCTCGCGGAGCTTGTTGTACGCCTCGACGACGTGCTCCAGCTCGGTGGAGGACTTCTCGATCCGCCGGGTCAGCTCGGCGGGTGTGGGTTCGGCCCGGGCCGGCACCGCGGGCGCGACCAGCGTGGCCGTCACCGCGGCGACCACCAGGGCGCGCAGCGTGTTCCTGAGGGACGACAAGAGCGGAAGGCTCCTCTCCCAGCACGCCGCCGCGGGCTGCTGAGGCCCTCGGCGACACCGGGCCGGTGCAGTCCTGGTGGACGGCGGTCGACCGGCCGGCCCGGACAACGTAACCCGGGGCAGGAGTCGTCCGCAGTTGAAGCCGGGGCGAATGTTGGCAAAGTGGCGGGGTGTGTCGGTCGCGCCGGTGGGCGTACGTGGCGGCGATCGTGCGCTGTCGCGGGACGGTGCCGCTGATTGTCGTCGATCGGGTGGTACGCGGCTTTCGTCGTTCTGGGCGTATGCCGGCGGAGCCTGGGGCGCTATGACCGACAAGACGGACATGGAGGCCGCTACCCGGCGGCCTTGCCGCCGGCCGCCCGCCGGGGTGGGTGAAAAGCGCCGTATCGGCTGGCACGTGCGCCACACAATGAACCGCGGAGCCGGGAATCCCGTCGACCGGCATTGATGCGATCCGTCGGCGGGAGCCGACCCCGGCACTCAGCCGCGGGAGGTAGCGCAGTGAATCCTCAAGGCGCCACGACACGACAGACGCGGTCACCGGGGGCGACCGGCGGCCGGAACACTCTGCTCTATGCCCGACCCGGGATCATCGTGACCGTCGACCGGTTCACGGTCGGACGCAACAGTTGGCGGGTGACGGAACTGACCCACCTGGAGACCAGCCGCGGGCCGCACGACCGCGTCGCCGTCCGCGCCGTGGTGGTCACGGGCGCGATGCTCGGCGGCGTCGGGCTCCTGCTCGGCTTCACCGGCGGGCTGCAACGGCTCACCGCCGGGGCGTACCTCATCCTGGGCGCCGTCTTCCTGCTGCCGGTGCTGGTCGCGGTGGTGGGGGACCGGTGGCGACCGCCGGCGTACGAGCTGTGGGGCCGGCGGCGCGGCGAGCAGGTGCTGCTGTTCAGCAGCGACAACGAGCGGCAGTTCGGCCAGGTCACCCGGGCCCTGCGCCGGGCCCGGGAGATGAACCGGTACGGCGGCTGGGAGGATCCGCTCGCCTCCGTGGACCCGTGGCGGCCCCGCCGGTAGCTCGGCTCAGCCGGCCACCGGCTCCGGGGTGCGCTCGGCCCGGTCGGCGGTCACCCAGTCGCTGACCCGGCGCTCGGCGTAGAACGAGACGAACGGCACCGTGCCGGCCAGCATGACCAGGACCATCCGCTTCAGCGGCCAGCCGGCCCGGCGGGACAGGTCGAAGGCGGCCACCAGGTAGAGCATGTAGAGGAAGCCGTGCGCCTGGCCCACGGTCTCCACCAGGATCGGGTTGTCGAAGCCGTACTTCATCGGCATGCCGATGACGACCAGCAGGATCAGCGCCACGCCGACGATCCAGGCGATCACGCGGTACCGGGTCAGGGCTGCGCCCACCTTCGTCCGTCCTTCCGCGCCCGGCCTCAGCCGGGGTAGTCACCGGGCTTGGCACCCGGGTTGTCGGTCAACCATTTCAGGTATCGGTTGTAGGCGGTGAGGTCCGCGTCCTCGCCGTCGGCGGCCGCCGCGGGCACGCGGGCGACCCGCACGGGGCGGCGTACGACCGGACGCGCCGGGGCGTCGGCCGGCCGCGACCCGGCGGCGGCCGACGGCTCGTCGGCCGGGGCCTGCGGGCCGCGCAGCGTGTGCCGGACCTCACGCCACCACACGAACACCACGAAGCCGGCGAAGATCGGCCACTCGATCGCGTAGCCCCAGCTGATCGCGTTGCCGGCGGCAGCCCGGCTGACCTGCCACCAGCCCAGCCCCAGGAACCCGACGACCAGCACGACCATGGCCACGTGGCGTGCGATCCACGCCGGGGTCCAGAGCCGCTTCATGGCATCGAGAGTACCGGGGCGGCCCGCGGTCTCCGACGCGGTGTCGTAGTGCGGGGGGATGGTTTGGTGCCACCCGGTGTGGGCATCCGTTTAGACGCCAGCCCAAAACGACCAGGGGGGCGATGATGACCGGATCGATACGGCAGGACGAGTTCGGGAGCCCGGAGCAGCGGATGCCCGCGTGGGACGGCGACCACGTCCACGACATGGCCTCCGGCGAGGCGGACGTCGACGGCGAGCTGCTCGGCGTCGACCCGGCCGAGCTGGGAGACGAGGACCTGATCCGCGAGATGCACAGCCTGCACCGCACCCGGCTGGACACCTTGCGGCACGCGGCCGACTCCGCGCTCGCCAACCACCTGCGGCGCACGGCCGAACTGGAGACCGAGTACCTCGCCCGGCACCCCGGGCGAGAGGTGGACCCCAGCCGCCTGCGGGAGGCGTGATGGCGCACGCCGAGCGCGGGATGTCCGCGCCCCCGGAGGTGGTGTTCAACACCGCTACCGACCCCGACCGGGCGTCGGCCTGGCTGCCCGACCCGCTGCGCGGCGACGGCAGCCCGGCGGAGGAGGTCAGCGCGGAGGAACTGCGGGCCCGGTGGAGCGCCGCCGGGGACTGGTGCGCCGAGATCCGGGTGGACCCGGCCCTGGCGGGCGGCGCCCGGACGCGGCTCGACCTGACCGGCGGGCCGGACGCCGGCCGGATGGCCGAGGAGGCGCTGGACAGCCTCGCCCGCGAGGTGGCCGACAACCTGCAGGCCGGCTGAGCCGGGCCGGCCGACCCGAGGACCGAGGGAGACCGGGGTGACCGACGTGAAGGAGAAGGTGGCGCGGTTACGCCGGGCGTACGCGCCGCACGAGCACCGGCCGCTCGGCGGCTATCTGGTGTCGATGGGTGCCTACGCCGCGGTGACCGGGGCGCTCGCGGGGCTGGTCAGGGCGACCGGCCAGCACGTGCCCGAGCGTCCCGCCACGGCCGACGTGGTGCTGCTCGGCATCGCGACGCACAAGCTCAGCCGGCTGCTGGCCAAGGACGCGGTCACCAGCCCCCTGCGGGCGCCGTTCACCCGCTACGACCGGCCGATCGGCAGCGGCGAGGTGATGGAGCAGGTCCGCGACCAGGGCAGCGGCACCCGTCACGCGATAGGGGAGCTGTTGAGCTGCCCGTTCTGTCTCGCCGTCTGGGTCGCCACCGGGCTCACCGGCGGGCTCGTGCTCTCGCCCCGGCTGACCCGGCTGGTCGCGACCGCGCTGAGCGCCGTGGCCGCCTCGGACTTCCTCCAGATGGCGTACGCGATGGCGCAGCGGGCCGCCGAGGGCCCCGGGCACGACGACTGAGCACGCGAGGAGGCGGAGACGTCCAGGAGGGGGCCGGCGGTGTGCCGGCCCCCTCCGCGATGTCCCGCCCCATCGGTCGGGCCTGCTGGTGCCCCGGTCACGTCGGGGTCGTGCCGTGGTCCTCGCCGGCCCAGCCCCGGGACGCCTCCGGCTCCCGCTCGTCCTCGTCCGCGCCGGTGATGACCTCACGGTCGACGGCGGTCCTGTCGTGCTCGCTGGCGAAGTCGGGTTCCGGCAGGGTGTCCGTGCCCTCGGGGGGTTGACCGAGCGCCGGCAGCTTCCTGTGCTGCTCCTCGTGGTGGGACATCTCGCTCTCCTCACTCCTCGTCGGCCGCCCGTGCCGGGAGGCTGCCGGCCCGCCGTGACGCCACGAGCCGGCCGTACGGGCTGCCGGGGTCGTCAGGTGACCGATCCGCCGAGCAGGTCGGCCGCCTCGTCGACCGCGTACTCGCCCTCGGGCAGCGCGGCGATCCGGGTGAGGAGCTGCGCGGGAAGCTCCGCGGAGACGGCGCGGCGGTAGATGTCCGCCTGGCTGATCCGTTCCTGGCCGCGGTAGAGGTCCTCGAGCAGGTCGTCGAGGCGCCGGATGTCCGGCTCCTCCGCCGCCTCGGTCGGGGGCGCTTCGGTCACGGGTGCGTCGTCGGTCACGTCGGCTCAGCTACCCGCGACCGAATCGGTCAAACGTCACCACGCTGGCCGGCCCGCGCGCCGGACCTGCCGGGCACGGCCAGTCGGGGCAACCGGTGGCGCCCGGTCCCGGACGACTCCCCGGCGCGGGACGTTGGGGGTGTGACGGCGGTCATGGTCGGGGCCGGAACACCGGAGGCGGGGGGCCGGTTGAGTGAGGTGTCGGTGTGTCCAGTGTCCCCGGGCCTCACCCATATTGCCCTCGCGGAGTTCCGTCCGGCTGGAGCCGCGTCGCGCCACTCGCCGAGAGGCGACCTGCACACCGACGCCAGCGCCGCCCCCGAGCCCACAAGGCCCGGGGGCGGCGCTGTCCTTTCTGCCTCTCCCCGGCGTCGACCACGGGATCGGCGGCGAGGTGGATCTCCTCGACTGCCGCCGACCTCGTGATCAACGTCAGGTGGGTGGGTCAGGCGGGAGTGGGGGCGGGGGTGCGGCGGCGGGTGCGGACGGCGGCAGCCAGGTGGGTCAGGACCTCCTCCGTGGTCTCCCAGCCGATGCACGCGTCGGTGACCGACTGGCCGTAGGTCAGCTCGCGGGTCGGGTCGAGGTCCTGGCGGCCGGGGAGCAGGAAGCTCTCCAGCATGATCCCGACGATGCCGCGCTGCCCGGCGTCGAGCTGGGCGGCCACGTCGGCCGCCACCCTGGGCTGGTTGCGGTGGTCCTTGCCGCTGTTGGCGTGGCTCGCGTCGACGACCAGGCGCTCGGGCAGCCCGGCCGCCCGCAGCAGCTCCAGCGCGCCGGCGACCGACTCGGCGTCGTAGTTGGGCCGGCCGCCCCCGCCGCGCAGCACGAGGTGTCCGTCGGCGTTGCCCCGGGTGTGCAGGATCGCCGGGGTGCCGGAGACGTCGATGCCGGGGAAGACGTGCGGCACGCCGGCGGCGCGGATCGCGTCCACGGCCGTGCCGATGCTGCCGTCGGGGCGGTTCTTCATGCCGATCGGCATCGACAGGCCGGAGGCGAGCTGCCGGTGCACCTGGCTCTCCACCGTCCGCGCGCCGATCGCGCCCCACGCCACCGTGTCCGCGATGTACTGCGGGGTGATCGGGTCGAGGAACTCGCAGCCCACCGGCAGGCCGAGGCGCAGCACGTCGAGCAGGAGCGCCCGGGCCGTACGCAGGCCGGTGTTGACGTCACCGGAGCCGTCCAGCCCCGGGTCGTTGATCAGGCCCTTCCAGCCGACCGTCGAGCGCGGCTTCTCGAAGTAGACCCGCATCACCACCAGCAGGTCGTCGGAGACCCGGTCGGCGGCGACGCGCAGCCGGTGCGCGTAGTCGAGCGCGGCGGCCGGGTCGTGCACCGAGCACGGGCCGACCACCACCAGCAGGCGGTCGTCGGCGCGGTCCAGCACCCGGCCGACGGCGCGCCGACCGGCCAGCACGGCCGAGGCGAGCGTGTCGTCCAGGGGTAGCTCGTGGTGCAGCAGGGCCGGGGTGGTCAGCGGCACGACACGGTCGATCCGCTGATCGCTGACCCGATCGGTCTCCGGGGTCGTCACGGTGGGCATCCTTCCGCCGACCGTGCCCCGGGGCCGGTGCCCGGGTACGAGCCGGCTGCTCGTACGCAAAAGGGCAGGAACGAAAGCTCCTGCCCGGCCGGCTCGATGGCGGTGACGTCAGATCATGGTGAAGTCACCGGCGTGCGAGCCGGCTGCCTAAACCATCGATACGAACGCGTCACGCCGCCCAGCGTACCCGACGGCCCGGGAAGGTCCACCCGGTCGTCGGGAAACACTCGCCTCACGTTCACCTCCATCGATGTCTCCAGCGGTAACTTCATCGACATCGACCGCTGTTCATCCGGAGGTTCCGATGGATCGTCGTACCGTCCTGCGCGCCACCGTCGCCGGCGGCGCCGCCGCCTTCTCCGGCAGCCTCTGGGCGGGTGCCGCCGCCCTGGCCGCCCCGGCCCAGCCCGGCACCAGCCCGTACGGGCCGCTCGGCGCCGCCGACGCCCGGGGCATCCAGCTCCCCGCCGGCTTCACCAGCCGGGTCGTCGCGCGCTCCCGGCAGGCGGTGGCCGGCACGGTGTACACGTGGCACGACGCGCCCGACGGCGGCGCGTGCTTCGCCGCCGGCACGGGCTGGATCTACGTCTCGAACTCTGAGATCTCCACCACCGGCGGGGCCTCCGCGGTGCGCTTCGACGCCGACGGGAGCATCGCCTCCGCGTACCGCATCCTGTCGAACACCAACCGCAACTGCGCGGGCGGCGCGACCCCGTGGGGGACCTGGCTCTCCGGGGAGGAGGTCAGTCGGGGGTACGTCTACGAGACGTACCCGCAGGGCGGCCGGGCCGGGGTGCGGCGGACGGCGATGGGCCGGTTCACCCACGAGGCCGCCGCCTGTGACCCGGACCGCCGGGTCGTCTACCTCACCGAGGACGAGACGAGTGGCTGCTTCTACCGGTTCCGGCCGACCACCTGGGGCGACCTCTCCGCCGGCACGCTGGAGGTGCTGGTCGCCGGCACGGGCACCAGCGGCCCGGTGAGCTGGGCGCGGGTGCCCGACCCGGACGGCTCGCCCACCTACACCCGCAACCAGGTCTCCGGGGCGAAGAAGTTCAACGGCGGCGAGGGCTGCTGGTACGCCGACGGCACCTGCTGGTTCACCACCAAGGGCGACAACCGGGTCTGGGCCTACGACGCCGTCAACCAGCGCATCGACCTGGCGTACGACGACTCGCTGGTCTCGGGGACGGCGCCGCTGACCGGGGTCGACAACATCACCGGCACCGCCGGCGGGGACCTCTACGTCGCCGAGGACGGCGGCAACATGGAGATCAACATCATCACGCCGGCCGGGGTGGTCGCCCCCTTCCTGCGGATCACCGGCCAGTCCTCGTCGGAGATCTGCGGACCGGCGTTCTCGCCGGACGGCACCCGCCTCTACTTCTCGTCGCAGCGCGGCACCTCCGGCTCCTCCTCCGGCGGCATCACCTACGAGGTGCGCGGCCCGTTCCGTTCCTGAGCGCGGCCCGCCCGCCGCCGCGCAACGGTCGCGCCCGGCCGGCGGTGACCCCGCGACGGGGGGAGGTCACCGCCGGTCGGGCGCGATCACGTGGGCGTGCCCGTCCACCCGGCGGGGTATGTGGGCGGGCATGAGTGACGAGCAGAGCGACCAGGAACGGGTCGAGTCCCGCGCGCACCTGCTGCCCGAGGAGGCGGCCGTCGGCAGCGAGGACCCGCAGGCACAGGCCGAGGTCATCCTCGAGGAGTCGGACATCCGGGAGGAGGACCGCAACGCCGCGCCGGACACCGTGCTGGAGCGGCGTACCTCCGATCAGACGGTGACCCCCGCCGAGCCCCCCGACTGAGGCACGGCGCCGCGTGCCCGCTGCGAGGCCGGGTAGGTGTGCTCCCGCAGCCAGGCGACGGGGCCTGCCGCCCGCAGCCCCGGCGGCAGGTTGCCGACCGGGTCGAAGGCCAGCGCGGCGTCCTCCCCGGCGCTGAGCTGCCCGCCGAGGGTGACCTGCCCGAACGGCCGCCACGGCCCGACCGCGGACGCGACCGCCAGCACCAGGCGCGGCGCGTCCGTCCGGGCCGCGGCGGCCACCTCGGCCAGGCTGCGACCCAGATCGGGCGACTCCGGGTCGGCCAGCGCGGCCAGGAGGAGCCGGCGCCCGCCCGCCCGGAACGACATGATCGTGCTGTACGTCCCGGCGAAGCGCCGCCGCGGCAGCGGTAGGTGCCGCAGCACCGGCGCGGCCCCGCTGGAGCTGACCAGCAGGTCGAACGGCTGCCCGGCGTCCCGGTGCAGCCGCACGGCCAGCCCCAGCACGTCCGGCCAACTGCCCGGCGTGGGCACGCCCTTGGAGAGGCGGACGGTCGCCCGGAAGCGCCCCGGGTCGTCCAGCAGCGGCACCCCGGCCGGCGGTCCCGGCGTACCCCAGACGGTCACCTCGCCGGCGAAGGAACGGCCCGCCGGGTGCAGCAGGCGGCCCCGGCGGAGCCGGGTCAGGGCGGCGGTCGCGCGGTCGACCGCGACGGCGGCGCGGTCGGTCACGGTGGCGGCAGGCGGCATCCTCCCCCGGTACCCGGCCGCCGACGGTCGATGCCTCGTCCCGGGCGGCGCGTCCCCTTCCGGCCCGCCCGATCGGATAGCGTCGTGCCATGCCCGACAGCGGTTACCCCTGGCCCATCGAGACGACCCGACTGGACAACGGCCTGCGCGTGGTGGTGAGCGAGGACCGCACCGCACCCGCGGTCGCCGTGAACCTCTGGTACGACGTCGGCTCCCGCCACGAGCCCACGGGGCAGACGGGCTTCGCCCACCTCTTCGAGCACCTGATGTTCGAGGGCTCGGTCAACGTGGCGAAGACCGAGCACATGAAGCTGGTGCAGGGCTCGGGCGGCTCCCTCAACGCCACCACCAACCCGGACCGCACCAACTACTTCGAGACCGTCCCGGCCGAGCACCTCGAACTGGCGCTCTGGCTGGAGGCGGACCGGATGGGCGGCCTGGTCCCGGCGCTGACCCAGGAGACGCTGGACAACCAGCGTGACGTGGTGAAGAACGAGCGGCGCCAGCGCTACGAGAACGTCCCGTACGGCGACGCCTGGCTGCGGCTGCTGCCGCTGCTCTACCCGCCCGGGCACCCGTACCACCACGCCACGATCGGGTCGATGGCCGACCTGAACGCCGCTGACCTGGCCACCTTCCAGGCGTTCCACCGGACGTACTACGCGCCCAACAACGCCGTGCTGACCGTGGCGGGCGACGCCCCGGCCGCCGAGGTCTTCGCGCTGGCCGACAAGTACTTCGGCGCGATCCCGCCCCGCGAGGACATCCCGTCCGCGCCCGACGGCCGGACGGTCCCGGCCACCGGGCGGCCTGCCGTGGAGACGGTCACCGGCGACGTCCCGGCGCCCCGCGTCTACGTCGCGCACCGCACCCACCCCTTCGGCAGCCCCGGCTACGACGTGGTGACCGTGCTCGCCACGGTGCTGGGCAGCGGTCGCGGCAGCCGGCTCTACCAGCGCCTCGCCGACGGGGAGCGGATCGCCCAGCCGGACCTCGTCGGGGCGTACGGGGTGGACCTGGCGCACGCCCCCGCGCCGATGATCGCCACCGCCACGGCCCGCCCCGGGGTGAGCGGCGAGCGACTGGCCGCCGGGCTGGCCGAGGTGGTCGACGAGCTGGCCACCGTGCCGGTCACCACCGCCGAGCTGGACCGGGCCAAGTCCCTGCTCAGCACCATGTGGTGGCGGCAGATGTCGACGGTGGAGGGCCGGGCGGACACGCTCGGGCGCTACACCACCCAGTTCGGCGACCCGGCGAAGGCCGCGGAGCGGCTGCCGGCCTGGCTCGCGGTGACCGCCGAGCAGATCGCCGAGGCCGCCGCCGAGGTGCTCGCCGCCGACGACCGGGTGACCCTGACCTACCTGCCCGAGGAGAAGCCCTGATGACGCTGATCACCGACCGACCCGGGCCGGGCGTCGCCCGCCCCTACCGGTTCCCGCAGGTGGTCCGCCGCGCGGTGGCCGGCGGCCAGGTCGTCGCCGCGCACCTGCCCGGGCAGAACCTGGCCGTGGCGCTGCTGCTGCTCGACGCGGGCGCCGGGCGCGAGCCGACCGGCAAGGAAGGGCTCGGCGGGGTGCT
Source organism: Micromonospora sp. NPDC047730 (assembly GCF_043204765.1). Taxonomy (NCBI): domain Bacteria; kingdom Bacillati; phylum Actinomycetota; class Actinomycetes; order Micromonosporales; family Micromonosporaceae; genus Micromonospora; species Micromonospora sp. NPDC047730. Next base: position 91,032 of record NZ_JBIDCU010000003.1, on the reverse strand, counting down.
CGCCAAGGCCCTGGAGGAGGGGACCGCGCAGCGCGACGCGACCGCGTACGCCCTGGCGATCGAGGCGCTCGGCACCGAGCTGGTGACCGGGCTGGACTGGGACTCCTTCCAGGTCAGCGTGCAGGTGCCGGTGGAGCGGCTGCACGCCGCCGTGGAACTGCTCGCCGAGGCGGTCCGCACCCCGAAGCTGGATCCGGAGGACGTCCGGCGCGTCCGCGACGACGAGGCGACCGCGCTGCGGATGGACTGGGCCAACCCCGGCCCCCGCGCCGACGCGGCGCTGCGCGCGGACCTGTTCGGCGCCCAGAACCGCTGGGGTCGCCCCATGTACGGCGACCCGGACTCGGTCGCCGGGCTGGACGTCGAGGACGTCACCGTCTTCCACTCCGAGTGGTTCATCCGCCCCGGCACCCTGGTCGTCGCCGGCGACCTGGACCGGCTCGACCTGGACGCGCTGGGCGCGGCGGCGTTCGCCGGCACCGGCGGCGGTCCGGTCGACCGGGGCGGCCCGATCGAGGTGCCGACCCGCCCCGGCCGGCGGATCATCCTGGTGGACCGCCCCGGCTCGGTGCAGTCCACGCTGCGGCTGGGCCACCCGTCGCCGCACCGCGCCCACCCCGACCACGTGCCGATGGCCCTCGCCGGCACGGTGCTCGGCGGGGCGTTCACCTCCCGGCTCAACCACCTGATCCGCGAGGTGCACGGCTACACGTACGGCATCCGGGGCGACTTCGCCTCGTCCCGGCGGTTCGGCCGGTTCGCGGTCAGCTCCGGAGTGCAGACGGCCGTCACCGCGCCGGCGCTCGTCGAGGCGGTCGGCGAGATCACCCGTACGCAGGAGACCGGGGTGACCGAGGAGGAGCTGGCGGTGGCGCGCTTCTGGCGGGCCGGGCAGCTCTCGGTCGAGTTGCAGAGCCCCCGGGCGATCGCCTCCGCGCTGACCACCCTGGTCGTGCACGACCTGCCGGACGACTACCACGCCCGGCTGCGGGAGTCGCTGCTCGCCGCCGACGTGACGCAGGTCTCCGCGGCAGCCGCCACCCACCTGCGCCCGGAGGCGCTCACCCTGGTGGTGGAGGGCGACGCCGCGGTGATCCGCGACGAGCTGGTCGCCACCGGCCTGGGCGAGGTCGTCGACGCCGCCCCCTGACCGCTGCCCCCGGCCCGGGGGTGGCCCGCGATGTGATGTCGGTCGCGGTCGGGGCGGGGCGGGTGCTCCGACACGGGCCGGTCGGCCGGCGGCAATGCTCCGGCGGGGCGGGGTCGGGACCCCGGATCTTCTCGCCGCGGGTGCGATCGGGCGGTGACGTTCCGGGCGGGTGGCCGCCCCGGGCGCGCCTCGGCTGCCGCCCGGCCCGGCGTGACGTCCGTCCGCGCGGTGGGAAAGCGTTCCCGGCCGCGGGCCCGGGCTGGGTAGCCTCGCGGGCATGAGGATCGGCATTGTGGGGGCCACCGGCCAGGTCGGTGGCGTGATGCGGCAGGTGCTGGCGGAGCGGGAGTTCCCGGCGGAGCAGGTGCGGTTGTTCGCCTCGGCGCGGTCGGCCGGGCGCACCCTGCCCTTCCGGGGCGGCGAGGTGACGGTGGAGGACGCGGCCACCGCCGACTACGCCGGGCTCGACATCGTGCTCTTCTCGGCCGGCAAGGGCACCGCCAAGGAGTTGGCGCCCCGGGTCGCCGCGGCCGGTGCCGTCGTCATCGACAACTCCTCGGCGTTCCGGACGGACCCGCAGGTGCCGCTGGTCGTCGCCGAGGTCAACCCGCACGCCGCCGCCGTACGCCCCAAGGGGATCATCGCCAACCCCAACTGCACCACGATGGCCGCGATGCCGGTGCTGCGCCCGCTGCACGCCGAGGCGGAGCTGGTCGGCCTGGTCGTCTCGACCTACCAGGCGGTCTCCGGCGCCGGCCTGGCCGGCGTGGCCGAGCTGGACGAGCAGGTCCGCAAGGTCGCCGAGCACGCCACCGGGCTCGCCTTCGACGGCGCGGCGGTGGAGTTCCCCGCCCCCCGCTCGTTCGCGCGGCCCATCGCGTTCAACGTGCTCCCGCTCGCCGGCTCGATCGTCGACGACGGCTCCTTCGAGACCGACGAGGAGCAGAAGCTGCGCAACGAGAGCCGCAAGATCCTGGAGATCCCCGGGCTGAAGGTCTCCGGCACCTGCGTCCGGGTGCCCGTCTTCACCGGCCACTCGCTCCAGATCAACGCCCGGTTCGCCCGTCCGGTCACCCCGCAGCGGGCCCGCGAGCTGCTCGACGGCGCGCCCGGCGTGGCGCTGAGCGACGTGCCGACGCCGCTGCAGGCCGCCGGTCAGGATCCGACCTACGTCGGCCGGATCCGCGCCGACGAGACCGTCGAGCACGGGCTCGCCCTGTTCTGTTCCAACGACAACCTGCGCAAGGGCGCCGCGCTCAACGCGGTGCAGATCGCCGAGCTGGTCGCCGCCGAGCGCCGCTGACCGACGCACGTACGACGGGCCCCGCCGACCTCGGCGGGGCCCGTCGTGTGGGCGCCCCTGGGGCGTACGCCGTGGTTCGATGGGGGCATCGGGACGGTCGAGCGGGAGGATGCCGTGGCGGACGACGAGACCCGGCGGGCGTTGACGGACCTGATCGCCGGTCACCGGCTCGGGGTGCTGGCCACCCTCAGACGGGACGGCCGGCCGCAACTGTCCACCGTCATCTACGCCTTCGACCCCGTGTCGGCGGTCATCCGGGTCTCGGTGACCGACGGCCGGGCGAAGACGGCCAACCTGCGCCGGGATCCCCGGGCCAGCTTCCACGTCAGTAGCGACGACGGCTGGGCGTACGCGGTGGCGGAGGCGCGCGCCGAGCTGACGCCGGTGGCCGCCGACCCGGACGACGCGACCGTGGCGGAGCTGGTCCACCTCTACCGGACGGTGCAGGGCGAGCACCCGGACTGGGCCGACTACCGGCGGGCGATGGTCGCCGAGCGCCGCCTCGTGCTCCGGCTGCACGTCGAACGCCTCTACGGCGCCCCGCCGCACGGCTGAGCCCGCCCGGGCGGCGGCCCGGGACGACATCGCGGACCTCCCGTTCGTCGTCGGTCGTCCGGCGCGGCGGCCGGGCCGGGCACCGGGGGCCTCCTCGGATCGTGTTCGCGTTACCCCGCTCGGCCGGCGGGTAGACGGCCTGTGCCGACACCGAGAGGGGAGCACCATGACAACGGTCGGAGAGTTCATGACGACCCGGTTGGTGACGATGGACGGCAACGACACGCTGACCGCCGCGGCGCAGGAGATGCGCGACAGCGCCATCGGCGACGTGGTGGTGACCGACGGCGACGATGTCATCGGCATCGTGACGGACCGGGACATCACGGTCCGGGGCGTGGCGGAGAACATGGACCCGAACACGACCCCGCTCAACCGGATCACCTCCAAGGACGTGATCACGGTGAGCCAGTACGACGACGCGGTGGCCGCCGCCGACCTGATGCGGACCTACGCCGTGCGCCGGCTGCCGGTCATCGACAACGGGCGGCTGGTGGGCCTGGTCTCGATGGGTGACCTCGCCGTGGAGCGGGAACCGCAGTCGGTGCTCGCCGACATCAGCGCCGACGAACCGAACAACTGACTGTCCGCCGCGGCGCGCCGGCTCCCGTCCCGGGGGCCGGCGTCGCGGTCCGCGCGGGCGGCGGGCGGGCCAGCCCGGCAGCGGCGCGAGCGTCGCCGCCCGCCCCGACACCTCCAGGCGTACGCCCCCGGCCAGGCCGGCCTGCTGGAAGAGCGACCCGGAGACGTGCCGGGCGCCGCACGGGCCGCAGTCGTACGTCAGCTCGGCCGGCACCCGGTCGCTCACCGCGCGGCTCGCCTCGCCGCGGGCCGTCGGTGCCGTCACCACCTCGGCGAACGCGCGCGCCGCGGCCTCGAACGCGGCACCGACCTCCGCTCCCGACCCGCCCTGCCGGGAGGCTACCGCGGGGTACGACCCCGGCGGCGCACCCGCCTCACCCGATCCGGGCGAGGTTGACCCGGCACGGGACGGGGACCCCGTTCGGGACATGACCGACGGGGAGGAGAGGACCCGATGGTGGACGCGACGACGAGGTTCTTCGAGGACCTCGACCGGCGGGAGTACGAGCCCCTGCTGGACAAGTCCTCCGGGACCCTGCGCCTGGACCTGCACGAGGGGGCGCAGACGACGCACTGGCTGGTGCGGATAGACCGGGGCCGGGTCCGGGTGAGCCAGGAGGACCAGGACGCCGACACGGTGGTCGGCACCACCCCGGCGCTCTTCGAGGACCTCGCCACCGGGCGGGAGGACGGGATCGCGGCGCTGCTGCGGGGCGACCTGACGGTGTCGGGGCAACTCCGGCTGCTGGTGCAGTTGGAGCGGCTCTTCCCCGGCCACCCGGACGCCCGCGGCCCCCGCCGGCGTTTCCAGGGTCAGCGGGAGGTGCGGTGATGGCGCGGAACAACACGATCCGGATCCTGGACGGCAGCACCTTCGTCGTGTCGGAGGACACCGGGGACATCGAGGCCACGCCGAGCGAGCCGACCGGATTCTTCTCCCTGGACACCCGGTTCCTGTCCACGTGGGTGCTGACGGTGAACGGGGAGCGGCTCACGCCGCTGTCGTACGACGACCTCCAGTACTACGAGGCGCGGTTCTTCCTGGTGCCGGGGATGGCGACGCACTACATCGACGCCAAGCTGTCGATCATCCGGGAGCGGACGGTGGGGGGCAGCTTCCAGGAGCAGCTCACCATCCTCAACCACGACGAGAAGCCGGTCGACCTGGAGATCAGGATGGACGCGGCGTCCGACTTCGCCGACCTGTTCCAGGTCAAGGACGAGATCCTGAACAAGAAGGGCGAGATCTTCACGGAGGTCGAGACCGACCGGCTGCGCCTGGGCTACCGGCGGGGCAACTTCAGGCGGGAGACGACCATCTCCGCGTCCCCGCCGGCCCGGTACGACCGCAACGGCTTCGCCTACACGATCCACCTCGAACCCAACCAGAGTTGGGAGGCCCAGATCGAGGTCGGCACCTTCGCCGGCGCTCAGGGCGGCCGGGACCTGCGGATGGGGCTGGGGGCGCACGGCGACGAGCGGCTCGCCCTCCAGCACGACCTGGAGGAGTGGATCGCCAAGGCGCCCAAGGTGAACAGCCAGCACGACCAGGTCGCCGCGACCTACCGGCGCAGCCTGATCGACCTGGCCGCGCTGCGCTTCTCGCCGCTGTCGCTCGGCGGGGCGTCACTGCCGGCCGCCGGCCTGCCCTGGTTCATGACCATGTTCGGCCGGGACAGCATCCTGACCTGTCTGCAGACGCTGCCGTTCACGCCGGACCTGTCGAAGACCACGCTGCGGATCCTGGCCTCCCTCCAGGGCACCCGGTTCGACGACTTCCGGGACGAAGACCCGGGCCGGATCCTGCACGAGATGCGGTACGGCGAGACTGCCGCCTTCGAGGAACAGCCGCACTCGCCGTACTACGGGTCGGTGGACGCCACCCCGCTGTTCCTGGTGCTGCTCGACGAGTACGAGAAGTGGACCGGCGACGTCGAGCTGGTCATGGAGTTGGAGCGGGAGTGCCGCGCCGCGCTGAAGTGGATCGACGACTACGCCGACCTGGTCGGCACCGGCTACATCTGGTACGAACGGCGCAACACCGACACCGGCCTGGAGAACCAGTGCTGGAAGGACTCCTGGGACTCCATCTCCTACCGGGACGGCACGCTGCCGCCGTTCCCCCGGGCCACCTGCGAGGTGCAGGGGTACGCGTACGACGGGAAGCTGCGGGCCGCCCGGCTGGCCCGGGAGTTCTGGGGTGACCCGGAGTTCGCCGACCGGCTGGAGCGGGAGGCGGCGGCGCTGAAGGAACGGTTCAACCGGGACTGGTGGGTGGAGGACGGCGAGTACTACGCGCTGGCGCTCGACCCGGACGGCCGCCAGTGCGACGTGCTGAGTTCCAACATCGGCCACCTGCTGTGGAGCGGGATCGTCGACCACGAGCGGGCCGAGAAGATCGCCCACCATCTGGTCGGGCCCCGGCTCTTCACCGGCTGGGGGGTGCGGACGCTGGCCGAGGGGGAGGTGCGCTACAACCCGGTCGGCTACCACAACGGCACGATCTGGCCGTTCGACAACTCGTTCATCGCCTGGGGCCTGCGTCGGTACGGCTTCGCCGAGGAGGCGGCGGTCATCGCCAGCGGCATCCTCGACGCGAGCACCTACTTCCAGGGCCGGTTGCCGGAGGCGTTCGGCGGCTATCCCCGGGAGCTGACCAAGTTCCCGGTGGAGTACCCGACGGCGTGCAGCCCGCAGGCCTGGTCGACCGGCACGCCGCTGCTGCTGCTGCGGACGATGCTCGGCCTGGAGCCGCACGAGGGGCACCTCGCGGTGGACCCCCGCCTGCCGATCGGGATGGGCCGCATCGAGGTGCTGGACATCCCGGGCCGGTGGGGCCGGGTGGACGCGTTCGCCCGGGGCCGCCTCGACATGCACCGGCTCACCGAGTGACGACCGGTCCCCGCCGGGCGGGCGACCCGGCCCGTCCCACCATGCCGGCCGGCCGACCGCACCGCGGCCGGCCGGCGACGCGGCTCGGTGGGCCACGCGCCACCGGTCGGCAGGCTGGCGTGCGGCTCAGGTCGGCAGGGTAAGTTCGCGCCATGCCGGAACTCGTGTACCCGCCCGTGATCGCCGCCGCCAAGACGCTGTTCCGGGTCCTGGACCTGAAGATCACCGTCGAGGGCGCCCACCACGTCCCGCGTACCGGCGGGGCGGTCATGGCCAGCAACCACGTCAGCTACCTGGACTTCATCTTCTGCGGGCTGGGGGCGAACCCGTCGCGGCGGCTGGTGCGGTTCATGGCCAAGAAGTCGGTGTTCACGCACAAGGTGTCCGGCCCGCTGATGCGCGGCATGCGGCACATCCCGGTGGACCGGCGGGCGGGCGCGGGGTCGTACGCGACGGCGGTCAGTGCGCTCAGGCGCGGCGAGGTGGTCGGCGTCTTCCCCGAGGCGACGATCAGCCGCTCGTTCACGGTCAAGGCACTCAAGAGCGGGACCACCCGGATGGCGGCCGAGGCCGGCGTGCCGGTGCTGCCGGTGGCGCTCTGGGGCACCCAGCGGCTCTGGACCAAGGGCCGGCCGCGCACCCTGACCCGCCGGCACACCCCGATCACCATCCTGGTGGGCGAGCCGATGGACCCGGCCGCCTACCCGGACGCCAACGCGATGACCGTCGACCTGAAGACGCGGCTGAGCGCGCTGGTCGACCGGGCCCAGCGGGAGTACCCGGACCAGCCCGCCGGCCCCGACGACACCTGGTGGCTCCCGGCGCACCTGGGCGGCACCGCCCCCACCCCGGAGGAGGCCGCCGCCCTCGACGCCCCCGCCCGCCGCCCCGCCACCCCCTGACCCACCCCACCCCCCTGCCCCACCCCCCCACCCCCCACCCCCCGCCCCTGCTCTCCGCGATCTTGCAATCTGGCCCCGATATATCGGGCAAAAGGCGCGAAGCGGGGGTCGAAAGTGCAAGATCGCCGCGTGGAGGGGTGCGGGGCGCGGGGGTGGGGGTGCGGGGGTGGGGGTGCGGGGGTGGGGGTGCGGTGGGTGGCTGGATCGGTCCGGGGTGGGGCGGGATGGTGTCTGACGTGTCGGCGTCCGTGCGGTCAGGATTCACCGTATGAGCAGAGCAGCACTCGTCGTCATCGACGTCCAGGAGTCCTTCCGGCAGCGCCCGATCTGGGCGTACGCCTCGAACCCCGACATCGTCGCCCAGGTCGGCCGGCTGGTCGACGCGGCCCGCGAGCGCGGTGACCTGGTCGTCTGGGTCCTGCACGCCGAGCCGGGCAGCGGCGGCGTCTTCGACCCGGCCGGCGGGCACGTGCGGCTGATCGAGGGCCTCTCGGCGGTCCCGGGGGAGCCGACGCTGGTGAAGACGTCGCACAACGCGTTCACCACCACCAACCTCCAGCAGACCCTGACGATGGCGGGCGTCCGCGAGATCACCGTCTGCGGGATCCGCACGGAGCAGTGCGTCGAGACCACCGCCCGGGTCGGCTGCGACCTCGGCTACGAGGTGACCTTCGTGACGGACGCGACGGTCACCTTCCCGACCCCGCACCGGGACCTGCCGGCCACCGCCACGCTGGAGGAGGTCCTCGCCGACCCGCGCACCCTGTCGAACGAGGACATGATCGCCCGCACCGAGTACGCCCTCGCGGGCCGCTTCGCCACCGTGCGCACCGTCGCCGAGGTGACCGGCGCGGTCCCGGCCGGCGTACGGGGCTGAGCCGATGGCCCGGGTCGTCTTCCTGCTCGTCCCGCAGGTGCACCTGCTGGACCTCGCCGGGCCGGCCCAGGTCTTCTCCACCGCCGCCGACCTCGGGCACGACTACCGCCTGCACTACGTCGCCGACCGGGAGGTCGTGCCGACCGTGCAGGGCGTACCGCTGGTGGCCGGGCTGGAATGGCCCGAGCTGACCCGCGACGACCTGGTGGTCGTGCCCGGGTGGCGGCCCCGCGCGCACGGGCCGCAGGGGCCGGTCGGGCCGGACGACCTGCGGCGGCTGGCCGACCACCACGCCGCGGGCGGCACCGTCGCCAGCGTCTGCGCCGGGGCGTACGCCCTCGGCCGGGCCGGCCTGCTCGACGGCCGCCGCTGCACCACCCACCACGAGGTGCAGGACGAGCTGGCCCGGCGGTTCCCGGCGGCGCGGGTGGTACGCGACGTGCTCTACGTGGTCGACGACCGCGTGGTCACCTCGGCTGGCATCGCCAGCGGCATCGACGTGGCGCTGCACCTCGTGGCCACCCGGCACGGCCCGGCGGCGGCGGCCCGGATCGCCCGCACGCTCGTCGTCCACTCCCGGCGCAACGGCCACGAGCAGCAGGCCAGTGCCATGATGCGGCACCGGTCGCACCTGTCCGACGCGGTGCACCGGGTACAGGACCTGATCGACCACCACTTCGCCGAGCCGCTGCCGCTGGCCGACCTGGCCGCCGCGGGCGGGGTGGCCGAGCGGACGCTGACCCGGCTGTTCCGGCAGGCCACCGGGCTGACCCCGCTCGGCTACCAGCAGACCCTGCGGGTGGAGCGTGCCGAGCACCTCATCGGCCACGGCGCCACCGTGGAGGCGGCCGCCCGCACGGTCGGCTTCACCGATGCCCGGATGCTGCGCCGGCTGCGGGCCCGTGCCACCCGCGGTCGAAGCGTCCCCGCTGGTAGTAGTCGTCCCGGGAACGGAACTCCACCGGCAGCGACCCCGGCAGGGTGATCCGGGCGACGCCGGCGGACAACCCCGCCCCGGCCCGCACCGCCAGCACGTCCCGCTCGGGCGGCGAGAGGTCCACCAGCTCGGGGTGGGCCAGCCGGAACGCGGCCACCGTCCGGCGTACCCGGCGGGCCAGCCCGGCGACCTCCTCGGCGGGGCCGGCGAGGCCGAGGGCCGGCTGCTGGATGGTGCGCAGCGCGTCGCAGACCACCAGCAGCCGCGCCTGCTCGTCCGGCCCGGGCGGCAGCAGCTCCAGCCGGGACGGCCACTGCCAGCGGATCTGGCCGCTGACCAGGCCCGGCAGCCGGACGACCCGGCGGTGCCGTGTGCCGGCGCCCGCCCCGTCGGCCAGGGCGAGCCGCGGCCCGTCCCCGACGTACGCGATCCGCCGGTCGGTGACGGTCACCGCCACCGGCGCGGGCAGCGCCCACCGCCGCCGCGCCTCCGTGGGGCCGAGCAGGTGCCCCGAGGCGTGCAGCCGGTGCCGGGAGAGCACCCGTTCGCCCGCCTCCGGGACCAGCTCGTGCCGCCGGTCCAGCACGGGAGCGACGTCGTCGGTCCCGTCGAAGCGGTGCGGGGCGATGAAGAAGGGGGACGCGTCATCGTGCATCGTCATGACCTCCGGTGCAGACGGCATCTCATCACGAGCGTCTCCGACCCCGCACCAGCTGTCATGACGCCCGTTAGGGGGTCGGCCGGTCGTGCGACGCCTGTGACCGGTAGATGCCGATCTCCTCCGGCCGGACCAGGCCGTCCTCGATCGCCCGGGCGAGCAGCGCCGCCTTCGTGGCGGCCGGCCGCCCCGCTCGGGTGTACTTGATCCTCGCCCGGTCGACGTACTGCTTGACGGTGTGCTCGCTGATCCGCATCCGGCGGGCCACCGACGCCTTCGACATCGACTGGAACCACAGCAGCAGCGCCTCGCGCTCCTTGTCGGACAGCGTGGGACGGTCCGGCCGGGGGTCGCCCACGATCGCCCCGGCGAGCGCCGGCGGCACGTACGGGCGGTCGCTCGCGGCGGCGAGCACGGTGGCCACGCAGTGCTCCCGCCCCTCGTGCTTGGCGAGGAACGCCACCGCCCCGGCGTCCAGCGCGGCGAGCATCGTCTCCGGGTCGGTGTGCTCGGAGTAGACCACCACCCGCCGGCCGGCCGCACTCAGCTCGGCGAGCTTGTCCCACGCCATCCGCCCGTGCAGGCGCAGGTCCAGCAGGACCACGTCGGCGTCCGGGGCGGCTCGCAGCACCCCGTCCGGGTCGTCGCCCGTCGCCAGCACGGTCAGCCGGGGCTCGCTGGCCAGCCAGGCGCACACCCCCTCGACGACGACCGGGTGGTCGTCCACGATCGCCACGCCGACCGGCCGTCCGTCGCTCACCGCCGCCACCGGGTCTGCGTCCATCTGATCTCCCCGTCCCGCTCGTAGAGGTGCTCCACCGGCCCGCCGTCCCCGCCCGGCGGCCCGCCGGCGCCCGTCCTTTCCCGACCGGCGCCCGGGCGGTCCGGGCGACCAGCGCCTCCCGGGTGAGCCGCTGGTGCGCGACGAAGGCGGCATCGGCCCGGCCGATCCGCCGCCGCATGATCGCGGTCATCACCGCCGCGCAGGCGGTCTGCACCAGCAGCGTCCCCGCGTGCGCGGCGGCCTCGTTCGGCTGGCCGGCGGCGTGCGCGCCGACCGCGTAGGCGGCGGTCACCAGCAGCCCCGCCGGCACCGACCAGCGCGCCGGGGCGGAGGCCTGCGCGTTGATCACCGTGGTGCTGGCCAGCACCGCGATCCAGCTCCCCTCGCCGGGGAGCACCTCGGGCGCCACCAGCAGCGGCATCGCCAGGCACGCGGCGGTGGTCGCCGCCACGTCGCCGGCCATCAGCGGCCCGCCGATGCCGTGCCGCAGCGCCCGGTACGCGTACCACACCGACCAGGCCGTCAGCGCCGCGACGGCCGGCACCAACAGCGCCGGCTCGACGGGCGGGGTGCGCACCGACAGGGCCACCACCGCCCCGGCCAGGCCGCACGTCAGGCGCAGCAGCGCCGGCAGCCTGGTGAAGATGACGGCGAAGGCGTCGCCGGCCGGGGTGTCCAGCGTGGCCGGCGACGTGCTCGGAACGGCAACGGCCGGCATCGGGGAGAGGCGTCCTTCTGCGACAACGACCCGATCCGGGTCCGCGCGGCGGAGATCGAAGCCGGAGAATAACACGAGGATCGCCCCGATATCACCCTCGGTGCGCGTCACGTCGCCGGTCCGTCAACCAGTCGTCCTCCGTCAGCCGGCGTCGGGCTCCGCGGCTGTCGGCGCCTGCGTCACCGCCGAGCCGGTCGGCTCCGAGCCGTGCTCGCCGCCCCTCAGCCGCCGGCCCGGTCGGCTCCGCGTCGCGCCGCCGCCAGCAGGTGCCCGCTGGCGCCGATCACCTCCGGATCGCGCTCGAAGAGCGTCGCGCAGCGCAACACCTCCGCGAACAGCGGCCCATCGGACTCCGGCCCGCCCGCCACGGCCAGCAGCGGCCACAGCGGACCCTCGACGCCGTACAGGTCTGGCCGGGGGAGTCCGGCCGTCTCGAACTCGTCGGCCACCTCGTGTGGCCGGTGGAAGTAGGCGGTGGTGAAGCCGCTGCCCGCGTCGTTGACGCCGGTCGCGTAGGTGCGCACCAGGGCGGGACGGGTGCGGTCGTCCACCCGCCCCTGCCGGGTGAGATCCATCAGCGGCGCCTGCCGGCTGATCGTCGCCGTGACCACCAGGCCGCCGGGCCGGGTCGCGCGGGCCGCCTCGCGCAGCGCGGCGACCCGGTCCGCGCGACCGGTCAGGTGGTAGAGCGGCCCGAGCAGCAGGGTCACGTCGGCGCAGCCGTCGGCGAGCGGCAGCCGCCGCGCGTCGCCGACCGTGGCGCTCACCCCGGGGTGCGCGCGCCGGGCCGCCGCCGCGTGCACGGGGACCAGGTCGACCAGGTGCACCCGGTGACCGGAGGCCGCCAGCCACCCCGCGTACGCGCCGGGGCCGCCGCCGACGTCCAGCACCGTCGCCGGTGCCGGCGGCAGCAGCCGGGTCAGGACCTGGCGGGTGCGCAGCCCCTCCAGCCGCCCCAGCGGGGTGCGCTCCAGCCGATCCGCCTCCACGAAGACGTCGGTGTAGTAGCGCACGATGTCCGGCTCCGCCGGTCGGGACCCCGCCATCCGTCGATGCTGGCCACGAGCCGGCGGTGCTGTCACGTCAATTTGTCGGCGGGGCGCTCAGTTGACCGGCAGGACCCTGGGGCCGCCGCCGGCGATCGACCGGGTCAGCTTCCGTCCACCCGACCAGAACCAGCAGCGCACCCCCCGGTCACCGCGTGCCCAAGCCTCCTCCGAGGGGAACCGGTAGGTGGTGCCGGTGCGGTAGCGGAGCATGCCGTCGACCGGCACCTTCGCGTATCGGGCGATGACTGTCCGGCACTTCGCGTGGATCGCGTCCTCGTCCTTCGTCGCGTCGTCGTACCGGCCATCCGGGGCGGTCCAGATGCCCGCGTACTCGAACCGGTGCGGCTTGCCGCAGGCCACCGGCTCCAGGTTGCCCCAGCGGTTCTCCTCGCCGCAGGTGAACGTCAGCGAGGAGGGAGCCTTGAGGACGCCCCGCAGGGTGCCGGTGCGGGGCACGACCGGGTCGACCACGGCGCCGCCGGTGCCGCCTGCGGCGAGCTCGAGCAGGTCGCAGCGGTACCACCGGCTGCCGCCCGACCAGCCGGGCGGCGAGGTGGGCGCCACCTGCACCGACAACCGTGCGCCGCGCCACTCGCCACCGACGAACGTCTTCGCCCTGGCGTCGCAGTCGGCGAACGCGACGCGCATCGCCGCCGACCCGACGCGGGGCGGGATCGGACGCGCGGCGATCTCACCGGTGAACGTGCCGATGTGGAACGTCTCGACCAGGTGCGACTTCGCGCAGTCGACCGGCTGATGGCTCGTGAGGTACGCGGTCGGGTCGGCGACCGCGTGGCACTCGCCTGCCTGCGGCACGAACTGGCGGGCCTCGGCGACGGGCCGCCAGTCGTCGGTCAGGTCGCCGTCGGTGCCCGCCGGTGTGCCGCACCCGCTCAGCACCCCCGCGGCCAGCGCGGCCGAAAACGTGACGCCCAGCAAGCGTCGCATGTCGCCCTCCCCGTGCCCCGTGACAGCCGGCGCAGCATATGGCACCGGCCGGCGGCACGGTGTGCCGCCGGGGACGGCCCGGTCGCAGGTCCAGGTCGCGCTGCTGCGCGACCTCGGCGAGGTGGTGGACGACCTCCCGGTTGACGTGCGGCACGAGCGCCGCCAGCGCCCGGTTCGCGAACGGTACGGGCCGGTCGGCCGGCGCAGGCATCGCACCGTCCCATTTCGACGCCGGTGCTACGTTCACGCCATCGCCGCCTCACCAGCCAGGAGCCGACCGTGAAGAGGTACGTGGGCCTGTTCGGCGTCATCGTGGCGACGGCGGGCCTCGCCGTCATCGGCACCCTCGGCGGCGCGTACCTGGCCGACCGCACCGCGACCCGGCAGCCCGACTCCACCGCCGCCGCCACCGGCAGCACCGGCCGCCCGTCGACCGGATCCGGGAACGCCGACCCCGGCCGGTCGGCGTCGTCGGACCCATCGGCGTCGTCGGGCCCGTCGGCGTCGCCGAGCAAGCCGCAGCCCACGCCCCGGACGTACCGGCTCGACCGGCCGATCTACGAACAGGCGTCGCTGAACGTCACGCTGGTCAGCGCCGAGACCAGCGGCGGAAAGCTGCGGCTGAACATCAGGTACCGCAACGACTCACGGGTCGCGTGGCCGGTGAGCTGCCCGACCGCCGACGTCGACCTGGTCTCCTCACACCTCACCCTGTCGGACGGTCGGACCGTGCGTCCCGAGAGGACCTGGTGCGCCACGACACGGGCCGGTCAGTCCTTCAGCATCGGGCCGGGCGAGCAGATCGACAGCTGGGCCGTCTACCCGGTGGCCCCGGAGGCCGCATCGTCCTTCGAGCTGACCTGGTACGACTTCCCCACCCTCGACGTCCGGCTCGGGTGACCGCCCCGACGCCGCGGCCACGTGTCGTAGCCGTCGCCTGTCCTCCGTGCGTGCCCCACGTCGAGCCTCCCGGGCCGCCCTTCCGCGAGCTGCCCGAGTGCCCCGCCCCGCTTCCGCCGGCCGCCTGGAACCAGACCCTTGCCGAGCCCGACGCGGTGGCCGGGCACCTCGCCCGCGCCGCCGTGGCCACCGCTCTCCACCCGCTCAGGGGCTCCGAGGACGTCGGTTGACGTGATGCGCCCGGCAGGATTCGAACCTGCGGCCTTGGGATTAGAAGAAGATCGCGGCCGGCTGGTCAGGCGACGGCGCCCCTGGTCAAGCCGCCCGTCATTGTCGGGCAGCGTCGGCTTTACGGCTCGTCTTGGCTGTACGGACGGCTGTACAGTCCCGGGCATGGGCATGGACGTGGATCTGCTTCTCGGGACGGCCGTGCCGGATATGCCGCCCTCACTGGAGCAGTTCGCGCAGGAGGTCGTAGAGGTGCTCGGCGTCGAACTCATCGAAGTGTCCAGCAGCCGGCGGACGTTCTTTGGTGAGAGCGAGGACTTTCGGGCCTGGCTTGCCTTCCACCCAGAAAGTAAGGAGCCCAGCCTGAGCCACCCCTTCGTCTTGGAGCTTGGGACCGAGATGGGCGCGGAGGCAGAGGTCGGCACGAGGGTGTTTCAGAAGCTGGCTGACACCGGACGCTTCCGTGTGGTGCTTCTGTTGGACCACGATTGCGTCCGGTCGACGCACTTCCCGCGCGAGGACTGGTGAACTGACGGTCCTGGTGGGGCCATGCGTTGACGATGGCTGCGGCTCGCCGCTCGCTACAGGCCAAGCCACTGAGCAGGACACCGGGGAGCAGGCCCGTTCGGCTCCGCCCGGACTCGCGGTGGAGGTGGGCGACCCCCATCTCGGCAACGACGGTCCGCCACATCCACGGCTTGATCCGGAACTCGCTCGGTGACGCGGAGCGGGAGGAGTTGGTGCACCGCAACGCCGCGAAGTCGGTTCGTCCGCCGGCTATGCGTCAGGTTGAGCGTCGCGCCCTGGGCGTGGAGGAGGCCAGGCGACTGCTCGACGTGCTGCGGGGGCACCGCCTGGAGGCGCTGTACGTCTGCGCGCTGACGGTCGGGCTCCGTCGTGGGGAACTGCTCGGGCTCGCCTGGTCGGACATCGACTTCGAGGCCGGCACCCTGACCGTTCGGCAGACCGTTCAGCGGGCCGAGGGCCGGTTGCAACTCGTCGCACCCAAGACGGAGCGGTCTCGGCGGACAGTGCCGGTGCCGGCGCAGACTCTCGCCCTGTTCCGAGCGCATCGCCGCCAGCAAGCCGCGGACCGGTTGGCGGCGGGGGAGCGGTGGCAGGATCACGGCCTGGTCTTCCCCTCCAAGGTCGGCACGCCGATGGACCCGGACCACATCGACCGGACTTGGCACAAGATCCGAGCTGCCGCCGCCCTCAACTGGCTGCGGCTGCACGACCTGCGGCACGCCTGCGCCACGTTCCTGCTCGTCTCCGGGGCCTCGCCCAGGACCGTGATGAAGGTGCTCGGTCACAGCCAGATGGGGTTGACGATGAACACCTACGCACACGTCCTACCGGAGATCGAGCGGGCCGCCGTCGACGAGGCCGCGAAGCACCTCTTCGGATGACTTGGCTGTACGAATGGCTGTACGGGAGGCGTGGTAATCGTTCCGGCGGAAAGCGGGAGGCCGCTGAACTGCTGCGATGGTGGTGCGCCCGGCAGGATTCGAACCTGCGGCCTTGGGATTAGAAGTCCCCTGCTCTATCCGCTGAGCTACGGGCGCGCGGCGTACGTGTCGCGCCAGAAGGGTACCGCCGACCACGGGGTGGCCGGTGGAACGGGTGGTCGCGTCCCACGTCGTCGATCAGGGTCGCACGCACCCCCGGCGGAGGTCACCCGGGTTCGGCCGCCGGCGCGGCCCGGCGGCCGACGGGTCGTACCCTCGGCTGGTGCTGCTTGACCCGGACACCGAGAACGACGTCGCCTACGAGCTGTGCCAGCTCCTCGGCCGCGCGATCCTGCCCATCCGCCGGACCGACGCCGGGCTGGCGGACGGCGGCCGGGACGAGGGCACGGCGTTCTTCTTCACCGTGCAGGGGCGGGAGTACCTGCTGACCGCCGACGCCCTCACCCACGCCCCGGCCGGGGAGATCGGGCTGCGGGCGAGCGTGACCGAGCCGGCCGGGGTGTCGGCGGACGCCGTGGCCCTGCCGGACTACGCCGCGCGGTGGCACCATCGCGGGGATCTCGGCGTCGCCGTCATGCCCACTGGCGGCCTGCACGAGCACGCCGAAGGCGAGGGCTGGCGGTGGCGTACCCAGCAGGTGCCGGACGGGATCGCGGCCGACCGGGACGCGATCGCCCGGATCGGCGCGGAGCCGGGCTCGGCCATCGTGCTCGCCCACGGGGCCGGCGCGGACGGCGCCCGGCCGCTGGAGGTGGCGATTGAGCGGGTGGCGCGCGTGGGCGACGCCGTCCGGATCACCGCGGAGCTGCCGCTCGGCTACGTCGGCGCGCCGGTGTTCGGTGTCCAGGCCGGCGACGGTGAGGTGGGCCTGCGGTGCCTCGGACTCGTCCTGCCGGCCCGCGACGGCGGTCACCCGCTGGCCACCTTCGACCGCATCCGCGAGGCCGTCGCCGTCGTGTGAGGGTGCGTCGGCCGCCGGCTCAGCCGCCCTGCGCGGGCACGCCCGCCGGGTCGGCCTCGGCGGCCTGGTCGGCCCCGTCTGCGGGCCGCCGGCTCGCCGGTGGCCGCTCCCCGTCGCGGACCGTCGGCCCGGCGTCGAAGAACGCGTCGGCCCAGCGCCCGACCTCCGCGAAGACCTTCTCGCGTACGGCGGGGCCGGAGAGCGTGAGGTCGTGCATGCCGCCGTCGAAGCGTGCCACGGTGACGTGCCGGCCGAGGCGGGGCGCCCAGCGGACCATGTGCTCGACGTCGAGGACGGCGTCGGCGAGCGCGGCCGACTCGTGCCACTTCGTGCCCTTGAACGAGCGGGTCGAGCAGGCGAGTAGCACCGGCACCCGAATGTCCAGCCCGGCGCGGAGCTGCCGCTGGGCGGTGCGGATGGCGTTCAGCCAACCGGCCCGGACGGGAAACCCGGCGAGCGGCTTCCACGCCAGGTCGTAGTTCCACTCGCCGTGGTGGTCGGCGTGGATGGTCTGGCTGTAGACGGTGCCCAGCCCGAACGGCAGGACGCGGCGCGGCGCGCGGCGGCCCAGCGGGGCGACGGCGGCGGCGAGCGGCCGGCGTACCGCCCAGGGGGCGTTGATGTCGAAGAAGGGGCTGTTCAGGAAGAGCCCGTCGATGATCCCGGCGTCGCGGCGGGCGTGCGCCCAGAGCGGCATGATCAGGCCGCCGGTGGAGTGGCCCATCGCGAGCAGGGTGTCGTGCCCGTCGTCCTCGCGGATGATCGTCGCGGCGGCGTCCAGCTCCGGGAAGTAGTCGCTGACGTCGCGGCAGAAGTTCGGGGTCTGGTGGGGCAGCAGGCTGCGGCCGTGCTTGCGCAGGTCGACGGCGTAGAAGTCCCACCCCCGCTCGGCGAAGAAGTGGCCGAGGTGGGCCTGGAAGAAGTAGTCGGTGAAGCCGTGCGTGTAGAGCACGGCCCGCCTGGTCGGGCGGTCGGCGCGGCGACGGACCAGGGTGGCCACCACCGGCCCCTCGTCGTCGGCGCCGAGGTCGATCGTCTGCCGCTCGTACGGCGGGCCCAGCACGTCCGGTTCCACGAACGCGACGGTACGCCGGCGAGCTACCGGGCGGTAGCCCCGCCGTGCCCCGGCCCCGTCCGCCCGCACCGCGGACGGGGCCTCGGGCGTACGCCTCAGACCGTCTCCACCTCGGCGCGGGCCGGGTCGGTGTCCGGGTCGATCCCGGTCCCGGTCTCGGCGGCCGGGTGGCCGACGTCCCGCAGGTGCTTGTTGTGCCGCGGCTCCTGCTTGGTCTTCGCGTCGTTGAGCCGCCGCCGCAGGTCGTCCCGGACGTCGTTGAGCGCGGCGTGCAGGTCCTCCTCGGCGGACGTGGTGACGATCTTCTGCCGGCCGGCGATCCAACACTCCAGGGTGACCTTCTGTCCCCTGGCCTCCCGGTTCTTCACCGACAGTTCCAGCTCGGTGGCGTCGGCGTGGAACCCGGCCAGCCGGGCGTCCAGCGTGGCGAACTGCTCCGCGATCCAGTTCCGGTCGCCCTGGGAGAACCCGGCGCCGACCCGCAGGCACTCGGCGACGGTGGCCGGGTTGGCGACGGCGCTCATCGCCGCACCTGGCCGGGAACGAAGGCGGTTGCGGTGGTGGTCATCTGCATGATCGCTGACCCTCTCGTTCGTCGTGCTGTCGGCGGTGCGGTTGATCGAATCCATACCCCGCCGCCTCCCGTCCGGAACGTGACCTCTCCGGCACCCCGATCATCAGCCGGACGTCGTGGGCGCCCCCAGGGCCGCTCGGCCCTAGCACACCGGGACCTTGATCAGGTCTTTGTCCACAGGCGGTCCGGCCGTCCACAGGCCGGCGGGCGACGGTGGCGCCGGTCGTGCCCGACGGCCCAGGCTCGACACCGAGTCGACTCGCGATGGCAAGCCCGATCTCCCCCTGGAGGGACGATGTTCGACACCTACGTCACGATCGTGGGCAACGTGTTGACGGCCCCGGAGTGGCGCCGCACCACCCAGAGCAACACCCTGGTGGCCAACTTCAAAGTCGCCTCCACCGCTCGCCGGCTCGACCGCGACAGCGGTCGCTGGGTCGACGGCAACAGCCTGCGCGTCCGCGTCAACTGCTGGCGCAAGCTCGCCGAGGGCGTGGCCGCCTCGGTGATGGTCGGCGACCCGGTGGTGGTCTGTGGGCGGCTCTACACCCGCGACTGGACCGACGACGCCGGCAACCACCGCACCCTCTACGAGCTGGAGGCGGTCGCCGTCGGTCACGACCTGTCCCGGGGCCGGGGCCGGTTCATGCGCAACCGGCCGAGCATGACCACCAGCACCGTCGAGGACGCGGAGGCCGAGCACCGGGTGCACGGCGAGGCGACCGAGCCGGTGCCGGACGAGGACGCCCCCGCCCGGCCCGACGGCCGGCTGCTCGACGTCGAGTTCGAGCTGCCCGACTTCGGCCCGTCCGGGGCCGGCCCCGACCTGCCGGCCGACGCCGGCTTCGACGGCTCGCTCGACCCCTTCGACGACCCGGCGGACGGCAGCCGCGACGAGGAACCCGCCGGCCCCGCGCCGGAGGCCGGCGACCCGACGCCGGTGCCCGAGGAGTCCGACGCGCCAGCGGGCTCGCGCCCCGAGGAGACCGACGCGGGCCTCACCCCGAACGGGCGCGGCCGACGGGGTCGGGGGCGGGTGCCGCAGCCGGCGTGACCGGGCGGGCCCGGGCGACACGACGGGGGCGGGGTGACGTCGGCCACGCCGTCGTCACCCCGCGTGTCTCCCGCGCCCCCGTCCGGCGGACCCCGGCCGGTGTCGGCGGGCGCGTCCCCCGGCAGGGGTGGGGCGCGGCCCGTGGCGGTCGGGGGACTCCTGTCGGCGAGCACGGCCGTTGTCGGTGTGGCACGGCCCCTGTCGGGGCCCTTGTCGGTGGCACGGCCCCTGTCGGGGGCGGTGGCACAGCCCTTGTCGGCGGGCACGGCCCTGTCGGCGGGCCTTGTCGGCGTGGCACGGTCCCCGTCGGCGGGCCGCCCGGTCGCTGGCCCGCGAGGACCGGTCGCTCCCGCCCGAGGGCGGAAAGGCGCTCGGCTAGGCTGGCCGGCCGGAGGTGATGGCGGGTGCGACAGGCGACGCCGGTGGCGACCGCGGCGGGACTGGTCGCGGGGTACGCCCTCGACGCGCTCCTCGGCGACCCCCGCCGCTACCACCCCGTGGCCGGTTTCGGCCGTGCCGCCGGAGCCCTGGAGCGGCGGATCTACCGCCCGGACAGGGGCGCCGGTACGGCGTTCGCCGCGCTGGCGGTCGGCGCGCCGGTGCTGCTCGGCGTGGCCGCGACGGTTGCCACCCGACACCGGCCGGTGGCCCGGGCGGCACTGGTCGCCGCCGGGACCTGGACGGTGCTGGGCGGGCGTACCCTGCGGCACGAGGCCACCGTGATGGGGCGGGCCCTGCGCGACGGCGACCTGCCGGCGGCGCGGCAGCGGCTCGGTAATCTCTGCGGCCGGGACCCGTCGGCGCTCGACGAGGCCGAGCTGGCCCGTGCGACCGTGGAGTCGGTCGCCGAGAACACGTCGGACGCCGTCGTCGCCCCGCTGCTCTGGGGCGCGGTCGCGGGCCTGCCCGGCCTGCTCGGCTACCGGGCGGCGAACACCCTCGACGCGATGGTGGGGCACCGCTCGCCCCGCTACGCCCGGTTCGGCACCCCGGCCGCCCGCCTCGACGACCTGCTCAACCTGGTGCCCGCGCGGCTGACCGGGCTGCTCACCATCGCCGTCGCGCCGACCGCCGACGGCGACCGGGAACGCGCCTGGCGGGTGTGGCGCCGGGACCGCGACGACCACCCCAGCCCGAACGCCGGGCAGTGCGAGGCCGCGATGGCCGGCGCCCTCGGCGTACGGCTCGGCGGGCGCAACGTCTACTTCGGCCGCTCGGAGGTGCGGCCGTTCCTCGGCGACGGCCCCCGGCCCGAGGCGCGGCACCTGAAGCGGGCCGCCCGGATCTCGAGCGCGGTCGGGCTGGCCGCGCTCGGCCTGGCGGCCGCCTACCCGCTGACCGTCGGTCGCCTGGTGACCGCCGTCGGCCGCCGCGCCCTCGGCGGGGGCGCTGTGGTGCGGCGCGCGCTGCGGCGGCCCGACACCGGGCAGGGCATCCTCGGGCAGCGCGCCGGGAATCGAAGCGTCGCCGGTCCGCTGGTGGGTGCCACCGGCCCGCTGGCGGGCGCCATCGGTCGCCGCGTCGCGGCGACGGCGGGGCGGGGGAGCGGCCGGTGAGCGGCGGGCTGCTGGTCGCCGGCACGACCTCCGACGCCGGCAAGAGTGTGCTCACCGCCGGCATCTGTCGGTGGTTGCACCGCCGGGGCGTGAAGGTGGCGCCGTTCAAGGCCCAGAACATGTCCAACAACTCGGCCGTGGTCGTCGGCGCGGACGGCCGGGGCGGCGAGATCGGCCGGGCCCAGGCGATGCAGGCGGCGGCCTGCGGGCTCGCCCCCGACCTGCGGTTCAACCCCGTCCTGCTCAAGCCGGGCAGCGACCTGGCCAGCCAGGTGGTGCTGCTCGGCGAGGCCGTCGACACGGTCACCGCCGGCAACTTCCGCCAGCTGCGGCCCCGCCTCGCCGAGACGGCGTACGCGGCGCTCGCCGAGCTGCGGGAGGCGTACGACGTGGTGATCTGCGAGGGGGCGGGCAGCCCGGCGGAGATCAACCTGCGGGCCGGCGACTACGTCAACATGGGCCTGGCCCGGCACGCCGACCTGCCCACGATCGTGGTCGGCGACATCGACCGGGGCGGGGTGTTCGCCTCGATGTTCGGCACCGTCGCCCTGCTGGACCCGGCCGACCAGGCACTGATCGCCGGGTTCGTGATCAACAAGTTCCGGGGCGACCTCGGGCTCCTCCGGCCCGGGCTGGACATGCTGCACCGGGTCACCGGTCGGCCGACGTACGGGGTGCTGCCCTGGGCGCTCGACCTCTGGCTCGACGCCGAGGACTCGCTCGCGTACGGGCGGGTGCTCGGCCGGCCGGCCGCCCCGCGCGGCACCGACTGGCTGGACGTCGCCGTGGTCCGGCTGCCCCGGATCAGCAACGCCACGGACGTCGAGGCGCTCGCCACCGAGCCCGGCGTACGGGTGCGGCTGACCGTCGAGCCGGCCGAACTGGCCGCCGCCGACCTGGTCGTTCTGCCCGGCTCGAAGTCGACGGTGGCGGACCTGGCCTGGCTGCGGGAGACCGGGCTCGCCGAAGCGGTGCTGGCGCACGCGGCGGCGGGCAGGCCGCTGCTCGGCATCTGCGGCGGCTTCCAGATGCTGGCCCGGGCCATCCACGACCCGGTGGAGAGCCGGCAGGGGAGCGTGCCGGGGCTGGGCCTGCTGCCGATCGAGGTAACCTTCGATCCACGCAAGACCGTCCGGCAGTCCGTCGGGACCGCCGGCGGCGACGTCCCGGTCCGTGGTTACGAGATCCACCACGGCTACGTCTCGCACGCCGATCCCACGCTGACCCCGCTGCTGACCTGCGCTGACGGCAGCGGCGAGGGCGCGGTGGCGGGCACGGTGCACGGCACCCACTGGCACGGAGCCTTCGAGTCCGACGAATTCCGCCGCCGTTTCCTGACCGAGGTGGCCCGGCTGGCCGGCCGGTCCGGCTTCCGGGTCGCGCCGGACACGTCGTTCGCCGCCGCCCGCGAGCGCTCCCTCGACCTGCTCGGCGACCTGGTCGAGGAGCACCTGGACACCGCTGCCCTCTGGCGCCTCGTCGAGACCGGCCCGCCGGCCGACCTCCCCTTCATCCCACCCGGCGCCCCACCGGCCCCCTGACACGCCCCGCCCCCGCGCACGTCCGTGTCGAACGGGCCTGTGGGCTTGGGTGCCGTGCCTGCGCCTCGCACCTTCGCGCCACCGATGGTGGTCCCATGGACGGGGCAGCTCGACAGTGGCCGGACGGTGGGTGGCGGACCCAGACCATTCGGATCGGAGCCGCCGGATCGGACCCGCCGGTCCGGAGTCAGTAGCGGATGTCGGCCGGGCGGTCGGACATGGGCAGCCCCGCCTCGCGCCACGCCTGTACGCCGCCGATCACGTCGGTGGCGCGGTGCAGCCCGAGCGCCCGCAGGCTCGCCACCGCGAGGCTGGAGGCGTAGCCCTGCCGGCACACCACGACGATGCGCCGGTCGTAACCCGTGGCCTCGGGGATCCGCCAGGCGCTGGCCGGGTCCAGTCGCCATTCCAGCACCGTCCGGTCGATCACGATGGCACCCGGGAGGTCGCCCTGTTCCCGGCGCTGCACGTCGGTGCGGGTGTCGACCAGCAACGCCCCGGTGCGGACCGCCTCGACGGTCTGGTGCGGGGTCAGCCGGCGCACCCCGGCGCGGGCCTGTTCCAGCAGGGCGTCGACGCCCGGACTCATCACGCTGTGGGACACCAGCCGATCATCCCGCCCGGTCCGGGGCCCCGCCGACCGAACGCCCCGGCCAGCCCGCCGACCGCTCGTTCGGGCGACCCCCGATCGGTGTGCCCGCACGGCGGTCGCCCCCGACGCCATGCCGGTGCCCGCCCACGCGCCGTCCGCGCGGCTCGCCCGTCGTCGGTCCGCTCCGGGCCTCCCACTACCGTCGGCCAGGTTATGGTGGCGGTGGTCGAGGCGTACGACCGGTTGGCCCGGCGGGTGCTCGCCGGGCCGGCGCGGTTGGGGCGGACCCGGCTCGTGGTGGTGGACGGGCCGAGCGGCGCGGGCAAGAGCGTCTTCGCGGCGCGGCTCGCGGACGCCCTCGCCGACCTGCCCGGCGCCGGGCGGCCGCCCGTGGTGCACACCGACGACCTGCTCGACGGGTGGGACGACCAGCTCACCTTCTGGCCCCGGCTCGAAGAGTGCGTGCTGGCGCCGTTGCGCGCCGGTCGGCCGGGGGCGTACCGCCGGTACAGCTGGGTCCGGCGGGCCTTCCTGCCCCGTCCGGTGCCGGTGCCGGTCGCGCCGGTGCTGGTGGTGGAGGGGGTCAGCGCGGCGCGGGCCGAGGCCGCGGCCGACCGCACCCTCGCGGTCTTCGTCACCGCCCCGGCTCCGCTGCGGCTCACCCGGGCCGTGCGGCGGGACGGCTCCGGGATCCTGCCGGAGCTGCGCCGCTGGCACCTCGGGGAGCGGGCGCACTTCGCCGCGGACCGCACCGAGGCCCGGGCCGACCTGGTGGTCGACGGCGCGCCGACCCTGCCGCACGACGCCGCCCGCTACTACGTGCGGCGGCGCTGACCAGAGTGGCCGTGGCCTCGGGCGAGGCGATCGGTAAGGCCGGCATACGATGCCGGTCATGACCACACCGATCATGTCCGAGTCCGAGGTCCGGGCCGCCGTCGAGCGGGAGCTGCCCGGCGTCCGTGCCGACCTGGAACGCCTCGTCCGCATCCCCGGCATCGCGTTCGAGGGCTTCGACCACTCGCACGTGGAGCGCTCCGCCGAGGCGGTGGCCGAGCTGCTGCGCGGCTGCGGCCTCGACGTCAAGATCGTGCGCTCCGGCGGCCAGCCGGCGGTCATCGGGAAGAAGCCCGCCCCGCCCGGTGCGCCGACGGTGCTGCTCTACGCCCACCACGACGTTCAGCCGGTGGGCGACCTGTCGCTGTGGGAGTCGGACCCGTTCGAGCCCGTGGAGCGGGACGGCCGGCTCTACGGCCGGGGCGCCGCCGACGACAAGGCCGGCATCATGGCGCACGTCGCGGCGCTGCGCGCGTTCGGGGACGCGCTGCCGGTGGGCGTGGTCCTCTTCATCGAGGGCGAGGAGGAGTACGGCTCCGACTCGCTGGAGCGGCTGCTCGCCGAGCACCGCGACGAGATCGCGTCGGACGTGATCGTCATCGCCGACTCCGGCAACTGGGACATCGGCGTGCCGGCGCTGACCACCTCGCTGCGCGGCATCGTCAACTGCTTCGTCGAGGTGCGTACCCTCGACCACGCCGTGCACAGCGGCATGTTCGGCGGCGCGGTGCCGGACGCGCTGACCGCGCTGGTCCGGCTGCTGGCCACCCTGCACACCGACGCCGGCGACGTTGCCGTCGACGGCCTGGTGGGCCGGGAGGGCGCGGCCGTCGACTACCCGGAGGAGCGGATCCGCGCCGAGGCCGGGCTGAGTGAGGGCGTGGACTTCATCGGCACCGGGCGGATCACCGACCGGCTCTGGACCAAGCCGGCCCTCGCGGTGCTCGGCATCGACGCCCCGGCCACCGGCGAGGCGCCGAACGCCCTGGTCCCGACCGCGAAGGCGAAGCTGAGCGTGCGGCTCGCGCCGGGCGACGACCCCAAGCGGGCGTACGCGGCCCTGCGCGCCCACCTGGAGAAGTACGCGCCGTGGGGTGCGCGGGTGACCGTCACCTTCGAGCACGACGGTGACCCGTGTGTCATCGACGCGTCCGGCCCGATGTTCGACGCCGCCCGTTCGGCGTTCCGGACCGCCTGGGACGGCACCGCCCCGGTGGACATCGGCATCGGCGGCTCGATCCCGTTCATCGCCACCTTCCAGGAGATGTTCCCGCGGGCGGCGATCCTGGTGACCGGCGTCGAGGACCCGCACGCCCGGGCGCACGGCCCGAACGAGAGCCTGCACCTCGGCGAGTTCGCCCGGGTCTGCCTGGCCGAGGCGCTGCTGCTGAAGAAGGTCGCCGAGGCGGGCGCCGACGGGCGTTAGGTGTCGGAACCGTAACTTCCGGGTCGATGTGGGAGTTTGCGGTGTGTCGGGCGTGGGCTTGTTATAGCCTCTCGAACATGCGTACGAACGAGGTGATGAGCCGGCTCGAAGCCGCCGTCAGCGCTCTGGGGGACGTCGATGTCTCCGCGTGGCCCGAGGACACGCTCAAGGAACAGCTCGGTGAGCTCTCCGCCGCCCTGGTCGCGCTCGACACGGTGCTCTCCCGGGTCGCCGACGAGATCCGCGCCCGCGGGCTCCGCATCGAGGAGCCCGTCTCGGCCTGACCGCCCGGCCCGTGTGACGGCCCGGGCACGGCAATGCCCGGGTGGTGTCGGAGGTGGCTGGCAGGATGGACCCGTGCGGTTCATCGACCTGGCAGCCACCTCCGCCGCCGTCGGCGCCACCCGGGCCCGACGGGCCAAGGTGGAGTTGCTCGCCGAGGCGCTGCGGTCGCTCGACCCCGACGAGGTCGCGGCCGGCTCGGGGTGGCTGGCCGGCGAGCTGCGCCAGCGGCAGACCGGGGTGGGCTGGGCGAGCCTGCGTGACCTGCCGCCCCCGGCGGCCGAGCCGACCCTGACCGTGGCCGCCGTCGACGCGGCCGTCGACGAGATCGCGGCGGTGCGTGGGCCGGGGTCGCAGGCCCGCCGCCGGGCGCTGCTCGGTGCGCTCTACGCCGCCGCCACCGCCGACGAGCAGCGGCTGCTGACCGGCCTGTTCAGCGGCGAGCTGCGGCAGGGCGCCCAGGCGGGGCTGCTCGCCGACGCGGTGGCCCGGGCGGCCGACGTGCCGGTCGCCGCCGTACGCCGGGCTCTGCTGCTCGCCGGCGACCTGCGGGCGGTCGCGGTCGCCGCGCTCGACGGCGGCGCGCCGGCGCTGGCCGCCTTCGGCCTCCAGGTCGGCCGCCCGCTCGCGCCGATGCTGGCCCAGAGCGCGCCCTCGGTGGACGAGGCGCTCGCCGCCACCGGCACGCCCGCCGTGGTCGACGTCAAGCTCGACGGCATCCGGATCCAGGTGCACCGCTCTGGCCACGACATCGCCGTCTTCACCCGCAGCCTCGACGACATCACCGCCCGGGTGCCCGAGGTGGTCGCCGCCGTGCGGGCGCTGCCCGCCCGCGAGCTGGTGCTCGACGGCGAGGCGATCGGGCTCGACGAGACGGGCCGGCCGCTGCCCTTCCAGGAGACGTCGAGCCGCGCGGCGCGGCGCACCACGCCGAGCACCACCGGCCGGGCCCCGGTCGCCCCGGCCGTGCTCGCCGCCGCCGAGTCCACCGGCGAGACGGTGCTGACGCCGTACTTCTTCGACCTGCTGCACCTCGACGGCAACGACCTGATCGACCTGCCCGGCCGGGAGCGCTGGGCCGCGCTCGCCGCCGCGGTCGACCCTCCGCTGCTGGTCGGCCGGATGGAGGTCGACGGCCCGGAGCAGGCCGGCGAGGCGTTCGCCGCCGCGGTCGACGCCGGCCAGGAGGGGGTCGTGGTGAAGGCGCCCGACGCCCCCTACGACGCCGGCCGCCGGGGCGCCGCCTGGGTCAAGGTGAAGCCCCGGCACACTCTCGACCTGGTGGTGCTCGCGGTGGAGTGGGGCAGCGGCCGGCGTCAGGGCTGGCTGTCCAACCTGCACCTCGGCGCGCGGGACCCGCGCACCGGCGACTTCGTGATGCTCGGCAAGACGTTCAAGGGCCTGACCGACGAGGTGCTGCGCTGGCAGACCGAGCGGTTCTTCTCCCTCGCCGTCGAGCGCGGCGACTGGGTGGTGCGGGTCCGCCCCGAGCAGGTGGTCGAGATCGCCTTCGACGGGGTGCAGACCAGCTCCCGCTACCCGGGCGGGGTGGCGCTGCGCTTCGCCCGGGTGGTGCGCTACCGCGACGACAAGACGGCGGCCGAGGCCGACACCATCGACGCCGTACGCGCCATCCACGCAGGGCGGGCCAGCGGCTGACCGCCCGGCGGGGGTGTGCCGGGCGGCGCGAGCCGTGGGCGGGTCACATGTTCGACAGCGACCGGGCGTAGTTGACCTGGTTGTTGATGTGCTGCACCTGGGCCTGGTTCGCGACGGGCATCCGGGCCACGTACTGCTGGGCGCCGTTCGACACGGTGATCTGCACGGTGCCGTGGTGCCGGGTCTCCTTGATCAGCAGGAACAGCAGGCTGAAGATGGTCAGGCAGAAGAAGCCGACGATGGCGCACACCACCGCCCAGGTGGCGGTCTTCTGCTCCTGCTGCCAGTGGTCGACGACGTGCCAGGAGGCGCCGGCGAGCGGCAGCACGCCGGCCGGCGTATGGATCACCGGCGGGCTCACCATGATCTCGCCGATCTGCACCGCCACCGCACCCTGGGCGGGCGGCGGGTAGCCGGCCGGCAGCGGGCCCGGCTGCCCGACCGCGGGCGCCATCACCGGCGGGTGCGGCCCCGGCCGGACCAGATCCGTACCGGGCGACGCCGCGTAGGGCTGGGCCGGCGGGGCGGAGTACTGCGCGGCTGCCGGTGGGACGGAGTAGGGCTGGGCCGGCGGCGCGGAGTAGGGCTGGGCCGGCGGCGCGGAGTACTGCGCGGCGGCCGGCGGGGCGGAGTAGGGCTGGGCTGGTGGGGCGGAGTAGGGCTGGGCTGGTGGGGCGGAGTAGGGCTGGGCCGGTAGGGCGGAGTCCGGGCCGGGGAGCGGCGGTGCGAGGTGGTGCGGCGCTGCCGGCGGCGCCTGGTGGCCGGCCGAGACCGGGGCGGATGCCCAGGGATCGGTCGTCGGGTGCGGCTGAGTCGGCGGCTCCGAGGGCGGCAGCGGCATGGTGGGATCAGGGGTCACTGCGAACCCCCACGCAGATTGATCATTGACGGACCCTACAACGGGACCGGTATGGCCGAGGAATCGCGGATCGTCCGTCCTGCGCCCGGAACCGGCGCGGCGGACCGCACCGCTCAGGCGACGCTGTGCGACGCCGGCTCCGCGGCGCGGTCGGAGGGCCGCTCCTGCCCCACGCCGGCCAGCCGGCGGGCCTCCCGGCGGGCCACCCAGCCGTAGCCGAAGAGGGTCATCGCGGCGAAGATCCACCACTGCACGACGTAGCCGAAGTTCTGCCAGTTGTTGGTGTGCCCGACCGGCACGTCCTTGAAGGTCGGGTCGGCCGCCGGGGTCTGCTCGTCCAGCAGCAGGTACGCCCCGTGCACCGGGTACGGCAGCTCCTGGGCCAGCCGGGGCACGCCGATCCGCCGGGTCTCCAGCCTGCCGTCGCGCCGGGTGACGCCGACCGAGCCGCTCTCGCTCAGGTGCACCCGGCCCGTCACGGTGACCTCACCGGTGGGGGCGGGCGGCACGTCCGGCTGGACGGTCGCGTCACCGCCCGGGGCCGGCGGGATCCAACCCCGGTCCACCAGCACCGCCGTGCCGTCGGCCAGCACGAGCGGGGTGACCACCTCGAAGCCGACCGTGCGCTCCACGGCGCGGCCCCGGACCAGGACGACGTTCGCCGAGTCGTACCGGCCCGTCACGGTGACCTTGGTCCAGGACCTGTCCTCGGCGGGCGCGGGGCCGGCCGTGCCGCTGCCTCCGGTCGGGGCGGGCAGCACGTCGCGCAGCGGGACCGGGTCCATCCGCAGGCCGGCGTCGATCCGTTCGTTGATCGCCGTACGCCCGTGGTAGCGGTCCAGCTGCCAGTTGCCGAGCAGCACCATCACCGCCGCGGCGATCAGGGTCAGCGCGAGGATGCCCAGCCAGCGCGGCGTCAGCAGGAACCGGTACACGACCACGAGGCTACCCCTGTGCTCCGGGCCACCGACCTCGGTGGCCCCGATCCGCGCCGGCCACCGGCCTCGGCGGGCCCGATCCGCGCCGGGTCACCGGTCTCGGGGCCCCGGTCCGTCCCCGGCGCCGCGCGCCCGACAGGTCCGCTCGGCGGCGGCCACCCGCCGTCCGCGTCGGCTATCGTCACGCGGGCGGACCGCGCGGTCGGCCCGCCGCAGGGTTCCCCCGCCGCCCCGCAGGGAGTCGATGATGACCGTCGTGCCGCGCCTGGTGCTCAGCGCGCCGTCCTCCGGCCACGGCAAGAACACGTTGGCGATCGGGCTGCTCGCGGCGCTCGCCGACCGGGGCGTCGACGTCGCCGGGTTCAAGATCGGCCCGGACCACGTCGACGCCGCGTACCTCGGGCTGGCCGGGGGCCGCCCCGGTCGCACCCTCGACCCCCGGCTGGTCGGCGCCGACCGGATCGCCCCGCTGGTCGCCCACGGGGCGTCGGGCGCCGGGCTCGCGCTGCTGCAGGGCAGCATGGGGCTGTACGACAGCCTCGCCGGCCGTCCGGAGAGCGAGTCGACGGCCGCCGTGGCGACCGCGCTGCGCAGCCCCGTCGTGCTGGTGGTCGACGTCGCCGCGATGGGGCAGTCGGTGGCAGCCCTGGTGCACGGCTTCCGGGCGTACGACGAGCAGCTCTGGCTCGGCGGGGTGGTCCTCAACCGGGTGGCCTCGGCGCGGCACGAGGAGCTGCTGCGCGCGGCGCTCGACGACGTCGGCGTACCGGTCTACGGGGTGCTGCGCCGCTACGACCTGCCGGCGGTGCTGCCGCCGCGCCGGCACGGGGCGGTGCCCGCGCTCGCCCGCACCGGTGAGGCCACCCGCGCCGTCCGCCGGCTCGGCGAGGCGGTCGCCGCCACGGTCGACCTGGACCGCCTGCTGGGACTGGCCCGCTCCGCCCCGCCCCTGCCGACGCCGCCGTGGTCGCCCGAGGCCGACCGGCCCGCCGCCGGCCCGCGCCCGGTCGTCGCGGTCGCCGGGGCGGCGGGCGGCAGCTACGGCCACGCCGAGGCCACGGAGCTGCTCCGGGCGGCCGGCGCGGAGGTGGTGACGGTCGACCCGCTGCACGACGAGGCGCTGCCCGCCGGTGCCGCCGCGCTGGTCGTCGGCGGCGGGCTTCCCGAGTCGTACGCCGAGCAGCTCTCCGCCAACCGTCGGCTCTGCATCGCGGTCGCCGGGCTGGCCCGCACCGGGCGGCCGGTCGTCGCCGAGGGCGCCGGCCTGCTCTGGCTGGCCCGGGAGCTGGACGGGCTGCCCATGTGCGGGGTGCTCGACGCGGTCGGGACCAGCCGGGACGGCCTGGTCGTCGGCTACCGGGAGGCGACCGCCCTGACCGACAGCGTGGTGGCGCCGGCGGGCACGGTGGTGACCGGGCACAAGGAGCACCGCGCCGTGCTCACCCCGCGCGCCGGCGCGCGGGCGGCCTGGAGTTGGGCCGGCGGGGCACCCGAGGGCTTCGTCTGGCGGGGCGTGCACGCCTCGCAGCTCACCGTGCACTGGGCGGCGTACCCGCAGCTCGCCGCCCGGCTCGTCGGCGCGGCGGCGGAGGCGGCGGCCGACCCCGCGACCGCCGGGGTGCCCGCGTGATCGGCCAGGTGGCGGTGCGCCGCTTCCCGGCGCTGACGGTCTCCACGCCCCGCACCGAGGTACGCGCGCTGACCGCCGCCGACGCGAAGGCCGCCGACGAGGTCTTCGCCGACCGGCAGACCCAGCGGTGGCTGCCGCTGGTCGACACGTCCGGCCAGATCGACGGGCTGGCCTGGTGCACCGACCTGGCCCGGCAGCGGCGTGACAGCGGCGACGGCGACCACTACGCGGTGGTGCGGCGGGAGGACGACCGGGTGGTCGGCTGCCTGTGGACCCGGCGCACCGACTGGGGCGCCCGGTGCACCGAGGTCTCCTACGCGATGGCGGCGCACGCGCGGGGCTTCGGGCTGGCCGCCGAGGCGGTCGACGCGCTCGCCATCGCGCTGATCCTCGAACACGGCTTCCAGCGCGTCGAGCTGCGCGTCGCCCCCGGCAACCTGGCCTCCCGCCGGGTCGCCGAGAAGGCCGGCTTCAGCTACGAGGGACTGCTGCGCAACGCCGGCTTCGTCCGGGGCGGCCGGGTCGACCTGGAGGTCTGGTCCTTCGTCGCCGCCGACCTGCACTGACTCCTGAGGCTGGCCGGGTCGGTCCGGCGGCGGCGGGGGCGGCGGGCGGTGGTCAGCCGACGATGCGGTCCGAGGGCGGGGTGAACTGGCGGGTCGGCTGCCCCTTGAGCGCGTCACGGAGGGTCTCCGCGACCGCGGCGATCGGGATCTGGGACTGGCCGTCACCGACCGCGTTGAACGGGTTGTCCGGGTCGGAGATGAAGCTCGCCGCCGCCAGTTCCGGGGTGTAGCCGACGAACCAGGCCGACCGGGTGCTGTCGGTGGTGCCCGTCTTGCCCGCGACCGGCCGGCCGACCGTGCCCCGCACGCTGTCCGCCGTCGACCAGCCGCCGCAGCTCCCGCGGGCCGGGGTGTCGCCGGTCGGGCAGCGGGCGGCGTCGGTGGCGGCCCGGGCCGCGTCGGCGTTCACCACCTGCCGGCAGCGCGGCTTGGCGACCTCGCGTTCGATCCCGGAGGCGGTCTTCCAGGTGGTCGGCGTGCCGTCCCGGTTGTAGATCGCCTGCACGGGGATCGCCTCGCAGTACCGGCCGTCCGCGGCGATCGCGGCGTACGCGTTCGCCATCTCCAGCGGGGTGGCGTCGGAGACGCCCAGGGTGAACGCGCCCCACGTCTTCGCCTTCGCCGGGGACGCGTGCTCCCGGTCGACGTCGGTGCGCCAGCGCAGCCCGAGCTGCTCGGCGAGGCGGACCGCCTTGTCGGCGCCGACCTGCTCCTCCAGCCACACGAAGTACGTGTTCACCGACTTGCCGAAGCCGGACCACATGGTCTGGTTCCCGGACATCGCGCCGCTGGCGTTGGACGGCGCCCAGCCGTTGTAGACCTCGGAGCGGTACCGGTACGGGGCGTTGAACGAGGTGGACAGCGGCATGCCCGCGTTCAGCGCGGCCAGCATGGGGAACATCTTGAACGTCGAACCGGCCTGGTAGCCCGGCAGGTCACCGCCGCCGAGCAGGGGCGCCACCGTGTTGGGGTAGTTCGCCTTGATGTTCGGCCCGGCCTCCGGGTTGGAGCTGGGCGGGTTCTCGTCCAGCTTCAGTGAGTACGTCCGGTTCACCGCCATCGCCTTCACCCGTCCAGTGCCGGGCTCGGAGACCACGATGCCGTTGGCGAACGGGCTGCCGGTGTTCTCCTTGCTGCCGACGTTCTGCTCGGCGGCCGCCTGGATCTTCGGATCCAGGCTGAGCACGATCCGGTAGCCGCCCCGGCGCAGCTTGTCCATCCGTTCCAGCCGGTTGTCCCCGAACGCGGGCTGCGCGCTCCACCAGTTCTTCAGGTAGTCGCAGGCGAAGCCCCAGCTGTTCCACTTCTCCGGCACCGACGCGCAGTCGTTCGGCGGGTAGGTCAGCTTCAGCCGGATCGGCTCGGTCTTGGCCTGCGCCACGTCGTCGGGCGAGAGGTAGCCGAGCTGGCTCATCCGGTCCAGCACGTAGTTGCGCCGGCCGGTGGCGTCCTTCTGGTCCGAGCTGGCCGGGTCGTACTCGGACGGGGACTTCACCAGCCCGGCGAGGGTGGCCGCCTCGACCGGCGTGAGGTCCTTCGGGGGCTTGGAGAAGAAGATCTCGCTGGCCGCGTAGATGCCGTACGCCCGGTGCCCGAAGTAGGCGGAGTTGAGGTAGCGCTCGAGGATCTGCTCCTTGCTCAGCTCCTTCTCCAGGTCCAGCGCCATCCGCATCTCCCGGACCTTGCGCAGGCTGGTCTGCTGGGTGGCCTCCTGCACCTCCTGCGGCGTCTTCGCGCTGTCGCGCAGCGCCATCCGGACGTACTGCATGGTGAGGGTGGAGGCGCCCTGGGAGACGCCGCTGGAGCGGGCGTTGGCCACGAAGGCGCGGGCGACGCCCTTCGGGTCGACGCCCCGGTGCTGGTAGAAGCGGGTGTCCTCGGCGGCGACGATCGCCTGCTGCATGTTCGGCGAGATGTCCGCCAGCTTCGTGTACTGCCGGTACTCCTCGTAGAACATCGTCAGCACCGTCTTGCCGTCGGGCGCGTAGAGGTACGACGTCTCGGCCGGCAGCGCGGTGGTGAGGATCTTGGTCTTGTGCTCCATGGCGTGCGCCGTGACCTTCGCGCCGAGGCCGGTGGCGGCGGCCACCGGGTAGGCCACGGCGGCGACCACGATGCCGGCGATCAGCCCGGCGCGGAGAAGGGGAACGAGACGACCAGCGGCAGCAAGGGGTCGGTTGCTCACAGGGTCAAGTTATGACATTTCCGATTCGCACTTGAGAAATATTCATAAACGCCCGTGTGGTGACGCGCCCCACGCCGGGATCCGCTGTCCCGTGCGCCGCCTTCCCGGCAGGATCGCGGACATGCGTGGTCAGCCGACCGAGACCCTCCCCACCGCCGAGCCCGGACCCGACCCCGCGGGGCCCGCACCCGACCCCGCCCGGACCAAACCCGACCCGGCCGGGCCCGCACCCGACCCCGAGGGAAACGAGCCCGACCTCACCCACCACGGGGACGCCGAGGTGGGCGACGGGCTGGTCGACCTCGCCGTCAACGTGCGACGGGACACCATGCCGGACTGGCTGGCCGACCCGGTCACCGCCGCCCTCGGCGACCTCGCCGCGTACCCCGACCCGGGGCCGGCGCGGGCCGCCGTCGCCGCCCGGCACGGGCGCCCGCCGGCCGAGGTGCTGCTGACCGCGGGCGCGGCCGAGGGCTTCGTGCTGCTGGCCCGGGCGCTGCGGGGCGTACGCCGGCCGGTGGTGGTGCACCCGCAGTTCACCGAGCCGGAGGCGGCGCTGCGCGCGGCCGGGCACCAGGTGGAGCGGGTGCTGCTCGACGCGGGCGACGACTTCCGGCTCGACCCGGCCCGGGTGCCCGCCGACGCCGACCTCGTCATGATCGGCAACCCGACCAACCCCACCTCCGTGCTGCACCCCGCCGCCGACCTGGCCGCGCTGGCCCGGCCCGGCCGGGTGCTGGTGGTCGACGAGGCGTTCGCCGACACCACGGTCGCGGCGGGGGTGGCCGGCGAACCGGAGTCCCTGGCCGCCCGACGGGACCTGCCCGGCCTGGTGGTGGTCCGCAGCCTCACCAAGACCTGGGGACTGGCCGGCCTGCGGATCGGCTACCTGCTCGGCGAGGCCGCGCTGCTGGAGCGGCTGGCCGCCGCCCAGCCGCTGTGGGCCGTCTCCACCCCGGCCCTGGCCGCCGCGTCGGCCTGTGCCACGCCCGTCGCGGTCGAGGCCGAGCGCGCCATCGCCGCCCGGCTCGCCGCCGACCGCGCGCACCTGGTCGCCCGCCTGTCGGCCCTGCCCGGCGTACGCGTCGCCGGCCGGCCCGCCAGCGCGTTCGTGCTCGTCCACCTGCCCGGGGCCGCCCAGGTGCGGGCCGCCCTTCGGCAGCGCGGCTGGGCGGTGCGCCGGGGCGACACGTTCCCCGGTCTCGGGCCGGACTGGCTGCGGATCGCCGTGCGCGACCCGGCCACCACCGACGCGTTCACCGAGGTACTGGCGGAGATCCTGGAGGCATGATGCTGGAGACCACGATCGCGGCGATCCGGCCGCCGGACGAGCCGGCGATGGCCGCCGCCCGGGAGTTGCAGGGGCGACTGACCAAGCCGGCCGGTTCGCTCGGCGCCCTGGAGGAGCTCTCCGTACGCCTCGCCGGCCTGGCCGGACACTGCCCGCCGCCGCTGCCGGAGCCGGCCGCGGTCGCGATCTTCGCCGGCGACCACGGCGTGCACGCCCAGGGGGTGACCCCCTGGCCGCAGGAGGTCACCGCGCAGATGATCGGGAACTTCCTGGCCGGCGGGGCGGTGGTCAACGCGTTCGCCCGGCAGGCCGGCGCCTCCGTCACCGTGGTCGACGTCGGCGTGGCCACCCCGCTGCCGGTCCCCGACGCGCCGGCGGCGGATCCCGCCGGGGCGGGCGCCACCGGAGCCGCGCCGGCCCGGGACGTGCCCCGGCTGGTCGCGGCGAACGTCCGACCCGGCACCCGGGACCTGGCGGTCACGGCCGCGCTCACCCGGGACGAGGCCCGGGCGGCGGTGGAGACCGGCATCCGGGTGGCCGGCGAGCTGGTCGACGCGGGCGCGGGCATCCTGCTCACCGGGGACATGGGCATCGGCAACACGACGCCGGCCGCCGCCCTGATCGCCGCGTTCGCCGGCATCGACCCGGCGGAGACGACCGGCCGGGGCACCGGGGTCGACGACCCCACGTACGCCCGCAAGGTGGAGGTGGTGCGCACCGCGCTGCGCCGGCACGCCCCCGACCCGGCCGACCCGCTGGGCGTGCTGGCCGCCGTCGGTGGCCTGGAGCACGCCGCCCTGGCCGGACTGATCCTGGGCGCCGCCGCCCGACGGACCCCGGTCCTGCTGGACGGGGTCATCGCGGTCTCCGCGGCCCTCGCCGCGGCGGCCCTCGCCCCGCACGCCGTGGCCGCCATGGTGGCCGGGCACCGCTCCGCCGAGCCGGGCGCCACCGTCGCGCTGCGCCGGCTGGGGCTGGAGCCGCTGATCGACCTGGGGCTGCGCCTCGGCGAGGGCACCGGCGCGCTGCTCGCGCTGCCGGTGGTCACCGGCGCGGTCCGGGTGCTGCACGAGGTCGCCACCTTCGACTCGGCGGGGGTGGCCGAGAAGTGAGCGGGCGAACCATCCGGATCAGTGGCGTGGCGCCCCGCGCCGGGGAGCGGAGCGAGGGGGCGGCGTGAGCGACAACCCGTACCCCCTGGGCCTGCGGCTCGCCGGCCGGCGGGTGGTCGTGGTGGGTGGGGGAACGGTGGCCACCCGCCGCGTGCCCGCCCTGCTCGACGCCGGCGCGGACGTCTTCCTCGTCGCGCCGGAGCTGACCCCGGCGCTGCGGTCGCACGTCGACGCCGGACGGCTGCACTGGGCGCCGCGCCGGTTCACCCCCGACGACCTGGACGGCGCGTGGCTGGTCCAGGTCGCGGTCGACGACCCGCTCGCCGCCGCGTCGGTCAGCGCCGCC
Source organism: Micromonospora sp. NPDC047730 (assembly GCF_043204765.1). Classification (NCBI taxonomy): domain Bacteria; kingdom Bacillati; phylum Actinomycetota; class Actinomycetes; order Micromonosporales; family Micromonosporaceae; genus Micromonospora; species Micromonospora sp. NPDC047730. Next base: position 54,599 of record NZ_JBIDCU010000003.1, on the reverse strand, counting down.
GCCGCCGAGCGCCGCATCTTCTGCGTACGTGCCGACGACCGGGCCGCCGCCACCGCCTGGACCCCGGCGGTGACCCGGCACGGGCCGGTGACCGTGGCGGTGCTCGGCGGCGGCGACCCGCGCCGGGCGATGGCCGTCCGCGACGCGATCCGCGACCTGCTGGATGTAAGGAAGGGCCCCCTACTAACGCCTGCGGTAGAGGAAGGGACCCTTCCTTACACCCGAGCCGGGCGGGTGGCGCTCGTCGGGGCCGGGCCCGGCGACCCGGAGCTGATCACCGTCAAGGGTTGGCGGCTGCTCACCGAGGCGGACGTGGTGGTCGCCGACCGGCTGGTGCCGGGGTTGCTCCTCGACGAGCTGCGCGCCGACGTGGAACTCGTGGACGCCTCGAAGATCCCGTACGGGCCGTCCCGGGCCCAGGAGGAGATCAACCGGATCCTGGTGGACCGGGCGCTGGCCGGGAAGTTCGTGGTGCGGCTCAAGGGCGGCGACCCGTACGTCTTCGGCCGGGGCGGCGAGGAGTTGCTGGCCTGCGCGGCGGCGGGCGTGCCGGTGACCGTGGTGCCCGGCGTGACCAGCTCCGTCGCGGCACCGGCCGCGGCCGGCATCCCGGTCACCCACCGGGCGGTGGCCCACGAGTTCACGGTGGTCTCCGGGCACGTCGCACCCGACTCGCCGGCCTCCCTGGTTCGCTGGGACGCGCTGGCCGGGCTGCGCGGCACGCTGGTCGTCCTGATGGGGCTGAAGAACCTCGCCGCGATCACCGCGACGCTGGTCGCGCACGGCCGCCCGGCCGAGACGCCGGCCGCGGTGGTGCAGGAAGCGACGACCGGCTCACAGCGGGTGCTCCGGTCGATCCTGGCGGACGTCGCCGCCGACGCGGTCGCCGCGAACCTTCGTCCCCCGGCCGTCGTGGTCATCGGCAACGTGGTCGACGCCCTCCGCACCTGAATTCCCCGCCCCTGCAGCGCTCGTTGATCATGAAGTTGTTGTCGCGACACGCCGAGGCGGGCGGTAACAACTTCATGATCGACCCGGGGGTGGGGGAAGAGAGACGACGACGGCCGGAGCACGGGGCTCCGGCCGTCGTCGGGTGAACTGGTCAGGTCACTGCTTGAGCATGTTGTCCAGCAGCAGGGCGCAGCGGATCAGGCCGAGGTGGCTGTACGCCTGCGGGTGGTTGCCCAGCCCCCGCTCGGCCAGCGGGTCGTACTGCTCGGGGAGCAGGCCGGTCGGGCCGGCGGTGTCCACCATCTGCGCGAACAGCTCCTCGGCGTCGGTACGCCGCCCGGTGCGCAGGTACGCCTCGATCAGCCACGCGGTGCAGATGTGGAAGCCGCCCTCGCGCCCCGGCAGGCCGTCGTCCCAGTGGTAGCGGTAGACGACCGGGCCGCTGCGCAGGTCCGCCTCGATCCGCAGCACCGTGGAGAGGAAGCGCGGGTCGTCGCCGGGGAGCAGGCCGGACAGCCCGATCCACAGCGACGAGGCGTCCATGTCCTCGTCCCCGTACGCCACGCTGTACGCCTCGACGGTCTCGTGCCAGCCGTACTCCAGCACGTTGGCGCCGATCCGGTCGCGCAGCTCCACCCACTCCGGCCGGTCCTCGCCGCCGTGCTGGCGTACGACGTGCAGTGCCCGGTCGACGGTCATCCAGCACATGACCTTGGAGAAGATGTGGTGCCGCGGGGGGAGGCGGGCCTCCCAGATGCCGTGGTCGGGCTCGTGCCAGCGGCGGCGGACCGCCTCGACCATGTTCTCCAGCACCCGCCACTCGTCCTCGCGGACCGAGCCCCGGGCGTCGGCGACGGCGGCGATCAGGTCCGCGATCGGGCCGAAGACGTCGAGCTGGAGCTGGTGGTTGGCGAGGTTGCCGACGCGGACCGGCCGGGAGCCGGCGTAGCCGGGCAACGTGTCGATGACCGCCTCGGCGCCCAGCTCGTAGCCGTCCACGGTGTAGAGCGGGTGCAGCCGCTCCGGGTGCCCGCCGGTGCGCTCGATGCACCCGTCGACCCAGCGCAGCAGCGCCTCGGCCTCCTCGATCGAGCCCAGGTCGACCAGCGCCCGCGCGGTCATCGCCGCGTCCCGCAGCCAGCAGTAGCGGTAGTCCCAGTTGCGGACGCCGCCCAGCTCCTCGGGCAGCGAGGTGGTCGCGGCGGCGAGGATCGAGCCGGTGGCCTCGTGGCAGAGCCCCCGCAGGGTCAGCGCACTGCGGGCCACCATGTCCCGCGCGGTGTTGGGCAGCCGGAGCGAGGCGACCCAGTCCTTCCACGGCTGCTCGGCGAGGGCCTGCCGCTCGTGGACCGGCAGCCGGTGGTGTTCCAGGCTGTGCGTGGCGAAGCGCAGCTCCAGCACGACCTGCCCGCCGGCGGCGGAGAGGTCGACGACCGCCTTGGCCGTCTCGTAGTTGCCGCCGTCGCTGCTGACCTGCCACTCGACCCCGGGGGAGTAGAGCGCGACCGGCTCGTTGGAGCCGAGCACCAGCAGGCCGTCGTCGAGCGGCTGCAACTGCACCGCGACCTGGCCGAACTCGGGCCGGGGCGCGAACTCCAGCCGGGCCCGGCCGGAGCCGGTGAGCACCCGGACGAGGGTCGAGTCGCCGGTGATGACGGCCGGGCCGTCGGGTGTGGTCTCGGTGGCCGGCTTGTCCAGCCAGTCGGTGACGGTCAGGCCCGACCACCGGGTCTCGACGGTCATCGTGCCCGAGCGGTAGCGCTGGCCGAGCGGGATGCCCCCACGCTCGGGGGCGACGCTGAAGTGCCCGGCCGGGCTGCCGCCGACGAGGTCGGCGAAGATCGCCGCCGAGTCCGGCTTGGGGTGGCAGAGCCAGGTGATCTTGGCCTCGGGGGTGAGCAGCGCCACGGTGCGGCCGTTGGCCAGCATCGAGTGCCGCTCGATCGGCACCGCCCGCTCGCCGAAGAGCCAGTGCCGGCGGGTCTCGAGCAGCAGGCCGAGGGCCCGGGCGGCTTCGATCGGGTCGGCCACCCGGTAGTCGGCCTGGGTGTCGCCGGGGCCGATCTTGATGCCGACGTCCGGCCCGTGCAGGTTGCCGAAGGCGTTCTCGTCGGTGACGTCGTCGCCGATGAAGAGCACCGCGCTGGCGGAGAGCTGGGTGCGCAGCTGGTCGACGGCCGTGCCCTTGTGGGTGGCGACCACCGACAGCTCGATGACCTCCTTGCCCTGGGTGACGGTGACGTCCGCCCAGGTGGCGGGGCCGGTGCGGACCGCCTCGATGGCGGCGGCGGCGACCTGCGGGTCGACCCCGCGGGTGTGCACCGCGACGCTCGCCGGCTTGCGTTCCAGCCGGATGCCCGGGTGGGCCGTGGCGATCTCGCGCAGCGCGTCGCGCAGCCGGGTGCGCACGGCGATCAGCTCGGGGGAGAGCCGCTCGACGAAGCCGATGTCGAACTCGGAGCCGTGGCTGCCGACCAGGTGCACCTCGCTGGGCAGCCGGGAGAGCGCGGCCAGGTCGCGCAGGGCCCGCCCGGAGACCACCGCCACGGTGGTCTGGGGCAGGGCGGCCAGCGCCCGGACGGCGGCCACCGACTCCGGCAGCGGGACGGCCTTGCTCGGGTCCTCCACGATCGGCGCCAGGGTGCCGTCGTAGTCGCAGGCGATCAGGAGCTGTGGCACCCGGGCGATCCGGCCGATGGCGGCGCGCAGCTCCGGGTCCATCGTGCCCGCCGCGGGCGTGACGATGTCGCTGACGGCGTTCACGCTTCCTCCGCCTCGGGCACACCGAGCTCGGTGAGGAAGGACTTGGCCCAGTGCCCCACGTCGTGGGCGCGTAGATGGCGTTGCATAGTCCGCATTCTGCGGCGGGCCTCCGGCTTCTCGACATGCACGGCCCGCAGCAGGGCGTCCTTGACCGCGTCGGGGTCGTGCGGGTTGCACAGGAACGCCTGACGCAGCTCGGTGGCCGCGCCGGCGAACTCACTGAGCACGAGCGCACCACCCTGGTCGGCGCGTGATGCGACGTACTCCTTGGCCACCAGATTCATTCCGTCTCGGAGCGGGGTCACCATCATCACGTCGGCAGCGGCGTACATCGCGGCCAGTTCAGTGCGACTGTACGACTGATGCAGATAATGCACCGCCGGCACGCCGACCCTGCCGAATTCGCCATTAATCCGACCAACTTCCCGCTCTACCTTGACGCGAAGCGCCTGGTAGTGCTCGACCCGCTCGCGGCTGGGCGTGGCCACCTGCACCATAACCGCGTCCGGGACTGTCAACTTTCCGTCAGCGAGCAACTCGCGGAAGGCCTTGAGCCGCAACTCGATGCCCTTGGTGTAGTCGAGCCGGTCGACGCCCAGGATGATCGTCTTCGGGTTGCCCAGCTCCTCGCGGATCTCCTTCGCGCGGGCCTGGATCGCCGGGTCCGCGGCCAGCCGCTCCATCTCCTTGGTGTCGATCGAGATGGGGAACGCGCCGGCCTTCACCTGGCGGCCGTCGACCTGGATCATCTGGCCCTCGTAGCGCAGCCCGAGCAGGTGCCGGGCCAGCCGGACGAAGTTCTGCGCGGCGAGCCGCTGCTGGAACCCGACCAGGTCCGCGCCGAGCAGGCCGCGCAGGATCTCGGTGCGGAACGGCATCTGCATGAACAGCTCGATCGGCGGGAACGGGATGTGCAGGAAGAAGCCGATCCGCAGGTCGGGCCGCAGCTCGCGGAGCATCGCCGGGACGAGCTGGAGCTGGTAGTCCTGGACCCAGACCGTCGCCCCCTCGGCCGCGACCTCCGCCGCGGCCTCCGCGAAGCGGGCGTTGACCAGGCGGTACGCCTCGCGCCAACGGCGCTTGTAGGCCGGCGTCTCCACCGCGTCGTGGTAGAGCGGCCAGATCGTCGCGTTGGACTGGCCCTCGTAGTAGCGCTCCAGCTCCTCCGCGCTCAGCGGCACCGGGTGCAGCCGGATGCCCTCCAGGTCGAAGGGCTCGGGGGCGGCGCCGGTGCCGCCGGCCCAGCCGACCCAGGTGCCCTGGTGCTCGGCGAGGACGGGGTGCAGCGCGGTCACCAACCCCCCGGGGCTGCGGCGCCACTGCCGTCCCTCGGGTGTGCTCACCTCGTCGACCGGTAGCCGGTTCGCCACTACGACAAAGGAGCTGCGGACGGTCACGTTCGGCCACCTCCGGGTGCTGACGGGTCAACCGCGAATGAGCGTACTGAGCCTAGCTGCGACGTCTGGGGCCCCGTGCCGGAGTCACCTACCCGGTCCACGTCGGCGCAACCCCGTACGTGATCTTGTCGACAGTGCCGGTCGGCGGCGGCGACGCGGCGCGCCCGGCCGGCCGGCGGGGCGGGGTGATGTGGGCGCGGCGGCGCGTACCTGTCAGGATTGACGACGGCGTGCGTGCGGCCGGCCAGCGGCCGGCGGCGGCGGACGGAAGTCGCAGCCCGCGCCCGCCGGCCCCCAGTCGCAACCTACGGAGGTAGCCCGCACCGTGGCCCAGTACATCTACGTCCTGGAAAAGGCGCGCAAGGCGCACGGCGACAAGGTCGTGCTCGACAACGTGACGCTGAGCTTCCTCCCGGGGGCCAAGATCGGTGTGGTCGGCCCGAACGGCGCCGGTAAGTCCAGCCTCCTCAAGATCATGGCAGGGTGGGACCGGCCGAGCAACGGCGAGGCTCGGCTCATGCCCGGCTACACCGTGGGCATGCTGGCCCAGGAGCCGCCGCTCAACGACGCCAAGACCGTCCTCGGCAACGTCGAGGAGGCGGTCGCCGAGATCAAGGCCAAGCTGGAGCGGTTCAACAAGATCGCCGAGCAGATGGCGACCGACTACTCCGACGAGCTGATGGAGGAGATGGGCCGGCTCCAGGAGGAGCTGGACAACGCCGACGCGTGGGACGTCGACTCCAAGCTCGAGCTGGCCATGGACGCGCTGCGCTGCCCGCCGCCGGACGCCGACGTCACCAAGCTCTCCGGTGGCGAGCGCCGCCGGGTCGCGCTCTGCAAGCTGCTGCTGGAGGCGCCCGACCTGCTGCTGCTCGACGAGCCCACCAACCACCTCGACGCGGAGAGCGTGCAGTGGCTGGAGCAGCACCTGGCCAAGTACGCCGGCACGGTCATCGCGATCACCCACGACCGGTACTTCCTCGACAACGTGGCCGGCTGGATCCTGGAGCTGGACCGCGGTCGGGCCATCGGCTACCAGGGCAACTACTCCACCTACCTGGAGAAGAAGGCCGCCCGGATGGCCGTCGAGGGGCGCCGCGACGCCAAGATGAAGAAGCGCCTCGACGAGGAGCTGGAGTGGGTCCGCTCCAACGCCAAGGCCCGGCAGACCAAGTCCAAGGCCCGGCTCGAGCGGTACGAGGAGATGGCCACCGCGGCGGAGCAGACCCGCAAGCTGGACTTCGAGGAGATCCAGATCCCGCCGGGTCCCCGCCTGGGCAGCACGGTGATCGAGGTCAACGGCCTGGTCAAGGCGTTCGGCGACCGGGTGCTGATCGACGGCCTGTCGTTCTCGCTGCCGCGCAACGGCATCGTCGGCGTGATCGGCCCGAACGGCGTCGGCAAGACCACCCTGTTCAAGACCATCGTCGGGCTGGAGGAGCCGACCTCCGGCTCGGTGAAGGTCGGCGACACCGTCTCGCTGTCGTACGTCGACCAGAGCCGGGCCGGCCTGGCGGGGGACAGTACGGTCTGGGAGACGGTCTCCGACGGGCTGGACCACCTGCTGGTCGGCAAGGTCGAGATGCCGTCCCGGGCGTACATCGCGGCGTTCGGCTTCAAGGGCCCGGACCAGCAGAAGCCGACCAAGGTGCTCTCCGGCGGCGAGCGCAACCGGCTCAACCTGGCGCTGACGCTGAAGATCGGCGGCAACGTGATCCTGCTCGACGAGCCGACCAACGACCTCGACGTCGAGACGCTCGGCAGCCTGGAGAACGCGCTGCTGGAGTTCCCCGGCTGCGCCGTGGTCATCTCCCACGACCGGATGTTCCTCGACCGGGTCGCCACGCACATCCTGGCCTGGGAGGGCGACGACGAGAACCCGGCCAAGTGGTTCTGGTTCGAGGGCAACTTCGAGGCGTACGAGAAGAACAAGATCGACCGGCTCGGCGCCGAGGCGGCCCGCCCGCACCGGGTGACCTACCGCAAGCTGACCCGCGACTGACGTGGCGGACCGCTTTGTCTACCACTGCACCCTGCGGTGGTCGGACCTGGACGCGTACGGCCACGTCAACAACTCCCGCTTCCTCACCCTCTACGAGGAGGCGCGGGTGGCGTTGATGTTCGCCGGCGGCCGGGCGTGGGGCGTGGGCTCGCTCGCCGACGGGGTCGTGATCCGTCGGCACGAGGTCGACTACCTGCGCCCGGTCGACTACGCCCTCGGCCGGGCCACCGCCGAGGCGGCTCCGACGGTGCGCATCGAGCTGTGGGTGGAGGAGATCCGGGCCGCGTCCTTCACGGTCGCCTACGAGCTGTACGACGGCGACGTGCTGGCCAGCCGGGCCCGCTCCGTGCTGGTGCCGTTCGACCTGACCCGGCAGACGCCCCGGCGGGTCAGCCCGGAGGAGCGCGAGTTCCTGCTCTCGTACGCGCCGCGGCTCGGGCCGGCATGACGGGGGCCGGGGGACCGGCCCCCACTCCGGCGGGCGCGGCCGGCGGCGGGCACGGGATCGTGGACGCGGCCGACGCGGGAGCCTTCCTCGCCCGCCTGGTGCGGCTGGACCGGGACGCGCCGGTGCGGCTGCGGCCGACCGGCGTGGCGGGGCGTACGGCCCTCTGGGGGCACCTGCCGTGGGGGGTGCTGGTCGTCCGCACCGTGGCCGGCGACGGCCCCGGCGACGTCACCGTCGGGGCCGGCGAACTCCTCGCCGAGCTGGCGGCCGGCGGTGGGGCGCTGCCCCGGCGCCGGGACGAGCGGTGGCGCTGGCCGCTGCCGCCCCCGGCCAGCCGACGGGTGGAGACGCTGCCGGCGGGGGAGCTGCGGCGGATCGCCGCGGCGGCGGCGGGCACCCTGCGCGACGCCGCCGCGCACGGCGTGGCCGGCCGGGCGGTCGGCCAGCGGGCGCTGCGCGACGCGCTGCTCGACCACGTGCCGGTGGTCGTCACCCCCGACGACCCGCCCGGCGAGCCGGTCGAGGTGACCCAGCGGATGGTCCAGGGGTTGGTCCGGATGGGCTTCCTGGGCGCCGCCGGGGAGGCTGCCGGCGCTGCCGGCGCGGGCGACGTCCAGGTGCGCACGGTCGGCCGTTGGGTCGGACTTGTGGGACCATACGGAGCGATCTGGTCGCAGAAGGCTACGGATCTTTCCGTCCGGCCCCTCTGAGGTCATCCGTTCGGATGACCCATGGTCATTCTTCTGTCCCGGGGCTGTCGTTGGGGGGGTGCTTCAACCCGGCTGTCCGGGTACCGTCCATCCTCGGATCCAACGCACCGTAGGCGGCTGGATCCGCTGGGGAGTGAGGTGCGCGAACGATGCCGTGGTGGTCATGGCGCCCCGGTCCCGCCAACGGCGGCGGCGATCCGGACAGTCGGAGCGGGATCACAGTGGAGGGCACCGTCCGGGTCGGACCACCGGCCCCCCGTCAGCCGGGAGACGACTGCCCGGCGGCCGAGCGGCCCGTGATGGCGGACATGCCGGCCACCGTCGAGCCGGTCACCCTGCGCCGTGTCTGCGACGCGCTCGACCTGCTCGACGTGCGCTACCTGGCCGACGGCGACGGGAACCTGCTGGCCATGTGGGAGCGGCACGCGGTGCTGGTCACCCTTGAGGGTCCCGAGGACGAGATCCTGGTGATGCGGGCCCGTCCACACGCGACGGTGCCGCCCGACTGGGCCGACCGGGCCTACCGGGTGGTCAACGAGTGGAACCACACCCGCCGCTTCTGCAAGGCCTACATCGGCGACCCGACGGAGCGCGGGCAGTTGCCGATCTACGCGGAGCTGCAGGTGCCGTTCGGCGCCGGGGCGCACGACGCGCTCCTGGTCGAGATGCTCGACTGTGGCGCGGCGGTCGCCACCAGCTTCGTCGACTGGCTGCACGACGAGGGTGCCCTACTCTGAGCCGAGGTCGCCCTGCTCTGAGCCGAGGCGGCCGTGCAGCGAGCGAAGGCGGCCGTGCTGCGAGCCGAGGCGGCCCTGCGCCGAGCCGGGGCCGTCCCGGCTGACGCGGCTCGCCCCGAGCCGACCCTCGCCACCCGGCGCGGTCAGGCGGGTCCGGCCGGGTCCTCCATCATGTTGACCATGAAGTACGCGGCCCGCTCCAGGTAGTCCCAGAACGCGGTGGCGATCTCCGGCGGCAGGTCGAGCCGGTCGACGGCGCGGCGCATGTGCAGCAGCCACGCGTCCCGCTCGGCGGCGCCGATCCGGAACGGCGCGTGGCGCATCCGCAGCCGGGGGTGCCCGCGCTGGGCGGAGTACGTGTGGGGGCCGCCCCAGTACTGCATGAGGAACAGGGCCAGTCGGTCCGCGGCGGGGCCGAGGTCCTCCTCGGGATACATGGGGCGCAGCAGCGGGTCGGTGGCGACCCCGGCGTAGAACTCGTCCACCAGCTTGCGGAAGGTGGGCTCGCCGCCCACCGCCTCGAAGAGGGTCATCGACGCGCCGGGACGGTCGGACTCACCTGCGGCATTCACCGTTCCATCCTGCCAGGTGCCATCCGGGGCGTCGGGGGGTGGCGGCTGTGCGTCAGCTCACCGCGTGGCGCTGGTAGCCCGGCTCGCCCGGCCGGCCGCCCACCGGGTCGCCGTCGAGCTGCTCCGACGGACCGCGCCGGCCGTCCCCCGACGGGCCCGTCTCCGTACCGGCACTGCCGGCCAGCGGGACCGCCGTGCCCGCTGTCGCCCTGCCCGCCGCCTCGGCCGCCGCGACGGCCGAGTCGATGGTCGGCTGGCTCGGCCAGCGCAGGGCGACGAGCGCCATCAGCAGGACGCCGACCGCGCTCCACACCCCGACCACGATCGGGATCGGGTAGCGCTCGGACAGCAGCCCGGTGATCAGGACGGCCAGGCCCTGGATCACCTGGAGGCCGGTGGCCATCACCCCGAAGGCGCGCGCCCGGAAGCCGGTGGGCAGGGCCCGGACGAAGAGGCCGTTGGCCACCGGGAGCATGCCGGCCACCGCGAACCCGGAGGCCGCGGCGAGCAGCGCCACCACCAGCGGTGGCGGGTCGAGCAGGGCCGGCACCAGGGCCAGCGGGGAGAGCACCGCCAACGGCCGCATCATGGTCAGCCGCCGGTCCGGCCCGAACGCCCGGCTCATCACGAGGCCGCCGACGATGAAACCGACGGGGCTGGCCGCCATGATGATCGCCTGGGCGGCGCCGGCGTCCAGAGGACCGGCGTGCTCGCTGGCCCAGGCGGCGGCCAGGCCCTCCGGCACCACGGAGAAGAGCATGGCGGCGAAGACCAGGACGGCGATGGCCCGCAGCACCGGGGTGCCGAACACGATCTGGAAGCCCTCGGCGGTCTCCCGCAACAGGTGGCTGCGGTGCGCGGCGGTCATCGCCGGTGGGCGGTCCGCAACCCCGAAGCGGACCAGCGCGGCCGACAGGGCGAACGTCGCCGCGTTCACCAGGAGCGCGGCCGTGGGGCTGAAGGCGGCGATGGCGGCGCCCGCGAGGTAGCCGACGACCTGGGCGGCCTGGCCCACGCTGCTGTTGATCGACAGCCCCAACACCAGCCGGTCCCCGGTGAGGATCAGGGGGATCAGCGCGGACTTGGCGGCCTGGCTGGGTGGGTTGGCCAGGGTGGTGGCGAAGAGCAGGGCCAGGATCAGCGGGACGGGCATGCCGGGGATGGCGATGCCGACCATCAGCACCATCCGGACGAGGTCGCAGACCACCATGACCTGCCGGTAGCGGTGCCGCTCCGCGAGCGTCGCGAGCAGGGGGCCGCCGACCAGCCAGGGCAGGTAGCTCACCGCGAACGCGGCCGCGGAGAGCGCGACCGACCGGGTCGCCTCGTAGACCAGCAGGGTTACCGCGGCCTTGGCGATGTAGTCGCCGATCCAGGAGAGAGCGCTCGCCGCGAAGACGGCGCGGTATTCGCGATCGGCGAACACCTCACGGAAGGTTGCCGGCCCTTCCGGGGATGGTCGCTGGTCGGGCACCGTCGCCTCCATCGTTCCCGGGGCGGTCCACTCGTGATGGACGGGCCCGGGAACCGTCGTCAGATTCACGGATCAGCGAGGACGTGATCACGCTCTGGGGGAGCGCGTGCACCGGATTCTGCCCGATCGTCTGACAACTGGCTAGGGCGAACGGATTGATCGTCGCATCTCCGACTGAACGAACGGACGATACCCGAGGGGCCGCCCGGACCGCGACCCCCGCCGATGGCCTTCCCGGCCGGCTCAGGTCGCGCCGCCCTGCCCGGTCTCGCCGGGGGCGGCGATCGGCACGCCGGGATAGAGCCGGGCGGCCGCGATCTTCGCGGTGATGCCCGAGTTCTCCAGCGCCTCGGCCAGCCGGCGCCGCAGCTCCCGGCCGACCGCGAACTGCCCGTCGGCGGTCGTCTTGACCACCGTACGGATCACCGCGCCCTCGACCGTCATCTGCTCGACGCCCAGCACCTCGGGCGGCTCGACGATCTCCGGCGCCAGCTCCGGGTCCACCGCCACCGAGGCGGCCGCGGTCCGCAGCACCGCCGTGGCCTGCTCGGTGCCGGCGAAGCCGATCGGCAGGTCCACCACGACCAGGGCCCAGCCCTGGCTCTTGTTGCCCACCCGGACGATCTCGCCGTTGCGGATGTACCAGAGCACGCCCCGCCCGTCGCGGACCGTGGTGACCCGCAACCCGACCGACTCCACCACGCCGGTCGCCTCGCCGAGGTCCACCGTGTCGCCGACGCCGTACTGGTCCTCGATCAGCATGAACAGGCCGGCGAGCAGGTCCTTGACCAGGCTCTGCGCGCCGAAGCCGAGCGCCACGCCCGCGATGCCGGCGCTGGCGAGCAGCGGAGCCAGGTCGAAGCTGAACTCCTTGAGCACCATCAGCACCGCGATGCCGAAGATGAACGCCGTGCTGAGGCTGCGCAGCACCGACCCGATCGCCTCGGCCCGCTGGCGGCGCCGCTCCGGGACGAACTCGCCCGGCTCCGCGGCAGCGGTGGGGATCCGCTCGCGCAGGGGCCGCAGCATGGTGGGCACGCCCGCGTCGGTGGTGGTGCGCACCAGCCGGCTGATCGTCCGGTGCACCAGCCACCGGGCGGCGACCGCCAGCAGCAGGATCATGACGATCCGCAGCGGCTTGAGCAGGATCCAGTAGCTGCCCTCGGCGAACCACACCGAGTTGGTGATGTCGAAGACGCTGCGGCAGAGCGCGTCGTCCAGGCAGGTCGGCGACGGGTCCGGCGTCGGCGCCTCGACGGCGGGCAGGGCGAGCGGCAGGAGGCTGGCAGCGGTCACGCTGTCTTCGTACCGCACCCGGGGCCTCGCACTCCCGCCGACCCTCCGGGCCGTGACCGGGGCCCCGCGCGATGCCGGGTCACGCCGGCCGTACGAGGGCGAACCGGTCATCGTGGCGGACGGGGGAAACGCTTCCGGAGGGACCCCGGATGAGTACGTGCGATCCCCGGTTGGCGATGGCGCACGGGCGGCCCACCCTCGGCGACCCGGGAAGCTGTCTAACCAGGCCGCCCCGCCGGTCCTTCTTCGGCATCCAGTCCGAAATGTTCGACGGAACGCCGCAACTGTTGCACGGCGTGCAGTTCTCCGTGAATGACGTCGAGGCGCCGCAGCACTATCCTCCATGCCCAACACCTCACCGCGGCGCAATCCCTCACCAGTTCCTGGCCAGGTAGCCGCGCGGAACGTCCGGGCGCCACCTCGACAAGCTTGAGCACCTGATCCTCGTTCGGCACCATTTCGGTGCCCATGATATTCAGCGCAGGAATTGCTTGAGGCTCATGTCGTCGAGAGGATTGCCGGTGAGTGCCTTATCGGTAACGGCCGCGTTGGGCTCGATCCGCGATGGCGAGGGTGAAGCAGTGGTCACTGTCTGAGAGGGCGGTTTCGGGGGCGTTTGTCTGGGGGGTGGCCGTAAATTAGGGGTCCCGGGCGGGGAGGGCGCGTCAGCACGCAACCACTCGCGACGGTCATACCGCCACCTTCCCTGAGCCCCTGATCGGGTCCTGACTGCATCACCTTTAACTGGCGGTAACCAAGCTATTAATCGGCTCGGCAATATAGCCGACACTCGCAGTCGTCTATATAAGCCATAGGCTTGCCCTCGAACGCGGGAAATTCTCGCGAGTCAGGGAAGGGAGACTTCGATGCCGGATGTGGACTTGGGCGTGGCCACGGACTGGGACGAGGGTGACACCCATGGGCGAATCATGCTGCGGCAGAATCAGTGCTACCCGAACTCACCCAAGCGGGACGTGTTGATCAGCTCCCCGGTCAGCATTGAGCTGTCGGTGAACACCAACCACAGCACCAGCCAGGAGGCCGACAAGATTTTCTTCACCACCCACCACGGAAGCCAGAAGAAGATCATTGCCGTGCTGGATTCCGACGGCAATCTGCAGATCGCCGGCCGCGTCACGGAAATGCAGACGAATCTGCAGTACTGATAACGACGCGAACGTGACACCACGGGAGCGCCCGCACCGGCGGGTGCTCCCGTGCCATGCCGGGCGGGTCTGTCGAGTTGATGGAGCGTCGGCCGGCGCGGCGTGCCGCGGCACCCCACCGGAGCGCTCCGCCGGTCCTGGAGGGCGGACCCGTTCCACGGGGTGTGGGACGAAGGTGACGTGATGGCGGAGGGCCGGTGCTGGTTGCGCTACGCGATCGACGGAGGACCCGGAGGCCCGCATCGCTCACGGGGCGCCCCTGCCGCCGTATCGGCGACCGGCCGGCATCCTTGCCGCCCGGATCGAGCGCGGCGACTGGCAGCCCAACCGGGCGATCCCGTCCGAGTCTCAGTTGGTGCCGGAGTGCGGCCCTGCGCGGGCGCCCGTGCGGCGAACGATGCTTCCCGCTTCACGTCAGGCCCTTCAGTGATCTTGAGCTACCTTGATCAAATTTACGAATTCCAATGTATATTCATGATCATCGGACGCGGATCCGGCGCGACCGAGTTTGAAATCGGGCGTGAACGTCGACGGGATTGGAGGAGTCCGCCCCTGCTCAGGGGGTGGATCTGCCGGTTTCCGGGTGATGCCTACCTGGCTTCCGACATTAGTACGTGCAATCCGGGGGCCGATCAGGGACGATGGGCGCACGGACGTCGGTGATCCGGCCGGCGTCGGCCGCGGTGGGTCGCTGTGCCCGTTCCCGGTCGGCGGTGGTGAGTGCGGGGCCGCTGAACCGGGAGGGTGATCGCGATGCCTGACATACGACCCACGGTGGGCTCCGGTGCGCTGGTCCTCAATGCCACCTACGAGCCGCTGTGTGTCGTGTCCGTGCGTCGTGCCGCCATCCTCGTGCTCTCCGCCAAGGCGATCTGTGTCGCCGACGGCGACGGCGTCCTGCACAGCGCCCGCAACGCGCTGCCGGTGCCGTCGGTCGTCCGGCTCACCCGCTTCGTGCGGGTGCCCTACCGCACCCACGTCGGGCTCTCCCGGCGGGCGATCTTCGCCCGGGACGGCTGGCGCTGCGCCTACTGCCGGGGTCCCGCCGAGACCATCGACCACGTCTTCCCGCGCAGCCGTGGCGGCCGGCACGTCTGGGAGAACGTCGTCGCGGCCTGCGCCCGGTGCAACCACACCAAAGGCGACAAGACCCCGGCCGAGCTGGGCTGGCGGCTGCACGCGCTGCCGGCCGCCCCGAAGGGCACCGCCTGGCGGGTCCTCGGCCACCGGGCGCCCGACCCCCGCTGGGCCGACTGGCTCGACCTGTGTGAGTCCGAGGCCGCCTGACCCGCGAGGCCGCCCCGGTCAGGCGGTGCGGGATCGGACGAGGGACGCGAAGACCACCACGTTGTCGGCGTAGCCGGTCTCCCCGCCGACCCAGCGCCCGCCACAGGTGATCAGGCGTAGCCGGGGGCGGCTGAAGTCGCCGAAGACCTCGTCGACGGGCAGCCGCTCCTTGCCGAAGCGCTCGACCGTGTCCACCTCGAAGACCGCCACCGACCGGTCCGCGCGGGTGATCTCGATGGGGTCGCCCTCCCGCAGGTCCCGCAGCTTGTGGAAGACCGCCGGCCCGGTCGAGGTGTCGACGTGCCCGACGATGACGGCCGGGCCGTACTGCCCGGGGGTCGGGCCCTGGTCGTACCAGCCGGCCTCCTGGGCGCGGGCGGCGTCCGGCACGCCGATGCTGCCGTCCGGGGCGATGCCGACGTCGTGTACGGGCGCCCGGACGTCGATCGGGTCGATGGTGATGTCGACGGGAGGGCTGGCGGGCAGCACCGGGAACTTCTTCGGCGGTGGCCGCAGCCCCGCGATGAACCGGTCCGGCAGCACGCTCACGCCGGCGACCCGCTCCACGGCGAGCATCGCGATGATCAGCACCATCAGCGTCCCGATCACCAGGACCGGGAGCCCGGGGTTCCGGCCGGGAGCCAGCCGGCGACCGGCGGCAACCCAGCGGTGCCGGGGTCGGGCGGGCAGCGGCCCGACCGCCGGGTCGGTGGTGGCGACGCTGGCCGAGACCGTCTCCCCGGCCACCCGCCGCAGCCGGCGGGCGGTGGCGGCCGCGGCCCGGCGGGACGCCTGCAGCGCCCGCCGGGTGGTCGCCCGGACCCGGCCCGGATCGGATCGCCTGACCCGGCCCGGATCGGATCGGCTGGTACGCCTCTGGGAGCGGGCCATGGCGGCGGCGGGTCAGGAACCGGTCCCGGTCCGACGACGGTTGCCGAGGAATCCGAAGCCCACCGCCAGGGCCACCGCGGCGAGGCCGCCCACCAGCAGCACCGAGCCGGTGCCCGTGCCGCCGGCGGTGCCGCCGCCCCCGGTCGCCGGCCCCTTCGTGGGCTGCTCCATGTTCAGCACCGTGAGCGTGGTCGTCGCGGTGTTGCCGTTGTCGCAGCGCAGGTCGACCGGGAAGTCCCCGGGCTGCTTGTTGCCCGGGATCGTGGCCTGGGCGGTCAGGAAACCGTTGTCGGGCCGCAGCACCACCGGTCCCCCGAAGGCGTCGGAGCGTACGGTGGCCTGGCGGTTGTTGGCGTTGTCGCAACTGGCCCGGATCCTGACCCGGGTGCCGGCCTGGGCGCTGTTGGGCACCACCTCGACGAAGGTGTTCTCGCCCGCCCGCGCGGGCGCGATCGTGATCAGGACGAACGCCCCGACCAGGCCCAACACGGACAGGGCGCTGGTCAGGGCACGTGTGAACGCTGTGAACACCGGCATGATCCCCCCTTCCGGTGACGATCACCGGAATCCTCCCCGGGTAACAGCGCCTGCTTTCCCGCTGGCCCCGGGGCAAACCCGGATCGCGGTCAGCGGTGGCGGGGGGAGGAGGACAGCGGCGTGACGGGGTGCCAGTCCAGCGGCGTGGACAGGACCATCGTGCTGGACGGCTGGCCGTACGGGGCGAGCCGGTCGATGACGGCCTCGAACTCCCCGATCGACCCGGCCGCCACCTTCAGCATGCTGCACGCGTCGCCCGTGATGCGGTGGATCTCCAGGATCTCCGGCCACCCCGCCACCTCGGGGTCGTGCAGGATGCACCGCGAGCCGTAGCAGGACATCCGGATGAACGCGACCACCGTGCGGCCGGCCCGGGCCAGGTCGACGTGGGCGTGGTAGCCGGTGATGATCCCGGCCTCCTCCAGCCGGCGCACCCGCTCGGCCACGGCCGGCGGCGACAGGTGCACCCGCCGGGACAGCTCGCTGAAGGAGAGGCGCGCGTCGGCCTGCAACTCCCGCAGCAGCGCCCAGTCCATGTCGTCCATGAGGCGACCTTACTTTCTCCAAGCCGAATCGCGCTCGCACCTTCCGCGCCGCAGGTCGGAGGGCGGAAGAGCCGTCGATCCGGCATTCCGTCTGCCCGTTCCACCGCGAGATCATGTCGGTCACCCGGCCCGGCCAGGCCGGCGCACCCCAGCGAGCAGAGGAGGACCGGTGGAGCAGACGGACCTGCGGGAGCCCACCCGGGCGGCGGTACGCCCGGTCACCCCGCGGCAGCGCGCCGCCCGGGCGGCCCGCAACGGCGGGGAGCCGACCCTGGAGTTCGCCGAGCGGGTGCCGTACGACGCGTACGTGCAGGCCAGCACGCTGCACCGGTTGCAGCGACCGCTGAGCGACGACCCGGGCGAGATGTCCTTCCTGATGGTCAGCCAGATCATGGAGCTGTACTTCGGGCTGACCTGCCACGAGCTGCGCGAGACCCAGCGGCTGCTGCGCGCCGACCGGGTGTGGGACGCGCTGGCCCCGCTGCGCCGCGCCGCCCTGCACCTGGAGGCGCTGAACGCCGCCTGGAAGGGGCTGCGCTGGATGACCCCGGCCGACTTCAACCGGTTCCGCAACCTGCTGGGCGAGGGCTCCGGCTTCCAGTCGGCGATGTACCGGCACCTGGAGTTCCTGCTCGGGCTCCGGGACGAGGCGCTGATCCGGCCGTTCCGGCGCCAGGCCGAGGTGCACGCCGAGCTGCGGGCCACCCTGGCCGCGCCGAGCGTCTGGGACGACGTGCTCGCGCTGCTCGCCCGGCACGGCCACGACCTCCCGGCCGACCTGCTGGACCGGGACGTCGCCGTCGAGCACGAGCCGCACGCCGCCGTCGAGGCGGCCTGGGTGCGGATCTACGCCGACGCCGGGCCGGACAACCACCTCCGGCTGCTCGGCGAGGCGCTGACCGAGGTCGCCGAGCAGTTCGGCGACTGGCGACAACACCACGTCAAGGCGGTGCAGCGCACAATGGGCGCCAAGGTCGGCAGCGGCGGCTCCGCCGGACTGGCGTGGTTGCAGCGCAGCATGGCCCGGGTGGTCTTCCCCGAGCTGTGGTCGGCCCGGACCGCGATGTGACCGGAGAGCGAGACACCCCATGAACACCCCCGCACCAGACTCTTCCGGGTTCGCCGTCGGCGAGGCCGAGGCGCACCGCCGCGACGCCGCCGACCCCGGGCACCGCCACCTGTTCCACGTGCCGCCGGCCGACGGCGGGCGCTACCCCGAGGCCGCGTACCTGGCCGGCAACTCCCTCGGCCTGCAACCGCGGGCCACCCGTGGGGAGCTGCTCGCCGACCTGGACGCGTGGAGCCGGCTGGGGGTCGAGGGCCACCTGGAGGCGGAGCGCCCCTGGCTGCCGTACCACGAGCTGCTGACGGCGCCCGCCGCGCGACTGGTCGGCGCCGCCCCGGCGGAGGTCGTGGTGATGAACTCCCTGACGGTGAACCTGCACCTGCTGATGGTCAGCTTCTACCGGCCGGCCGGGGCGCGGACCCGGATCGTCATCGAGGACAGCGCCTTCCCCTCGGACAGCTACGCCGTGCGCAGCCAGGCCCGCTTCCACGGCCTGGACCCGGACGCCACCGTCGTCCGGCTGCGCCCCCGCGACGGCGAGGACACCCTGCGCACCGAGGACGTGACCGACTACCTGGCCGCCGAGGGTGACCGGGTGGCGCTGGTGCTGCTCGGCGGGGTCAACTACCTCACCGGCGAGCTGATGGACATCCCCGCGATCACCGCCGCCGGCCGCGCGGCGGGGGCCGTGGTCGGCTGGGACCTGGCGCACGCCGCCGGCAACGTCCCGCTGGCCCTGCACGACTGGGACGTCGACTTCGCCGCCTGGTGCTCCTACAAGTACCTCAACTCCGGGCCTGGCGCGCTGGCCGGCGTGTTCGTGCACGAGCGGCACCTGGGCGACCCCGGGCTGCCGCGCTTCGAGGGCTGGTGGAGCACCGACGCGGCGACCCGGTTCGAGATGACCCCGGTCTCCCGCCCGCCGGCCACCGTGGAGGCGTGGCAGGTCTCCAACCCGCCGATCTTCGCGATGGGTCCGGTGCGGACCTCGCTGGAGCTGTTCGACTCCGTCGGCATGCCGGCGCTGCGCGAGCGCAGCATCCGGCTCACCGGCTACCTGGCGGGACTGCTCGACGGGGTGACCGCGGACCGCCCGCTGACCGTGGTCACCCCGCGCGAGCCCGAGCGGCGGGGCTGCCAGCTCTCGGTGCGGATCGGCGCGGGCAGCGCCGCCGGGCTGGCCAAGCGGCTGCGGCACGAGCACGGCGTCATCGCCGACGCCCGGGAACCGGACATCATCCGGTTCGCCCCGGTGCCGCTCTACTCCACGTACCACGACTGCTGGCGGGTCGCCGACGCGCTGGCCACCACGGTGGAGGTCAAGTCATGACCGAGGAACGGGACGAGATCGCGGTGGTCGGCGCCGGCCTGGCCGGCTGCCTGCTGGCCTGCTTCCTGGCCCGCCGCGGCTACCCGGTGGCGCTCTACGAGCGGCGGCCCGACCCGCGTACCGGCACCGTCGAGCGGGGACGCTCGATCAACCTGGCGCTCTCCGAGCGGGGCCTCGACGCGCTGCGCCGCATCGGCCTCGACGGGCAGGTGCTCGCCGACGCGCTGCCCATGCGCGGCCGGATGGTCCACCCGGTCGACGGGGAGCCGCAGTTCCAGTCGTACAGCGCCTCCGGCGACCGGGCGATCAACTCGATCAGTCGGGGTGCGCTGAACAACGCCCTGCTGGACGCGGCCACCGCCCTGCCCGGGGTGCGGATCGCCTTCGACCACCGGCTGGTCGGGCTCGACCCGGCCACCGGCGAGATGACCTTCGAGACCCCGGCGG
Organism: Micromonospora sp. NPDC047730; assembly: GCF_043204765.1. Classification (NCBI taxonomy): domain Bacteria; kingdom Bacillati; phylum Actinomycetota; class Actinomycetes; order Micromonosporales; family Micromonosporaceae; genus Micromonospora; species Micromonospora sp. NPDC047730. The sequence goes on along the minus strand of NZ_JBIDCU010000003.1, from coordinate 34,980 downwards.
GCAAGGTCGCGGCCAGCGCGTCGGTCGTCCTCGGCGCCGACGGCGCCGGCTCGGCGGTGCGCGGGCAGTTGCTGGCGTACGGGCTGCTGACCGAGAGCCTGGACTTCCTCGACTACGGCTACAAGGAGCTGACGATCCCGCCGTTGGGCGGGGACTTCGCCCTCGACCCGGACGCGTTGCACATCTGGCCGCGCGGCACCTCGATGATGATCGCCCTGCCGAACCCGGACCGCTCGTTCACCTGCACGCTCTTCTGGCCCACCCACGGCACCGCCAGCTTCGCCTCGCTGGGCAGCCCCGCGGCGATCGAGCGGCACTTCGCCGAGCACTACCCGGACCTGCCGCCGCTCGCCCCGAACCTCGTCGACGACTACCAGCACAACCCGGTGGGCGTGCTCGGCACCGTGCGCTGCACGCCGTGGCAGGCGGACGGGCGGGTCGGCCTGCTCGGCGACGCGGCGCACGCCATCGTCCCGTTCTACGGCCAGGGCGCCAACTGCGCCTTCGAGGACGTCGTCGAGCTGGACCGCTGCCTGGACGAGTGCGCCGACGACTGGTCCGCGGCGCTGCCGCTGTTCCAGCAGCGGCGGCAGGCCAACGCCGAGGCCATCGCGCGGATGGCGTTGGCCAACTTCGTGGAGATGCGGGACAGGGTGGCCTCCCCGCTGTTCCAGGCCGGCCGGAAGGTCGAACACGCGCTGGAACGGGCGCTGCCGGGCCGGTACGTTTCCCGGTACGAGCTGGTGTCCTTCTCGACCACCCCGTACGCCGAGGTGGTGCGCCGCGTCCGCCGGCAGCACCGGGTGCTCGGGGCGGTCGCCGCCGGCGCGGCGGCGCTGCTGGCCGGCGCGGTCGGCGTGGCGATCAACCGAGGGAGGCGTCGATGACCGTCACCTGGGATCCCCGGCTGATGACCGGGCGGGCGCCCGACGGCCCGGGTCTGCTACGCAACTTCGTCGGCGGCGAGTTCGTCGACGCCGGGCGTCGGTTCACCAAGCGCAGCCCGGTCACCGGCGAGCCGGTCTTCGAGGTCGTGGAGGCCGACCGGGCGCGCGTGGACGACGCCGTCGCCGCCGCGCGGGCGGCGCTGCGCGGGCCGTGGGGCCGGATGGGGGAGCGGGAGCGCGCCGAGGTGCTCCGCCGGGTCGCCGATGAGCTGGAGCGCCGCTTCGACGACCTGGTCACCGCCGAGGTCGCCGACACCGGCAAGGCCATCTCGCAGGCCCGCACCCTGGACATCCCGCGCGGCGCGGCGAACTTCCGCGCCTTCGCCGAGATCGTGGCGACCGCGCCGACCGAGTCGTTCACCACGGTCACCCCGACCGGCGGCCGGGCGCTGAACTACGCCGTTCGCAAGCCGGTCGGCGTGGTCGCGGTGATCGTGCCGTGGAACCTGCCGCTGCTGCTGCTCACCTGGAAGGTCGCCCCGGCCCTGGCCTGCGGCAACGCCGTGGTGGTGAAGCCCAGCGAGGAGACTCCCGCCTCGGCGACCCTGCTCGCCGAGGTGATGGCCGCCGCCGGCGTGCCGGACGGGGTGTTCAACCTGGTGCACGGCTTCGGCCCGGACTCGGCCGGGGAGTTCCTCACCCGCCACCCGGGGGTCGACGCGATCACCTTCACCGGCGAGTCGGCCACCGGCGGCGCGATCATGCGGGCCGCCGCCGACGGCGTGAAGGCCGTCTCCTTCGAGCTGGGCGGCAAGAACGCCGGGCTGGTCTTCGCCGACGCCGACCTCGACGCGGCCGTGGCCGGATCCGTCCGCTCCAGCTTCACCAACGGCGGGCAGGTCTGCCTCTGTACGGAGCGGATCTACGTGCAGCGCCCGGTGTTCGAGGAGTTCACCGCCCGGCTCGCGAAGCGGGCCGGGGAGCTGCCGTACGGCTGGCCGGCCGACGAGGCCACCGTCAACATGCCGTTGATCTCGCACCAGCACCGCGCCAAGGTGCTCGGCCACTACGACCTCGCCCGCGCCGAGGGCGCCGAGGTGCTGGCCGGGGGCGGCACGCCCGCCTTCGGCGACGCCCGCGACGGCGGCGCGTACGTGCAGCCGACGGTGCTGACCGGGCTGGGCCCGGACGCCCGCACCAACACCGAGGAGATCTTCGGCCCGGTGGTGCACGTCGCCCCGTTCGACGACGAGGACGAGGCGTACGCGCTGGCCAACGGCACCGAGTACGGCCTGGCGGCGACGGTCTGGACGCGGGACGTCGGGCGGGCGCACCGGGCCGGGGCCCGGCTCGACGCCGGCATCGTCTGGGTGAACACCTGGTTCCTGCGCGACCTGCGTACCCCGTTCGGCGGGGTGAAGGCGTCCGGGATCGGGCGCGAGGGCGGCGTGCACTCGCTCGACTTCTATTCCGAACTCACCAACGTCTGCGTGGACTTCTCATGATCGATTACGAGGCCGCGGCCCGGGAACTGGTCGAGGCACGGGAGAGCGGCAAGCCCTGCCCGCCGCTGCGCGGGCGGCTGCTGCCCGAGGGGGACGTCACCTCGGCGTACCTCGTCCAGCAGCTCCAGGTGCGACAGTGGTTGCAGCGGGGCCACCGCCGGGTCGGCGCGAAGATCGGGCTGACCTCGCGGGCGGTGCAGGAGGGCCTCGGCGTCTACCAGCCGGACTTCGGCGTGCTGACCGACGCGATGGCGGTGCCGGACGGGGCCGAGGTGGCGATCGACCGGCTGCTCCAGCCCCGGGTGGAGGCGGAGGTCGCCTTCGTGCTCGGCGCGGACCTGCCCAACGAGCGGGTCACCACCGCGGACCTGGTCCGGGCGGTCGACCACGTGCTGCCGGCGATCGAGATCGTCGACTCGCGGGTCGCCGGCTGGGACATCTCCATCGTGGACACCGTCGCCGACAACGCCTCCAGCGGCCTGTTCGTGCTGGGCACCACGCCGCGCCGCCTCGCCGACGTGGACCTGCGGCTGTGCGGAATGGTCCTCGAACACGCGGGGGAGCCGGTGTCGGTCGGCGCGGGCGCGGCCTGCCTGGGCAACCCGCTGCACGCGCTGGAGTGGCTGGCGCAGACGCTGGCCCGCTCCGGCGATCCGCTGCGCGCGGGCGACGTGGTGCTCTCCGGGGCGCTCGGCCCGATGGTGCCGGTGATCCCGGGCGCGGCGTACGAGGCGCGAGTCTCCGGCCTCGGCTCGGTCCGGACGTGTTTCTCGTCCTCTGAGGAGGCGGCATGACTGTCGGGGTGGCGGTGATCGGGTCGGGCAACATCGGCACCGATCTGATGATCAAGGTTCTTCGTCTGAGTGACGGTCTCCGGATGGTGGCGATGGCCGGCATCGACCCGGCCTCCGACGGCCTGGCCCGGGCCCGGCGCCTCGGCGTGGCGACCACCGCCGAGGGCGTCGACGGGCTGGTCGCGATGCCCGAGTTCGCCGACGTCGAGCTGGTCTTCGACGCCACCTCGGCCGGGGCGCACCGGCACAACGACGCGGTGCTGCGGGAGCACGGCCGCACCGTGGTCGACCTGACCCCCGCCGCCATCGGCCCGTACGTCGTGCCCCCGGTCAACCTCGACGAGCACCTGCACGAGCGCAACGTCAACATGGTGACCTGCGGCGGGCAGGCCACCGTGCCGATCGTCGCCGCCGTCGGCCGGGTCACCCCGGTCGCGTACGGGGAGATCGTCGCCTCGATCGCCTCGAAGTCGGCGGGGCCGGGCACCCGGGCGAACATCGACGAGTTCACCGAGACCACCGCCCGGGCGATCGAGGTGGTCGGCGGCGCCGAGCGCGGCAAGGCGATCATCGTGCTCAACCCGGCCGACCCGCCGCTGCTGATGCGGGACACGGTCTACTGCCTCTGCCCGGACGCCGACGCCGACCGCGCCGCGATCGCCGCCTCGGTGGCGCGGATGGTGGCGACCGTCCAGGAGTATGTCCCCGGCTACCGGCTCAAGCAGGACGTGCAGTTCGACCGGGTCGACACGTACGTGCCGTCGCTGGGTCGGCACCTGACCGGGTTGCAGGTCTCCGTCTTCCTGGAGGTCTCCGGCGCCGGGCACTACCTCCCGGCGTACGCCGGGAACCTGGACATCATGACCTCGGCCGCGCTGCGCACCGGGGAGCGGCTGGTGGCCCTGCGCGCGGCGGTGACCGACCGCGACGCCGCCGTGGAGGTGACCGCATGACCGACCTGTACATCCAGGACGTGACGCTGCGCGACGGCATGCACGCCATCGCCCACCGCTACACCGTCGACCAGGTGCGCACCATCGCCGCGGCGCTCGACGCGGCCGGGGTGGCCGCCATCGAGGTGGCGCACGGCGACGGGCTCGCCGGCTCCAGCGTCAACTACGGCCACGGCGCGGCCAGCGACGCCGAGTGGATCTCGGCGGCGGCCGAGGTGCTGACGACCGCGAAGCTGACCACCCTGCTGCTGCCCGGCATCGGCACCATCGCCGACCTGAGGGCGGCGAAGGCGCTCGGGGTGACCAGCGTGCGGATCGCCACCCACTGCACCGAGGCGGACATCTCCGCCCAGCACATCTCCTGGGCCCGCGAGAACGGCATGGACGTCTCCGGCTTCCTGATGATGTCGCACATGAACGATCCGGCCGGGCTCGCCGCCCAGGCCAGACTGATGGAGTCGTACGGGGCGCACTGCGTCTACGTCACCGACTCCGGTGGCCGGCTGCTGATGTCCGACGTGGCCGAGCGGGTCGACGCGTACCGGCAGGTGCTGGAGCCGGCGACGCAGATCGGCATCCACGCCCACCACAACCTGTCGCTCGGGGTGGCCAACAGTGTGGTCGCGGTCGAGCACGGGCGGATCCTCGGCGACGGCCCGCTCGGCGCGCCGCACGGCCGGACGGTGCGGGTGGACGCCTCACTGGCCGGGCAGGGCGCCGGTGCCGGCAACGCGCCGCTGGAGGTCTTCGTCGCCGTCGCCGAGCTGCACGGCTGGAAGCACGGCTGCGACGTCTTCGCGCTGATGGACGCCGCCGACGACGTCGTCCGGCCGCTGCAGGACCGGCCCGTGCAGGTCGACCGGGAGACGCTCTCGCTGGGGTACGCCGGGGTCTACTCCAGCTTCCTGCGGCACGCCGAGCGCGCCTCGGACAAGTACGGCGTGGACGTCCGGTCGATCCTGGTCGAGCTGGGCCGGCGCCGGATGGTCGGCGGGCAGGAGGACATGATCGTGGACGTGGCGCTGGACCTTGCCGGCAAGGAGGAATCGCTGTGAGCGCGAGGAGTGAGCCGGTTTTGCGAGCCCCGCAGTCGCGAACGGAGGTGGCACGGTGAGCGCGAGGAGTGAGCCGGTTTTGCGAGCCCCGCAGTCGCGAACGGAGGTGGCACGGTGAGCGCGAGGAGTGAGCCGGTTCTGCGAGCCCCGCAGTCGCGAACGGAGGTGGCACGGTGATCGGCCCGGACACGGCGGGGATCGCCGAGCGGTTGGGCGCGGCGGCCGACACCGCCACCGCGATCCCGCAACTGGCGGCCGAGGCCGGCCTGGACGTCGACGCCGCGTACGCGGTGCAGACCGCGCTGCTCCAGCGCCGGCTGGACCGGGGCGAGCGGCTGGTAGGGCTGAAGATGGGCCTGACCAGCAAGGCGAAGATGGCCCAGGTCGGCGTGGACGAGGTGATCTGGGGCCGGCTCACCGACACGATGCGGGTGCCCGACGGCGGCACGGTCGAGGTCGGCGACTACATCCATCCCCGGGCCGAGCCGGAGGTGGCGTTCCTGCTGGACCGGCTCCCCGAGCCCGGCGAGCCGGTCGGCGACTTCACCGACGCGGTCCGGGCGGTCGCCCCGGCGATCGAGCTGATCGACTCCCGGTACGCGAACTTCACCTTCTCGCTGCCGGACGTGGTCGCCGACAACGCGTCGGCCGCCGCGTTCGTGGTCGGGCCGTGGTGCCCGGTGCCGGACGGGCTGGACAACCTGGGCGTGCTGCTGGAGGTCGACGGGCGGGTGGCCCAGGTCGGCTCGACCGCGGCGATCCTCGGTGACCCGCGCCGGGCGTTGGACGAGGGGATCCGCCTCGCGGGTCGGCACGGGGTGCGCCTCCGCGAGGGCTGGGTGTTCCTGGCCGGCGCGGCCACCGCCGCCGTGCCGCTGCGTCCCGGTGCCCACGTCCGGGCCGTCGTGGAGAAGCTCGGCACGGCGTCGCTGCGGGCTTCGTCGTGATCGGCGTCGGGGGTTCCGGGCAGCCCACCCGGCTCCGGGCGGTCAGGCTTGATCCCTGCGCCGGGCGGGCTGCCCGGAACCCCGTCGTGGTCGTTGCTCGCGCGTCGGTTCCGGTTGGTGCGTCATGAGCGGCGAGGCGCGCGTGGTGGCGGGGAAGGCCGTGCCGCGGGGGGCGTTTCCGCACGTCAAGGTGGCGGGCGAGTTCGTCTTCGTCTCCGGTACGTCGTCGCGGCGGCCGGACAACACCTTCGCCGGCGTCGAGGTGGACGAGTTCGGCACCACCAACCTCGACATCCGGGTGCAGACCCGGGCGGTGATCGAGAACATCCGGGACCTGTTGCGTTCGGTCGGCGCGGACCTGTCCGACCTCGTGCAGGTCACCACCTATCTGGTCAACATGAACGACTTCGGTGGCTACAACGAGGTCTGGGCGGAGTTCTTCGACGCGACCGGCCCGACCCGCACGACGGTCGCCGTGCACCAGTTGCCGCACCCGCACCTGCTCATCGAGATTCAGGCCGTGGCCCTTCTTCCCGCAGGAGGTCAGTCGTGAGTGAGATCGCCGAGCCGTTCAGCTTTCCGGGCTGGATTGCCGAGAACCAGCACCTGCTCAAGCCGCCGGTGGGCAACAAGGAGATGTTGCCGGGCAGCGACGACTTCATCGTCATGGTGGTGGGCGGGCCCAACCAGCGCACCGACTTCCACGTCGACCCGTACGAGGAGTTCTTCTACCAGGTCAAGGGCAACATGCACGTCAACCTGATGACCCCGGAGGGGCCGCGGACGGTGCACATCCGCGAGGGTCAGATGTGGATGCTGCCGCGCAACACGCCGCACTCGCCGCAGCGGCCGGAGGCCGGCTCCATCGGGATGGTCATCGAGCGGGTCCGCGAGGAGGGCACGCTGGAGAGGTTCCAGTGGTACTGCCCGGAGTGCAGCCACAAGGTGCACGAGGTCGAGTTGCAGGTCCGCGACATCGCCGCCGACCTGCCCCCGGTCTTCCAGGCGTTCTACGCCGACGAGAAGGCGCGCACCTGCGACAACTGCGGCGCGCTGCACCCGGGCAAGGGCTGATGGCGGTTCCCGCCGAGGGCCTGCCGGGGCAGGCGCGGTTCCCGGTGGTCGACGTGCACACGCACGTCGTACCGAGGGGGTGGCCGGACCTGGCCGCGGCGTGCGGCGGGTCCGGCTGGCCCTGGCTGCGGGTCGACTCCGAGCGCGCCGCCATGATCATGGTGGGGGAGACGGAGTTCCGGCCGGTCGGCGCGGAGTGCTGGGACGCGCCGACGCGGCTCGGCGACATGGCGGCGGACGGCGTCGACGTGCAGGTCGTCTCGCCCACCCCGGTCTTCTTCGGCTACGACCGCCCCGCCGACCAGGCCGCGAAGGTCGCGCGGATCTTCAACGACCTCACCCTGGAGGTCACGGCCGCCGGCGGCGACCGGCTGGTGCCGTTCTGCCAGGTGCCGTTGCAGGACGCGGACGCCGCCTGCGCCGAGCTGGACCGCTGCCTCGCGGCCGGGCACGCGGGCGTGGAGATCGGCAACCACGTCGGCGACCGCGACCTCGACGACGCCGGGATCGTGCAGTTCCTGACCCACTGCGCCGAGGTCGGCGCGCCGGTCTTCGTGCACCCGTGGGACATGCCGGGCGGCCCCCGGCTGGACCGCTGGATGGCCCGCTGGCTCACCGGCATGCCCGCCGAGACGCACCTGTCGGTGCTGGCGCTGATCCTCGGCGGCGTCTTCGACAAGGTGCCCGACACGCTGCGGATCTGCTTCGCCCACGGCGGCGGCAGCTTCCCGTTCTGGCTGGGCCGCGCCGACAACGCCTGGCACCGCCGGGGCGACCTGGTACGCGGATCCTCCGCCGCCCCGCCCAGTTCCTATGTCGACCGGTTCCGCGTCGACTCGGTCGTCTTCTCCGGGCCGGCGCTGCGGCTGCTGGTCGACACGATGGGCGCCGACCGGGTGCTGCTCGGCAGCGACTACCCGTACCCGCTGGGGGAGCGGCCGGTCGGGCGGGTGGTGCGCGAGGCGGACTTCCTCACCGACGACCAGCGCGCCAAGCTGCTCGGCGGCAACGCGCTGAGCTTCCTCGGCCGGTAACGGGACGGGGCAGGAGTGCCGTACGTCGCACGGGCGCGTTCGGCGAGGGACCGGCCGGTTCCGTCGTGCCGGGGGACATGGGCCCCTTGCCGGGCCGGCCGGTCGTGTCGTCCGGCAAAGCGGCGGCCGGACCAGGCAGGATGACGGGATGGCCGAGCCGCACGACCTGACCGCGCTGGAGCAGGCCGCCGCGATCGCCCGCGGCGAGCTGTCCAGCGTCGAGCTGGTCGAGCACCACCTCACCCGGGTCGACGCGCTCGGCGACACGGTCGGCGCGTTCGTCACGGTCACGCCGGAGCTGGCCCGCGCGGCGGCCCGCGCCGCCGACGCCGCGCCCGCCGGGGAACGCGGCCCGCTGCACGGCGTCCCGACGGCGATCAAGGACCTCACCCTCACCGCCGGGGTGCGCACCACCTTCGGCTCGGCCGCGTTCGCCGACTTCGTGCCGCCCGTCGACGCCGACGTGGTCCGGTTCATGCGCGCGGCCGGGCTGGTCAGCCTGGGCAAGACCACCACCTCCGAGCTGGGCTGCTCGCTCTACTCCGAGGGGCTGGTCGCCCCGCCGGCCCGCAACCCGTGGGACCTGGCGTACACCGCCGGGGGCTCCAGCGGCGGGGCGGCGGCGGCCGTCGCGGCCGGGCTGGTGCCCGTCGCCCAGGGCTCCGACGGCGGCGGCTCGCTGCGCATCCCGGCGTCGCTGTGCGGGCTGGTCGGCTACAAGCCGAGCCGGGGCCTGGTCCCCGGCGGCCCCGTCGGGTTCGGCGCCTACGGCCTGCCGACCAACGGGCCGGTCGGGCGGACGGTCGCCGACGTGGCGGCCCTGCTCGACGTGCTGGCCCAGCCGGTGCCCGGCGAGCCCTACCTGGCGCCCGCCCCGCCGGCCGGCGGCTTCCTCGCCGCGGCCCGGGCAGCGGAGCCCGGTCGGCTGCGGGTGGGCCGGTTCACCGCCCCGATGCTCGCCGACGAACCGGTCCACCCCGACTGCGTCGCCGCCGTGGACCGGGCCACCGCGCTCCTCACCGCTGCCGGGCACGAGGTGGTCGACGTCCCGGCGCCGTTCGGGCCCGCGGTGTGGCCGCTGTTCGAGATCGTCTGGTACGTGCTGGCGCTCGCGCCCGTGCCGCCGGAGCGGGAGGGCGACCTGCTGCCGCTGACCCGCCACCTGCGCGCCCGGGGTGCGGAGGTCTCCGCCGGCACCCTCACCGCCACGCTCGGCGAGCTCCAGGCGCAGGTGCGCCTCGGTGTCCGGCGCACCGCCGGGTGCGACCTGCTGCTCTGCCCGACGCTCGCCGCGCCCCAAGCCCCGGTGGGCTGGTTCGCCGAGGGCGGCGACCCGGCGGAGGATTTCGACCGGCAACGCCGGTTCTCGCCGTACTGCGCCGTCTTCAACGTCACCGGCGATCCGTCGGTTTCGCTGCCGGTCGGCGTCACCGCCGAGGGCCTGCCCGTGGGCGTCCTGCTCACCGGCCGGTACGGCGACGACGCGAGGTTGGTCGCCACCGCTGCGCAACTGGAGAACTCCAGTGGCGGGTGGGAACGCCACCCCGCAATCTGGCGGGCCGTCGGCTCCGCTAACGTGAATGGCAGCGGAGTCGGGCGGTCGGCACCATGATCGTCCACCCGACCCGGATGTTCGAGGTCTCTTCTTCCGCCTGGGGGCGTTGGGATTGTCTGTAACCGAGACGTTGCTGGTCTTCGTCGGCATCCCGGCGGCCGCGGTGCTGGTGATCGCCGGCCTGGCGTACGCCGGTAGCCGTGGTGGCGGTGGTGGCGGCGACAAGCGCTACCGGCCGGGCCGGCCCTTCGACTTCACTCCGGTCTGGTTCCTGGGCCGTCCGGAGCAGCTGGCCGACTCGGCCGGCACCGCCCTGGCAGCGGGCGCGCAGGCGCCGGCGCTGACCAGCCGCAAGCAGGAGCAGGCCGGCATCGAGGCGCCGGCCGGTGGAACCGGAGGCGCAAGTGACCGTTGGTGAGAAGCAGGTCGGGACGGGGAATCCGCCCGAGGTGCTGGACGGGCCGTTCACGACCCGACAGCTGCTGCGCATCGACGAGGCCCTGCGCCTGGCCGACCAGGGCACCGGCCTGGTCTTCTCGGTGTTCGTCGGCGGCCTCGACGAGCCGATCCGGGAGCACGCCGAGCGGCTGCACCGCCAGCTCGCCGAGCCGGACCGGTCGGTGCTGATCGCGGTGTCGCCCAACCAGCGTCAGCTGGAGATCGTCACCGGCCGGCACGCCCGCAAGCGCATCCCGGACACGTACGCCCGGCTCGCCGCCCTGTCCATGGTGGCGGCCTTCGGCGGCGGCGACCTGACCGGCGGCATCATCAACGGCCTCGACCAGCTCGCCAGCCACGCCGGCAAGGGCTGAGCGCCCCCGTTCACACCGAAGCCCGGTCCGCCAGTGCGGACCGGGCTTCGTCGTGAGCGGGCCCGGGACCCGCACGACACAGGCCGGGGCCGGCGCGGGTCTCCCCACGCCGGCCCCGGCCTGTCGGACCTGCTCAGGCGCTCCGGGCGTCCCTGGCGCGGGCCTTGAGGGCCCGGACGACGCCGTCGCGGCCCTCGGCGACCAGCCGGCGCAGCGGGGCCGGGTGCCCGTCGGCGGCCAGCCACGCGTCGGTCGCCGCCACGGTCTCGTCCTCCACCAGGTACGTCGGGTACGCCAGCTGCGCGAACTCCTGCGCCGGCTCGCTGTCCCGGCTGGCCCACACCTGGCCCACCGCGGCGAAGTACTTCTCCCGGTACGGCGCGGTCAGCTCGACCTGCGCCGCGTGGGTGAAGCCCTGCAGCAGCGCCCGGTGCCGCCAGTTCGGCAGCGCCTCCGGCCCGGTCAGCTCCGCCCAGACGGCGGCCTTGTTCTCCGCCGTCGGCACCAGCGCGTGCGCGTGCGCCGCCTCCCGGTCGCCGCTGGCCGTCCGGTCGGTGGCCAGCTCGGCCTCGATCTCGGCGGGACCGGCCGCGCCGTTCGCGACCAGCGCGTCCAGCACCGTCCAGCGCAGCTCGGTGTCGACGGTCAGCCCGGCGGGGACGCCGCTGCCGGCCAGCCAGCCGCGCAGGGTCGCCAGGTCCTCGGCGGAGCGGGCCGCCGAGGCGTACGCCCGGGCCCAGGCGAGCTGGAAGCCGCTGCCCGGCTCGGCGGCGGCCAACGCGGTGCGGGCGGTGCGGGCCAGCTCCGCCCAGCCGGTCGGCGCCCAGGCCGGGTCGGCGTAGACGGTGAGCGTCGTGGTGGCCTGCCGCAGCGTCGCGGTGACCAGGTTGATGTCGGTCTCGGCGGGCAGCCCGGCCAGCACCAGCGCCACGTAGTCGCGGGCGGCCAGCTCGGCGTCCCGGGTCATGTCCCAGGCGGCCGTCCAGCAGAGCGCGCGGGCCAGCGACGACTCGAGCCCGGCGATGTGCTGCACCACGGTGGCCATCGACCGCTCGTCCAGCCGCAGCTTGGTGTAGGTGAGGTCGTCGTCGTTGAGCAGCAGCACGTCGGCGGCGCGCACGCCGCGCAGCTCGGCCAGCTCCGTCCGCTCGCCGGTCACGTCGACCTCGAGGCGCTCGCGGCGGACCAGCCGGCCGTCGGTCAGGTCGTAGAGGCCGACCCCGATCCGGTGCGTGCGCAGCGTCGGGTACCCGGCCGGCGCCTCCTGGCGCACCACGACGTTCTCGTAGGCGCCGTCCGTCCCGATGGTCACCTCCGGCCGCAGCGTGTTGACCTGCGCGGTCTCCAACCACTGCGCGGCGAACTTGCGCAGCTCCCGGCCGGAGGCGGCCTCCAGCTCGGTGAGCAGGTCGTCGAAGGTGGCGTTGCCCCACGCGTGCTTGCCGAAGTACGCCCGCAGACCGGCCAGGAACGGCTCCTCGCCCACGTACGCGACCAGTTGCTTGAGCACGCTGGCGCCCTTGGCGTAGGTGATCCCGTCGAAGTTGACCTCGACGGCCTCCAGGTCCGGCATCTCGCAGTAGACCGGGTGGGTGGAGGAGAGCTGGTCCTGCCGGTAGCCCCAGTTCTTGCGGATGGAGAGGAAGGTCGTCCACGCCTCGCGGAACCGGGTCGCGTGGGTGTTGCACCAGTGGCTGGCCCACTCGGCGAACGACTCGTTCAGCCACAGGTCGTTCCACCAGCGCATGGTGACCAGGTCGCCGAACCACATGTGGGCCAGCTCGTGCAGGATCGTGTTGGCCCGCTGCTCGTACTCGAAGTCGGTCACCTGCGAGCGGAAGATGTAGTGCGCCTCGGCGTGCGTGACGCAGCCGAAGTTCTCCATCGCGCCGGCGTTGAAGTCGGGCACCCAGAGCTGGTCGTACTTGGGCAGCGGGTAGCGGACGCCGAACTGCTCGTGGAAGAAGTCGAAGCCCTGCTTGGTGATCAGGAAGAGGTCGTCCGAGTCCATGTACTGCGCCATGGAGGCGCGGCAGTACGCGCCCAGGTCGATGCCGTCGTGGCTGTCCCGCACCTCGTGGTACGGCCCGGCGCAGAGCGCGGTGATGTAGGTGCTCATCCGCGCGGAGGTGGCGAAGTGCACCGTCTTGAGGCCCTCGCCCGCCGGCTCCTCGCGCTCCACCGGCATGTTCGAGACCACCTTCCAGTGGTCCGGGACGGTGGCGTGCCAGGTGTAGACGCTCTTCAGGTCGGGCTGGTCGAAGCAGGCGAAGACCCGCTGCGCGTCCGCCGTCTCGAACTGGCTGTAGAGGTAGGTCTCGCCGTCGACCGGGTCGACCGTGCGGTGCAGGCCCTGCCCGCTGTTCGAGTACGCGAAGTCCGCGTCGACCACCAGCGTGTTCTCGCTGCCCAGCCCGGACAGCGTCAGACCCTTCTCCGCCGACCAGCCGCCGAGGTCGACCGGGGCGCCGTTCAGCGTCGCCGACCGCACCGAGTCGGCGGCCACCTCGATGAAGGTGCTCGACCCCGGCTCGGCGCACCGGAACCGGATCTCGGTGGTGGATCGGAAGGTGCGACCCTCGGCCGCCTGGACGGCGGTCGAGAGGTCCAGACTGATGTCGTACCCGGTCACGTCGAGCAGGCGGGCCCGCTCGGTGGCCTCGACCTGCGTCAGGTTGCGCACTCCCGGCACTGTTCGTCTCCATCCCGTCTCGCCGTACGCCTCGTTGGCGCCGTCACCGACCGCTCGTGACGGCCGGATTCGAGTCTTCCATGCACGAACACCCCGCGGTGGGCGAGGTCACGCTCTCATTCCGGTGCCGGTCGATGGCCGGCGGGGTGAAGATCGGGGAAGGCGCCGAAGGCGGCGCCACCTGTCGTGAAGGGACCCACCGTGAGCGAGCGTGTCGCCGTAGACATGTGGTTCGACCCCATCTGCCCGTGGGCGTGGATCACCTCCCGCTGGCTGCTGGAGGTCGAGCAGGTCCGGGACGTGGACGTCCGCTTCCACGTGATGAGCCTGTCGGTGCTGAACGAGGGCCGGGAGGTGCCCGAGAAGTACCAGGAGCTGATGCGCACGGGCTGGGGCCCGGTGCGGGTCTGCATCGCGGCCGAGCAGCGGTACGGCCAGGAGGCCGTCCGGAAGCTCTACACCGCGCTGGGCACCCGGATCCACCTCGGGCAGGAGAAGCTCTCGCCGGAGCTGTTCGCGGCCGCGCTGGCCGACGCCGGGCTCGACCCGGCGCTGGCCGAAGCCGCCGAGAGCGCCGGTTACGACGAGGCGCTGCGGGCCAGCCACGAGGCCGGCATGCGCCCGGTCGGCACCGACGTCGGCACCCCGGTGATCCACGCGCCCGGCCCGGACGGCGGCACGGTCGCCTTCTTCGGCCCGGTGGTCACCCCGCGCCCGAAGGGTGAGGCGGCGGGTCGGCTCTGGGACGGTGTCCTGCTGGTCGCCGGCACCCCGGGCTTCTACGAGCTCAAGCGCTCCCGCGAGCTCGGCCCCATCTTCGACTGACCTCCACGGCCCGCGAGCCGTGCGCCGACCGGACCGGGCGCACGGCTCGCGGGGCCGGGTGCCGCCGGTCCGGCGCCGGGTGCCGGCGTGCGCGTTGCGGCCAGGTGCCGATGTGCGCGTTGCGGCCGATTGCCGACGTGCGCGTTGCGGCCGGGTGCCGACGTGGCACCGCGGCCCGGCGAAGCCGGGGCCCGGCGGGGCGCGGTCCCCGGCGTCACCAGGGGGCCGGCGGACTCGTTCTCTTCGGTGTCCGCCGCAGCGACCCGCAGGGCCGCACCCCGCAGCTCGTGGAGGCAATCCCGATGGCCAAGCACCGTGCTTCCGGTGACGATCCGCTGACCGGGGAGGAGGTGACCGAGGGCCCGGAGGCGGCGTACTGGTCGGTCGACGACTCCCGCTGGCCGGCGGTCCGCCCCGACCTTCCCGCACACATGGTGGACCTGCTCGCCCCGCCGATCGTGGTCGGCGTCGCCCGCGTGCCGGCCACCTCCCGACTCACCCCGCCGGCCGAGCACCGGCGGAACGCGCCGGCCGACCACCGACTCACCCCGCCGGCCGAGCAGCGACGCAACGCCCCGACCGAGCAGCGACGCAACGCGCCCGTCGATTACCGGCTCGGCCCGCCGGCCGAGCAGCGACGCAACGCCCCGGCCGAGCACCGGCCGGCGTCGGTGGCCGGGCCGCGGACGATCGTGCCCGCCGCGCCGGGCGGGTCGGGTCGGCGACCGGCGGGCGTTCCCGCGTCGGCCGGCCGGCACCGCCTGCCGGCGAAGTAGCCACCGGCGGGCGCGGACACGGCCTGCCGGCGGCGTGGCCGCCGCACCACCCGAAGCGGTGGCCCCGGCACGGCCGCTCTTTCATCTGGTGGACGCCGCGCGGGTCCCGTCACGCCGGCAGTCGCGTCGCCGGTAGCGTGGTCGCACATGACGGTCGTGCATCCGATCGCCCGGGCCTGGATCACCACTGGCGGCACCGGCGCGCAGAACTACGACGAGTTCGCCGACGACGCGGAGATCACCGCGATCATCGAGGCGAACCCGCACAGTGCCCTCGGCATCGAGATGCCGCACCGGGCGCCGGAGAGCCTGGGGAAGTCCTTCCTCGACGCCCTGCCGGACGCGGTGACCCGCCTCGCCGAGGCCAAGGCCGACGGCAGCTACACCCCGGCCGAGCAGGTCGTGGTCCTCTACCGGATCAGCGCGCCGGGGGAGGAGACGGCGTACGGGCTCTGGGCCATGACCGACACCGACCAGATCTCCACCCGGGCCGACGAGCCCGGTCTGGTCATCCGCAACGAGGACGTCTTCATCGCCAAGGTGCGGGAGCGGGTGGCGCTGGCCGAGGCGCTGGGTCACCTCCTCTCGCCCGTACTGCTGCTGCAGACCGGGCGCGGCGACGAGCTGCACGCCGCGCTCGCGGCGGCGACCGACGCGGCCGGGGCGCCCGCGGCGACCGACACCGACCAGGCCGGGCGCACCCACGCCATCTGGCTGCTCGGCCCCGGCCCGGAGCAGGACGAGCTGACCGCGCTCGCGGGCGGCGGGGAGCTGGTCGTGGCGGACGGCAACCACCGCAGCCTGGCCGCGCAGACCGGCGGGCTGCCGCGCTTCCTGTCGGTGATCACGACGCCGGCGTCGGTGGCGATCCAGCCCTACAACCGGCTGGTCAGCGAGCTGACCACCACCGCCGACGAGCTGCTCGACCGGCTCCGCGCCGCCGGCGCGGAGGTCGCCCCGATCGACGGACCGGTCGAGGTCCCGGCGGCCGGCGGCACCGTCCACCTCCGCCTCCCCGACCGGGGGTACGCCGTCACCCTGCCGCAGGTGGGCGGCGGCCGGCTGGAGAACCTGGACCACGCGCTGGTCGAGCGGCTGCTGCTGCGCGACGCCCTCGGGCTCGACCCGGGCGACAAGCGGATCACCTACGTCGGCGGCGACTACCCGGCGAGCTGGCTGACCGGGGAGGTCGACGCGGGTCGGGCCGAGCTGGCCGTCCTGATCGCCCCGGTGACCGTGGACGACTTCGTGGCCGTCAACCTGGCGCGGGAGAAGATGCCGCGCAAGAGCACCTGGTTCACCCCGAAGGCGCGCGGCGGCCTGGTGGTCGCCGAGTTGTCCCGCTGAGTTGTGACGAATCCGCCCCGGGGCGCCGCCCGCGCGGCGTCCCGGGCGCGCGCCCTGACAGACTGCGCGGTATGCGCGTCTACCTGGGATCCGACCACGCCGGTTTCGAGCTGAAGGTGCACCTGGTCAACCACCTGACCAAGGAGGGGTACGACGTCGTCGACGTCGGCCCGCACGCCTACGACCCGGACGACGACTACCCGGCCTTCTGCCTGCACACGGGTGACCGGGTGGTGGCGGACGCCGGCAGCCTCGGGGTGGTCATCGGCGGCTCCGGCAACGGCGAGCAGATCGCCGCGAACAAGGTGACCGGGGTCCGCGCGGCCCTCGCCTGGAGCATCGAGACCGCCCAGCTCGCCCGCGAGCACAACGACGCGAACATCGTCGCGGTCGGCGCGCGCCAGCACACCCTGGACGAGGCGACGGCCATCGTCGAGGCGTTCCTGACCACTCCGTTCTCCAGCAACGAGCGGCACGCCCGCCGGATCGGCCAGATGGCCGACTACGAGCGCACCCGCCAACTGCCCGCCCTTCCCTGACCCGCCGCCTCCCACCTGCGCCATCCCTGCCCGGCGCACCTGACGGCGCCTGTCCCGGATCCTGGTGCGGAGCGGCCCCCGTGGGGTCGCCTCCGTACCAGGATCGCCGGGCGGCGCGGGTCGGCGTCAGTTGCGGTTCGGCGTCAGCGGCGGGGAAGGTCCTCGCGGGGCGTCCAGTTCCGGCGGATGACCACCACGCGTTCCTCGGCCGCGGCCAGGTCCTCGTCGGTCGGCTGGGCGGCGTCGCGGGCCCGCATCGCGGCCGTCACGCTCACCTGGGACGAGCCGGAGCCGACCAGGCCGCGCAGGCCGCGCTCCCCCTCGTCGCCCGGGCCGCCCCGGCGACCGCGCGAGGGCTCGGCGCCGCCGTCGTGCACGCCCGGGGTCGTGGCCTGCGGTCCCTCGGGCGGGCCCGGGTCGCCGCCCGAGTGCCGTAGCCGGCGGCGCCGTCGCTCCACGTCCCCCATCAGCCGACCGTACCGCCCGAGGCCCACCGCCGCCGGCCCGCCCGCGCCGGTGGCCTGGTGGTCAGAACACGTCCATGCCGGCGGGGGCCCGGTGCCAGCCGAAGGCCGGACCTGCGGCGGCCAACGCGCCGGGACGCAGCTCGCGTACCCGGCCGGCGGCAGCGAGCGCGGCCAGTCCGGCGCCACCCAGGTATAGCTCGCCGAGGCAGCGCACGTCGCAGGCCAGCTCGGCCGGCCGGTCCGTCGGCGCGCACCCGGCCCGCTCCGGCCCGCCGCTCAGGTGCCAGCGGCCGGCGTTCTCCGGGAGCAGCTCGTCGGTGATCTCGATCACCACGTCCACCCCGGTCGCGTAGCGGCGGGCGGCGAGCGCGGCGGGCACGTCCACCACCCGCAGCCAGAGCGCGTCGACCAGTTGCGCGCCCAGCCGGCGCGGCTCGTTGACCAGCCGCAGCAGCGGCTCGTCCACCGCGCCCGCCCCGAAGGAGAGCTGCCCGGCCAGGTCGAGCGAGAGCAGCATCCGCCACATCGCCGCGTACGCCGCCGGGGTGGCGGCCACCACCTCGTCGACCGTGGTGATCCCGTTCGGCCCGACGCTCTCCCAGTTCGCGCGCGTACGGAAGAGCCCGTACCCGTCCACGCCGTCCGGCCCCTCGTGCAGCACCGCCCGGCGCTCGGTGGCGCCGCCCCGCCGGTCGGCCTGGTCGCTCAGCACGTACCGCCACCACGCCTCGTCGCGGCTGGACCAGCCGGGGCGCTCGGGGCGCACCCGGTCGTACACCCCGGCCAGCTCGGCCCGGCAGTCGGCAGGCGCGGCCAGGCGCAGCCGGCCCTCCGCGGGCGTACGGTCCGGCATCCGCAGCGCGACGGTGGCGCACTGGACGGAGAGCCGCTGGGCGGCCAGGCCGTAGCCGAAGCGGGGGTAGATGCCGCCCTCGCTGGCCCACAGCACCGCCACCGGTTCCCGGCCCTCGTCGCGCACCTGCCGCAGCTGTCGCACCATGAGCTGGGTGAGCAGTCCCCGGCGTCGGTGGGTGGGTGCGACGCCCACCCCGCTGACGTGGGCGGCCGGCACCCGTGCGCCCGGCACGGTGAGTTCCCGGGTGAACGCCCGTGCGGTCGCCACCGCCTCGCCGCCGTCCCGGATCAGCAGCGTGCGCTCGGGCTCGAAGAGCGCCCGCTCGATCTCGTGCGCCTCGGGGTCGGCCGGGGCGTGGAAGAGGTGGCCGAGCAGTCGGGCCAGCTCGTCGAAGTCATCGGCGCGGGCGGTCCCGGCCGCGAGTGGGGGTTTCGTCACGCCGCTGTGTCTAGCCGATCGGTGCGGGCTCGGCGACCGATTTGCCGGCTGGCTACCCTCGAAGCCGGACGGTGGCCGGTGGTCGCCGTCGGTCCAGGGGAGGGACGAGATGGCCGACCAGACACAGCCGTGGGCCGAGCGGACCGTCGAGGTGCCGCCGCAGCCTGGTGTCGGGGTGCCGCCGCAGCGCGACGCGTACCGGCGGGGGGTGGCCTCGGTCGGGCAGCCCCGGGCTCCGCGCACCGAACCGTTCCCCGTGGTCGGGCAGGAGCCGACCGGCACGGGCTGGCCCGACGGGCCGGCGCCGCGGCGCCCGCTGAGCTGGCACGTCGCGCAGCTCAAGCGCGGCGGCGAGTGGAGCGCCGCCGGGACGCTCTTCGCGTTCGTCTGCTGGGGGATCTGGGCGATCTCGGGCGGCGGCGACCTGGCCGGGCCGCTGCTGATCTTCGTGCTGAGCCTGCTGGTGGCGGCCGGTCTCTTCGCGTTGGCCCGGCTGCTCGGCCGCGTGGTGCTGGAGCGGCAGTTGGGCCGGGTGCGCCGCAGCGCGCGCGGGGCGCACCTGGTCACGGCGGTCTTCCTGGCCGGCCTCGGCATCGCCTACCTGCAGCAGACCGAGTGGGTCGTGTCGGCCTGGAACTGGATCACCGGGAACTGACCGGACCGCGGGCATCACCCGGGCCCGACCGGAGAAACCGCATCACCCGGGACTGACCGCACGCCCGGGCGGGTCGGCGTCCGCCGCCCGCCCGCGCGCCCGGTCGCGTGTCGCGACCCCGGTCGTTCTCCACTCCACCAGGTCGGCCGCTGCTTACCCGGCGGGTCGCGGTTCATCCGCGCCCGGGCCGGCCTGACCCGGCGGTCAGTGCTTGCCGCCGTGGCCCTCCGCGTCCGCCTTCGGGGAGGCCACCCGGGCGGCCGGGTCCTCGACGCCGGGCTGCCCACCGTCCGGCGCGACCATCCCGTCGTAGTTGTAGATCGTGCCGTCCTCGCCGTGCTGCCTGGTGGTGCGGATGTAGCGGTGCATCATGCCGTCGATCTCCACCTCCACGAGGGCGTCGCCGCCCGCGTCGATGGTGCTGCCGTCCCGGGGGCCGCCGACCAGGTGTGCCTTCGTGTTCGTGTCCATGGGGCTGCGGTACCCGGGCGGTCCCGACGCAAAACGGGCGGTCTCCCGCGGGGAGGTCGCCGCCCGGTGCGCGGCGGTATGACCGACGCGGGATGGGCCCGAACATTGCCGATCATCGATATATGTCCATAGGATCCCGCCATCGGATGCCGGCGCGTCGACCCCCGCGCGCCGCGAAGCTCGGGGAGGCTCCCATGGTCCGTTGGCGCAGACTCATCGGCCGGTTGGCCGCCGCGTTGGTGGCGGTCACCGCCGGCTCGTTCGTCCTGGCCGTTCCGGCCGGTGCCAGGCCCGCGTCGGACGTGACTCCGTACGTCGTCGGCGGCACCCTCGCCGCGCAGGGCGAGTTCCCCTTCATGGTCCGGCTCTCGATGGGCTGCGGCGGCTCCCTCTACAGTCCCCGGCTGGTGCTGACCGCCGCGCACTGCGTCGGCGGGACCGGTGCGAACACCAGCATCACCGCCACCCTCGGCGTGGTGGACCTCCAGTCGTCGAGCCGGATCCAGGTGCGGTCCAACTACGTCTACCGGGCGCCCGGCTACAACGGCAACGGCAGGGACTGGGCCCTGATCCGGCTGGCCACCCCGGTGACCACGCTGCCCACGCTCAAGATCGCCACCAGCACCGCGTACGACAACGGCACCTTCACGGTCGCCGGGTGGGGTGCCACCCAGGAGGGCGGCGCGCAGCAGCGCTACCTGCGCAAGGCGACCGTGCCGTTCGTCAGCGACGCCACCTGCAACTCCTACTACGGTGGCCAGATCATCCCGAGCGAGGAGATCTGCGCGGGCTACGCCAGCGGCGGGGTCGACACCTGCCAGGGCGACTCGGGCGGCCCGATGTTCCGGCGGGACGCGACCAACGCCTGGATCCAGGTCGGGATCACGAGCTGGGGCAACGGCTGCGCCCGGCCCTACTACCCCGGCGTCTACACCCAGGTGAGCACCTTCGCCCCGGCGATCGCCTCGGCGGCGGCGAGCCTCGGCGGCTAGTCGCGGGAACGGTGTGCGGGGACCCGGCCGGCCCGTCCGGCCGGGTCCCCGCGCGTGTCCGCCCTCGCGACGCCGACTACCGGGCGTGATCCGCCCTGCCCGATCGGGTGACGAGTGCGTGCCGCGCGGCCCCGTCCCGGCCCCGGCCGCCCGAGCGGCGGCGGGTGCGGAATCGTCGTGCCCGGCCGGCGGGGTCCGGAGGATCGGCTGGTCGCGGGCCGGTTTCCCGGGCGGTCGCGCGTCCGGGGGGCGCGGCGACCGCCGCCGACGCAGGCAAGTGACAATCATCGATGTAGCAGAAAGTTGCATATTCCCTACCGTCGATCAGCCCTCTAGTGTCCATGACCAGCGGCCCTCCATCGACCGACGCCGATCACTGTCGGCGTGCGGCGGGTCGGCACAGCTCCCTCCGCGGCTGCGACCGACGGCCGCACGGGCTCGGGACAGGAGGCGCGATGAGGTCGGGCGACAGCGGGTCCGCGGCACCGGTCCCCGTCTCGGACGGGTCCACGTACCGGTACACCGCCACCCGCCCGGCGACCACCGGGCCGCACCCCGCGGCCGACCCGGGCGGCGCGACCGGCGGCAGCCGCGACCGGGTGTCCACGGCCGCCCTGGCCGCCGTGGAACTGCTCGACCGCCTGGGCCGCCAGGCACCGGTGCGGGTCCGGGCCGGCGCGGAGGTGCTGGACCTGCCGGTCTGGCCGGCGGACCTGCACCGGATGCCCGGCGACCGGGCGCGCGCCATGGTCCGCGCGTGCGCCGCCGCGCTCGACCACGAGGGCGTCGACCACGTCCTCGTGCTCCTCGACGGAGGCTCGCCGGCACCGTCCGCCGGCGCGCCACCCGTGCTGCTCACCGCCGACGTCACCGACACGACGGTCGCGGTCGTGCTCCGCTGCGCCGCCGACGATCCGTGGTCGGCCGACGCCGCCGCCGTGGCGGAGATGTACGCCGAACTGCTCGCCGCCCTGCTCGCCGACCCGGCGTCGCCCACGTCGGCGGCGCCGGCCCTCGGGCCCGCCTCCCGGGCGCTGGTGGAGCGGGCCGGCCGCCGGCACGACGACGGGCCCTTCGTGGCGGTGCCGCGCATGATCGAACACCGCGTCGACCTGCATCCGCAGCGCCGGGCGGTGTCGTTCCGGGGGCGCTCGCTGACCTACCGCGAACTGGACGACCTGGCCAACGGCTTCGCCGCCGCCCTCACGGCCCGGGGGATCGGGCGGGGCGACGTGGTGCCCGTGCTCCTCGCCGACGGCCTCGAACTCCCCGTCGTCGACCTGGCCCTGATGAAGCTCGGCGCGGCCTTCGTGCCCGTCGACCCCGGCTGGCCGGCGGACCGGCTGCGCGCGTCCCTGGCGGTGATCCGGCCCCGGCTCGCCGTGGTCCGGGGCGGCGACCCGCGTCCCGACACCGGGGGCGTTCCCTGCCTGCCGGTGGACCTCGACGACATCACCCCGACCCGCCGCCGGCCCCGGACGCCCGTCGGCCCGGGCGACCTGATCTACGGCATCTTCACGTCCGGCACCACCGGCGCCCCGAAGTGCGCCGTCAACCGGCACGACGGCATCGCCAACCGGTTCCGGTTCATGACCCGCTACTTCGCGGCCACCGGCGCGGAGGTGGTGCTGCAGAACAGCCGGCACACCTTCGACTCGTCGGTGTGGCAGATGTTCTGGCCGCTGACCACCGGCGGCCGGGTGGTGGTGCCCGTCGAGGGCGGCTTCCTCGACGTCGAACGGACCGTCCGCACCATCGCCGACGAGGCCGTCACGATGACCGACTTCGTGCCGAGCGTGCTCGGCGCGTTGGTGTCGGTCCTGGACCGGGACCCGGCGGCCCGCCGCGCCGTCGCCACGCTGCGGCACGTGATCGTCGGCGGCGAGGAGATCGACCCGTGGGCGGTGCACCGCCTGGCCGACCTGGTGCCGGGAGTGTCGGCCACCAACGGGTACGGCCCGACCGAGGCCTCCATCGGCATGGTCTTCCACACCGTCACCCGGTCCGACGGCGACGTCATCCCCATCGGCCGGCCCATCGACAACTGCTACGCGGCGGTGGTGGACGCCGGGCTGCGCCCGCTGCCGCCCGGCGCGACCGGCGAGATCGTCATCGGCGGGGTCTGCCTCGGCGGGGGATACCTCGGCGACCCGGCCCGCACCGCCGAGGTGTTCGTCCCCAACCCGCTGCCCGGCATCCCCGGCACCCGGCTCTACCGCACCGGGGACCTGGGCCGTCTCGCCGCCGACGGTCGACTGCACTTCGTCGGCCGGCGCGACTTCCAGCTCAAGGTGAACGGCGTCCGGATCGAGGCCGGCGAGATCGAGACCGCCGCCACCCGGCTGCCCGGGGTGCGGCAGGCGAAGGTCCTCCTCGCCCGGGAGGGCCGGGGGAAGTCGCTGGCTCTCTTCGTCGCCGCCGACCCGGAGGTGACCGAGCCGGCGCTGCGGGCGCACCTGCGCCGGCTGCTGCCCCGGCCCCACGTGCCCCGGCACGTCGTGGTGCGGGACGCGCTGCCGCTCACCGGCAACGGCAAGGTCGACCGGCGGGCCCTGGAGACCTGGCTCGACCGTACGCTCGCCGAGCGGGCGCGGGCGGCCGCCGCGCGCGCCGAGGCGCGTACGCTGCCGGACCGGGTGCTGGCCGTGTTCCGGACCGTTCTCGGCCGGCCGGACCTCGACCCGGACACCGACTTCCTCGACGCGGGCGGCGACTCGCTCCAGGCGCTCGACGTGGTGACCGCGCTCGGCGCCGACCACCACGTCCGGGTCGGCGTCCAGGACCTCTTCGCCCACCCCACCGCCGCCCGGCTCGCCCGGGTGGTCGCGGCGCGCCTGCGCGCGGCCGACCCCGCCGAGACCGAGGCCGAGCTGGTGGAACGCGACGCGGCCGTCCCGGCCGACCTGCCGGTGCGCCCCGTCGCCCGGCGCCGGTCGCCGCGCACCGTCCTGGTCACCGGCGCCACCGGGTTCGTCGGCGCGCGGCTGGTCCACGAACTGCTCGCCACCACCGACGTCCGGGTGCTGTGCCTCGCGCGGGCCGCCGACGACGCCGAGGCCACCGCACGCGTCGTCCGGGCGTTGGCCGAGCGGGGCCTGTGGCGGCCCGGCCACGGCCTGCGCCTGCACGGCTACGCCGCGGACCTGGCCCGCCCCGCCCTCGGCCTGGACCCGGAGACCTGGGCCCGGCTGGCCCACGACTGCGACCTCGTGCTGCACGCCGGGGCGCTGGTCAACTTCCTGTTCGACTACCGGGCCCACCGCCAGGCGAACGTCCTCGGCACCGCCGAGCTGCTCCGGCTGGCGCTGACCGGCCGGCCGAAGCCGCTGCACCACGTCTCCACCCTCGGCGTCCTCGACACCGAGGCCGCCCGCCGCCCCGACCCGCTGCCGGAAGGGTGCGACCCGGCCCTCGTCGTCCCGCCCACCAGCGGCTACAGCCGGTCGAAGTGGGTGGCGGAGCGGTATCTCGCCGAGGCCCGGCGGCGCGGCGCGACCGTCACCGTGCTGCGTCTCGGGGAGGTGATGCCCGCCGCGGACGACGGGCAGCCCAACCCCCGGGCGCTGACCCACCTGTTGCTGGCCGCCTGCCACCGGCTGCGGATGCGTCCCGACGCGTCGGTCCGCTCCGACTGGACGCCGGTGGACTGGGCCGCGCGGCGGATCGTCGCCGCCGTCGTCGACCCGCGGCTGTGGGGCGGCGCGCTGCACGTCCTGCACCCGGTGAGCGTCGACTTCACCGACCTGCCGCTGGCCGGCGCGGACGCCCTGCCCCGGGTGAGCTGCGTGCGCTTCGTGGCGGCGCTGCGCGAGGCGGCGACCGACGGCGACCGGGCCGCCGCCGTGCTGCTCGCGCTGTTCCCGGCCGGGGCCGGCGCCGACGAGGAGCGGCTGCGGGCGGTCTTCGCGACGCTGCTCACCGACAACCCCCGGCTGTTCCGCCGCGACGGCTGCGCCGAGCTGGAACGGCGCCGGGGCTTCACCGACCACCGGCTCGGGCCGTCCGTCGGCGCCTACCGGGCGTGGCTGGGCGAGCACGAGCGACGGGCGACCGACCGGCTGCTGCTGCCGGCCGGACCAGGGTGACCAGCCGCGCTCGGCGCGGCGATCGGCACGGACGAGGGAGTGGAATGCGATACCGCAGGATGGGTCGGCTCGGCTGGCAGGTCAGCGAGGTCGGGTACGGGATGTGGGGCATCGGCGGGGGACCGGGCGGCTTCACCGGCTGGGACTACGACACCGCGCCGGCCTGCCTGGACGAGGCGGTGGAACGGGGCTGCAACTTCTTCGACACCGCCTGGGTCTACGGGCGGGGCGTCAGCGAACGGTTGCTCGGCGCCCTCGTGCGCCGGCACCCGGACCGCCGGCTCTACCTGGCCACCAAGATCCCGCCGAAGAACCGGGAGTGGCCGCCCGGCCCGCAGGACACCCTGGACGACGTCTTCCCGGCCGACCACATCCGCGAGTACACCCGGCACAGCCTGGAGAACCTCGGCGTGGACCGGATCGACCTGCTCCAGTTCCACGTCTGGGAGGACCGCTGGGCGGCCGACGGCCGCTGGCAGGAGACCGTCGCGGACCTCAAGCGGGAGGGCCTCGTCGACGGCGTCGGGATCAGCGTCAACCGGTGGGAGCCGACGAACTGCCACGCCGCCCTCGACACCGGGCTGATCGACGTCGTCCAGGTCATCTACAACATCTTCGACCAGGCGCCCGAGGACGAGCTGTTCCCCCGCGCGCAGCGCGACGACATCGGGATCATCGCCCGGGTGCCGTTCGACGAGGGGACGCTGACCGGCAGGCTGACCGCCGACAGCACGTGGCCGGAGGAGGACTGGCGCAGCACGTACTTCGGCCCGGAGAACCTGCTGCCCAGCGTGGAGCGCGCCGAGCGGCTGGCCGCCGACGTGCCGCCGGGGACGACCATGCCGGAGCTGGCGCTGCGGTTCATCCTGCACCACCCGGCGGTGAGCACGGTGATCCCCGGCATGCGCCGCGTCGAGCACGTCCGCGCCAACCTGGCCGTCAGCGACGGCGCGCCGCTGGACGCCGGGCTGCTGGACCGGCTGCGCGACCACCGCTGGGACCGCAAGCCGACCTGGTGGTCCCAGTGAGGCCCGTCCACCACCTCGGCGGCGCGCCGGTCCGGCGGGCGACGCGGTACGGGGCGTCCGCATGCCGGTGATCGCCATGTGGGCGCATCCGCGGGCGCTCTCCACCGCGTTCCTGCGCATGATGATCGCCCGCGGTGACGTGACGGTCGTGCACGAGCCGCTGGTCACCCTCGTCGACGAGGGGCACGTCGACCTGCCCACCGCCGACGGCGGCGCCGTCACCGTGACCGACCCGGCCGACGTCGTCGCGCACCTGACCGGGCTGGGCCGGGACCGGACGGTCTTCGTCAAGGACACCCTCGAGTACCGGTACCGGCACCTGTTCGACGATCCCGAGGCGATCGCCGACGTCACGCACACCTTCATCGTCCGGGAACCGGCCCGCACGATCAGCTCGCACTACGCCATCAAGCCCACGGTGACCTGCCCCGAGATCGGCTTCGAGCACCAGTGGGAGCTGTTCGACCTGGTCCGCCGGACCGCGCGCCGGCCGCCGGTGGTGATCCGGGCCGAGGACCTGCTGCGCCGGCCCGCGGACACGGTGGCGGCCTGGTGCGCCGCCGTGGGGCTGCCGTTCCGGCCGGAGGCGCTGAACTGGGCGCCGGGGGAGCGCGCCGAGTGGCGGCGCACCCGCAAGTGGCACCTCGACGTCGAGCGCACCTCCGGCTTCTCGCCGGTCGCCAAGTCCTTCGCGGTGACCGTCGACAACGACGACACCCTGCGCTTGTACCACGACCACCACCAGCCCTTCTACCAGCGGCTGATCCGGCACGCCATCGCCATCGGGGAGGATTCATGACCACCACCGCCGCGCCGCCCGTGACCGCGTCGTCGACCCTGTCGCCCGGCGAGGTGTTCGCCCGCGCGTACGCCGCCGACCCGGCCGGCGCCGAGGTGCGCTTCGACTACACCATCACGGACGCCTTCCAGCCGACCAAGGAACGCCCCCGGGTGACCGTCCGCAACCTGTTCCGCAAGCGGTCCGTGGGGATGGACCCGGTGCGGTTCTGGTGCGAGGGCCGGCCCGACGTCGGGGAGGCCGCCGCGGTGCACGAGTCCGGCCTGCGCCGCGAGGCGGCCTTCCGGTTCGGCACCGCCTCGGCCGCCGTGCACCCGATCCGCGCCTGGGTACGCATCCCCGAGGAACTCGCCGACGACCCGGAGGCGTTGGCCGTCTTCGTCGACTACCGGCTGCTGGTCCGCCTCGCCACGGCGGAGAACCAGGCGCTGACCATCGGCGAGCACGGCCTGCTGCGGTACCCCGAGATCGGGCGGCTGCCGTACCGGCACGACTGGCTGACCGGCCTGCTCGCCGCCTGCGACGAGATCGAGCAGACCGGTGCCACCCCGCACGCGATGATCGTCAACCCGAGGGACTACTACACCCACCTGCTCGGGCGCGACGCGCTGCTGGCGGACCTGCACCGCAACGGCGTCCTGATCAGCCGTACCCGGATGGTGGCGCCGGGTGAGGCGGTGGTGGGCGACTTCGCGATGGCGGCGCGCCTGCTCGACGCCGGGCGCTCCGCGATCCGCGTGGCGACCCCGCCGCCGGGCACCTTCGCCACCGACGGCCCGGCCGTCTGCGCCGAGATCCACGAGGGCCTGGCCGTGCACCTGCCGACCCACTTCTTCCACGTCGTACCGGCCTAGGAGCGTCACCGCATGACCACGACCGGCGGGAAACTCGCGTTCTACCGGCCCATCGTGCCGCTCTTCGGCGCCATCTTCCTCTGCCTGCTCGGCGTCGGCGCGTCCCTGGCCGTGCTGCCCTTCTACGTCCTCGACGAACTCGACGGCAACCGGGTCGAGGTGGGCGTGGTGATCGCCGCGATCGCGGTCTCCGCCGTGATCGCCCGGCCCGTCGCCGGTCGGCTCGGCGACCGGCACGGGTACCGGACGGTGATGCTGGCCGGGGCGGCCGTGTGCGCGGCCGCCGCCGCGGCCTACCTGGTGGCCGGCAACGTCGGCGTGCTGGTCGGCGTCCGGGTCCTGCACGGCGTGGGGGAGGCGGCCGTCTACACCGCCGGCGCGGCCTGGCTGGTGGCGCTCGCGCCGGCCGACCGGCGGGGCCGCGTCGTCGGCCTGTACGGCATCCACATGTGGCTGGGCATCACGCTCGGCGCGCTGCTCGGCGCGGTGCTGCTGCGCACCTCGGGCGGCTATCCCGCCGTGTGGCTGTTCGCGATCCTGGCGGCGCTGGCCGGGGCCGCGCTCGTCGCCGTCCGCCCCCGGCCGGAGCAGCCGGAACCGAAGGGCCCGGCCGGCATCCTGCCGCGCAGCGCGGTCGCCCCGGGCGTCGCGCTCTCCCTGGCCGGGTTCGGGTACGCCGCACTGGCCGCGTTCGTCGCCCTGCACCTGGCCGACCGGGGCATCGAGAACGGGATCGCCGCGTTCAACGCGTTCGGCTTCACCTATGTCGGGGTCCGGCTGTTCGTGGGCGGGCTGCCCGACCGGCTCGGCGCCGGCCGGGTGGCGGTCGTGTCCGCGCTGGTGGAGGCGGTGGGGCTGCTCCTGGTCGCGGTCGCGCCGAATCTCGTGGTCGCGGTCGTCGGCGGGCTGGTGATCGGCGCCGGGCTGTCGCTGCTCTTTCCGGCGCTGGCCCTGCTCGTGATCAATCGGACCGACCCGGCGCACCAGGGGGCGGCGCTCGGCGCGTTCACGTCGTTCTGGGACCTGGGCCTGGTGGCCGGGGCGCCGCTGGCCGGCCTGGTCGCCAGCGTGGCCGGCTATCCGGCGGTCTTCCAGGTGATGCTGCTGGCGGCGCTGGTGTCGGCGGGCATCTCGGCGTGGACGATGCTGCCCCGTCGCTCGCTCGTCGGCCAGCGACCCGGCCACGCTCCTGAACGCCCGTGAGGTGAAAGGAAGGGCACCTTCCTAACGCCTGGTGCATAGGAAGGGGCCCTTCCTTTCACCTGACCAGGAGGGGACGGGCGGGTGAGTAGGGGGCGGGGTCGACGGGTGGCGGGGCATCGACCGCCAGCGCGGCGAGCAGTGCGCCGGCCGCGGGCGCCGTCTGGACGCCGTAGCCGCTCAGCCCCGCCAGCCAGAGGAAGTCCGGCGCGTCGGGCGCCGGGCCGATCACCGGCACGTCGTCCGGGGCGGCGGTCCGCAGACCGGCCCAGGCCCGGTGGACCCGGCGGAAGCTCAGCGTGGTCGCCTCCTGCACCCGCTCGGCGCCGATCGCCACGTCGAGGTCGTCGGGGCGGGCGTCCCCGGGCGGCGCCGGGGTGGCGTCGGACGGGGAGACCAGCAGGCGTCCCGACTCCGGCTTGAAGTAGAAGGTGCCGGCCACGTCGTTGACCATCGGCCAGTCCGTCGCCGGGACGCCGGCCGGCGCGTCCACGAGGAAGGCGGTGCGCCGCAGCGGGGTCAGCCCCACCGGTCGTACGCCGGCCGCCGCGGCGACCTCGTCGGCCCAGGCGCCGGCCGCGTTGACGACGACCCGCGCGGTGAACTCGCCGGCGTCGGTGGCGACCCGCCACGCCCCGTCCGCCCGCCGCAGCCGGCGGACCCGGGCGCCGCACATTACCCGGCCGCCGGCCGCGCGGATGCCCCGCAGGTATCCCTGGTGCAGCGCGGCGACGTCGAGGTCCCGGGCGGCCGGCTTCACCATCGCCCGCCGGCACCACCCCGGCCGCACCACCGGGCAGTACGCGGTCACCTCGGCCGGGTCGATCTCGCGGGCCGGCGGGTCCACGTCGGCCCCGTCGCGCAGCGTCGCGTCGAACTCGTCCTCGGCACCCGGCGGGCAGAGGCTGAGCACGCCGCGCGGGGTGAGCAGCGGATGGTCGGCGAATCCCGGCGGCGGGGCGGCGAGAAAGCCCCGGCTGGCCCGGGTCAGCCCGCGCACCACCGGCCCGCCGTAGTACTCGGAGAACAGGGCGGCCGAGCGGCCGGTGGAGTGCTGGCCGGGGACGCGTTCCATCTCGGCCAGCAGCACGCTGCCGTACGCGGCGAGGTGGTGTCCGGCGCTGGCGCCCGCGATGCCCGCGCCGATGACCATATAGTCGATCGTCACTGGATTCGACGGTAGCCGCAGACGCCTCCAGCGACAAGCATCGATGTTGCGTGCGGCCGTCACCGCGCCGCCGGCGAGGCGTACCCGGTGTCCGGCGGGCGGCCCGCCGCCGTGCCGGAGGTGCGACCGTCCTCGTGCCGCACCGCATCGACCCCGGCCCGACCGCCTGTGTCGACCGTTCGGGGCGGACGATCCGCCCGCGCGGCCCGCCGGATCGACGGGTCGCGCGGGCGGGCGCCGGGATGCCCGGTGCCCGCTCAGCGTCGGTGGCCCCGGCGTTCCCGGGTCAGGCGCCGCAGTAGAGCAGGCGGTTCGGCGTGCCGGCGACCACGCCGCTGACGACCCCGGTGGTCGCCCTGCCGGTCAGGTAGGCCGCCACCTGGGCGGGAGTCCAGGTGGGATTGGCCGAGAGGGCGAGCGCGGCGCACCCGGCGACGTGTGCGGCGGCCATCGACCCGCCGCTGAGGGTGGCCACCGCCGTGTCGGTGGCGTGCCAGGTGGAGGTGATGTTGGCGCCGGGGGCGTACAGGTCGAGGCAACTGCCGTAGTTGCCGCTCGGCATCCGGCCGTCGGTAATGGTGGTGCCGGCCACGGTGAGCGCCGCCGGCACCCGGGCGGGAGAGTAGTTGCAGGCGTTGGCGTTCGAGCTGCCGGCCGTGACGACGTAGGTGACGCCGGACGAGATGGACCGGTTCACGGCCGAGTCGAGGGCCGTACTGGCCCCGCCGCCGAGCGCCAGCAGCGCCACCGCCGGCCGGACTGCGTTCGCGGTGACCCAGTCCACCCCGGCGATGACCTGGGAGAAGGTGCCGCTGCCGGCGCAGTTCAGCACCCGCACCGGGCGCAGCTGGACCTCCTTCGCCACCCCGTGCCGCGTGCCGCCGACGGTGCCGGCCAGGTGGGTGCCGTGGCCGTTGCAGTCGTCCGCCGGGCCGCCGTCGACGAGGTCCACCCCCACGCCGGCCCGCCCGCCGAAGTCGGTGTGGGTACGCCGCAGGCCCGTGTCGATGACGTACGCGTGCACGTTGTGCGCGGTGTTCGGGTAGGCGTACCGGCCGTCGAGCGGGAGGCCGCGCTGGTCGATCCGGTCCAGGCCCCAGGACGGCGGGTTGAGCTGGACCCCCGGCCCGACGAGGGTGACCACCCGGTCCCGCTCCACGTACGCCACGGCCGGGTCGGCGGCGAGCCGACGGGCCGCGCCCTCCGGCAGCCGCGCCGCGAAACCGGTGAGCGCGTGGCCGTAGACGTGGCCGAGGGTGGCGCCGTAGCGGTCGGCCAGCCGGTTCGCGACGCTCCTGACCGCAACCTGCCGGTCGCCGCCGTGCCGGCCGACGCTGTCGTCCCGGAGTACCACGACGTAGCCGTCGGTCACGGCGTTCGCGTCGTCGGCGTGCCGGATCTCGCCGCCGGAGGCCGCGGTGGCGGGGGTGCCCACGGTGGCGACGAGCGCGGCGGCGAGGGCGAGTACGCCCACCGCGCGGGCCCGCCACCGCCGGGTACGGGGAAGTGTCATGCCGGTCCTCCTCCTGTCGGCCCCGCGCCGGCTCGTGACCGGACGCGGGGCGGCCTGGCCGTTGAGAGGAGGTTATCGGTTATATAGATCGATCTGAATGGCTGTCGGGATTCGGCTAACGGTCGGCGAACCGGTAGATCACGAAGTCCTCCTTGGCGCCGCAGACGATCACGCTGGTGTTCCACGAGCACGTCTCGCTGCGTACGCCCACCAACTCGCCCATCTCGGTCACCGCTCCCGAGCCGGCCGCCACCCCGGCGACGCTGTGGTCGTCCTCGACGGAGCTCGGCGGGTCGGCGAAGACGAGCAGGTTGCCCCCGTCGAGCCGGACCGCCACCCCCCGACGGTCCCGCAGCACCGCGCGACCGTCCGGGTCGAACAGGGTGCCGACCGACTCCGAGGAGGTCCGCCGGACCAGCAGGTGCTCGTCGAGCGGCACCAACCGGGTCGCCTCCGGCGCCGGCCAGTGGGCCACTTTCTCCTCGGTCGCCGCCACCACCTCGGTGCTCTCGTCCTCGCCGCCCGTGGTCTCCAGCAGGCAGGCCCGGTGCTCGCCGCACGGCACCAGCGCCTCCGGCCGCTTGCGGTCGTCCGTGGCGGTGTACAGCACCTTCGGCTGGGCGCCGGTCGTCAGGTCGTACGCCAGCAACTGGTAGCCGGCCTCGTCGCGGGCCACGTAGAGGCGGTCCTCGTGCGCCACCACCAGGTCGTCCTGGTCGGCCACGCCGGCATGGCTGTGGACGATCCGGCGGCTGCCCATGTCGACCACCCGGACGGAACGGTCCGCGCCAACCTGCACGAGCCGGCGGACCTCGCCGCGCCAGGGGTCGCGCGGCGAGCCGTCGACGAAGGCCGGGCCGCCAAGCGCCTCGTCCGTGGTGACCGGGTGGACGCTGGTGCGGGCCCCGCCGTACTCGTCCTGCGGGCTGGGCTGCGTCCACGTCTCCCCGCCGTCGTTCAGGCGCAGCCCGACCAGCCGCTTCTCGGTCTGGTCGACCAGCACCGCGACGTCCTCGCCGAAGAAGACCTCGTCGTTGCCCAGGACGGGCCGGCGCCACCGCTCGGCGCCGGAGGCGCCGTCGAGCAGCACCAGGTCCCGGGGGGTGTCGTCGCCGATGGCGTCGGCGAAGGCCGCCACCGCGCCGGGTAGCGCGACGATTCGCTCCCACCGCTCGGCGGACGCCCCGGTCTGCTTCCGCCACTCGACCCCGCCGGTGTCGGCGTCGACCGCCACCACCTCCAGCCGCCCGTCGTCGAGCGGGTGCGCGAGGTACGCCCTTCCGCCGAGCACCGCGGTGAACATCGCCTCCGGCCGGTCGTCCCCGGCGGCCACCCGCTCCACCTCGGCCACAGCGGCCCGGAACTCCAGGGCGGGGTAGCGGTCCCGGGCCAGGTAGAGCACCGCCGCGGTCACCACGCCGGCGAGGGCGACGACGGCCCCGGCCGTGATCCACAGCGCCCGGCGGCGGGGGAACGCGGGCGCGGCCGGGCCGGCGCCGGGCGGCGGCGACACCGGCGTGCCGGAGACGGGTACGCCCGGCCACGCCGCCGGCGACGCGCCCGACCCGGCGGACAGGCTCGCCGGGGGTACGCCGGGCGCCCATCCGCCCGCCTGAGGCGGCCCGGGCACGCCCGACGGCTGACCGCCACGGCCACCGTGCCGGCCGTGTCCGTCGTGACCGCCGTGCTGGCCGTGTCCGGCGGGCGGATGGGCGCCCGGCACCGGCCTCCCGGGCGGGGCGGCTCCCGGCGGTCCGTACGGTGTGGTCGGGGCCGGCGCGGCGGGCACGGTCGGCGTGGCCGACGCACCCGCGACCAGGGTGGGCGCCAGTCCGGCGGGGAGCGCCGGCGTGACGCCCTCCGGCCCGGCGACAACGGTCGGCGTGGGGCCCACGGGCCCGGCGGGCTGGGGCAACGCCGGCCCGGCGGCCTGCTGCGCCGGTATGCCGGACCCGGCCTGCGCCGGGCCCGTAGGCCCGGCCGACGCCGGCGCCGGCGCGGCGGCTGCGTCCTGCGGCGGTGCGGTCGGTCCGGCCTGCGCGACCGGTCCTGGCTGCTGCGCCGGCGCTGGTCCTGGCTGCGGCGGCGCGGCGGATCCGGCCTGCGCGGGCGCGGCGAAGGCGGCGGCGCCGCGGGGGCGTCGGGGCAGGGGCAGGTCGGTGAGCGCCCCCTCGGCGACCGGCAGCTCCGGCTGCTCCAGCACGGTCGGGGCGACGCCCAGCTCGGCGTGCAGGAGCCGGGCCACCATCGGCATCCGGGTGGCGCCGCCGACCAGGAACAGGCCGGCGAGCTGCTGCGGGTCGAGGCCGGCCGCGCCGATCACCTCCCGGGCCACCGTCACCGCCCGGCCCAGCAGCGGCGCGGCCACCCGCTCCAGGTCGGCGCGGGTGAGGGTGACGACCGCCTCCACCCCCGGCACGGCCACCGGCGCGGCCGTCGCGCGGGACAGCATCTCCTTCGCGCCCCGGGCGTTCTCCCAGAGTTCGTGCTGCTCCCGCCGCTGCGTCGCCGACTGCGGGTGGACCAGCCGCTGCCACTGCGCCGGATGGTCGCCCGCGACCAGCTCGCCGAGCCGGCCCAGCAGCGCCGCGTCGACGTCCAGGCCGCCGAGGTCGTCGGCGCCGCCCGCGGCGACCACGCTGAACCCCGAGTCGCCCCATGGGTCGGCGCCCTCGTTGCGGAGCACGGCGACGTCCAGGGTGCCGGCGCCGAAGTCGAAGACGGCGATCGCCCCGCCCACCGGCACCGGCCGGCGCAACACCTGGGTGTAGTAGCGGGCGGCGGCGACCGGCTCCCGCAGCAGCCGGGTGCCCGGTGGGGTGGGGCCGGAAAGCGTGTGCTCGGCCGCCGACGGCCACCCGGCCGCGGCCAGGGCGTCGGCGAGCACCTGCCGCCGGGCCGCGTCCCAGGTCGCCGGGCAGGTGAGCACCGCCGGGGGCAGGAAGCCGACCGCCTCGACGGCCGCCCGGGCCACCGCGTGCAGCGTTGCGGCCAGCAGTTCGGCCGGCGGATACCGGCGGTCGCCCAGCGACACCGCCGGCTCGTCGATGCGCCGCTTCGGGTTGGGCTCGTATTGGCCCGGATCGGTGCGGGCCAGCCGCTGGGCGT
The DNA here is from genome assembly GCF_043204765.1 of Micromonospora sp. NPDC047730. Classification (NCBI taxonomy): domain Bacteria; kingdom Bacillati; phylum Actinomycetota; class Actinomycetes; order Micromonosporales; family Micromonosporaceae; genus Micromonospora; species Micromonospora sp. NPDC047730. The sequence goes on along the minus strand of NZ_JBIDCU010000003.1, from coordinate 551 downwards.
CCCGGCCGGCGTGCAGCAGCCCGTCCGCGTCGGCGTACACGCCCGAGGGGATGATCGGCTGGCCGTCCACCAGCAGCGGGCGGGTGTGCCCGTCCGGCCGGCGCAGCACGGCAACGGTGTGCGACGTGCCGAGGTCGACGCCGAGGGCGTACCCCTCGTGCTGGCCTGCCATCTGCCGATACCTCCGCGGGACGAGGGGATGCCCGGCCCCGCATGGTACGCAGCAGCCGCACCGGTGCCGATCTCGCCCCGAGGCCCCCGGCGCGGCGGGCCGTCGCGTGGCTACAGGCCGGCGCTGCCGCCCATGACCACGCCGGTTGCCGTCATTCCGCCAGGTAGCCGGTAGCGGGATCGATCTGGGCGAGGAAGTCGCGGATGGCCTCCTCCATCTCGGGCCGGCTCATCGCGGAGCCGTCAGACCGGGAAAGGCCAAAGCCGTAGTCGTGCGGCCCACTAAGAGTTCCTAACAAAATGATCTTCGGGTCTTTCGTCCCTTGTAGAGGGTGATCTACGATGTCGGGCCGTGAGGCGTGGTGAGCAGCCGCCGTGGA